>NZ_JBXWPT010000001.1:0-794832 GCF_059612005.1 Ruegeria sp. CDSA141
CCAAAAGTCTTCCTGTCGGCCATCGCTCTAGCAGCCACCGTGCTGTTCTGGCTGTAAATCAATGAGTCTAGAGCCTAGGGTTTAAGGTGGTCCTCGGTGCACCCAGTCCCCGATATCTTGTATGGGGCATCAAGGCAACAACCATAAATTGTCTAAATTCGTTCGGCGGCTACGCGAAGCTCGCTTAGGTGCCATATTCGTCCTCTAATCCATATACTTGCGCCAACCATGTGTTAGCGCTCAGAAATCTTGGGTTTTACGGTATTCGAAGCTTGCCTTCTGGGTCGTTTGGGGCCGTCTGACGGAGGATCCTCTGCTTCTTCCGCGAAGTCGCCTTTAATCAAGCGGAAGGTGGTCCATCCAACAATAGAATAGGCGCATTTTTCAAAGAGATAATAGCAGACTGGACGACGTTTGGCGGTTGGACTAGCTTGCATTGTATTGGGCAAAAATGGACGCAGAAGGACGACTGGTGCGATTCCAGAACGCGGAATCACATAAATAAATCAAATACTTGAAATGATATGAGAATTCCCTTGGGGGTATTAAAAGGGGTATTGAAGGCAATTGGATATGACTTTCGTGTTTAATTTTAGATGCTTACCGCATTTTTACGATTCCGCCCCCGGCACCATTCCCAACAGGTAAGCTACTGTTTCCCTTCAGCTTTAACTGGAGCTGACCAAGGGCGTAGTACATGCTGGAGAACAAAACCGTTCCCTTCTCATTTGTGAAAGCAGGGGTCTTCTACTTCACACGACGGGTCCCGAAGGACCTCGATCACCACTATACCACCGGAAAAATATCCTTCTCGCTGCGGACAAGATCAGCGGCGGTCGCAAAGTCCCGAGCGCAAAGAGCTGCTCAGCAACTGGATGAGCACTGGTATCACCTACGTATCCAAGACGTAGACCTACCGGGTAAGCATCTTCTGAGGATGGGAGCTGCCGCCGAGCTTGGGTCTTCGATGTCATGCACCGATCAAGCCAGCGTTGACGCTGTAAAGCTCTCAGAAGCCGTGTCAGTCTATCTGCAGCTAAAGAGGCAAGGACGTCCAATCACCTTCCAAAGGGCTGCTGAGCGGTCGTGTGGCTATGTCTTGGATGTCTGCGGGGACAAAGACATCAGAAGCTATACCAAGGCGGATGCAAATGCGTTTCGCGACGAGCTGGTGAAGCGAGAATTGGCGGGTAGCAGTATCACCCGCATCTATGGGACCGTCAGATCAGTCATCAATTTCGCTGCTTCTGAAGCCGGTATCACACTGAGCAACCCATTCGCTGGTGTGTACTACGACAGAAGTGCCGGTGTCGAAGATCGTGAACCTGTGCCAATCGAAGCGATCCGCTCTCTGCAATCCAAATGCCAGTCCCTTGATGACGACTTGCGATGGCTGGTTGCTCTGGTCTCGGACACAGGGATGCGGCTTGCAGAAGCTGCGGGTTTGCTCAAAGAAGATTTCGCGCTGAATGACCCAGTGCCTCACGTAGTTGTCCAAGAGCATCCTTGGCGTCGGTTGAAGACATCAGGTAGCAATCGAAAGGTGCCTCTGGTCGGGGCGTCACTATGGGCCGCCAAGCGCTTGCTATCTGAGAACGTTGACAGCCAGTTCGCTTTTCCCCGGTACAACAAATCGAAAACCACGAACGCTAATTCTGCCAGTGCCGCGCTGAACAAATGGATGAAGTCATATGTACCGAACCGTTGCACCATGCACAGCTTTCGTCATTCGATGCGTGACAGGCTTCGCGCTGTCGAGTGTCCGTCCGACATCGTCGACCAGATAGGTGGATGGCAAACCGAAGGCGTAGGGCATGGATATGGCAAGGGCTATCCGCTTGAAGTGCTGAGCAAATGGCTGAAAGCAACGGCATAGCTCCAGCATGTACTACGCCCTTGGTCAGCTCCAGTTAAAGCTGAAGGGAAACAGTAGCTTACCTGTTGGGAATGGTGCCAGGGGGCGGTGTTCTATTCCCGTTACAGGCACCTTCTTCAGGTCTCCCGTCAGCAAAGCAAGGGGTATCGCGACAGCCAAGCCAAGGTCAACAGGCGCGTTGCGTACTACGGTTTGTACTACGGCGGCTCGAAGACCCCATTTTCAGGGTTGGTTCAGTACGCCCCCGGCACCATTAAATAACTGAAATATTTTGTAAATTCCGAACGTTGAGAGTTCAAAATTTCAGCCGTAAAAGTTATGCACTGTTATGCGCTCCTAATTCGGCTCCGACTTGTCCAAAGATTCAAAAAAACCAAATCTCCAAGCAAAAACCTCTGCGTCGAGGGCTGGCTATCCTACAGTATGATCGTAGCCCCTTTTGGCACGTTCGCCTTTGGGACCCAATGAAGGGCGGATATGTACTGCGGTCCACAAAGGAAAAATCACGGATCGAGGCCATGGAAGTGGCTTAAGAGTTTGCCGACACGTACCGCAGCATAGCCAACAGCGACCACGCCAAGAAGAAAGCCACCAGCTTTGAACACTATGCCAAAAAGCTGATAGGGGTGCAAAAGGGCAAGTCCAAATGGTCGGGTATCCCACCTTGTATCTCACAGCCGGAGGACTGGGATACACGACGGGAGGAAGGGGAGGTTTTCCCCTTATTTTTCTGGCTTTTCGCGAAAAGATGGCTGGGGTGGTAGGATTCGAACCTACGATACACGGTACCAAAAACCGCTGCCTTACCACTTGGCTACACCCCAACGGTGAGCGGCTATCTACGATTGTTGCTGGCAGGGATCAAGAGCGTTTTGTCAAAAAAACTCACGTTGAACAGATTTTTTTCAGGGCGGTCATTTGGTGTCGATCAACACAGCTCCGGTACGGTTTCCGTCCTGCACCACTGCATGAGCGGACGCGCATTCTTCCAGTGCAAAAACCTTTTGAACAGGGCAGATCAAAGCGCCATCAGCCAAGGCCCTGTGAAGAGTCTTCACGGCAAGGGTACGCAGATCCGACGGAAGAAGATAAATCAAAATGGTCTCAAGCGTCATGGCTTTGAACATCATCGGTCCGAACGGAAACACGGGTGTCATGTCTTGGGCAGAGCCATAGGCGTTGATGCGGCCGTTCTCGGCGATGACCACGGCGTTTGTTTGAATGTTTCGGCCGAATTCGACGTCGATTATTCGACTGATTGCTTGCCCGCCATTTGCTTCGAGAATCTCGGTCGAAAGATTTTCGCTGGCGTAATCAAGTACGATATCTGCCCCGGTTGCCTTGACCCTGTCAAAGTTGCGAGGGCTGGCGGTCGCGATCACACGCGCGCCTGCCCATTTGGCAAGTTGAACAGCCAGAAAGCCGACGGTGCCCGCGCCACCGTGTATCAAGATCGTATGCCCATCGGGGCAGCCGCCTGAAAACACCGCATGGCTGGCGGTGAGACCGGGGATGCCCAGAATCGCACCGGTCTGTAACGACACTGTATCCGGCAGAGCGACGGCCTGCGCATCGGGAAGAGTGATGTGGCTGGCGGCGGTGCCAAACGGGCGTTGCCATTGCCCGTTCCAGATCCACACGCGTTGTCCGATCCGAGATGCGGATACTCCATCGCCTACGGCCGAGATCACACCGGCGCCGTCACTGTGCGGGATGATCAGGGGGAACTGCGGCTCTGTCACGCCCGGTCTGGTCCCAGCGCGGGCTTTGACGTCGGAAGGGTTCACTCCGGAAAAGGACAGCTCTACCGTGACCTCGCCCGGACCCGGCCGGACCGGAGGGAGGTCCTGTATCCGCAGGACATCAGCCGGGTCTCCGAAGGTGGAATATGTAACTGCGCGCATGATCGTCTCCGTTTTGGTCGAGTTTCACAGCATATCGGCGGGAAACTCAAACACCTTGTCGCGAGTCCGCGATGCGGGGGAGTTCAGCCCAGTGGTTATTCGCGAATCTCGGACGGGTCGACACCCCAAAGGTTCGATTTCAATGTCCAACCCCGATACCCGCCGGCGGTGATCCGGCACCAGTCCAGCGAACAGGTTCCCAGCCGGGCCACTACCCCGGATTCGAAATGCGCATTCACGGGCGAGGTCGGATCAGGTCGGGCATAGACAGGCAGCATTTCGGCTTCAACCAGCACTGTCCGAACGCCCGACAGCAAAGCGTAGTGAACCCAGCCTCCAGCGCCGTCGCGGTCCTGAACCCTTCGCCAATTGCCGTATTCGGCAGTAACCTGCAGCGGCATGCCGCGTCGTTTGAACACCCAGTCGATTCGGTGTGTCAAAGAAGGTCCGCGTCGAACGTTGCCTTCGGCCGCTTTCATCGAGACATAACGGGGTAGGGGCAGGTTGGTGACTGATCCACGTTTCACGTCGGCATGAGCAGCCCACGCGCCGAGCATGACCAGAAATACGGATAATGCCGCCAGACAACGGCGTTTTACCGGTCGAATACCACTCACTGACTGCCTGCTCTTATGCCTGTTGATCCGGTTCCGAAAAAAGGTCGACTCAATGCCAAAGGGGTTCTTGTGCCCCGCCTTTTCCTGCGCCACGATGCCATGGCGCGCGTCCGTTTGCAAAGCAGTGGGAGGGCCGAGGTGCCAAGAGAACGTTTGAGTGTTGTCGTTACGCGACGGTTGCCCGAAGCGGTCGAAACACGTTTGAGCGAGTTATTTGACGTGCGCTTGCGCGACGATGACACTCCGATGACGCGCGAGGAACTGGTGGCCGCAGTGCAAGACGCCGATGTGCTGGTGCCTACGGTAACTGATGCGATTGATAGCGGTCTACTGGGGCAGGCGGGCGAAAAGCTGAAGCTCATTGCCAATTACGGGGCTGGTGTCGACAATATTGATGTATCCACAGCGCGTCAGCGCGGTATTCTGGTGTCGAACACGCCGGGTGTGCTGACTGATGACACCGCCGACATGACGATGGCCCTGATCCTGGCAGTTACCAGACGCATTCCCGAAGGTCTGAGTGTGATGCAGCAAGGAGATTGGTCCGGCTGGGCACCCACCGCTTTTCTGGGAGGTCGTATCGGAGGTCGTCGTCTGGGTATTCTCGGCATGGGACGGATCGGGCAGGCAGTAGCGCGGCGTGCAAACGCGTTTGGAATGCAGGTCCACTATCACAACCGTCGCAGGCTGCGCCCAGAGACTGAGCAGGAACTGGAGGCAACCTATTGGGAAAGCCTGGATCAGATGGTCGCGCGGATGGACGTGATCTCGGTCAATTGCCCCTCAACGCCGTCGACTTTCCATCTGATGAACGCACGTCGTCTGAAACTGATGAAACCCTCGGCAGTGATCGTAAACACGTCACGTGGCGAAGTCGTGGATGAAAATGCCCTGACCCGGATGATCCGTGCAGGTGAAATTGCGGGGGCGGGGCTGGATGTCTACGAACAGGGCACTGACGTGAACCCGCGCCTGCGGCAGTTGCCCAATGTGGTTCTGTTGCCTCATATGGGATCGGCAACGCTGGAGGGCCGGGTGGAGATGGGCGAGAAGGTCATTATCAACATCAAGACTTTCGAAGACGGCCACCGCCCGCCGGATCAGGTTGTGCCGGCGATGCTGTAGCACTCCGGAAAGGAGCAGAAATGGACGTTTATGAAGGAGGATGCCGATGTGGAAATCTGCGCATCAAAGCTTCAGGTCGTCCTCTCAGGGTCGGGATTTGTCACTGTCTGGATTGTCGCAAGCATCATGGCGCTTTGTTCTATGCGGCGGCCGTTTTCCCGGATGACAGAATTGAGGTTTCCGGCGAAGCGCGCGGCTATGTTGACAGGTTCTTTTGCCCTGGCTGCGGCTCTCCGGTCTTTGCGCGCAGCGGAGCTGAAGTGGAAGTGCATCTTGGGTGCCTTGATGCGCCAGACCAGTTGACGCCAACTTATGAAAGCTGGGTCACCCGGCGTGAAGCGTGGTTGCCTGATTTCTGTGGAATGACCCGCTTTGACCAGGGTCGATTGGCAGACGGCGTAAAGGCTTAACTCATGTGGCGGAAGTCTGCCGTGTGTTCATGCCCGTGCAGCTTATCCTTGTTCAGAGTGTGTTCGGCGTACAGTTTTGATAATTAAGGATGTATCGGAGGATTTGATCAGATGAGACGTGTTTCAGTTCTACTGCTTTCTGCATTGTGTTGTGCAACCCAGGGGTTCGCTCAGGAAGCGGCCGATGCCGTTGCGCCGGAAACGGCCACGGAAGGGCAGGTGCAGGCCATGACAGAAGAGGTCATCGCCGCGCTCGAGGCCAAGCTAGATGGTATTCCGGTCACGTCTGAGACCTGGATGATTGCCGCAGCCAACCCGCTGGCCGTGGAAGCCGGAGCCAGAGTATTGCGCGCAGGTGGATCCGCCGCAGACGCAATGGTAGCGGTGCAGGTCGTGTTGGGCCTGGTCGAGCCTCAATCCTCGGGCTTGGGCGGTGGTGCGTTTCTGGTCTGGTACGACGCAGCGACCGGGCAGATGACAACCCTGGACGGACGTGAAACCGCACCGCTTGCGGCCACACCGACCCTGTTTCAAGACGAAAGCGGAGAGCCGCTGAAGTTCTTCGACGCAGTTGTTGGTGGGCTGTCCGTGGGTACTCCGGGCACAGCTGCTTTGCTGGAAGAGGCGCATCGCCGCTGGGGCCGTTCTGCGTGGCCGGGATTGTTTGCCGATGGAATCCGGTTGGCGGACGAAGGGTTCCTGGTGTCCCCACGTCTGGCCAGCCTTGTCGAAAACGATGCCGAGCGCCTGTCACACTTCCCGGAAACCGCTGAATACTTCCTGCCGGGAGGCGAACCGTTGCAGCAGGGGCAGCGCCTGATGAACCCGGCTTATGCCGAAACACTGCGTGTGTTGGCCAGTGACGGGGCGGCTGGATTCTACGGTGGTGAGATTGCAGCAGATATCGTGCGCACGGTTCGCAACGCTCCCGGCAATCCCGGTGTTCTGTCCGGAGCGGATCTTGCGCTGTATCAGGTGATCGAACGCGAGCCGGTTTGCGCAGAATACCGTGCCTATGAAGTCTGCGGCATGGGCCCGCCGTCGTCGGGTGCGTTGACCGTGGGGCAAATTCTGGGGATGCTGAACAGCTATGATTTGGCGGCTATGGGCTCGGAAAACGCCGAGGCGTGGCGGCTGATCGGAGACGCTTCGCGTCTCGCCTTTGCGGACCGGGGCCGCTACATGGCCGACAGCGATTTCGTACCCATGCCGACCAGCGGGCTGGTCGATCCGGCGTACCTGTCGCAACGTGCTGAATTGCTGGACTCCGAAGGCGCTTTGGCAGAGGTCGGACCGGGGCAACCAGAATTCGATCACGCGCTAAACTGGGCGGATGATGTATCGCTGGAATTGCCCTCGACCTCGCATATCTCGATCGTGGACGGCTATGGCAACGTGCTGTCGATGACCACGACCATCGAGAACGGCTTTGGTTCACGCCTGATGACAAACGGGTTCCTTCTGAACAACGAACTGACGGATTTTTCGTTCAAGACCCACAGTAACGGCGTGCCGATTGCCAACCGGCTGGAGCCCGGAAAACGTCCGCGTTCGTCCATGAGCCCGACCATCGTGATGCAGGATGGCGCGCCGGTTTTGGCTATTGGTTCTCCGGGTGGCAGTCGGATCATCGGCTATGTGGCCAAGTCGATCATCGCCTGGGCCGACTGGGGAATGGATGTGCAACAAGCCGTGTCACTGCCGCATCTGGTCAATCGTTTCGGGACTTACGACGTCGAGGCCGGGACCTCTGCAGAAGGCTTTTTTGACGGGCTGACCGAGCTTGGCTTCGAGGTAAATCCGCGTGACCTGACATCTGGCCTTCACGCCATCGAAATTGGCGGCGGGCTGAGCGGTGGTGCCGACCCGCGCCGCGAAGGTATTGCGCTGGGCGAATAGGCCCTCGGTATTTGTGGGGATTGCCCGCACTTAGTGGGCCAATTAGTCATAGACTGAAAGGCCCGCGATGTGTTGGGGCAAGGGAGGATGACGATGGTGCAGGCGACCGCTTTGCCTCGGAATGAAACAGGTATCGAAACCGTCATAGGTGTTCTGAAACAACGCTTTGGCGACAGGTTGCAAAC
This sequence comes from Ruegeria sp. CDSA141, assembly GCF_059612005.1. Classification (NCBI taxonomy): domain Bacteria; kingdom Pseudomonadati; phylum Pseudomonadota; class Alphaproteobacteria; order Rhodobacterales; family Roseobacteraceae; genus Ruegeria; species Ruegeria sp. CDSA141. Next base: position 8,017 of record NZ_JBXWPT010000001.1, read on the forward strand.
TGGTGCCGCAATCCGGGAACAGCACGGGCACACCACGACCTGGATTGAAAACCAGAGCCCGGATGCTGTGGTTTTCCCGCATACAACGCAGGAGGTTTCGGAAATCGTCAAAACCTGTGCCGCGCACAGGGTACCGGTGATCCCCTTCGGCACTGGAACTTCGCTGGAAGGGCATGTGAATGCGCCAGCGGGGGGAATCTCGGTCGATCTGATGCAGATGGACAAGGTGCTGGCGGTCCACGCCGAAGATCTGGATTGCGTCGTGCAGCCAGGCGTCACGCGTGAGGCGCTGAACACCCATTTGCGGGACCAGGGTCTGTTCTTTCCGATTGACCCGGGGGCGAATGCCTCGCTGGGCGGTATGGCCGCGACCCGCGCTTCGGGCACCAATGCGGTGCGGTATGGAACGATGAGGGACAACATTCTCAGCCTTGAGGCGGTCATGCCGGACGGCCAGATCATCCGTACCGGTCACAGGGCCAAGAAGTCATCGGCCGGGTATGATCTGGCACGTCTTTTGATTGGGGCGGAAGGTACGTTGGGGATCATCACCGAGTTGACTCTGCGGTTGCAGGGCATCCCCGAAGCGATCAGCTCGGCCAGGTGTTCTTTTCCATCGGTCGATGCAGCGTGTCGTGCTGTGATGATGACCATTCAGTATGGCATTCCGGTCGCCCGAATAGAGTTGCTGGATGAAATGTCGGTTCAGGCGGCAAACGCCTATTCCGGGCTATGCCTGCCGGAAACGCCGTTGTTGCTGCTTGAATTCCATGGCTCTGAAAGCGGTGCAGCGGAACAGGCTGAAACCTTTGGTCAGATCGTCGAGGAGTTCGGCGGCACTGACTTTGCTGCGACCTCGACCACCGAAGAGCGGAACAAGCTTTGGCAGGCCCGGCATGATATGTATTGGGCGTGCCTGCAACTGCGCCCCGGCGCGCGTGGCATTTCCACAGATGTCTGCGTGCCGATCTCGCGTCTGGCGGAATGTGTGACCAGCACCCAACAGAAGGCATCCGATCTTGGTTTGCTCGCGCCAATGGTCGGGCATGTGGGGGATGGGAACTTCCACTCGCTTCTACTGATCGACATGGAAAATACCGAAGAAGTTGCCAAAGCCGAAGAGTTTGTCGGCTGGTTGAATGATCTGGCAATTTCAATGGAAGGCACCTGTACAGGTGAACACGGCATCGGTCAGGGCAAAATGCCTTACCTCATCAAGGAACTGGGTGCTGCCACGCAGTATATGGCGGCGATCAAGGCCGCTCTGGACCCCGAAAATATCATGAATCCCGGCAAGGTTTTGTCCGACCAATCGTAATGATTTTCGCGTTCTGGCCCGCATTGCGCCTTCAAATCGTCCACATGTTTTGGTTTCACAGACTTGATTGAGAACAGGTGGTCGACATGAGTGCAAAATATCTGGCAGGGTTTGCAGCAGTCTGTGGGGTGGTCGTTGCTGGGCTGGATTATTCTCAGCAAGCCAAGGCATCCGAGACTGGGCTGGGTATCAAAGGTTATCTTGCCTTGGTATCCTCGCGTGTCGGAATCTCGGACAGTTGGTTCGAAGCAGAAGCTCAACCTGTACAGCCAGAGGAACCTGCGGCTAAGACGCCGTCAGAGGACACTCGGAAGCTCGTCTGCACCACGATCGGGACAAGCAAGCGCTGTCGCTCCAGCGGTTGAGATCAGGGGTTTCATGCCTGATCTTCGATCCGCTTTCGATGTTCGGGTCGTTTTTTTCATATCACTGGTCGGATGAATGTCGCGCGATCCCCCTCAAGTGCGCCATATGGTGTCAACTGATTTCAAGGGGAGACGCCCGGTTATGAAAACCCAAGTCAAAGCATTGGTCGTTGGCGGCGGCGCCGTTGGGACCTCGATTGCCTATCATCTGGCCAAAGCGGGCTGGGATGATGTGATGTTGATCGAACGGGACGAGTTGACGTCCGGGTCCACCTGGCACGCGGCTGGCCTGCTGCCACTGTTCAACATGTCCTATGCGACAACTCACATCCACAAGTACTCGGTCGACTTCTACAAGACGCTGGAAGAAGAAACCGGGCTGAATGCGGGTTTTGCCGTTGTCGGCAACCTGCGCATGGCACAGACGCAAGAGCGCATGGATGAGTATATGCTCTACGCCTCGACAGCGGAGACCTGCGATGTCGCGTACGAATGGCTGACCCCCGACCAGATCAAGGAGCGTTGGCCCCTGATCGAGACATCGGATCTGAAGGGTGCGATCTATCACACCGAGGACGGCTACATTAACCCGGCTGACGTGACTCAGGCGATGGCCAAGGGGGCCCGTCAGCGTGGTGTAGAGATCGTGCGCAAGATGCAGGCGGATGCCTTCCACTGGAATGGCACCCATTGGGAAGTCACCTGCACCAAGATGGTGGAAAAAGGCGGCAATCTTGTCGAGAGCGATGAGAAGGTCGTGATTACTGCCGAGCATGTCGTCACTGCATCGGGCAACCACGCACAGCGCACCGCCAAGATGCTGGGCATCAAGATGTCGGCGATCCCGGTCGAGCATACGTTCATCGTCATGGACAAAGACCCGGAATTGGTCAAATGGCGTGAAGCGGGCAACCCCGAACACCCCGTTGTGCGCGATGCGGACAACGAATCCTATGCGCGTGAAGAGCGCGGTGGCTGGATTCTGGGTATCTATGAACACGGCGCCCCCGCGCGGTTTGAACACGGTGTGCCAGACAGCTTCCGCGCAGACCTGTTCCCGCTGGATCTGGATCGGATTGCGGATCAGTACATGGCCATGGCCGAGCGTGTGCCGTCCTGCGCCGAATCCGGCCTGAAGGACGATTTCAACGGCCCGATCTGCTATACGCCTGACGGCAACCCGCTGGTTGGTCCTGCGCCGGGTCTGCGCAATATGTGGTTGGCAGAAGGTTTCAGCTTCGGTATCACCGCCGCCGGCGGCACCGGCTATTATCTGGCGCAGTTGATGGTCGATGGCGAAGCCGAGATCGACATGGCCTCGCTGGACCCCAAACGCTACAGCAGCAACTGGATGACCACCGAGTTCGCGGCCCGCAAGAACGAAGAGTGCTATGAGCACGTCTATATCCTGCACCATCCGGACGAAGAGCGTGAAGCTTGCCGTCCGCTGCGAACAGTTCCGGCCTACGACCGTCAGAAAGCGCGCGGCGCTCAGTTTGGATGGGTCAACGGCTGGGAACGTCCGAACTATTTCGGCCCCGTCGATGCAGCTGACAATTTCGACAAGGAAAGCCGCTCGTTCCGTCGTGGAGGCTGGTGGCAGTACGCTGTCGAAGAAGCCAAAGCGATCCGCGAAGGCGTCGGCCTGATCGACGCGTCGGCCTTCACCAAACATGTCGTCAAAGGCCCCGGTGCGACCCAGTTCCTGGATTGGTTCACCTGCAACAAGTTGCCGAAGGTCGGTCGGATCAACCTGACCTACGCGCTGACGTCGCACGGTACCACCCGCACCGAATACACCATCGTCCGCAATGGCGAGAACAACTACTACATCGTCTCTGCCGGTGCCTGGACCGAGTATGACGCCGACTACCTCCGCAAGGCGGCCGAGGACAAGATGGAGGAGTTCGGTTACATCGAAATCCAGGACGTGACCACGCAATGGGGCGTCTTCGCCATCGCCGGACCCAAGTCGCGCGACGTTCTGAAAGAGGTCATCAAAGACGCCGATCCGGAAACCGCGCTGTCCAACAAGCGATTCCCGTGGCTGTCGGCCCGTCAGATCGAACTGGGCATGTGCCCGGTCAACGCGATCCGCGTGGCCTATACCGGCGAACTGGGCTGGGAGCTGCACCACCCGATCGAGATGCAGAACTACCTGTTCGACCTGCTTGAAAAAGCCGGTGAGAAGCACGGCATGAAGCTGGTCGGTGCGCGCGCCCAGAACTGGCTGCGGCAGGAGAAATCCTATCGCGCCTTCGGCACCGAACTGGGCCGCGATGCGACCCCGCTGGAAGCCGACCTGCCGCGCTTTGTTGATTTGTCGAAAGACTTCTACGGCAAGGCCAAGCTGGAAGAGACCGGCGTGCGCGTGAAGTGCTGTACCCTGCTGATCGACGGCCCGGAGGATGCCGACCCATGGGGCCGCGAGGCACTGTACACACCGGAAGGCGAGCGTGTGGGTCGATTGACCTCGGGCGGTTATTCCGTGGCATTCGAGAAGTCCATCAGCATGGGTTATGTAAAGCCCGAGCTGGCAGTCGAAGGCACAAAGCTGAAGGTCAAAATGCAGGACAAGCTTTGGGATGCGGTTGTAACCTGCGACAGCCCTTACGATCCTAAAAACGAAACCATCCGCAAGGACGGTTGATCGAAGAAAGGCCCTGGAAACCTCCGGGGCCTTTTCTTTTTGTCATGCTGAGAGTTCGTCGAAGCATTCCAGCGCCTTGGCCGCGTACATCATGGCTGGGCCGCCACCCATCTGGATAGCCATGGCCAACACGTCGGACACTTCCTCTCGTGTCGCACCTGCCTTGATCAAAGCTTCGGTATGCAGGGTGATACAGGGTTCGCAGCGCAGGCTGACCGACATGCCTAACGCAATAAGTTCCTTGGTTTTGTAGTCGAGTGTACCGCCCTCTTTGACGGCTTTGCCAAGCGCTCCGAATGCGCGCGTCGTATCGGGGATAGAACCGTTCAGGTTTCGCAAACTCTTTCGTGTTGCCGAGAGTTTTTCTTGCCATGCCATTTCTGAGTGCCCTTCTTCATATTTCGCAATCGGAATATGAAGTGGGGTGCAGCTGTTTGACTTTGATCTCGATCAGACGACAGGGCGCTCGGCAATGAATGCAAGGTTGTTGGCAGGCATCTCGACCGTAGCCAGCATGTGCAGGCCGACGTTTTTGAACAAATTCAGAATGTCCCCGTCGTTTTTGTAGCCGATTTCGGGGTCTTGTTGAAACAAAGCCGCATGAAAGCGGACATCCCCGTCACTGGTGAGTTGGCCCGAGCGTTTGAATGGGCCGTACAAGATGAACCGCCCCTTTGGTGACAGCGATTGGGCGACTTCTGAAACGATGGTTCTGGTTTCCTGCCAACTGATCAAGTGAATCAAGTTGATCAGAATGATCAGATCCTTGCCGTAAATCCGCCTGTGCCAGCCTGAATTCGCTGCATCCAGTTCTACGACCTGCGCGACATTGGGCGAGTTGCGGGTATAGGCGTCGATACTCACGCACCGCTCAGGTTCAACTTCCGAAGGCTGCCAGGTCAGCCCGGGCAGCACTTCGGCGAAGGCACTGACATGCTGACCTGTCCCGCTTGCAATTTCCAATGCCTGGCCTTGGGACGGCCCCCATTCTTGCAGCAATGCACACAGGGCGTCCGTGTTTCGGGATGCTGCCGGGGCCACCAGCTTGCCATCTTCAGACGCATTGGCGACGCTTGCAGAAGAGGGGAGGCTGCGTTTGATCATCGTTTCAACCTGTCAGGGGTCAACATGCCTACTATGTCAGGTTCCAGCTCGGGTGTGTTTCCAACAACAAGATCGCACAACAGTTGTGAGGCCGCCGGTGAGGTTTGAAAACCATACCCGCCCTGACCGCCACTCCAGACAAACGAAGGGTCCAGTGGGTCGCGCCCAAGCACCAAGGTCCCGTCAGGGGCAAAACTGCGCAAACCTGCCCAATTCGTTTCAACCCTTGTGACCGGCTCGGTCATCAACTCTTCATACCGCGCCAGTCCCTCTGCCAACACCATATCATCTGCATAGGCATCCTGCGGCGGAACCGGATCGGCTTCGGATGGTGAGACCAGAAGCTTGCCCGCATCCGGTTTGGCGTACCATGTCTCGCCAGCGCCCAGCATCATGGGCCAGACAGAAACGTCATGCCCTCCGGGGGCGGGCAGACGCGCCATCGACCGACGGCGAGGTGTGATGCCGATACCAGGCAGCCCTGCAAGCTGTGCAACCTCATCCACCCAGGCACCGGCTGCGTTGACCAGAGTGCGGGCTTCAAAGATCTCATTGGCCTCAGCCACCCAATGCTTTTCTTTTCGAATGCCGGTGACTTTGCTTTTCGTCGAAACCGTTCCTCCGTTTTGCCGGATGGTCCGGGCGAAATCCTGCAACAGGCGATCTGTATCGATGTCAAAGGCCCCTTCGCTGATGGCTGCAAACCCGACTTTGTCCGGGTTCAGGATCGGAACGCGCGATATGGCCTGATCCATCGTTATCTTCACCATGTTCAGATCGGCGCGATCGGCTTCAAAAATGTCGGGTTGTTCAACCGCTCCGACCAGCATCAAACCCCGCGGGGTCAGGTACCCGCCATTCTGTGTGCGCAAGAAGGCGGCCCCCGCTTTGTTCAGGGCGACGACCGAGGGAGGCCCATAGCTTTCTTCGAACAACGCCGCCGACCGGCCCGATGCGTGATAGCCCAGGGCGTCTTCGGCTTCGAGAACCACCACAGTTCCATGTTGCGACAGGCGCGCACCCGCACTGAGCCCGGCAATTCCGCCGCCGATGATAAGGAAATCAATCATGATTTGCGATCCGTTCGAGACAGATATGCAATGGGTTTCTTGAATTTCATGCTGACCCTAAAGCTCCTCATTCGCCACGCGTTTGGGTTTTCAAACTATAAGCAGCCTTGAAATTGTGCTTCAACCCGGTCAAAGAAGTATCAAAATAAACAGGAGGGTAAGGTGACCGCAGCAGACCTTCATCCAATGGCCACAGGGCATATTCCCGGATACGTTGTCGCAGCTGACGGAAGCGATTACCTTTTCTCCGCCATGGTCGTTTTTTTCGTCGTTCTGGTGGTGTTGATCGGTGTCGGATACCTGACACTTCATTCAGTTCCTGAAAAAATGGCCCACGAAAACAATCACCCGCAATTCCAATTGGTGGGTATTCTGGCGCTGCTGGCACTGTTCACACATAATGGGCTTTTCTGGGTTGCCGCTATATTGGTCGCAGGGTTCCAGTTTCCGGATTTTGCCACCCCGCTTAGAAATATTGCCGACGCCATTCGTTCTCTTGGTCAATCTCCTGTTCCGGAACCGGTGCCTGAAACAACGGTACCGGCATCGCCGGATTCCGAAGCCAGCGATGCGCAGGAGCAAACCACATGATCGAGACCATGCTCTGCGCCCTGATAACGGTGCTGCCCGACTATCTGTTCCGCCGGTTCGTTCAGGGTAAGCGGATCGGTCACGAGATTACCTTGTTTACCATGTGGTACGAACTGCGGTGGGGGTTGACCACCTGTGCCATTCTGGCGCTGACCGTGATCACCACGCTGTTTTATTTTCATCCAGCCAGTAAAACCGCGGCGTCCTATTTCCGGACAGTGACCATTCTGCCGCAATTGGGTGGCCGTGTTTCCGAGGTTTTTGTCAAGAACAACGAGCTGGTAACCGCTGGGCAACCGATTTTCCGGATCGAGGATTTTAGTCAGACTGCACAGGTTCAGGCGGCAAATGCGCAGATTGCACAGGTGCAGGCCTCACTTAAAGTTACGGAAACCGACTTGGCCGAGGCCGAAGCTGGAATTGCCGGTGCCAAGGCAGCGCTTGCGCAGTCTCTGGAGGATCTTGAGCGCAACACAACCCTGCGTGACGAAGGTTCAAGCGCGGTAAGGTTGGCCGAGATTGAGAGGCTGGAAAACCTTGTTGCCCAGCGAGAGGCCCAGGTTCTTGCGGCGGAATCCAAACGTGCTGCGGTTGAGCAGCAGATTGAAGAACTGATCCCCGCGCAGCTGGCAAGTGCCATTGCGCAACTGGATGCTGCGCAGACCGAATTGGACAAAACCGTAATCATCGCGGGTGTCACGGGGCGGGTCGAACAGTTCGGCCTGCAGGTCGGTGACTACGTAAGCCCGTTGTTGCGACCTGCTGGTATTCTAGTGCCATCGCACACCGGACATGACCGCTTTCAGGCCGCTTTCAGCCAGCTGTCTGCTCAGGTGATAAAGCCGGGCATGATTGGCGAATTGGGCTGCATGACCAAGCCATTCACCGTGATCCCCACTGTGGTGGTCGAGGTGCAGGATGTCATTCCTTCCGGCCAGATCCGTCCATCGGATGAATTGCGGGACGTGCAGACCAACAGCAATCCCGGCTCGATTCTGGTTTATATGGAGCCGCTATACAAAGGTATGGCCGATGACATTCCACCGGGCAGCAATTGTCTGGCCAATGTCTACACAGACAACCACGAGCGGTTGGAGCACGAGGATCTGGGCTTTTGGGAGGCGGCTTTCCTGCATGTGGTTGACACGATCGGCGTGGTGCATGCGGCCGGTCTGCGTTTGCGTCTGATCCTGATGCCTGTCAACACACTGGTGCTGACCGGGCACTGATCTGGTACAGGCTGCGCAGTTTTGTGGGGCCCGGCAGAAACTCACTGCCGGGCCCTTGGTTTTACAGAGCTGCCTTGAACAGCTGCGTCAGGTTGTCTTTCGTCAACTCAATCGGGTTTCCGCCGCATGAAGGATCGACGATCGCCCCTTCGACAAGCTCTGCGATTGAGGCTTCGGTCGCACCCAGGTCGGACAGAGTGCGGGGGATGCCAAGGCTGTCGTTGAAATCCTGCACGAAGGCGCGGAACCCATCGAAGCCACCGTCGATGTCCAGATATGCCGCGGCTTGCTGGAACCGGTCTGCAATGGCCGGGGCGTTGAAGTCCAGAACAGCGGGCATGCAGACCGCGTTTGTGGTGCCGTGATGGGTGTTGAATACCGCACCAATTGGGTGGCTCATCGCGTGGATCGCGCCAAGGCCCTTCTGGAATGCCGTTGCGCCCATGGCAGCGGCGCTCATCATCTGGGCGCGGGCTTCGATATCGGTACCGTCAGCATAAGCGCGTGGCAAGTACTCCTTCACCAGTCGCATACCTTCCAGCGCGATGCCCTGGCTCATCGGGTGATAATGCGGGCTCGAGAAGGCTTCGACGCAATGCGCGAAGGCGTCCAGGCCTGTTCCTGCCGTGATGAACTTGGGCATTCCGACGGTCAGATCCGGGTCGCAAATCACAACGGTGGGCAGAACCTTGGGATGAAAGATGATCTTCTTGGCATGGGTCTCGGAATTGGTGATGACGCTTGCGCGGCCCACTTCCGACCCTGTCCCTGCGGTGGTCGGAACCGCAATGATTGGCGCGATAACGTCGGCATCGGCACGGGTCCACCAGTCGCCTATATCCTCAAAATCCCAAACGGGGCGGGTCTGACCCGCCATGAATGCGACCATCTTGCCCAGATCCAGCCCGGAGCCGCCGCCAAAGGCGATCACCCCGTCATGGCCACCCGCGTTGTAGGTCGCAACTCCGGCCTCGAGGTTCTTCTCATTCGGGTTGGGGTCCACATCGCTGAACACCCCACGGCCCAGGCCGGCGGCGTCCATGATATCCAGTGTCGCGGTGGTGATGGGCAGATCGGCCAGCCCCTTGTCCGTGACCAGCAATGGCTTCTTCATTCCGGCGGCGGCGCAGGCTTCGGGTAATTCCCTGATGCGCCCGGCTCCGAATTTGATGGCGGTCGGATAGGACCAGTTTCCAACAAGTGTCATGTCAGGTTTCCTTTGCAAAATAAGGCCTGCTTCGGCGAGGGGGTGGGTCCGAAGCAGGCCGTCGTCCTTAGCCCGTTACCTTTTTGAGGTGGTAGGATTTGGGACGTGTCAGGTTGTGATATCCGATCACGGACAGACCGCCGCCGCGCCCGGTATTCTTGCAGCCCGTCCAGCACAGGCCGGGGTCCAGATAGTCGGCGCGGTTCATGAACACAGTGCCCGTTTCAATCCGGTCACCTATCCGCGCCGCACGATCCACATCACGGGTCCACAGGCTGGCGGTCAGGCCAAACTCACTGTCATTCATCAATGCGATGGCCTCTTCGTCGGATGACACTTTCATGATGCCCACCACGGGCCCAAAGCTCTCGTCCCGCATCACGCGCATGTCATGGGTGACATTGGTCAGGATTTGCGGTGTCAGATACGCGCCACCATCGTCTTCAGCGAAGGTGTCGATATGCGCGACCGCGCCGGATGCAACCGCCTCGGCGATCTGTGCTCGCACCTCATCGGCAAAACGCACATTGGCCATCGGTCCAATCGTTGTCTCGGCATCCAGCGGGTTGCCCAGTTTGTACCCCTTCACGATGTCCACCGCCTTGGCGACAAAGTCATCATAGAGGCTTTCGTGGACATAGATCCGCTCAATACCACAACAACACTGGCCCGAATTGAACATCGCACCGTCAATCAGCGTGTCGACTGCGGCATCCAGATCGGCGTCGTCCATGACATAGCCGGGATCCTTGCCGCCCAGCTCGGTGCCGACGCCGGTAAATGTGCCCGCCGCGGCACGTTCCATCGCCTGGCCGCCGCCGACCGAACCGGTGAAGTTCACAAAATCAAACGCGTTACCCGCAATCAGGTCGTTCGTAACATCGTGGTTCAGAAAGACGTTCTGGAACACGTCCTCGGGCACACCCGCCGAATGGAACGCCCTTGCCATGCGCTCGCCCACCAGCAAGGTCTGGGTGGCGTGTTTCAGGACGACCGTGTTGCCCGCGATAAGCGCCGGTGCGACCGTGTTGATCGCCGTCATGTAAGGATAGTTCCAGGGCGCCACCACAAAGACGACCCCGTGCGGGATGCGCTTGATATAACGCTTGAACGTCTCATCCTCGCCCACAGCGATATCTGCCAGGGACGCCTCGGCAATCCTCGCCATGTGGCTTGCGCGTTCGTTGAACCCACCGAACTCACCACCATAACGCACCGGGCGACCCATCATATGGGCCAGTTCGGGCACGATCTCATCGTTCATGGCACCAATGGCGGCCACGCCAGCCATCACAAGATCAATCCGCTCCTGCAACGGACGGGTCGCCCATTCCGCCTGAGCAGCCCGAGCGCGGGCTGCGGCCCCGGAAGCGGCGTCTCGCGACAATACTTCACGTTCGGCAAAAACCGATCCGTCGATCGGCGAGACACATTTCAATATCTGCCCCATTTTCACTCCATTTCCGAAAGAAACAAGAACCCTGCTTCATCTGGCTAAAAATATCCCGGGGGCTGGGGGCAGAGCCCCCAGCACGACCCGAACTCACGCCCGCTCGAACCCGCGGGCGATTTCCCAATCCGTCACCACGCGCTCGAACTCCTCGATTTCGACCTCAGCAGCACGGGTATAGTGGTCGACGACGTCATCGCCCATGGCCGCCCGCAACATGACCGAACCATGCAGGGCATCCCGCGCCGCACGAAGGTTGCCGGGGATCATGCCAGTCTCGCCCTGATAAACGTCCCCTTGGGTGGGTGGCTGCAAGTCCAACTCCTCTTCGATGCCCGCGATCCCTGCCGCCAGCATGCCAGCCATCGCCAGATAGGGGTTCATATCTGAGCCCGGAATCCGGCACTCGACTCGCACAGCTTTGGTGCCGTCTCCGCACAGGCGGAAACCAGCGGTGCGGTTGTCCACTGACCAGATGATCCGCGTCGGCGCGAAGGTGCCTTTCATGAAGCGTTTGTAGCTGTTGATGTAGGGTGCCATGAAACAGGTATAATCCGGGGCGTATTTCAGCAGACCGGCCATGTAGTTCTTCATTAGCGCCGACATGCCCAGCTCGTCAGCGTCATCGTAAAAGGCGGGCTTGCCGTCGGCCCACAGTGACTGATGCACGTGGGATGAACTGCCCACCTTATCGTGATGCCATTTCGGCAGGAAAGTCGCCGCATGACCATGCTGCCACGCGATCTCTTTCACCGCGTTTTTGGCAATCGAGTGGTACTCGGCTGTATCCATGGCGGGCGCGTATTTGATGTTCAGCTCTTCCTGCCCAGTCTCGGCCTCACCTTTGGTGTTCTCAACCGGAATACCCGCATCCCACAGATGGTTGCGGATCGGACGCATCACATGTTCTTCCTTGGTGGTCTGCAGGATGTGATAGTCTTCGTTATAGCCCGATATCGGCGCCAGATCGCGGAACCCTTCCTTGCGGATCTGATCAAAGCTCTTTTCGAACAGGAAAAACTCAAGCTCGGTCGCCGTCATGGCGTCATAGCCCATGGCTTTCAAACGGTTGACCTGCTTTTTCAGGATTGAACGCGGTGCGTGCGGCACTTCCTCATGGGTGTGATGATCCAGCACATCACACATCACCATCACCGTGCCCTCAAGCCACGGCACCGGGCGCAGGGTGCTAAGGTCCGGCTTCATGACATAATCGCCATAGCCCCGCTCCCAACTGGTCGAGGCATAGCCATCGGGTGTCGCCATCTCCAGATCGGTGGCCAGCAGGTAGTTGCAGCAATGGGTCTCTTCCCAAGCGCCTGCCACGAAATGGCCCGCGTGAAATCGTTTGCCCATCAATCGGCCCTGCATGTCCACCATGCAGACCAAAACCGTGTCAACCGAACCCTCGGATACCTGCGTTTTCAGATGTTCGAACGTGAGCATGTGCCACCTTTATCTTTGCCGAGGTCCATCATCGGCCATTCGTCCTGTTTGACCCGCCCCCACGGAAGGGGCAGGTCGCTTGGCCAATTCTTAGCCGTAGCGGTAGGGCCGTCCAGCCTTCAGCATGTCGGCGTTATACTGTTTGAAGATTTCAACAACCTTCGCCTTGGTCTCGGACTCGGCTGCTATCTCATCCCAGAATGCAACGGCGGCCGCCTCGACCGTCGCCCATTCTTCGTCCGGAATCGAGGTCAGCTGCATCTTGTCGCCATTGACGCGCAGGCTGGCTTCACCGCCCCAGTACCACCACTGACGGTAATAGTGCGACTGATCGGTGCAAACGCGGAACAAGGTCTGCAGGTCTTCGGGCAACTCATTCCAGCGATCCATGTTGGCGAAGAACGATCCAGCCCATGCGCCCGAAATGTTGTTGGTCAGGAAGTAGTTGGTCACATCCGCCCAGCCGACAGTGTAGTCTTCGGTGATGCCGGACCATGCGATGCCGTCCAGCTCACCAGTTTGAACCGCGACTTCGATGTCTTCCCAGGGCAGGGTGACCGGCACAACGCCGAACTGAGACAGGAAGCGGCCCGCAGTCGGGAAGGTGAAGACACGCTTGCCCTGCAGGTCAGCGAGACTGTTGATCGGGTCTTTGGTGGCAAAGTGGCAAGGGTCCCACGCACCGGCCGAGATGTGTTTTACACCGACTGCCGAATATTGCTCGTCCCAGATTTCATTCAGGCCGTACTGGTTGAACAGAACCGGCACATCCAAAGAATAGCGTGATGCGAATGGGAAATAGCCGCCGAAAACAGTGACCTCGGTGGGCGACGCCATCGAGTCATCATCCGACTGCACGGCATCAATCGTGCCGCGCTGCATGGCGCGGAACAATTCACCCGTTGGAACCAGCTGATCGGCATAGAACAGCTCGATCTGCATCCGGTCGCCGGCGATTGTGTTGAACATCTTGATGGCGGGGTCGATCACGTGTTCGGCCAACGCCGGGCCGGCATAGGTCTGCATCCGCCATCTGATGGTCGATTGCGCCAGTGCAGGCGTCGCCAGCGCAGCAGCGGGGGCCGCCGCGGCACCTTTCAGAAATGTACGTCTGTTCGTCATTCTCTCTCTCCGTTGGTCAGTTTCAGTTATGCGGGGATTGCCCGCGAAGCCCCGGTTTGATCCAGGATCATTTGTTGTAAACGTATTCGGGCAGCCAGAGCGCGATCTGCGGGAAGGTCATGATAATCGCCAGCGCCAGCGTCATCACCATCACGAAAGGCAGGATTGACCCGTAGATGTCGCGCAGCGAAATCTCTGGCGGTGCCATCGCGCGCATCAGGAACAGGTTATAGCCGAAGGGCGGTGTCATATAGGCGATCTGGGTCGTGATCGTATAGAGCACTCCATACCAGATCAGATCGAATCCCATTGCGCCGACCAGGGGAACGTACAAAGGCGCGACGATCACCAGCATGGCAGTGTCGTCCAGAAACGTGCCCATCAGGATAAAGCTGAGCTGCATCAAGATCAGGATCAGCCAAGGGTTCAGGCCCAGACGTTCGGTAAACAGGTTCTCGATTGCGCGCACCGCGCCCAGCCCGTCGAATACGGCTCCGAACGCGAGCGCGGCGAGGATGATCCACATGAACATACAGGTGATGCCCAACGTTGACCGGACCGAGGTCTCGAATACTTCGCGTGTCATACGGCCTTTGAAAATGGCCGCGGCGAACGCCGTCAAGGCGCCGATGGCCGAGCTTTCGACCAGCGAGGTCCAGCCGTTGACGAAAGGCACCATCATCGCGGCGAATATAGCCAAAGGCAGAAGGCCCGCGCGCAACAGGCGCAGTTTCTCTGCCATGGGCACGTCGCGCTCTTCGGCTGACAGAGCCGGCCCCAAGGCCGGGTTAATGCGGCAGCGGATCACGATATACAGGATGAACATTGCAGCCATCATCAGCCCGGGAAGCAGCCCGGCAAGCCACAGCTGCCCAACCGGCTGGCGCGCGATCATTGCATAAAGAACCAGCACGACGGAGGGTGGCACAAGGATGCCCAGTGATGATCCGGCTTGTATCACCCCGGTCACCATCTTCTTGTCGTACCCACGTTTAAGCAACTCAGGCAGCGCAATGGTCGCTCCGATGGCCATGCCCGCAACACTCAGCCCGTTCATGGCCGAAATCAGCACCATAAGGCCAATCGTGCCAATCGCGAGACCGCCGTTCAGACCGCCCATCCAGACGTGGAACATCTTGTACAGATCGTCTGCGATTTTGGACTCGGCCAAAACGTAGCCCATGAAGATGAACATCGGCAGGGTCAGCAGCGGGTACCATTTCATCAGCTTCATGGCTGCCGAAAAACCAATGTCATAGCCGCCGCGATCCCCCCACAGGAACAGGGCGGCCATCACGGCGACGAAACCAATCGCGCCAAAAACGCGCTGCCCGGTCATTAGCATCAGCATCATGGTCGAAAACATCAGGATGGCGATCAACTCGTAGGACATCAGATCACCTCGCGCGGGATGTCATCGCCCTGGAGGCGCAGAATATCTTTGAACAGTTCCGAGATTGCCTGAAGCAACATCAGGAACAGACCCACGACCATTATGACCTTGATCGGCCACAGATAGGGACGCCACGCCGTCGGGCTGCGTTCACCATATTGCAGCGAATAGCTCAGCGAGTCGTATCCGCCATAAATCATCACACCAAGATAGGTTATCAGGAAAAAGACGGTGATCGCATCCGTCCATGCCCGACGGCGGTCGGACCATTCGCCGTACAGCAGGTCCATGCGGACGTTGGACCCCATCTGGATCGAATAAGGGCCGCCCAGAATGTAGTAGGCGACCATTGCGAACTGGGCCATCTCCAGTGTCCATAGCGATGGCAGAAAGAACGTTTTCGAGATCGAGGACCAGAGCAGGATGCCCATCATGACGAATATTCCGTACATGACAACGCGCCCGATCCAGCGGTTCGCGCGGTCAATGACCGCCACATATCCCCGCATAAAATTCATCTCGATACCTCTGTTCTCATGGTTTCGCCTCTGCGTGCGATATGTCTTTGATGACCGATTGCAGAATTGGCATCAGCAATCCCGCAATGCGATTCACGCCTTTTGGTGAGTCGATCAGATCGTTTCGGACTTCGATCATGACATTTGGAAGCCCACGCCTGATCGCGTGTTCGCGCAACGTGTGTGTGACGCCATCTGTGGCCGAGTAGGGCTCATTCAAAGCCACACGTAGCCCCGAGCCTTCCGAGTGCCGCAGCATGAGTTGTGCGGCGCAGTCGTCTGCATCATGGAGAATTCCCAGCTCTACCGATCTGGGTTGTCCTTTGTAGACAGGCGTGAAGCTGTGGATCGTAAACACAACCGGCGGTTCACGTCGCGAATCCAGCGTAGATGAAACCAGCTGTTTGAACGGTTCATAGACATCGCGAACCCGCTGGGCACGTTGAGCGTCCGTCAGGTTCATGTTTCCGGGAACGGAAAACACTTCGCTGACCTGCGGCATGGCATCTTC
Source organism: Ruegeria sp. CDSA141 (assembly GCF_059612005.1). Classification (NCBI taxonomy): domain Bacteria; kingdom Pseudomonadati; phylum Pseudomonadota; class Alphaproteobacteria; order Rhodobacterales; family Roseobacteraceae; genus Ruegeria; species Ruegeria sp. CDSA141. Next base: position 23,991 of record NZ_JBXWPT010000001.1, read on the forward strand.
GCGTTCGGGCGGACGGTTGCAGTCATAAACCAGCCGACTGACGCGCGAGTGGACAAGCGGCGCATCCAAAGCGCCCATCAGTTCCACCGAAAGGTCCAGCGCGCCGATGTCCCACGCCGCATGAGAAGACGCAGCCACCTCATCCAGCCCCAATCCACCCAGCGCGGCAGGAATAAACCGGCTTGCATGTTCGCATATCAGCACAGCAGGCGCGCGACCGTGCGCATTGAGCACGCGGGCTGCCGGGGCTTCAGTCGGCTGTAGCAATGATGACTCGGTCTCGTGACGCATAGGTAGCATTTGTTACAGCAACTTCTCACCTGTCAAGAAAATTTCTGTAGACAAAATTACAAACAAACATATTCTGTAAAAAATTTAAGAAATGAGAGCGCCAATGGCCACCGTTGCCAAACTTGTCAAACAGCGGATTCAGGATGAGCTGGACGATCTGACACGCTCCGAGCGGCAGTTGGCCTCTGTCCTGTTGCAGGATTATCCGATGGCCGGTTTGCAATCGATCACCAAGCTGGCCGCTGCAGCGCAGGTTTCGACCCCGACCGTTATTCGCATGGCGCGCAAGCTTGGCTTCGACGGGTTCCCGGACCTGCAGGACGCGCTGCGCGAAGAAGTGGCGGCGCAGATCAAAAAGCCGATCTCGAAGCGGGACGCCTGGGTTGTGGATGATGAGGCTGAGCATCCAACAACGCGCTTTGCGCAAGCGGTATGGACCAACATGCGCCACACGCTGGAACGTCTGGACAAAGAGATGTTCGATGCCGTTGCGCATCTTCTGGCAGAGACAGAGCGCCATCTTTATGTCGTTGGTGGCCGCATCACCCGGTCAAACGCGGATTACCTGTTCAATCACATGCAGATCATCCGACCCAATGTGACGATGCTGGGCAATTCGGCGAATGTCTGGCCGCAATACCTTTTGGATATGGATGAATCATCCGTTCTGGTGATCTTCGACATCCGCCGTTACGAGGCGCATCTGGAGAAGCTGGCACAGGTTGCCTCGGGCCGCGGCGTCACCGTTGTGCTGTTTACGGATCAATGGGGGTCACCGATAGGAAAGACCGCCAATTATTCCTTCCACGCGCTGGTTGAGGCACCATCCAGTTGGGATTCGACGATTGCCTTGCAGTTGATTTCAGAAACACTGATTGCAGAAGTGCAGGAGGCACGGTGGGAAGAAAGCAAGGAGCGGATTGAAGAACTGGAACGGTTTTTCTCGTCGACCAGAATATTCCGTAACCAGGACTGAACGTCCGGTAGTGGGCGGCGCAGTTTCCGAAAAAATGCACCACTAAATTTGCCACTTCCGGCTTGACGTGCCCGAACGCATGACTTAACCAGCGCAAACCATTTGCGGGTATAGCTTAATGGTAAAGCCCCTGCCTTCCAAGCAGGCTATGTCGGTTCGATTCCGTCTACCCGCTCCATTCCTTTCATTAAATTCTGCGTCAAATGGCCCTTTCGACCTACCGATTGTGGTCGTGATGCTTGACCATACCTGACTGTACCTCCAAGAAAGCGGTCACTCAGTACCGTTCAGGACACAAAGGCCAGACATGGCAAGACAAACCGTCAGCAAACCAGCAAATGCCGCAGCCCCCGGCGCCTCTGAAGAACGCGCCCGTTCAAAGAAGATTGGGGTGCTGGCCTCGCTTTGGCCGTTCATGAAGCCCTACAAGTTCCTGATGATCGGCGCGACGCTGGCGTTGATTTTGACGGCGAGCATGACCCTGACGCTGCCACTGGCAGTACGGCGCGTCGTTGACAATTTCCGCATTCAGGATGGCGAGCTTCTGGATTGGTATTTTCTGGCCGCGCTCGGCATTGCCGCCGTTCTAGCCGTGGGCACCGGTATTCGGTATGCACTGGTCACCCGTCTGGGTGAACGGGTGGTGGCTGATATCCGCAAGGCGGTGTTTGACCGCGTCATCGGCATGAGCCCGGAATTCTACGAACGCATCATGACAGGTGAGGTGCTAAGCCGGATCACCACTGATACGACGCTGATCCAATCGGTTCTTGGTTCATCCGTGTCCATTGCCCTGCGAAATTTGTTGATGTTCGTCGGTGGGCTGGTTCTGATGCTGCTGACATCTGCCAAACTGACCGGGCTGGTATTGTTGCTGATCCCTGTCGTCATAGTGCCGATTCTCGTTCTTGGCCGCCGCCTTCGCGTGATCAGCCGCGAGAATCAGGACTGGATCGCCGCCTCGTCCGGCAATGCGGGTGAGGCATTGGGGGCAGTGCAGACCGTTCAGGCCTTTTCTCACGAACAAGCCAGCCGTCAGCAATTCGGTGAGATGACCGAGACCTCTTACGGTGTATCGCTGCGCCGCATACAGACCCGTGCGGTCCTGACGGTTATCGTGATCTTCCTGGTCTTCTCGGGTATTGTTGGCGTTCTGTGGATGGGTGCGAACGACGTGCGAAACGGGCTAATGACCGAAGGCGTTCTGATCCAGTTCGTGATCTATTCGATCATCATGGCAGGTTCAGTGGCAGCCCTGTCCGAAATTTGGAGCGAACTTCAGCGCGCCGCAGGTGCCACCGAGCGTCTGGTCGAGTTGCTGCATGCAGAAGATACTGTCACCGACCCTGCCAATCCTAAAGCGCTGCCCAAAGACATTCAGGGCGAAATCCGGTTTGAAGACGTCAGCTTCCGCTACCCGGCGCGCCCCGATACAGTTGCACTGGATCATCTCTCGCTTTTGGTGAAACCCGGCGAGACGGTCGCATTTGTCGGGCCATCGGGTGCGGGAAAAACAACCGTGATTCAACTGATCCAGCGCTTCTATGATCCAAATTCGGGTCGCGTGACGCTGGATGGCCTTGATCTGCGCGACCTTGACCGGTCAGACTTCCGCCACCACATGGCTTTGGTGCCTCAGGATCCTGTGATCTTTGCTGCGTCCGCGCGTGAAAACATCCGCTTTGGGCGTCAGGACGCCTCGGATGCAGAAGTCGAATCTGCCGCGCGTGCCGCTGCCGCGCATGACTTTATCGCGGCCTTGCCAGAAGGATATGACAGCTTTGTCGGCGAACGGGGTGTCATGCTGTCCGGCGGGCAGAAGCAACGTATCGCCATTGCCCGCGCAATCCTGCGCGACGCGCCGGTTCTGCTGCTGGACGAGGCGACTTCGGCGCTGGATGCGGAAAGTGAACGCGCAGTGCAAGGTGCTGTGGACAAGATGCGTGCCGGGCGCACGACCCTGATCGTTGCGCATAGATTGGCAACTGTGAAAAAAGCCGACCGCATCGTTGTGCTGGAAGAAGGCCGCATCGTAGCGCAAGGCAGCCACGAGGATCTGGTGTCTCAGGACGGGCTGTATGCACGCCTTGCGCGCCTGCAGTTCACCGATGGTGTCGCCGCCGAATAAGAGTGACGCTCCGGCATTTGCGAATTCGCCGTAGCGTCATTCTACATTTTACCCCCCTTGAAGGCTAAGGCCTCGCTTGCGCGAGGTTTGTTTTGCTTCCATCTTGGTCGCGAATAACAAGCCCGCGCAAAACGCGGGAGAATATACGGGAGGAACCACATGGCCTTTGTGGGATTGGAAGACAAGAAGCGTATGGAACAGGAAATGCCGTGGGAGGATCGGGATTTGCCTGTCACCTTCCATCAGCTTTTGTCGCGCACGGCAGGGAAGTTTCCCAACCATAATGCCATGAGTTTCCAACTGTTCTCGGGCCCGAACGACAAGGCCGAGACCCTGACCTGGTCGCAACTTTTGGCTCAGGTCAATCAGGCGGCTAACCTGTTCCGCTCGCTGGGTGTGGGCGAAAAAGACGTGGTTGCTTATGTGCTGCCCAATTGCAATGAGACATTGGTCACACTGATGGGCGGTGCGGTCGCGGGGATCGTGAACCCGATCAATCCCCTGCTTGAACCGGAACAGATCGCCGCGATCCTGCGCGAGACCGGCGCCAAGGTCGTGGTGACGCTGAAATCCTTCCCGAAAACAGATGTCGCCCAGAAGGTCGAGGAAGCGGTGCGCCACGCACCCAAGGTCAATACCATTCTGGAAATTGACCTGAACCGGTATCTGACCCCGCCCAAATCATGGCTGGTGCCGTTCCTGCGCCCCAAGATGGGCGACAAGGAAAAGCTCGCCCATGCGGATTACAAGAACTTCCACACTGAATTGGCCAAACAGCCGACGACGCTGACTTTTGAAGACAGCAAGGAAGATCGTGTCGCCTGTTACTTCCATACCGGTGGCACCACAGGTATGCCGAAGGTGGCGCAGCACAAGTATTCCGGCCTGATCTACAACGGCTGGTTGGGAAGCACGCTTCTGTTTGACGAAAACGACGTCATCATGTGCCCGCTGCCCATGTTCCACGTTTTCGCGGTGCACGTGATTGTGATGGCAGCCGTTTCATCCGGTGCCCATGTGGTTTTCCCGACACCACAGGGATATCGCGGCGACGGGGTGTTCGACAATTTCTGGAAGCTGATCGAGCGTTGGAATGTGAGCTTTATCATTACCGTGCCAACTGCGATTTCAGCCAAGATGCAACGCCCGGTCGATGCCGATATCTCAAGCGTAAAAACGGCCTTCTCGGGCTCGGCCCCGCTGCCGGTGGAACTGTTCCGCCGGTTTGAAGAAGCCACCGGCGTCACCATTGTCGAAGGGTATGGTCTGACAGAAGCAACGTGCTTGGTCTCGTGCAATCCAGTGGACGGCGAGAAAAAGATCGGATCGATCGGTATTCCGTTTCCTTATACAGACGTCAAAATCCTGCAGGACGGGCCGGACGGACCGACCGAATGCGGGACTGATCAAATCGGTGAGATCTGTATCTCGAACCCAGGTGTCTATGCGGGAAATACCTACACCGAGGCCGACAAGAACGTTAACCTGTATCACTTCGATGAGTACCTGCGCACAGGTGATCTGGGGCGCTTCGACGAAGATGGGTATCTGTGGATCACCGGTCGGGCGAAGGACCTGATCATTCGTGGCGGTCACAATATCGATCCTGCTGAGATCGAAGAGGCTTTGCTGGGCCATGAAACCGTTGCTTTTGCCGGTGCTATCGGCCAGCCGGATGCGCATTCCGGTGAAGTTCCCTGCGCCTTTGTCGAACTGGTCGAGGGCGCATCGGTCACCGAAAAAGAGTTGATGGATTACTGCAAGGTTCACGTGCATGAACGCGCGGCGCAACCCAAGCACATGACCATTCTGGATGAGCTGCCCAAAACTGCCGTTGGCAAGGTGTTCAAGCCTGATCTTCGGAAACAGGCTATCACTCGTATCTACAACGGCGCTCTCGAGGATGCTGGTTTAGCGGCACGGGTGGTTTCTGTCATCGATGACAAGAAGCGCGGCCTGGTCGCGCAGCTTGACGCGAACGGATCTTCGGAAGACGATGTTGCTAAAGTGCTGGGGGTATACACCCGGCCATGGGAGTGGTCTGAATAAGCCGGAGGGACAATGGACTATGAACGCCTGATCGACGAAGAAACCTGGGCGTTCATACGTCGCACGGCCGAAAGCTATCCTGATGACGCGGTACAGTTGTCGATTGAGGATCAGCGCCGTGTCTATGACACCATGTGTCAGGACTTTCGCCAACCACGCCCGGCTGGCGTGGAAACAGAGGACAGGGCGGCCGATGGTGTTCCGGTTCGTATCTACTCTGCCGGGCAACCAACCCGAACAGTCGTCTATTTTCATGGTGGCGGTTTCGTTGTTGGTGGTCTCGAAAGCCACGACGATGTTTGCGCTGAGTTATGCGTCCAAACCGGGTACCGGGTCGTCGCCGTCGATTACCGGCTGTGCCCTGAACATGTGCACCCGGCACAGTTTGATGACTGTTGGACGGCTGCGAACTGGGCTGCAAGCGAATACGGTGACCCGCTGATATTGGCCGGTGACAGCGCCGGTGGAAATCTAGCTGCCGCTGTTTCCCATCACGCGCGCGAGCGTTTGGACGGGATCCTGGGGCAGGTGCTGATCTACCCGGGCCTCGGTGGGGACCCCAGTCAGGGGTCCTACACGGAACATGCCCAGGCCCCCTTGCTGACGTTGTATGAAATCAAGTTTTATGAAACCGTCCGATACTCGGGCGTTCAGCCCAAGGGCGATCCAACCTATGCTCCGTTGCAGGACATTGACTTTTCAAACCTGCCGCCGACCGTGGTTGTAACGGCTGATTGCGATCCGCTGCGAGACGACGGGCAGGTTTATTGCAGGCGGATCAACGCGGCGGGCGGGCGGGCCCACTGGATCAACGAATCCGGTCTTGTTCACGGCTATCTGCGCGCGAGAACCTCGGTGAAACGTGCGGCTGACAGTTTCGAACGTATTTCGGTTGCGATAGAAGCGCTGGGGCAGGGGATTTGGTCCTACGACTAATGCAGCGAATGTCTCGGCAATTGTGCTCGAAAGCCCGGTACGTTCACAACCCAACAAACCGTTAGGCTGTGGTATAATCTCTTGGAATTTCCAAGGAGACTTTAGGTTATGACCGACCCCTTCCAGAACGTTGATGCCGCAGGGCCTGAATTCATCAAGTTGTTTGCGGATTCAATGGACCAACGGCAAGCGGACCCGACCATGGAACGGATCGTTGCTGCGTATCTGGATCATCTGCATGTGACGCGGGCGTCCACAGTTGTAGAGGTCGGTGCGGGTGCAGGCGCCGTAACGCGTCGCATCGCATCACGCTGCCACCCGGCAGAAGTTGTCGGGTTTGAACCCTCGAAAGGGTTTGTCTCGGAAGCCAGCGATCGGGCTAAAGAGTATTCGAACCTGACGTTTAAGGTGGCGGACGGTGCCGCGCTGCCTTTGGAAGATGATGCCGTCGATGCGGTCATTATGCATACGGTGCTAACGCATGTGGAAGATCCCGAATCTCTGGTTGCCGAGGCTTTCAGAGTGCTTAAACCTGATGGTTTGTTGATTGTGTGTGACGCTGATTTTTCCAAAGCGACGTTCAGCTCTTTTCCAAATGATCCACTGGATATCTGCGCAAAAGAGTTCGTCCGCGAGTTTGTGACCGATCCCTTTGTCGTCGCAAAACTCAGGCCAATGATTGCCGATGCCGGACTTTCTGTTAGGCACTTTGACGTTCAGAGCAGAGTTGTATCAACACCAGAGCACATGTTGCCTTGGGTCGACCTGACCACCAAGCAAATGTACGAGCGAGGTGACATCGGAAAAGAATTGGCGGCGGGGCTTGTGGCCGAGCACGAAAGACGTGCTCGAAACGGGTCACTTTACGGATATCAGGTGTTTGCGACAATGGTGGCCGCAAAGGCCACATAAGCGACCCCGAAGCTGCATGCGCATTACCGCAGAAACGGTTCGGCCTTCATTGTCTCTGCAATGGGGGCACCTATCCGGCTCAGGATGGTCGGGGCCAATTGCAACTGGTTTATGACGGTCTCAGAGTCTGGCCCTTCGGCGTCGCCGAAATAATACAGCGCCGTTTCCTGTTGCAGCGGGCTGCGTCCACCGTGGTGCCCACGCTCGTCTTGGCCGTGATCCGCCGTGACGACCACTTCATATCCCAACTGGCGCCAGCGGGGGATGAAAGGGGCCAGCATCTCGTCGGCGACAAAGCAGGCGTGATCCATTTCTTCACAATCGTGGAAGAAACGGTGGCCCATACTGTCCAGCGTGCAGGTGTGCAGAATGCCATAGTCCAGCCCGAACCGCAGGCACAGATTGGTCAGAGTGGCATACAGGTCGACATCGGATGGCGTCATCTGATTGGCTTTGCCATAGCCGGTCATGCTGTGAAAACGGCCATGGTTGATCGTCCGGCTTTCGGGTTCGTCATATTCGATGTCGCGGACGTAATCAAAGGGATGACGGTTGAAGAACTGCGACCAGTAGCTGTGTGTCACCGCTCCGGTCACACCACCGGATTCACGCACCTGACTAAAGACGTCCTTGTGGTTCAGCCGGAAGACGTTTCCATTCCCGGTGCAGCCGTGCTCTTGCGGCGTCACGCCTGTGTGGATCGACGCATAGCAACTGGCCGATGTCGAAGGCAGCACCGCGCGCAGTTTCCAGACACGCGCTTCGCCGCTGTCGACCCAGCCTTCGAGATTGCCGAACAGGCGGCGAAAATTGCGATAGGGGACACCGTCCAGAATGATGAGAAGTAGCTTGCGGTCCATGTCGAGGCCCTTTGAGAGACATTGCGTTCCGGCGACCCTAGGAGATTCGACGTCCATCGGCTGCCACTTTGCGCCCCCAATAGCAAAATCCCGACACCTGTCATCAGACAAAGTGCCGGGATTTCAAACCGCCATTGAATTGTCGCGAACCGGATCAGTTCCCGGCGCTTTCCATCTTGCGATGGGCGACAACTTCCTCGAGCCAGCCCAGGTGCATTTCAGGCACCGAACTGAGCAGCAGGTCGGTATAATCGTCGAAAGGCGGGCTCAGCACCTGACTCTTTGAGCCATAACGGGCCACGCGACCCTGATACATCACCGCGATGCTGTCGCTGATCGCGCGGACCGTCGCCAGATCGTGGGTGATGAACAGATACGCCACATCCTCGATCTTCTGTAAGTCCAGCAACAGTTTCAGGATGCCGTCCGCCACCAGCGGATCCAGCGCTGAAGTGACCTCGTCACAGATGATCATCTTGGGCTTTGCCGCCAGCGACCGCGCGATACAGACACGCTGTTTCTGGCCGCCAGACAGTTCCGCAGGATAGCGGTCGATGAATTTTTCACCCAGCTCGATCTCATCCAACAACTCGATGATCCGTTTGCGCTTCTCAGCGCCGCGCATGTTGAAATAGAACTCCAACGGGCGGCCGATGATGGTGCCGACGGTCTGGCGTGGATTCATTGCCACGTCTGCCATCTGATAGATCATCTGCAACTCGCGCAGATCCTCGCGAGACCGTCCCGCAAGGTTCGGCGAAAGTGTGCGCCCGGCAAAATTGATCTCACCATCGCGCGGCGGCAACAGGCCGGTGATAACCCGGGCCAGTGTTGACTTGCCCGAACCGGATTCGCCAACGACCGCCAGCGTCTGTCCCGGATGAAGTTCGACATTGACGTTGTGCAGCACGTCGAAGTTCAGCCCCTTGTAGCGTGCCGTGATGCCTTCGACGGTGAGCAGCGGTTGCGGCGTGGGCTGTTTTTCTTCGTGCTCGATTGAACGAACCGAGACCAAAGCCTGCGTATACTCTTCCTGCGGGTTGTTGATGATCTGGTCGGTGCTGCCGTATTCGACTGTATCACCCATCCGCAAAACCATGATATCGTCGCTGACCTGCGCGACAACGGCCAGGTCATGCGTGATGTACAAAGCGGCAACGCCGGTATCGCGAATGGCATCCTTGATTGCCATCAGAACGTCGATCTGGGTGGTCACATCAAGCGCTGTGGTCGGTTCGTCGAACACCACCAGATCAGGTTCGGGGCACAGAGCCAGAGCGGTCATGCAACGCTGCAACTGACCGCCTGAGACCTGGTGCGGATAACGGCTGCCGATGTTGTCAGGATCGGGCAATCCCAGCTTGGCGAACAGTTCGCGCGCGCGGCCTTCGGCCTCTTTGCGGCTGAACTTCTTGTGCTCAACCGCGGCTTCGACAACCTGATCCATGATCTTCTTGGCCGGGTTGAACGACGCGGCAGCGGATTGCGAGACATAGGCAACCTCACCCCCGCGCAGATTGCGGATATCGCCATGCGATGACTTCAGGACGTCACGTCCGTTGACCCAGACTTCGCCGCCGGTGATTTCAACGCCACCCCGGCCATAGGCCATTGATGCGAGACCGATTGTGGATTTCCCAGCACCGGATTCACCGATCAGGCCCAACACCTTGCCGCGCTCGAGGTCAAAACTGACCCCGTGCACGATTTCGATGTCATGGGGTTTCTCACCCGGTGGGTAAACGGTTGCACCGATCTTGAGGTCGCGGACCTTGAGAAGGGTATCACTCATCCCCGGCCTCCTTTCAGCGATGTGGTTCGGTTCAGGATCCAGTCAGCCACAAGGTTGACCGAAATCGCCAGCGTCGCGATGGCGACAGCCGGGTACAGCGCCGCGCCAATGCCATAGACGATGCCATCTTTGTTTTCCTTCACGATGCCACCCCAGTCGGCCAGTGGGGGCTGTACGCCTAGGCCCAGGAAGGACAGGGTAGAGATGAACAGCACCATGAAGATGAACCGCAGTCCAAACTCGGCCACCAATGGGGACAATGCATTCGGCAGGATTTCCCGGAAGATGATCCAAGCCCGTCCCTCACCGCGCAGTTTTGCGGCTTCGACGTAATCCATCACGTTGATATCCACGGCAACGGACCGCGACAGGCGATAGGGGCGTGTCGCATCCAGAAGGCCCATGACAAGGATCAGGATCGGAACAGTGACCGGAACGATGGCCAGAATGACCAGCGCGAGGATCAGGGTCGGGATCGACATGATCAGATCGACTGTCCGGCTGAGCGCCTGATCCGCCCAACCGCCCAGAACGGCGGCCAGCAAACCGAGCGAGGTACCGGTCAGAAAGCTGAGCAATGTCGCGGCGGCGGCAATGAAGATCGTCGTGCGCCCGCCATAGATCATGCGGGTCAGCAGGTCACGGCCGATATTGTCAGTACCCAGCAGGTGCTCGGCACTGGTCGGCTCCCATACATCGCCGACCACTTCCGCCATCCCGTAGGGCGCGATCAACGGGGCAGCGATTGCCACGAAGAAATAGGCGCCGGTGAACATAAGGCCAATCAGAGCCGAAATAGGAATGTTCTTCATTTCGGATGCCTCAGTCTTGGGTTTGCAAGGATCGAGACGATATCCGCGACCATGTTCAGGCCGATGTAAACAGCCGCGAACACCACGCCGCAGGCCAGAACGACCGGCACGTCACGCTTGGTCACGGCGTCCACAAGGTACTGCCCCATGCCGGGATAGACGAAGACAACTTCGACCACGACAACGCCGACAACCAGATAGGCGAGGTTCAGCATGACGACGTTCACGATGGGCGAGATTGCGTTGGGAAAGGCATGCCGCGCGATGACCTGAAATGTGCTCAGGCCCTTAAGCTCTGCCGTTTCGATATAAGCGGATTGCATCAGGTTCAGAATTGCAGCCCGGGTCATACGCATCATCTGCGCCAGCACCACAAGTGTCAGAACAAATGCCGGCAAGGCGACGGCGTACAGTTTCTGGCCGATGGACATGGAATCATTGACCATGGCAAGCGAGGAAAACCATCCCAGTTTGACTGAGATGTAATAGATCACAACGTAGCCGATCAGAAACTCGGGGATCGATACCGTCGTCAATGTGATGGCGGAAATCAGCTTGTCTGGCCAGCGATTGCGGTACCTGACGGCCAGCAGCCCAAGGAAAATCGCTAGTGGAACCGAAACGATTGCCGCAACACAAGCCAGGAAAAGCGTGTTGCCGAGGCGTTTTCCGATGCTCTCAGAAATATCAAGCTTGTTGGTAAGCGATTGACCAAGGTCGCCCTGAACAATGCCTCCCAGCCATTCGAAATAGCGGGTCAGGGCGGGGCGGTTCAGGCCCATTTCTTCGCGGAGGTTAGCCAAGGCCTCGGGGGTTGCGGACTGCCCCAGGACGGCTTGCGCGGCGTCTCCGGGAAGAGCTTCGGTCAGGCCAAAAATCAAGGCCGAAGCGCCAAACAGCAATAGGATTCCCAGCGCGAGGCGCTGGGAAACCAATTTGATGATAGGATGCATTATCCGTGGCCCGTCTTAGACGAACCACATTTTGCGGGACATGTTGCCGTTCATCATCTCTTGCGTCGGGTCGCTTTCCCAGCCGTCCAGTTGGTTGCTGACACCTTCGACAAAGTCGTTGAACATCGGGCAGATCAGGCCGCCTTCGTCGCGGACCATTCTGCCCATCTGGCTATAGATGCCCTTGCGTTTTTCAACGTCCAGCTCCGCCTTTGCCGCGAATAGCATGTCATCGAACGCCTGAACCTTGAACCGAGTGTCGTTCCAGTCTGCGGTTGATAGATACGCGGTCGAGTACATCTGGTCCTGAACCGGACGGCCGCCCCAGTAGGAGGCACAGAAAGGTTGCACGTTCCAAACTTCGGACCAGTATCCGTCATTGGGTTCACGCTTGATCTCAAGCGGAATTCCGGCCTGCGCCGCCGTCTGTTGGAACAGCGCTGCGGCATCCACAGCACCCGGGAAGGCACCGTCAGCAACACGAAGGATAATCGGCGAGCCGTCATGACCGGACTTCTTGTAGTGCTCGGCGGCTTTTTCCACGCTGAACTCGCGCTGTTCGATGGTCTCATCAAACAGTGGGTAGGCGGCGTTGATCGGCATATCATTCCCGATCGAGCCATAGCCGCGCAGTACCTTATCCACCAGATCCGTACGGTTGATTGCGTATTTCAGTGCCGTGCGCAGTTCGTTGTTGTCGAACGGAGCCGTGTCGCAATGCATGATGAAGACATAATGTCCGCGACCCGCTGTTGAATGCACCGTCAGGTTTGGCGCGCGCCCCAGTAAGTCGGCTACTTTGGGTTCTACGCGGTTAACGGCGTGCACCTGACCGGACTGCAGCGCTGCAGTACGTGCGGTCGCATCGTTGATGACAACCACTTCGACGCTGTCAAAGTTGCCGAAATCGCTGTTCCAGTGGTTTTCGTTCTTGGTGAACAGGTGACGGACACCGGGCTCGTCAACTTCCAGTTTGTACGGACCAGTGCCGATCCCAGCCGCCGGGTTATCCATGCCGCCGTCCGGCTGAATGATCAGGTGGTAGTCCGCCATCAGATAAGGCAGGTCGGCGTTCGCTTCGGTCAGAGTGACCTGGAAGTTGTCGCCGTCGGCCTTCATTGACTCGATGCCCTTCATAATGCCGAGGGCACCAGATTTGGAGTCTTCGTTCGAGTGGCGCTGCATGGTCTTCAGCACGTCCTCGCTGGTCATAGTCTTGCCATTGTGGAACTCGACACCCTGACGCAGTTTGAAGGTCCAAACCTTGGCGTCCGCGCTGCCTTCGACGCTTTCAGCCAGGCGCGGCTCGATGGTCCCATCAGGTGCAACTTCTACAAGCTGGTCGCCGAATTGCTTGCCGTTCTGGAACGGAACCGAGCTGGCATAGGTTGCGGGATCCAGCGAGTTTGTGGACTCGCCACCCTGAAGGCCAAACTTCAGGTCGCCGCCCTTTTTCGGGCCAGCTGCGCGTGCTGCGTCGGCGAACATCGTGCTGGCCACGGCAGCCGAAACGCCCAGGGCCGCGGCTTTCCCCATGAATTCGCGGCGGGTCATTTTTCCGGCTGTGACCTGACCGGCCATATGCGTGATTTGTTCGTTCATTTAGTGATCTCCCTATCGAGTGGTTCCAGCCCTTTTCGGGCTTTTGTTGACGCATGAGTCAACGTTGGCTTATTTCCGCGGACCGGGCAAGGACATTTCTCCTAAATACCGATGGCCGAAGCCCTCTCTTTCTTGCCCGGTGTGCGGCAATTGCTGATTGGGTGTTCAGGTGCAGTCTGCATTTCCGAGTAGTTTCCGGTCGATTGCGGGTCAAGGTGGCATGATAAGCGTCAATTCATCCACGTATCGCGACAACCAGGTCCATGACATTGGTGCCGGTTGGCCCTGTTATCAGCAAAGCATTGGCTTTTTCCAGGAAAGACCCGCTGTCGGCTTTTCGAAGCGCGCGATCTGCGCCATCACCCCAGGTTGCGCCTGTTATGATTCCTCCCGCCGCATTTGTCGGACCGTCCGTGCCGTCGGTGCCGCCCACGACCACCGCAAGATCTGTTTGGCCTGAAATCTCTTTGGCCAAGGCAAGCGCAAGGGCCTGATTTCTGCCGCCACGCCCCGGGTGATCAGGCAAAACCACGGTCGGTTCTCCGCCAAAGATCATCACTCCCTTTTTCATTTCGCGCAGCATGGGCCCAAGACACGCCGCGACCTGCAAATAGTCGTCGTGCAGGGCCTCATTATTGGTCAAGACGCCCAACCCCGCCGTTTCCGCTGCTTTGGCAGCCGCATTGCGGGCATGCGCGTTCGAAGCAACGATCCGGGTGGTGGCCGCAAAGGAATGTTTATCAGGCAATGCTCCGATTCCCGATCCGATGACATTCAGGTCGTCTCCGGGCACATCCGAAATCGCCAGAACAGTGGCGCGGTTTCCGGCGAAATGGGACAGCAGACCGCCGCCCTTGATACGCGACAGCTTGCGCCGCTCGGCATTCATCGCGCGAATATCCAGCCCTTTGGACAGCAGTTTGCGGTTTAACCCCTCGAGGTCATCAAGTGATGTTCCGGGAAGTAGGTCCTCGGCCAGGGATGACGCGCCGCCCGAAACCAGCAGCAGCACATGTGATCCGGGTTCCATTTGTTCCATGGCCAAGCGCAGAGCACGCCCGCCCGCCAGGCTGCGGTCGTCCGGAACGGGGTGTGACGCTTCAATCACCTCGACCCCACCCGGCAGGTCGCGGCCATGGTCGTCTTTGGTGACCACAAGCGTGGGGATAGCGCCAAATTGCGCCAGCGCAGCCCGCGCCATGGCTGCGGCTGGTTTGCCCACGGCCAGAATACGGTCGGGTTTCGGGACATCAGGCAAGGCGGCTTGGGTGGCCTGATACCCGCCGACGGCCTCAACCCCGGCCTGCCACAACCTGACGGCTTGCTTCTCAATATCCATCAATTCTCCACCCAGATCGTGACTGGCCCATCATTTACAAGCTCAACCGCCATGTCCGCGCCGAACTGTCCGGCTTCCACTGCAATCCCCTGCGCGGCAAGGTGCTCTGCGAAGACCGTGTACAACTGCTCTCCCAGCTCAGGCGGGGCTGCGTTCGAAAATCCGGGGCGATTGCCGCCGGAGGTGTCCGCCGCCAATGTGAACTGGCTGACCACCAAAGCAGAGCCTTCAACATCCAGAAGCGAGCGGTTCATCTTGCCGGCGTCGTCCTTGAAAATCCGCAGTTTCGCGGTTTTCTCGGCCAGTTTTTCTGCCTGTGCCTTGCTGTCGCCCTGCATGGCACAGACAAGAATCATGAGCCCAGGGCCGGTTGTGCCTATGACGGTGCTTCCGACTGACACTTTGGCCTGTGTCACCCTTTGCAGCAATGCGCGCACTTGGTTCCTCCCCCGAAACGTTGAGCCTGCCTGAGCGACGGTTTAGCCGCGCCAGTCCACAAAGTCACCCAATGCCGCGCGCTCCGTACGGAAGCTGTTTGCAGGATGATCCATATCCGAATAGCCAAAGGAAATTGCGAACAGGATCAGCCGGTCATCGGGGATCTGAAAATACTGATGCAAAAAAGGACTATATGTGGCCAATGCCGCTTGCGGGATGGTTGCCACGCCCAAAGCCTGAGCAGCGAGCGCAAAAGCCGTGACAAAGCCGCCGCAATCCATTGCACCATATGGTCCAAGCTCTGCCGGGCTTGAGATGATGGCACAATGTGGTGCGCCAAACAGGGCAAAGTTCTGCATCATTTGCTGGGCCGATTCCTCGCGGTTCCCCCGTTTTACGCCAACCGCGTCGTAGAGTGCCCAGCCGCACGTCCGGCGACGGTCTTTGTACACGCCGGAGTAAGACGTGGGAAATGGAAGATCCGGGGCCGGTGTGCCGTTTTCCGCCTCGTTTAGCATCGCGTCGCGGAACCTGTCGGTTTCGTCTCCGCTGGTGATGATCAGTTGCCAAGGTTGCGCGTTGCACCAGCTTGGCACCCGGGACGCGCTGGTCACGATCTGCGCGATCTGTTCTTGCGGTACCGGGTCCGGCAGAAAGGCCCGGCAGGAATGACGTTTGTCCAGCAAGGCATTCAATTCAGCAATCGACACATGGACCTCTTCTCAACGTTGCAGGCCTGAGGATGAAGGTGCGGTGTACAATGTACAAGAGGCTGTTATTGCTGTCCTGTTGCCATCAAGTATCCGACACCTGCGGCAACCAGCAGGCCAAGTACAACGGCGATTGTGATCTTTATTGCCGACCAGGGGCGCTCTCCCTGAACCCGACCGGTCCGGCCGTTCACCACGAAACGATATGTCTGGCCGCGATACTTATAGGCCGCCAACCAGACCGGCAGCAGGATATGTTTGAATGTGACATCGCGCACATCGGTGTCCACTGCGTGGATACGTTGCCTGTCGCCACCAATATCAAAACGTACATCCCGCTCGATCACGCGCGCCATATGTGCTCGGGCCTCGGCATATCCCTCTTTCAGCTCAACCGTATAGGCCTCGGCGCGAAACCCGGCGAGGTATTCTGGCTGGTAGGGTTCCAGAGCCGGTAGATCCCAAGGCTCCAGAGCATCGGTGTAAGTCTTGGGCAGTGACCTTGAGGCCAATACCAACACGTCGTCAAAAAAACGCGCCACCCGGCCGGACTTGGGCGTCCAGCGGACTTTTGGCACCTGTTGTTGCACCCGTTTGCCATCCCGCATGACGGTGCGGGTTTCATAGTAGACTGTGCCGCGCTCTCCGCGATAGGCCGATTTGGTATCGGCATCAAAGGTCCAGTACGGCACGTAGATACCCTGCATCCTACGTCCTTTGCGGGCATAGTCCTTGAGCCCGTTCGGAGCGAACCACAACCGCCCCAGCCAATCGCTCATCGCCGTGTGGGCCACGCGTTCATCCAGAGCAAAAGGCAGAACGCCCTTCGGTTTGATATGTCGGTTCACCCCGGTGTCCGTCACAACCGGAGTAGCGCAGAACGGGCATTCCGCAGCATGGGTGTTGGGGTCGAATTCAACCTGCGCCGCACAATTTGGGCAGGACAGAACCCGTGTCTCTTCGATTTCGCTGTCGGGCAGGCGGTCGGCGATGGCCGCGTCGAAATCCAGCTCGCGCAGGCTGGCGCCGCCCCAGGGGCCCGCACCGATCGGTTCGGAATGGCCGCAATGGTCACAGGTCAGCGTGCCGGATTTCGGGTCGAACCGATAGTCCGCACCGCACTGGTCACACGGAAAACGGTGTTCCGCGACATCAGGCGATGGGGCAGGGGCATGAGTCATGACGCGCTCAGTCCTTGAGAGGGAAGTAGAGATAGGCCGCGCGGTTTTCCTCGGGCAGGACATGCGGCAGCATCGCGGCCTCGCAGGCCCCGATCGTCTTGAAACTGTCGCGCCCTTCGGCCAGCGTCAGGCTATGATTGGCCGCCGAGGGCTCGCGTGGGTTCGTGTCACAATGGATTTTTTCGTCCTCCCAGAAACAGATCGGACAGATCAGGTACTTTCCGCGCTCCGAAAGGGTGACATAGTCGCAGCAGGGGCAGACGAAATGCGGGCCGGGCCGCGTTCTGCGTCTGACCTTCTTCGTGCGCTTTCCAGGGCCGGTCATGCGGTGCCCTCATGTGCCGGGTGGGGGCGGAGGCAGAATGGTGAACAGCTGCGCCAGCTCCTGCACCTCGCCCGCTTTCTTCCATCCGTCCTGACCAGGTGTCCACACGAAAGTGTCGCGCGTGATCTCGCCGTCGCTGGCCATGCGGCCCATCTTGGCCTTCGAGAACGGGCCGCTGGTCTGTCCGTCCACCGCGATATGCCACACATGCTCGACGGGGGGCGGAGGCGGCGGGGCCACATGCGCGGCCGGTTGCGCAGCAGCGGGCGCGGTCGCGCCCCACGGGCCTGACGGCTGACCCGCTGCCATGTTCGCCATCTGGTTCGCCATCGCCATGCCCATTCCCATGCCAAGGCCAGCGCCCATGCCGCCACCGCCGTTTGGGTTGCTGGCGGCCGCCGTCATTGCCTCGGCTGCGGAATACTGTGTAAACTTGCCCAGATCACCGGCCAATCCCATCGAGGTGCGCTTGTCCAGCGCCGCCTCGACCGCTGGCGGCAACGAGATGTTTTCGATATAGAACTCAGGCATCTCGAGCCCGTATCCGTCCAGTACCGGCGACACCTCGGCCGCGATCAGCTTGCCCAGATCGGCGGTGTTGGCGGCCATGTCCAGAACCGGAATGCCCGACCCCGCGATGACCCGACTGAATTCCTGCACGATGATGTTGCGGATCTGAAAGCTGATCTCGTCCATTGTGAATTCACCGTCAGTTCCTACGATCTCGATCAGGAACTTGGCTGGGTCCTTCACACGTACAGTATAAGTGCCATAGGCGCGGATCCGGGTCGGCCCGAACTCCGGATCGCGCAGCATGATCGGGTTCTTTGTGCCCCATTTCAGGTCGTTGAACCGTGTGGTGTTGACGAAATAAATCTCTGACTTGAACGGAGATTGAAATCCATGATCCCAGTGCTGCAACGTGGTCAGGATCGGCATGTTGTTTGTTTCAAGCATATAAAGGCCCGGCGTAAACACATCCGCCAGTTGGCCTTCGTGCACAAAGACCGCCGCCTGACCTTCGCGCACGGTCAGCTTGGCGCCATACTTGATCTCGTGACCTTCGCGCTCGAACCGCCAGACCATGGTGTCACGGGTGTCATCCACCCAATGAATGACATCAATGAATTCTCCGGTCAGAAAATCGAATATTCCCATTTGGGTTCTCCTGTCCTTGGGGTCAGAGCGGCTGCCCCATCAGTTCGTGTGCAATAATTCTTACAATGGGTCGTGCTTCGTCGACGTCTACGCCGGGCTGCAGTCGCGGGTCATACAGCATCGTCAGCAGCTTTTCGTCGTGGCTGGTCAGCAGGGCAAACTCGTCGTCATCATTGAAAATCGAAGGTCGCGCTGCCGGGCTGTCATTGGACAGGCCAAGACCCTGAGCAATTTCTTCGTGAATGCAGCTTTGGCGGCCCAGATCCGTCAATTCGGCCCGGATAAGGGAAACGGCTCGTACGTATCTGTGTGGTGATGAGGTCGTTGCCGATGCAAACACCAGACAATCGATATTGGCACGTGGATTGGCCACCAGGTTCAGCGAGTCCTGACCGATATTCGGGATCAGCTGCTTCAGGCGGGATACGACATAGGCGCTGTCGTCCTTGCCTGCAAAAAAGACATGGAAATTGGCGTTGCGAGAGACGACGGAAATCGGATGATCGGTCAATCTGGCCAGACGGGTGGCAAAGGACCGAACCTGATCTGTGTCTTTCTGCCGTGCAGAGGGAAGCACGGAAGGGCCGAACTCGGTCTGTATGCGCACCGACCCGGACCATCGGCTGAGTTGCCCGTCCGTCTGACGCGAGCCAACCGCGACGCTCTGCGTCGGATACTCACTGTAGAACGCAATCGCTTCGAAATTCCGCGACAGATCTTCGGCATCATAGGGGGTGTCGGGGCCGCCCCCATCGATGCGCAAAAGTCCCCGCACCAGCAGGTCCCGTTCAACCCGCCGATAAAAGCGCGCCAGATCCTGACTTGCGGCAGACGGCGGCACATAAGCATTGGCTGCCACAGGTGCGGGTGCGGGGCGGGGTTGCGGAACAACGGATGACGTCAGGGTCTCATCGCAATTGGCCAGGGCCAGGAATGATACTATCCCCAATGTTCGTTTCAAGTAACCGAAGGCCCGCACGCTGAACCCGCCCTTAGCCAGGTACCGCCGTACCGGCATTGTCGCCGGTTCCGTCGCGCCGTGCCTTGGCAGACGCCAAAGTGTCGCGCAGTTCCTTTTCCATCTTCTGCAACTCAGCTTCGGCTGCGGCGCGTTTGGCCTTGCCTTCGTCCGCAATCGCAAGGCTTTCGTTGATGGTGCCAATTAGGTCGGCATTGGCCTGCTTGACCGCTTCGATGTCAAACACACCGCGCTCCATTTCTTGGCGGATCATCTTGTTCGATTCACGCAGGTTGGCTGCGTTCGAGGTCAAAAGCTCGTTGGTCAGGTCATTGGCATCCCGCACCGCGGCAGCGGCCTCGGCGCTGCGCTGGATCGTAACCGCCTGGGCCAGTTGCGTTTCCCAAAGCGGGACGGTGTTCACCAGTGTCGAGTTGATCTTGGTGACCAGCGACTTGTCGTTTTCCTGAACCAAACGGATCGACGGCAGCGACTGCATCGTGACCTGTCGTGTCAGTTTCAGGTCATGAACCCGGCGTTCGAGGTCATCGCGTGCCGCGCGCATGTCGCGCAGTTCCTGCGCCTTCATCACCTGTTGTTCTTCGGGTGCTGCCTGAACTTCGGCTTCTTTTTCAGGGATGGCGTGGCTGTCGAGTTCGGTCAGCTTCTCTTCGCCCGCCGCGATGTACAGCGCCAGTTCATCATAGAAATCCAAGGTCTTTTCATACAGCAGGTCCAAAGACTTGATATCCTTGAGCAGCGTATGCTCATGCCCCAGTAGATCGTCGGTAATGCGGTCGATCTGGTCCTGAACCTCTTCGTACTGAGCGGTAAATTTTGCAAATGGTGCAGCTCTGCCCAACAGTTTTTCCCACCAGCTACGTTCGCGACGCACGTCAAGTTCACTGACCGAGAACCCGCGTATCGTGGTTACGATGTTGCGCAGGCTGTCACCGGCCGGGCCGACATCCTTGTTGCGCACATCCGCCAGCATGGCCTGGCTGATTTCCTGAAGTTCGGCCTGAGCCGACGAGCCAAACGCGACGATCGAATTGGTGTTGTCCATGTCGATTTCATTCATCCGCTTGCGGATTTCGGCGCTGACGGGTTCGTCGGCTTCCTCCAGCGACACGACTTCGGCCTGTGGTTCGGGCAGGGCAACTGCGGTGACTTCCTGTACCAGAGTTTCGGCCTGAACTGCCTTTTTCTTGATTTCATCGGACATGGGGATGTTCCTCGCTCAAATAATGGCCGGTCAGTCCAGCCGGACGCCTTCGCGCTGCAATCTTTCGCGCAACACGTCGATTTCGACCGTCAGATCACTGCGGTCATCCAATAACATTTTCCGCGTACGTGCGGAAAAATTCTGCTCCAGATCGTCCAGCAGGGCGGAATAGTCGGCAAGCGCCTGCGCATCGCGGGTGCGCGCGTAGACATCAGCAAACTTAACAGTCGCGTCACGCGCGCCGCGCAGATAGACGATCAGGTATTTTCTGGCTCCGGCCAGATCGCGAGGATCTTCCTCGACCGTGCGGAACAGGTCACGTGCGGTGTCCTGAAACCGCTCCACACGGGCTTCGACGCGTCGGTCGCCCGCGCGTTTTATGGCGTCCGTCATTTCCGACAACTGTTTCTCGGCATCATCGACCACGCGGGCCACGCGGTCTTGCTGATAGGTGTCGACCCCTTCCATCCCTTTGCCCTTCATCGGATCAAGTCCAAATGAGACAGAGTGCAGAACGGTCGCCGCAACGCCAAACAGCACGGGGGCCAACAGACTGACCTGCGCGGCTGCCTCAGCGTCCAGAAACTCGGATCTGTAAGACGCAAGGCCTGCGCCAAGACCAGTGAGAACACTGGCAAAGATCTTGCGCGGAAAAGCGGGCCTTCGGGCGGTTTTGCGGGCGTTGTACTCGGCCTCGGCCCTCAGACCTTCCCGCAGCAAGAATGCGGCCGCCGTCAGAATACCAGCGGCGATCAGCCCGATGGTCATGCCAATCGCGCCGTCGTTCAGGGACAGAAACACCAGAGGAATGGCGGGCAGAAACAAAATATTCGCACGCGCACCAGCGGGCTCGACCCGCGCGCCGTCAAACTGACCCCTTGGCAGCGGAGCGTTTTCCGTTTCATCGCCCTGTGGGCTGTATTTACCGCCAAACCGTTTTGCCATGGCTTACAGACCCCCGAGCAAGCCAGTGCAGACGCCGAACAACAGCACCAGCAGTACAGCGTAGGCCAGTTTTTGCACTCCGCTTCCGGACATCACGCCCCCCAAATAGCAGCTTTCACTGAAAATTTAGGGGATACGCGGGCTTAGCGCTAGGGGGAAGGTTGCCGAACCCGCATCACTTGCGGGGATTCTTGCCGATTTGAGGTCGTTTTCTTTGTGGCCGTGACGGGCGTTTGGGCGCGTTGTCGGCTTTATCTTCGGAATCCAGACCCAGTTGGTCGCGCATGACCCTGCGCCGGACTTCTTCGACCTCACCCTGTTTCAGAGTTCCCAGCTGGAAGGGGCCGTAGGACACGCGCAACAGTCGGTTCACGGTTAAACCGATATCCTCCATCGCGCGGCGGATTTCGCGGTTCTTGCCTTCGCGCAAGCCGATCGTCAGCCAGGCATTTGCGCCCTGTTGGCGATCCAGCGACACGGTCATCGGCTGAAATCGTTCTCCTTCGATTACCAGCCCCTTGCGCAACGGTTCGAAGTCTTCGTCCTTCGGGCGACCGTTCACTCGCACGCGGTACTTCCGCAACCAGCCGGTCGAGGGCAGTTCAAGCTTGCGCTTGATGCCGCCATCGTTGGTCAACAGCAGCAACCCTTCGGAATTCAGATCCAGCCGCCCGACGCTCATCACCCGTGGCATGTCGTCGGGCAGCCTGTCGAATATTGTCTCTCGCCCTTTTTCGTCGCTGGTCGTTGTCACCAACCCGGCAGGCTTGTGATACAGCCACAGGCGCGATGGTTCCGGTTCCGAGACCGGCTTGCCGTCGACTACGATCTTGTCTTTCGCCGTCACGTTCAGGGCAGGGCTGTCAATGGTCTTGCCATTCACTGCCACGCGGCCTGCTTCGATCATGCGTTCCGCCTCGCGCCGCGACGCTACGCCAGCGCGGGCCAGGACTTTGGCGATCCGATCGCCGGGGGGGGGGGTCTTGTTCATGTCAGGGCCATACCGCATCCCGCGCGCTTGCGAAAGGCGGGTTTCTGATGCAGTCAGGGGCATGGTGTTCAAATCGCATATGGAACAGGCCCTGGCCGAGGCGCGCGCAGCGGCTGATCGCGGCGAGGTGCCCGTGGGGGCTGTTATCATCGGTCCGGACGGAACCGTTGTGGCGGCGGCTGGAAACCAAACGCGCGAGTTGAATGATCCCACGGCCCATGCGGAAATCATGGCCTTGCGAGCAGCCTGTGCGCAGGCGGGCTCTGAACGGCTGCCGGATCACGATCTCTACGTCACGCTGGAGCCTTGCGCGATGTGCGCCGCAGCCTTGGCGGCCGCGCGTATCCGGCGGATCTATTACGGTGCGGCAGACCCCAAATCCGGGGGTGTGGCGCATGGCGCGCGCGTGTTTTCGCATGCACAGGCGCATCACGTGCCCGAAGTCTATGACGGGATAGCAGGCGAAGAGGCTGCCGCGCTTTTGAAGGCCTTCTTCGAAGCGCGCCGCCAGGACAAGCCGGGCTGACGCGCTGCGCTGTCGTCAGACGGTGATGGCTTTCATAACTTCAGGTTCGATCACATCGACCCCCGGCAATCCGTCGATCAACGCCTGTACGGATTGTTCCAGAATGGGGAACGTCCTATAGTGGCATGGGATGACCGTCTTGAAGTCGAAGTACCGTTTCGCGGCATAGGCGGCGGCTTGCATATCCATGGTGAAATGCCCGCCGGCCGAAAGGATGCCGATATCGGGCTTGTAGTAATCCCCCATCCAATCCATGTCGGCCATGATGTCGGTATCGCCCGAGACATAGAGCATATGCCCCTCAGCCGCGATCATGAAGCCGACTTCACTGCCACCGGTGCGCAGACCGTCCGGTGTTGAAAAGGTCGAGCTGTGAGAAGCCGGAACCATTGTCACCTTGACGCCGTTCAGATCGACGGTGCCACCCTTGTTGAAACCGATGGTCTCAATGCCTTCCGTTTCGCTCCAGAATCCCATCAGATCATACTGGCCGACAACGGGGACTTTCAGGTGTTTGGCCAGCGGCAGAATATCAACCACGTGGTCGAAATGCGTGTGGGTCAGAAGGATATGAGTCGCACCATCCAGCGCTGCATCATGCTGATCTTCCGGCAAGACCGGGTTGCCGGTCAGCCACGGGTCGATCAACAGAACCTGCCCCTGAGTTTCAATGCGAAAACTGCCATGGCCCAGCCAGATAATGTTCATTCCGGTTTTCCTCCCATAAGGTCTCTTGGCAGCAGCCTAGCATCGGCTATGTAAAATTCCATGGACTGGATTCGAGAAATTGATGGCTATTGCGAACGCTTGTCGGCGGACTATTGGGCCGAGCCGATCAATGCGATCACAAACGCTGCTTTTATGATTGCCGCATGGATCATGTGGCGGCGCGTACGCGATCAGGACATGCCGCTGGCCAAGGGTCTGGTCGTGATTCTGGCCATGATTGGGATCGGCAGCTATCTGTTTCACACCCATGCCCGGGTGTGGGCGGCATTGGCGGACGTGGTGCCGATCCTGCTGTTCATATTGGTCTATATATATGCGGTGAACCGGGACATCTGTCGCATGTCGTCTGGATTGGCCTTCGTCGGTATGATTCTGTTTCTTCCCTATGCGGCGGCCGTTGCACCATTGTTCCAACGTGTGCCAGGGATTGGTGGGTCGGCGGCTTATGCGCCGGTCCCTTTGTTGATCCTGATCTACGCGTTCCTGATGCGGGGCAATGACCCGAACTTGGCCAGAGGGATGACGCTCGGTGCCCTGATCCTGATTCTATCGATCACTTTCCGTGCGCTCGATTTGCAAATTTGCAAGCAATGGCCGATGGGGACGCATT
Source organism: Ruegeria sp. CDSA141 (assembly GCF_059612005.1). NCBI lineage: Bacteria > Pseudomonadati > Pseudomonadota > Alphaproteobacteria > Rhodobacterales > Roseobacteraceae > Ruegeria > Ruegeria sp. CDSA141. Next base: position 48,437 of record NZ_JBXWPT010000001.1, read on the forward strand.
TCATGTGGCATGTCCTGAATGCCATCATGCTGGGTTGGATGATTGAGGTGTATCGCACGGCCCTCATAAGGGGCCGTTTCGACGATGGCCTCGGGCCTTGAGTCGCGGAATGGTCCTTTCCGGCCATCCCGCGTCTCATGGAAACGAGGTCGGCGAATCCGCATTGGTCCGTGTTCAGGTCTGAAAGGCCGCGGCCAGATGATCGGGCAGATCGAATTCGCGCAATACCCGTGCGCGGCCGTCGGGCGACATCTTGCGGGCAGTCTTTTCGACGATGCTCTGGATTTTCTCGGCCGAGTGTTTCGCAGCAAAGGGCTGGAAATACCATTTCAGGAATACAAAGCAGATCACGTCTTCCAGCGCCTGTACCTTTGCGTCGCGCTTGAGGCCCTGTTTGCGCAACATGCGCCCTGCGGCCTCAACCTGTTCCGCGTCATAACCTTCACGGGACATCAAGCCCATGACCACTTCGGCATGGTGTTCGCCCTGCGCCTTGCGCCAGGCCAAATATCCCGCCCGGCCTTCGGGGTATTCACTGCGGGCAAGTTTCCAACGCTCAACATGCTGCCCGCGCGCGGCGATCTGAAGGGCGTCAGAAGCTTCCGGAAACAGGCGGTCCAGCTCGGCACTCATGCGTTCGCCATACAACAGCGCCGCGGGGCGGCCATCGTCTTGGTTGGGGTCATTTGCGTTGGCTGCGTCGATTGCGTCCAGAACCGCTTGTTTTTGCGTGCTCATTTTCTGCTCCACTGGCTTGCCTGAACTACGAAACCTCGGCGCAGTTCTGTTCGTCATTCGACGTCATGCTAACGGCTTGCCCTGGGATGTGCATCCTCGAAAATGAAAAACGGCCGGGTCAGAGAGGGGATATCTGACCCGGCCGGGACCTGCGCTTTAGCTGGCAGGTTTAACCTGATCCTGCGTGACCGGTTCCGCAATAGGGGACGGGAAGGTCAACGTGCGTGTCAGGTTGCTTGTGTCGATACCCAAGGCCATGGCCGGTGCGGCCAGAAACGTGGCGGACAAGACTGCGGCTGTTATCAGGGGTTTCATGTTTTTTCTCCGGTTTGCGTTATGTCGCACAAATAAAATGAACAGTACAGTTTAGTTTTCAAGATCCGCAACGAACTATTCAGTTTACTTTTTCGCATACCACTCATTCAGTTTTGAATGGCAAGAGAAGAGGAGGACTCCAAAACTCGGACCTGCCAGTGGCGCGGCGGTCTTGCGACTGTCGCAACAGACGGGTAAACGCCCCTTAACGTAGATGAGGGAAGCCGATGTCGATTGACCAAAGCACCGCCGCCAAAGTGGCCAAGCTGGCCCGGATCAAGGTCGAGGATGACGCGCTGCCGGCGCTGGCATCCGAGTTCAACACCATCCTAGGGTTCATCGAACAGCTGAACGAAGTGGATGTGGAAGGTGTCGAGCCGATGGTCTCGGTCACACCCATGCGCCTCAAGCGTCGTCAGGACGAAGTCACTGATGGCAATCAGCAGGACAAGATTCTGGCCAACGCCCCCGACGCCCGTGAAGGGTTCTTCGCAGTCCCCAAAGTGGTGGAGTAAGACATGAGCGAACTGAACAAACTTGGCTTGGCCGATGCCCGCGACGCATTGCGAGCCGGCGACGTCACTTCTGTCGAGCTGACAGACGCCTGCCTGAAAGCCATTGATGAAGCAGATGCGCTGAACGCATTCGTCCACAAGACGCCTGAGATCGCGATGGAACGCGCCAAGGCTGCGGATGAACGGATCAAGGGTGGCGACGCTCCGTCTATGTGTGGCCTGCCGATCGGCATCAAGGACCTATTCTGCACCAAGGGCGTGCCGTCGCAGGCCGCGTCGGGCATTCTTGAAGGCTTCAAGCCGGAATACGAATCCACTGTTTCGCAGCAACTGGCCGACGCAGGCGCAGTGATGCTGGGCAAGCTGAACATGGACGAATTCGCCATGGGGTCGTCCAACGAAACATCGGTCTATGGCAATGCCGTCAGCCCATGGCGTCGTGGCAACGATGATGCGCAGCTGACGCCGGGTGGCTCGTCCGGCGGATCTGCGTCTGCTGTGGCCGCTGACCTGTGCCTTGCGGCAACGGGCACCGATACCGGCGGTTCCATCCGCCAGCCCGCGGCTTTTGTCGGCATCACCGGCATCAAGCCGACCTATGGTCGCTGCTCCCGTTGGGGCATTGTCGCCTTCGCATCCTCGCTGGATCAGGCCGGCCCGATGACCAAGAACGTCCGCGACGCCGCGATCATGCTGGAAACCATGTGCGGTCATGACGCCAAGGATTCGACGAGTACGGACCTGGCCGTCCCGAATTTCGAAGCGATGCTGACCGGAGACATCAAGGGCAAGAAGATCGGTATCCCCAAGGAATACCGCATGGACGGCATGCCCGCAGAGATCGAAAAGCTCTGGGCCGACGGTGCCGCGATGCTGAAGGATGCGGGTGCCGAGATCGTCGATATCTCACTGCCGCACACCAAGTATGCGCTGCCAGCCTACTATGTGATCGCCCCGGCCGAGGCGTCTTCGAACCTCGCCCGCTATGACGGTGTCCGTTATGGGCATCGTGCGCAGTTGGCGCAGGGGGATGGCATCACCGAGATGTACGAAAAAACCCGCGCCGAGGGCTTTGGTCACGAAGTGCAACGCCGGGTCATGGTCGGTACATACGTGTTGTCGGCGGGCTTCTACGACGCCTACTACAACCGTGCCCGCAAGGTGCGCACGCTGATCAAGAAAGACTTCGAAGACGTGTTCGCGGCCGGAGTCGACGCCATCCTGACCCCGGCGACCCCATCGGCAGCCTTCGGTCTGGGCGAAATGACCGAGGCAGATCCAGTTCAAATGTATTTGAACGACGTCTTTACAGTGACTGTGAACCTGGCCGGATTGCCCGGAATATCGGTCCCCGCCGGGCTGGATACACAAGGCCTTCCGCTGGGTTTGCAACTGATCGGGCGTCCTTGGGAAGAAGGCGATCTGCTCAACACCGCCTATGCGCTGGAAAACGCAGCCGGTTTTGTGGCCAAACCCGGGAAATGGTGGTAAGCCTAAGGCAACAGAATATCTAGACACGGAGCCAAACAATGCGCGTTTTGCTTTTGGTGCCCGCTCTGACACTGGCAGCTACATGCACAGACGTCGCGCCGCTGACCAGCACAGGTTTCAACACGCCTGAATATCAGGCGCAGCGAGAAGCTCAATTGGCAGGTCAAGGTGCGGTCGGCAACCCTCTGCTGGCTCCGGTCGATGTGTCACAACAACCGCTGGGCGCTCCCGGTGCGGCGACTGTTGCCACGGGTGAAAACGCGGATATCGCCAACCAGGCCGCGGCAGCATTGGCCATCACATCTGGCCAAAACCCAGCCGCGGCTACGGCGGTTCCCGTGGCGAACACTGGCGCGATTTCGGATGAACAGGATTTTGCCGCCGTGTCCGAACGTCGCAGCATCGAAACCGACGCCGTCCGAATCGAGCAGAACCGCCAGACGTATGAGCTCGTGGCCCCGACGGCAGTGCCCGAGCGTACGGCGAGCGGCCAGACAAACATTGTGCAATACGCGCTGAGCACGTCCAATCCCGTTGGCACCCAACTCTACAGCCGCTCGGGCTTAAACCTTCAGGCCAAAGCTCAGAGGAACTGCGCGCAATTCCCATCCCCGGATCAGGCTCAGATCGAGTTTCTGTCCAATGGCGGCCCACAGCGCGACCGTAAAGGTCTGGACCCGGATGGGGACGGCTATGCGTGTGGCTGGGACCCAAGCCCGTTCCGCAGTGCCGTCAGAAACTGAAACCTCGCCCATTTGGCATCCGTCGCCCAATTTTGGTGAACGCCGGGATGGGCTGACGCCATCTTTAATCGTGATTCATTACACCGCGATGGACAACGCGCAGGCGGCTCTGGATCGTCTGTGCGACCCGGAGGCCGAGGTCTCGGCCCATTACCTGATCGGCAATGATGGCACGCTTTGGCAAATGGTGCGCGAAGAAGACCGGGCCTGGCACGCGGGTGCCGGAGAATGGCACGGTCAGACCGACATCAACTCCCGTTCCATTGGCATCGAGTTGGACAACACCGGCAAGCATCCGTTCTCGGAACCCCAATTGCACAGGCTCGAACAGTTGTTGCATCAGATAATGCACCGTTGGGCCATTTTACCAAATGGCGTTATCGGCCATTCGGACATGGCGCCTGGGCGCAAATTTGACCCCGGTCCGCGATTTGACTGGTTGCGGCTGGAGCGCAACTTGCTGGCTACGCCACGCGGATATGCCCTTGGCCCGCAAGCTGCATCAGAGGACCAGTTCCGAAATCTGGCTCAAGCCGCCGGTTTCAGCGCTGATGTAGACGATGAAACGCTGTTACGTGCCGTCCGCCTTCGATACCGCCCATGGGGCAGGGGGCCATTGCAGCAAGCCGATCTCGCCCCGTTGATCCGGCACTCCTGATCCGCACTTCATCTGGCCGAAAATATCCCGGGGTTGAATTGGCCGCAGGCAAAGAAGGGGCTGGCCCCTTCTTTGAACCATCATCCCTTGACGCCGCTGGGCGCAAAGCCTAACCAGCCCAAGCGCGGAGGGCTGGATGGCCGCTGGGGTCGCAAGGCCCGAGAGGAAAGTCCGGACTCCACAAGACATCGGTGCCGGGTAACGCCCGGGCGGGGTAACCCGACGGAAAGCGCCACAGAAATCAGACCGCCTGCGATTTCGGTCAAAGGTAAGGGTGAAACGGTGGGGTAAGAGCCCACCGCGCCGCTGGCAACAGGGGCGGCACGGCAAGCCCCACCGGGAGCAATGCCAAATAGGGTCCCCGCGCGGACAGGTCGGCACCAGCCGAAACCGCCGCTAAGCCTGTCTTGGCCGAGAGGGACCGGGTTGGCAGCTTGAGCCGCGCAGCAATGCGCGGCCTAGAGGAATGGTCATCGAAGGGGGAAACCCCGGAACAAGATCCGGCTTACAGGCCCTCCGCGCGTACCCTCCTATCCTCCGGGCGGCGTGTAGGAACCGGTCAGCGCTGCTGCCTTTTCGGTTATCGACGTGAACTCGTCCGCGGTCCAGGCACGAACGGTTTCTATGTTCGTCACTGCACCCGATGCGGCGACAGCCATGCCAACGGCCACAGCGTCTGTTCCATCGGGGGCTTCGCTGATCACGACCACGTCGTTGCTGCCGGTTGTCATGTAAAAGGACAGCAGTCTGCCACCTACTTTTTCCAGCAAGGCTTTCACCGGCCCGGTGCGGTTTTCAGGTTTTTGCAGCATCCCTTGGACGCCAGCCTGCGAGTAGGATGCATAAGTAATGAAAATAGGCATTGGTTTCTCCGTTTATTTGTTGAAACAGTGCAGGGGTTTATCGTCTACCGACCCCTTGGCGGACGGGCGTCAGATGCCAGAAAACAACGGTGCAGTGATGAACCAGAGGCCAGCACTGATCAGCGCCAAGCCAGTCACGGGAACAAGCCACCGGGCCCTGGGCAGGAGCTTTTCCAGCGCGACGTAGGCGGCAATTCCGACAATCCAGTAGAGATTCATGATTCCTCCTACGAACAGCAGCAACATCAGTGCCCAGCAGCACCCCAGACAATATGTGCCGTGTTCCGCACCGGTTCGGAACGCCCCGAATGGTCCAGGTCGGTTGTGATCGGCCAGGAAACGTGCAGGGCTTTGGCAGTGGCGCAGGCATGCGTTCTTCAAACCTGAAAACTGATAGGCACCGGCAGCCAGCAGAATACTTCCTGCGAAGACACCGGAACTGATCGTCATCATTGGACCGTCGAACAGACCGACATGCTCCAGCCCCCATTGCAACGCAGTTGCGGTCAGACTGAATGCACCCCAGGCAACAAGATAACCTGACAGGAAACAGAATCCGAACGTTGCCGTTCGATGCTTTTCAGGCCCTATCCGCTTGATCGCGATGAACAGAAGAACGGCAGGTGCAGCGCTCGGGGTCATCATGGCGATCATCATGACCCACCACATCAGAAAGATCAGCAAGGCATAGTTTGCGCTCCAGGCGGACCCAGAGCCCATTTGCATGGGATCTCCGACCGGGCCGGCCATTCGGGTCATCTCGACCGCAGACATGGTCATTCCGATACCGGTTATCGTGTACCAGGCTGCTGCGAGAATAATCAGAAGAACACTTCCCAAAACAATCGCGTTGTCCTGTCTCAACAACCGTTCAACCGCCCCAACCCGGGACGATTTGTTTTGTCTGGTCATGGGAGGTCTCCGCCTAAGCGCCCAGAACGCCGTGGCCCGAGATGTTCAGATGCGCCAAATGAGCGTGCGTCGCGTCAAAGGTCAGGCTGATCTGACCGCCTGTTGTCGTCGCACTGCCCGATGCCGCCTCGGCATGGCGGTATTCAAAGCCATTCGGCAATTGTATCGACGCGCGGTGAGGTGCGCCCGATACGATATGTGGGATCGGGTTGACCTCAACATCGAAAACCCCGGCAACCTTGGCGTATCCGCTACGTTCTTCGCGGTTCCAATCCAGCTCGATTGGAACGAAAAGTGTTTCGTGTTTCGTTGGTGCCATGGCGCTGAAGACATACCAGAACGTGGCCATTTCATCGGTATCCTGACCGGTCATGATCGCTTGCAACGCGGCCCGCTGTTCAGCCGTCGCGCTTTCATCAATGATCAGCTGCATCTGACCATTCCCTTCATGAATTGGTCCCGGCCAATAATAAACCCCTGCCGCCCGAAGCCCGCCCAGATCAGTGTCACCGTAGTGACCGCTTTGAATGTCGAAAACGACAACCGCCTCGCAGTTTCCGTGAGACGGAAGTACGCTGAACTGACACGGACAACCGAAATTGCAATTGCAATTGGCCAGTTCTTCGGCCTGAATAGCCCATTCTGTCATGATAGCCCCCAAGAAAAGTCACGCAAAACACCCCTGCTCGATGCGGATCAATCCCACTTGGCACTGCCTCGGCCTTCGAGCCTGAATTCGGCTTCTTGGATACGCAAACCTATCACGAAAGCGTGATATGTACAAACATCATGGCAAATAACCCGCCTTCTCCAGACGTTATAGTGCGCGTCAGTCGCGCTGGGGTTGAGTGCGGTATTCGTGCTTCCATTCTGCTGTTAGGCTTGCGGCACCAATTTTTTTGAAACGGGAGGTTGATTATGAGCTTTATGAAAACGCTGGCGTCCGTGGCCATTGGGTTTGCTGCTGCCAAGGGCATGGACAAATATCAGAAGATGGGCGGCATGGCTGGCCTGCAGGACATGATGCAGGGCGCCGGCGGCGGTTTTGGCGTGGATCAGCTAGGCAAAATGGCAGAGCAGTTTGGTCTGCCCGGTGGCGCGTCAGGCTTGCAAGACATGATGAGCAAGATGGGCATCGGCGGCAGCGCAACCGGTGCGGCCGGATTGGGTGGGTTGTTGAATGCCATGCAGGGGGCCGCCAAGACGGCCAACCAACAAACAGGTGACATGATGGAAACCGTATTCGGCGGCACGCCCGCGGGTGCGGCAATGGAAGAGCAGGCGAAGCTGATGCTTCGGGCGATGATTCAGGCAGCCAAGGCGGATGGCGAACTGGACGAACAGGAAAAGGAAATCATTCTGGGTGAATTGGGCGATGACATCAGCGATGAGGAACGCGCTTTCGTGCAAGAGCAGCTGAACGCACCGATTGATGTAATGGGATTGGCGGCTGATTCTGGTACGCCGTTCAAAACGCAGATCTATGCAGCATCTCTGGCCGCGATCCGTCTGGATAACACGCGCGAGGCATCATACCTGCGGCAACTGTCCACCGCGTTGGGCCTTTCGGACGCTGAAAGAGACCAAATTCACACCTATATGGGCGCTCCAACACTGCCTGGTTGAATCTGCACCCGATTCCTGAGCCGGTATCATCGGATTGGCCTTGACATGGGCGGTGCAGCGCGTAAAAGCGCACGCTCATAGGAATTCAACCGAAAGGCCCCTGCCTTTTCGGACGCAGGAGATAACCATGGCGAAGCCGACGACAATCAAGATCCGTCTGAACTCGACCGCGGGCACGGGCCACTTCTACGTGACCAAAAAGAATGCGCGCACCATGACTGAGAAAATGACCATTCGTAAATACGATCCGGTCGTTCGCAAGCATGTCGAGTACAAGGAAGGCAAGATCAAGTAATCTGCCGTTCCAAATGGAAATTCCGAAAAGGGCTCTGGTTCACAGAGCCCTTTTTCAGTTCTGATTTCCTGTTTTTGACAGGTGGCAATCCAAGCAGTCCGTTGCAGTGGCGCATCAGCGTTTGGTGCAATCGCATCCCCTGCGGCTTGCTTTTTGTGGGGACCTGCAAGTACGTTTCAGCAAACCGCCACAAAATGTTGACCGCCATGAAAAAAATCTTGTTATCCACAATCGCCGTTCTAACCCTAACGGCCTGTGAAGACCCGTTTAACCGCGAAGGTGTCGGGTTTACTGGAATCGATGGCGAACCACGCACGATTTCGGACGTACCCGGAGCCGTAGCCTTTCTGCCAGATGCGACCAACGTTCCTGCGGAACTGGCGGAACTGCGGACAGTCACGCTTTTGAGTGATGAGGTGGAATCTTCCAAGGTAGCATCGGTTGCAATCGATAACGGCGGCCAGACGCCAGACAACGCGGTGCAATTGCAAGGTAGCGACACGAACCTGTTCCTGAGCACTGTCAGCGTGAACGGCACTTTGTTTGGTGTGCTGCGCACGCCCTCCAACAGTGTGAAAGTCGACAATTCGATCGGTGTGAGCTTTGCGGAAGAAACAGAGCGTTTTACCGGCTGTCTGCCGGCTGGCAATGTCTTCCGCAAAGGTACATCCGAGAAGAGCTCGGGCTTTGCCATACCGCTAAACTGCAGTTGAACACATAAACGCTTCGGAAACAGAAAGCCCCGCCTGGTCAGGCGGGGCTTTTCATTTCCGGGCAAAAGAAGTCCGGTGCGCAAAGAAAAGGGCCGGTCAATGACCGGCCCCAAACCAATTCAGGTGTCAACAAGGGCTATTCTTGCTGGCCCATGAACATCAGCAGGAACTGGAACATGTTCAGGAACGAGATGTACAGGCTCAGCGCGCCGTCAAAGGCCGCTTTGTCCAGCCATTCCTGGTCGCCATGCGCAGCATGGGCGACGTACGTGTTCTTGATGTCCTGTGTGTAGAACGCGGTCAGACCGGCAAAGATCAGGATGCCGATGGCCGAAATGGCCAGCATCATCACACCAGATTGCAGGAACAGGTTGATGATCATCGCAACCAGCAGACCGATCACACCCATCATCAGGAAGGTGCCCATTCCGCTGAGGTTCCGCTTTGTGGTGTAGCCATAGAGGCTGAGGCCAGCAAAGGCGATCGACGTCACCAGGAAGGTCTGGGTAATCGAGTAGGGTGTGAAGACCAGAAAGATCGAGCTCATCGAGATGCCCATCACGGCGGCAAAGACGAAGAAGCCAAGCTGAACTGTCGCCGCCGAGCCGCGGCGCATCAGGGCACCCCAGCCAAAGAGGATAAAGGCCAGCGGCGCGAACATGACCACCCATTTCAGCGGTGACAGGAACAGCGTGCCGCCCAGGCTGGTCAGATAGCGATCTGCGCCGATCTGTGCGACCGCGTTGCTTGGATCGCTGGTAACAGCCAGACCCGCAATAGCCCATGCCGCCAGTGCAGTGATCAGCATGCCGACGGACATCGTGCCGTAGACTTTGTTCATGTGGGCGCGCAGGCCCTGATCAATCTCGGCGGCGCGCGCGCCGGATGCCGTCCGGATCGTATCGAATTGTGCCATCAAAGGGTCTCCCTAGTCGTCAAGTTACATCGCCCCGGCTATGCGGGGCGGTTTTCCATCTAAATATCGGCAACAAGGGGCTGTGTTTCAAGAGATTCCGGGCGAAAACCGACTAAAACACGCAACAAAAATGGCGACAGGCTACTCAAGGCCTCCTATCGCCATAAAAATATGAGTTTCACGGTTACCTTTTCCAGAATTGGGGGGCATCCCAGAAAAAGCGATTTGCTTCTGCAGATGCTTCTTCCCGGGTCACGCCGATATCTTCCAGCACGGCGTCGTCCAGCTGTGCCAGCTTCCGCCGCTGTCTGGTCAGCTCGAAGGCTTGAGAGATCAGGGTCACAAAAGAACGTTTGGCTGGTTTGCAAGGATGATGGATCGCGAGTTGGGTCATAACTTGTCCTTTCTGCATTCTCGATGGTTTCGCCGGTTGTCATCAATTTCCTTGATTGATATGGGTGAGTATGACATATTTTTAAAACGAATATTTTTGATGGAATGCATAAGGAATCGTGAAGATGCGAAACTTGGACATTACCACCCTGCGATCCTTTGTGGCGGTTTCGGATCAAGGCGGCGTTACCCGCGCTGCCGGATTTCTGCACCTGACGCAATCTGCGGTTTCCATGCAGCTGAAACGGCTGGAGGAGCTGTTGGGCCTGGAGTTGCTGGACCGAAGCGGCAGAACAATTGCCCTGACCGCATCCGGTGAGCAGCTGTTGGCTTACGCGCGCCGTATGATTGCCTTGAATGACGAAGTTATCTCGAAACTCACCGACCAGGCTTTTGAGGGTGAGGTGGTTCTGGGCGTTCCCCATGACATCGTCTACCCCGCGATCCCTCGGGTCCTACAGCGGTTCAACGCCGATTTTCCCCGCGTCAGGGTGCAGTTGGTGTCGTCCTATTCACTGCAATTGAAAGACATGTACAAGCGGGGCGAATGTGATGTGATCCTGACGACCGAACCGTCTTCGGCCGATGGCGCGGAGACCATAGCAGAGTTGCCGTTGCGCTGGATTGGTGCGCCGGGCGGATCTGCATGGCGCAAACGTCCGTTGCCTCTGGCACTTGGACGGCGCTGTCTGTTCAGACCGCAGGTCATTTCAGCACTGGATGCCGCCGGAATACCGTGGGAACTGTCGGTAGAAACCGAAAACGACCGTACAATAGAAGCCACGGTCAGTGCCGATCTTGCCGTACACGCAATGCTGGACGGGACCGAGGCCGCACATCTTGAACAGATCGACTCGGGCGGTGCTCTGCCGGATTTGCCAGCGCATATGATCAATCTATACGGTGGGGAGCCGGGCCGGGATGCGGTTGTCGAGGCTCTGGCCCAGTTGGTACGTCAGAACTTCAGACTGCTGGGCGGTACCCAATTGCGGGCAGTGGTTGGGTGATCGCGATCAGGGCGTGATCACGATCTTGCCTGTCGATTTGCGCTCTTTCAACAGCTGCATTCCGTGTGCGACGTCTTCAAGTGGCAGGACATGACTGATGTGCGGTTTTATCCGGCCCTCTGAATGCCATTTGAACAGGGTTTCAAAGCTGTTGCGCACAGCTTCGGGGCGGAACTTCAGATATCCGCCGATATAAACCCCGATCACACTCAGGTTTTTGACCAGCAGATGATTGGCGGGGATCTGCGGAACGTCACCCCCGGCAAATCCGATGGGCAGCAAGCGTCCCTCGGGGTTGGTGGCGCGGAAAGCGGCCTTGAACACATCTCCGCCGATGACGTCATAGACGACATCCGCGCCGCCCAGAGACTTGACCCGTTCCCGCAAGTCTTCGGAAGCATCGATCAGATGATCGGCACCGGCAGCTCTGGCAACGGCTAGCTTGTTCTCGCCTCGTGCCTGGGCGATAACTGTGGCGCCCATGAGTTTACCGATTTCGACGGCGGTCAGGCCAACGCCACCTGCAGCACCCGTGACCAGAAGGGTTTCGCCGGATTGCAGACGCGCCCTGTGTTCAAGGGCTATGTGACTGGTCGCATATGCGATCTGGATGGCGGCGGCATCTTCGAAACTGGTGCTGTCCGGCAGCAGGATCGCGCGGTCCGCGTCGAAAACGCCGTATTCCGCCAACCCGCCCTGACCTGAATAGACCGCGATCCGGTCGCCCGGCCTCAGCGTTGAAACTCCGGGTCCGACTGTATCCACGACGCCGGCGACCTCCATTCCCAGAGTGAACGGGGCAGGTGGAGTGTCCTGATACGAGCCCTTCTGCATCAGCAGGTCAGCGAAGTTCAGGCCACAAGCTTTTATCGCGACCCGCACCTGGCCTTTTCCCGGCTCAGGTTTATTCACGTCACAAAGCCGGGCAGACGCCCCGTGGGATGGAATGCAATAGGCCCGCATACGGTTCCTCAACAGTTTGCGACATAGGCGCGTGTGCCGTCAGAAAAGTCAATCCGTTTGCTTCGAAGAGGGAAAGGACCGTAGTTTCCGGGGGGGCGAAATCAAGTGGCCGAAAAAGAGATGCGCAAAGGCCCAAGGTAATACAACCACAAATCCCTGTAAGGTGTGCTGGACTCAACCAGCTTGAAAAAAATCTCAAAACCGGCATTATATACAGTCAGTGCTGCAAACGGGGGGGGGCGGTACAGTCCGTATTAGGGAGCGGTTAAGTGGAGCTCTCTAGAATTGCGATATCGGACGTCGCAAAATCCCGTGCAGATGTTTGTGTAGTATAGGAGAATACCAATGACTCATCACGTCGATGTCCATGTGGGCAAGCGCGTTCGGCATCGCCGCTGGCTGATTGGGATGACCCAGCAGCAGTTGGCACAGCAAGTTGGTATCAAGTTTCAGCAAATCCAGAAATATGAGACCGGTGCCAACCGAATCAGCGCATCCCGCCTGTGGGACATCGCCGAGGCGTTGGATGTTCCGGTCAGCTTTTTCTTCGAAGGTCTGGAAGAAGCCCAGAAAAGCGACGCGGACAAGAAATCTGTCCCTGCTGACCTGATGGGTGACAAAGAAGCTTTGGATCTGGTGCGCTCTTACTATGCGATTCCGGAAAACCAGCGTCGCCGCCTGTTCGAGCTGGCGCGGGTTCTCAGCGACGTTGCCTGACTGACTTGACTTTGTCGCGGATTGCCCGCACCTCAAGGGCATGCAACCGACGACACCGAGCGATATCGAAATTGCCGAAGAAATGGCCGAAGCAGCGCGAGCGGCCATACTCCCTTTTTTTCGTCAAACAAACCTAGAAACTGCCAACAAACTGGCCGACGGGTTTGACCCGGTCACCGTGGCTGATCGGGCCGCTGAACAAGCGATGCGGGAAGTTCTGGCGCGGCAACGCCCGGATGACGGTATTCTGGGCGAAGAGTTCGGCGAGCATAAGGGCACCAGTGGCCGCACTTGGGTATTGGATCCCATCGATGGGACTCGCGGGTTTATCAGTGGCACGCCAACCTGGGGCGTTCTGATAGCGCTGAGCGATCACGATGGGCCGTTCATGGGTGTGATCGACCAGCCTTATATCCGAGAGCGTTTTGTTGGATCGTCTTCCGGTGCTCACCTGACCGGTCCGCAGGGCACCAGCAGAATGCAAACGCGCAAGACCAGAACGCTGGATCAGGCAACTCTGTTTACCACCTTCCCCGAGGTTGGAACCCCGAAGGACCGCGCTGGGTTTCAGGCCGTGTCCGAGCAGGTGCAACTGACGCGCTATGGAATGGATTGCTACGCCTATGCGCTTCTGGCTGCCGGGCAGGCGGATTTGGTGATCGAGGCGGGCTTGAACTCTTATGATATTCAGGCGCCGATTGCCGTTATTCAGGCGGCCGGCGGTATTGTAACCGATTGGCAGGGTGGCCCTGCTCATGAAGGTGGCCGGGCCTTGGCTGCGGCAAACGCTGACCTTCATGCCGCAGCGCTTGAGATACTCCGCCAGTTCTGAATTCTGTTGCCCAGTGCGCCAAAGGCAACTAAACCGGTGATGGCCGGTTCTTGAGCCCGTTTTCCACCGGTTGACGCACTTCTTGCATGAGACGGGCAGATGCAGGAGCGCGAAATGACGGAAATCCTACTCAAGAATGCTGATCTGATCCTGACGATGGACGAGTCCCGGCAAGAGTTGTCCCGGGCTGATGTTCTGGTACGCGACGGGCAGATTGCCCGGATCGGGTGGGGGCTGGAAACACAGGGTGAGGTGCACGATGCCTCGGGCTGTGTGGTGACACCCGGCCTGGTAAATACCCACCACCATCTCTATCAAACTCTGACACGGGCGGTGCCCGGCGGACAGGATGCGTTGCTGTTTGGGTGGCTGCAAACGCTCTATCCGATCTGGTCGCGTTTTGGGCCGGAAGAAGTGTTCACCTCGGCCCAGATCGGTTTGGCAGAACTGGCGCTGTCGGGGTGCACGCTCAGTTCCGATCACCTTTACCTCTACCCCAATGGCGCGCGGCTTGGGGATACGATCGCTGCCGCGTCCGAGTTGGGGATGCGGTTCCATCCGACGCGTGGCGCGATGAGCATTGGCGAAAGCGACGGCGGCCTGCCACCGGACAGTCTGGTGGAAAAGGAAGCCGCCATTCTGGACGACATGATCCGGGTTGTTGATACGTTTCATGATTCATCCGAGGGTTCAATGTGCCGCGTTGGCCTTGCTCCGTGTTCACCGTTTTCCGTCAGCCGGGACCTGATGCGGGATGCAGCGTTGCTGGCGCGGGACAAGGGCGTGATGCTGCATACCCATCTGGCCGAGAATGATGAGGATATCGCCTATTCGCAGGCGCAATTCGGCTGCCGCCCGGGGCAATATGCCGAGGAATTGGGTTGGACCGGCCCGGATGTCTGGCACGCCCATTGCGTCAAGCTGGACGGGGCCGAGATCGATCTGTTTTCACGCACCAAAACAGGTGTGGCCCATTGCCCCTGTTCAAATTGTCGTCTCGGATCAGGCATAGCTCCGGTGCGGGCAATGCGGGATGCCGGTATCAAGGTTGGCCTCGGCGCGGATGGATCGGCCAGCAATGACAATGGCAACCTCATGCTTGAGGCGCGCCAGGCCATGTTGCTGCAACGGGTTGCCAATGGTGCAGATGCCATGTCGGCCCGCGAAGCGCTTGAGATTGCGACGCGCGGCGGGGCGGATGTGTTGGGACGTCCCGATTGCGGACGGCTGATGCCCGGAAAACGTGCCGATATTGCGGTGTGGGATACCCGCGGCATCGAAAGCGCGGGCAGTTGGGATCCGGCGGCGCTGCTTCTGGCGGGGCCGATGTCTGTGAAACACCTGTTCGTCGAAGGCCGCCAGATCGTGCGTGACGGGCACATAACGACCATCGATCTGCCCCGCGTGATCGAACGCCAGAACACGCTTGCCCGGGCGTTGCAGGCCTAAGTCGCCTGCTGTCCGCCGATCCAGACCTCTGCCACGGCGCGATCATCGCCCATCATGATGGTTGGGAAGATCGCCTCCCAAACATCTTCTGCATGGGCCTCGCGCTGGGCGATGGCGGGGGTCGAGGCGAGGTCGATCACGACCAGATCCGCCTCCATCCCCCGAGTGATGTTTCCGATGCAGTCGTCCATACGCAGGCTCCGGGCCGATCCGACCGTGCCCAACCACAGCAATTGCGCCGGATGCAGGGGACGACCGCGCAGTTGACCGATCTCATAGGCGGCGGCCATGGTGCGCAGCATCGAAAAGCTGGACCCGCCGCCGGTATCCGTGGCCAGACCGATCCGGTGGCCATCATGGATCAGCCCGTTCATGTCAAACAATCCCGATCCGATGAACGTGTTCGACGTGGGGCAATGAATCAAAGAGGCATCGACCTCGCGCAGCCGATCCCGTTCCCGGTCTTCCAGATGGATGACATGGCCATACAGGCCGTTCTGGCCCAACAGGCCAAATTTTTCGTAGGTGTCCAGATAATCCCTTGCATCAGGGAACAGGGACCGGACCCATTCGATTTCATCCGTTTGCTCGCTCAGATGAGTTTGCATGAGACAATGCGGATGCTCGGCCCAAAGCGCGCCCATGGCCTCGAGCTGTTCCGGGGTCGAGGTTGGTGAAAAGCGCGGCGTGATCGCATAGGACAAGCGATCGACGCGATGCCATTTTTCCAGCAGGGCGGCGGATTGGTCATAAGCCGTCTGCGCGGTGTCGCGCAGACCTTCGGGCGCGTTACGGTCCATGCAGGTCTTGCCGGCGACGACACGCTGCCCACGCTGTTGCGCCGCGGTGAAAAAGGCATCCACGCTTTCAGGGTGAATCGTGCAAAAACTGCACATGGTCGTGGTGCCGTGGGCGGTTGTGAGGTCCAGATACCGGTTGGCGATCTCGGTCGCATAGTCGAAATCGCCGAACTTCATCTCTTCCGGGAAGGTATAGGTGTTCAGCCAGTCGATCAGCCGTTTGCCCCAGCTGGCGATCATCGCCGTCTGTGGATAATGCACATGCGGGTCGACGAACCCAGCCATGATCAAGCGCGTTCCGTGATCCTTCGTGACTGCGTCAGGGTGGGCTTTTTTCAGTGTATCGACGGTGCCGACCTCTGCAATTCGCCCGTGTTCGACCACGACCGCTTCGTCCAGCCGGGTCGCCTCGGTCGGCTCTCCGTCAAAGGGTGAGCCTGTGAAACTCAGAACACGCCCTTTCAAAAGCGTCTTTTGCGCCATTTTCCCTGTTCTCCACCTGTTTGGAACCGCGCACTAGCATAGGCGGACGAAAGAAGTGGGTAAATCGGCGCATTGTCATTGTTTTCTGGTAGCTGCTTCTTCTATTTAAGGGCAAATCGAAAAAAAAGGGGCAGAGCATGACGACAGGCAGTGACGAAGCCGGACACGATCCGCCCCGGGATGAGGACGTCTATGCGCTCGATCCCAAGGCTGTGGCCGCGATCCTTTATGCAGTGGATATTGACGACCGCGATAAGCTGATCGAGTTGATGGAGCCGCTGCATTCGGCCGATATTGCTGACCTTCTTGAGCAGATCAACCCGTTTGACCGTTCCCGCCTGATCCGCCTGTACGACAAGGAATTTGACGGCGATATCCTGTCTGAACTGGATGAATCGGTTCGTGAAGAGGTGATCTCGGTTCTGAAGCCGGACGTTCTGGCAGAAGCCGTGCGCGAGATGGAAAGCGACGATGTCGTTGACCTGCTGGAAGACCTTGAAGAGCCGCAGCAGGAAACCATTCTGGACGCGTTGGAGGATTCCGAGAGGATCGCCGCCGAACAGGCGCTGTCCTACCCCGAGAATTCTGCCGGTCGTCTCATGCAGCGCGAAGTCGTCATGGCGCCTGAGCATTGGACCGTTGGACAAGCCATTGATTTCATGCGCGCCAATGACGATCTGCCGGAACAGTTCTATCACATTGTTCTGGTCGATCCGCGCCTGAAGCCTGTGGCGCAGGTGACGTTGGGCAAGCTGATGGCGACACGGCGTGAGGTGCCGCTGCTTGATCTGGCAGAAGAGGAATTCCACAGTATCCCCGTCGATCAGGACGAGGAAGACGTGGCCTATGCCTTCAACCAGTACCACCT
The DNA here is from genome assembly GCF_059612005.1 of Ruegeria sp. CDSA141. Lineage (NCBI taxonomy): Bacteria > Pseudomonadati > Pseudomonadota > Alphaproteobacteria > Rhodobacterales > Roseobacteraceae > Ruegeria > Ruegeria sp. CDSA141. The sequence continues at coordinate 65,734 of NZ_JBXWPT010000001.1, forward strand.
GATCTCGTCCCCGGTGGTGGATGCCGATGGGCGTCTGGTTGGCGTTATCACCATCGACGACGCGATGGTGGTTCTGGATGAAGAGCACGAAGAAGACATTCTGCGTCTTGCCGGTGTCAGCAACGAAAGCTCTTTGTCCGACAGCGTGGCGGCAACCAGTCGGCGGCGATTGCCGTGGCTGGCGGTGAATCTGTGTACGGCGATCTGTGCCTCGCTGGTGATTTCACAGTTTGAGGCGGCGATTGATCAGTTGGTCGCCCTGGCCATCCTGATGCCGATTGTGGCCTCGATGGGCGGCAATGCGGGCACGCAATCGCTGACGGTAGCCGTGCGCGCACTGGCGACGCGCGACCTGACCAATGCAAACGTGATGCGGGTGATCCGGCGCGAGTTGCTGGTCGGTATGCTCAACGGGCTGTGTTTCGCCATCGTGTTGGGAACCGTGGGGATGTTGTGGTTCGATTCTCCGCTCCTGGGTGTCGTGATCGGGTCGGCCTTGGTCGTGAACATGATCATCGCAGGGTTTGCAGGTACGGTAGTACCGGTCGTGCTTGACCGCTTGGGCATCGACCCGGCGCTTGCATCGGGGACCTTTGTGACAACCACGACGGACGTCATGGGGTTCTTCATCTTTCTTGGGCTTGCCAGCGTGGTGCTACTGTGACCGATCTGACCGAAATCAAAGCCACAGCGCGCAAAGCGGCCTTTGCCCGCCGCAAGGCCGCGTTTGATGCCCGCTTGCCGGGTGCAGCCGGGCGCTTGTCCGAGGTTCTGGCAGGCCATCGCGGTGTGCCCCTGTCAGGTTATATGCCGATCCGGACCGAGATCGACCCGGTCCCCGCCATGGCCGAGGCGTCGGCCTATGGCCCGGTGGGTGTGCCTGTCATTCAGGCAGCCGGTCTGCCGCTGAAATTCTCTCGCTGGACACCAGAAGGCGCGCTCAGGGATGGTCCCTTTGGTGCAAAAGTGCCCCAGGTGGATGACTATTTCGACCCCGAAATTCTGATCGTGCCGCTGGTCGCCTTCGATGCAAATGGTGGCCGCCTGGGTTATGGCGGCGGGTTTTACGACCGGACACTGGAAGGTCTGCGCGCCAAACGCCCGACGCTTGCCATCGGCTTTGCTTTTGATGCGCAAGAGGCTGCGGACCTGCCTCTCGAACTGACCGACCAACCGCTGGACATGGTTGTCACGGAAAGCCGCGTGCTGACCTTCTAGCTGCTACTTCTCGAAGTGGCTGCGCAAGTAATCCCAGGCATCCACCTCGGTGCCGTCCTTTAGGATGCAGATGCCGTAGACGCTGCCGTCTTCGTTTTTTCGAAGTTGGTAGGTCCCGTCGTTTTCAATGCAAAAGGTCGCAGCGGGGTTGGGCATGGATGTCTTGGTGCCTTCGGCCGCGGCAGCAGTTGCCGCCAGAAGGCAGCCTGTCAGAACAATTGACGACTTCACGAAGAATTCCTTCCGTATTCAAGAGATGTCTCGAAACATTGCCGCGGCAGAATTTGATTTCAACCCCGAAGTCTGCCGGAAATTTCATGCTTCCGCCTTGTTATTGCCCTGCGCAGCCCCTACGACCCGGATCATGAGGATTTTATTTCTTGGTGATGTCATGGGGCGCGCGGGCCGCGCAGCCGTTCAGCAGCATTTGCCGCGTCTTCGCGACGAATGGCGGCTGGATTTTGTTGTGGTCAACGGTGAAAACGCGTCGAACGGAATGGGGCTGAGCGGTGATCACGCCAAGCTGCTTCTGGATGCTGGTGCGGATTGTCTGACGCTGGGTGATCATGCCTTCGACCAGAAGGATATGTTGCAATACATCGAGAAAGAACAGCGTATCGTGCGTCCGGTGAACTTTGCCAAAGGAGCACCGGGCCGGGGGCATCGACTTTTCAACGCGGCGGGCGGGCGCAAGGTTCTGGTGGTGCAGGTGCTGGGGCAGGTCTTCATGAAACGGCCGTTTGACGATCCGTTCTCGGCCATTGAACCGATCCTGAAGTCGCATCCTCGCGGAGGGCAGGCGCAAGCCATCATCGTGGACATGCATTGCGAGGCGACGTCCGAGAAGATGGCTATGGGCCACTATTGTGACAAGCGCGCAAGCCTCGTGGTGGGGACGCATACCCATGTGCCGACTGCGGATTCTCAAATTTTGCCCGGTGGCACAGCGTATCTGACGGATGCGGGCATGTGCGGCGACTACGACTCGGTCATCGGCATGGACAAGCAGGAACCGATGCGCCGCTTCATCACCGGTATGCCCAAGGCGCGGTTCACCCCTGCCAATGGTGAGGCCACGCTGAGCGGCGTGTTCGTGGAAACCAATGATCGCGACGGTCAGGCTAAATCTGTGCGTATGGTTCGCGTCGGGGGGCGTCTTGAACAGGCTGGACCTGATTAATCAACGTCAGGCTTGCTCTGCTGCGCTCAATGCGTGAAACTGCATGTCATCAGGCGCTTGGGCCCGGGTTCGGACAGAATACCACGAATGAATTTCCTTTCACTGACAGACACAGGCAGCGCAATTCTGGCGCTGCTCATCGTTGCGGGCATGTTCGTCATGTTCCTGCGCGAGGTTTATCCGACCGAGGTCGTGGCCATTGGTGGCGTCTCGCTGATGCTTGTCACAGGCATCCTGCCCTATCAAAGCGCGTTGGCGGTTCTGTCCAACCCTGCGCCCTGGACGATTGGCGCGATGTTCATCATCATGGGGGCTTTGGTGCGAACGGGGGCGTTGGACTCGTTCACCTCGACTGCGCAGAAACAGGCTCAGGTCAACCCGCGTTTCGCCATCGGGTTGCTTATGGCGTTTGTCGTGCTGGCTTCGGCGGTGGTGTCGAATACACCTGTTGTTGTGGTGATGATCCCGGTCTTTGTTCAGATCGCCCGCACGCTGAACGTACCTGCGTCGAAACTGTTGATTCCGCTGAGCTATGCCGCCATTCTGGGCGGCACGCTGACGCTGATCGGCACGTCGACCAACCTGCTCGTTGATGGTGTCGCTCGCGCTCAGGGGATGAAAGCCTTCACGATTTTCGAAGTCACGCCACTGGGGATCGCGCTGGTGATCTATGGCATGATCTATTTGCGGTTCATTGCGCCCAAGCTGTTGCCCGAGCGGGACAGCATGGCGTCACTGCTCAGCGATCGGTCCAAGATGAAGTTCTTCACCGAAGCTGTCATTCCGCCGGACAGTAACCTGATCGGGCGCGAAGTAACCGGGGTACAGTTGTTCAAACGCCCTGGTGTGCGTCTGATCGATGTCATTCGGGGGGACGAGTCGCTGCGGCGTAACCTGAAAGGCGTCGAACTGAAAGTTGGCGATCGGGTGGTTTTACGCACCGAGATGACCGAACTTCTGAGCCTTCAGAGCAACAGGGAACTCAAACGTGTGGATCAGGTATCTGCCGTTGAAACCAAGACGGTTGAGGTGTTGATCACACCCGGGTGCCGTTTGGTGGGGCGGACCCTTGGAATGATGCGGCTTCGGCGTCGCTATGGCGTTTACGTGCTGGCGGTGCACCGCCGTAACCAGAACATTGGTCGCCAGTTGGATGATTTGGTGGTCAGGGTTGGGGATACGTTGCTTTTGGAAGGTGCCCCGGCGGATATCCAGCGGCTTGCGGCTGATATGGACATGGTGGACGTCACACAACCATCGGCTCGAGCATTCCGTCGAAGCCATGCACCCATTGCGATTGGTGCTCTTGTAGGGATTGTCGTCCTCGCCGCGCTGGGCATTGCGCCCATCCTGTTGTTGTCGATTGTGGCCTGCGCCGTGGTTCTACTGACCCGCTGTATCGACGCGGATGAGGCGTTTTCCTTTGTTGAAGGTCGCCTGTTGGCGTTGATCTTCGCGATGCTGGGCATAGGGGCTGCGCTGGACAGCTCTGGCGCGGTTTCTCTGATCGTCGAAGCTGTTGCGCCGGGGCTCAGTGCCTTGCCGCCATTCCTGATTATCTGGGCGATTTATCTGCTGACCTCGGTGCTGACCGAACTGGTCTCCAACAACGCCGTTGCGGTTGTCGTCACTCCGATCGCCATCGGTCTGGCGCAGGCTGTCGGGATAGATCCGCGTCCGCTGGTCGTTGCGGTTATGGTGGCGGCCTCGGCATCGTTTGCAACACCGATCGGGTACCAGACAAACATGATGGTCTATGGTCCCGGAGGCTACAGGTTCACCGATTTCATGAAGGTAGGCGTGCCGCTGAACCTGACGGTCGGATTGTTGGCGTCCCTGCTTATCCCATTGATCTGGCCGTTATGATATCGGCACAGATTTGCCGCTTTGCTCGCGGCGTACTTGTAAATGTCGGATGAACAGCAATCTTTTGTAGAACTGATATTTAAAGGGTACTGCTATGCTGACACTCGTCCGCGCCACGTTTCCTGCGGTTGCTTTCGCCACCGTTTTGAGCGGCACATCGCTTGCTGGAACCGTCGAAGGAACTGCAACCTACCGAGAGCGTATTGCGCTTTCGCCCGACACGACCTTGTTCGTCGAGCTTCAGGATATCTCATTGGCGGATGCGCCGGCCGAAACGCTTGCCGCGCAGAGATATGCCCTGACCGGTGTGCCGGCGCAGTTTGAACTGACCTATGATGATGCGTTGATTCAGGACGGGCGCAACTATGCCGTGCGCGCTTCGGTCATGCAGGGGCAAAAGCTGTTGTTCACCACCGATACTGTCTATCCGGTTCTGACACATGGGGCCGAGAATTCAGCTGACCTGCTGATGATACAGGTGCAACACCAAGGTGCCGCGATGCTGGAAAACACCGAGTGGTACGCCTCGGGCCTCAATGGTGCGCCTATTGAGACAGAGAAACGTCCTGAACTTGCTTTCGGGCAGGGCGGGGCCTTTTCAGGAAACGGCGGTTGCAACCGGTTCAGTGGCCAGGCCGAGATTTCTGCCAATCGGATCGAGTTCCCGGACAATATGGCCGCAACGCTCATGGCGTGCCCACCCCCGCTGGATGAGGTCGAGCGGCAGTTTCTGAAAGCGATGCAAAGAGTCACGACCTTCGCGGTGCAAGGCAACGCGCTGGCCTTGCTGGATGCTCAGGGTGAGCCGGTGATCAAACTGGTACGCAAGTAAAAGGGCAGGGTTGTCAGGCGACGGCCCTCGATCGCCCTGCGTTGCGACCTGAAAAGATGCAGCCACCCAGGAACGTTCCCTCCAGCGCGTTGTAACCGTGATAGCCACCACCACCGAACCCGGCGACTTCGCCGGCAGCGAAGAGGCCGGGCACCACTTGACCGTCGGCACCGATCATCTGACTGTCCAGATTGGTCTGCAAACCGCCCAGCGTCTTGCGTGTCAGAACATGCAGCTTGACCGCGATCAACGGGCCGTTGGACGGATCAAGGAACTTGTGAGGTTTGGCGGTGCGGATCAGTTTGTCTCCACGATAATTGCGGGCTGCAAGGATCGCCATCATCTGCGCGTCTTTTGAGAAGGGATTGTCGACCTGAGAATCCCGCGCTTCGATCTGGGCGCGCAAATGGGCCTCGTCTATCAGCCCCCCACCCAAATGGTTCATTCCGTTGACCAGCTCGGTCAACGTGTTGGCAACAACAAAATCCTCGCCTTTCTCCTTGAATGCCTCGACCGGGGCGGTCGCTTTGGACCCGGACAGAATTCGTTGACGAATAACCTCTTTCCAGCTGCCTGACGTGAAGTCTGGGTTCTGCTCGGACCCGGACAGGGCGAATTCCTTCTTGATCACCTTCTGGGTCAGAACAAACCAACTGTATTCATACCCGGTTTTCAGGATTTCGCGCAGTGTCCCCAGCGTATCGAACCCGGGCAGGCAGGGGGGGTGCAACCGGTTTCCGCGTGCATCGAACCACATAGAGCTGGGGCCGGGCAGAATGCGAATGCCATGGGCGGGCCAGATCGGGTCCCAGTTGCGAACGCCTTCGGTGTAATGCCACATGCGGTCACCATTGATGACATGGCCACCTGCTTTTTCACTGATAGCGATCATACGACCGTCGACGTGAAACGGTACCCCTGCCACCATGTCCTGTGGCGGTTCCCCTAGACGATCCCTGGGCCAGTTCTGGCGCACCAACTCAAAATTGCCACCAATACCGCCAGAGGTGACGATCACAGAAGGCGCATAAGCCTCGAACTCGCCGACCTCGTCGCGGTTGGTTTTGCCGCCGCGCTGGGCGGTGTCATCGGCCAGAACCTCGCCGGAGACGCCTTTGGCGGTGCCATTCTGCATGATGATATGGCTGACCTGATGACGGTACTTCATCTGGATCAGCCCGGCACTGGCATGGTCGCGGACGCGACGGATGAAGTGTTCCAGCACTCCGGGGCCGGTGCCCCACGTGATGTGAAAGCGCGGGACAGAATTGCCGTGCCCGTTTGCGTAGGACCCGCCGCGCTCGGCCCAGCCTACGACCGGAAACCAGCGCAGCCCCATCTCGTGCAGCCAGGGGCGCATTTCGCCAGCTGCGAACTCGATATAGGCTTCGGCCCATTTGCGAGGCCAGGTATCTTCTTCCCGGTCAAACTGCGCGCTGCTCATCCAGTCGCGCAACGCCAGATCGTGGCTGTCGCGGATACCCATACGGCGTTGTTCCGGGGTGTTGACCATAAACAGGCCACCCAGGCTCCAGAATGCCTGACCGCCCAGAAAGCCTTCTGGTTCCTGATCGAGTATGATTACCTTTTTACCTCGGTCGCCCAGTTCAGCTGCGGCGGCCAATCCGGCCAGACCAGCACCGACAACGATCGCATCAGCAGTGTTGTTTGTCATAACGGTCCTTTCAGCGCCTGCGGAACCAGACAAGAAACGGCAGAACCACGGCGTACATCGTAATACCATAAACCGCCGAGGGCAGGGCCAGCGGGCTGAACCCGCTTTCGGTATTCGTAATCAGCGCCGCCAGTGTAATGCCCAGCGTGGAATTTTGAATTCCGGTTTCGATTGAAATCGTCTTGCACTCATTCCAGGACAGGTTTGATATCCTCGCCAGCCCTAATCCACAGAAAAGCAATACGATATTCAGAGAAATCAAGCCGGCGCCCATGATGCCGAGATTTTCGACGAACAGTTGCCAGTTCCCGGCCAGTGCAGCGGCAACGATCAGCACGAACAAAACGGTCGCGAGCGCCGACAACCCCGGCTCCACACGGTTTGCAAACCCCGTTGCAAAGTTGCGAATCCCTACACCAATGGCCACCGGTAACGTAGTGATCAGGAACAGAGCAACAGCCAGCCCGGTGATGGAAACGTCAGGGGCTTCGTCGCCCATGAAATGCGCGATCGACCAGGCGGCCAATATTGGTACGGTTACGATCGACAGAAGGCTGATCACGGCGGTCAGGCTGACTGAAAGCGCGACATCGGCCTTGGCGAGCTTTGACAGGATATTGCTGGTTACGCCGCCTGGACAAAAACTGAGCAGCATGAAACCAACCGCGATTTCAGGCGGCAAAGCAAAAATTTTGACCGTCACAAAGGCCGCCACCGGCAATAGAACAACCTGACTTGCCGCCCCGATGGCAAAGGCGCGACGTCGGCTCAGGACACGGCGGAAATCTGCGACCTCCAGTCCGATACCCAGAGACAGCATGATAACGGCCAGTGAAACCGGCAGGCCGACGTTAATAAGCAGATCCAAGGACAACTCCTCCCAAAGTTGCTTCAGATCAGCCTAAGCGAGGCGGGAAGGCTCAGGCAACCGCGCCGTTGGGTCACTCGTATCGTCTGACGAACCGGCGCAGGATCTCGCCGGGTTGTGTGACATCGGCAGAATGGCAGTGGTCGATCAGTTTCTGCGCGTCTTCAGGCGGGAAATAGCCGTGGTTCTTGTAGATATTGATGCGCTGTTCAAAATCCCTGGCGTCGGCTTCGGGATGGAACTGCGTGGCATATACGTTCTGCCCCCAGCGGATCATCTGGAACGGGCAGGGGTCTGACGCGACAAGGTGCACGCACCCTTTCGGCAGAGCCTGAACCGCTTCCTTGTGACCAACGAAAGCGTCAAAGGTGGCCTCCAACCCTGCGGTCAACGGGTCCTGCTGGCCTTCCGGGGTCAGATGGCAAGTGGATGGTCCGACGGGTTCGCCATATCGGGCCTTGCTGACGTCGCCGCCCAGATGCGCAGCCAGAATACCAAGGCCATAGCAGCAACCCACGAACGGGTGATCCCGTGCGATGATCTGCGGCATCAACCCCATGATCGTCGTCTCGATCCGGGCATCCAACGGGGATTTGGTCGCCGGGTTGTCACTGACGCATCCCGGTCCGCCTCCTACGATGACACCGGCGTAGTCCGTGACATCCAACCCCTCGGGCAGGTTTTCGCAGTCCAGACGGACGCGATGGGTCTGATCGGGCGACAACCCGCTCCGGTTCAGGATCGAGGCGTACTCGGCGTCGGACGCATCGGTTTCGGGGCGCAGTTGCAGAATCAAAAAGCGTTTCATGCGCAGCCTTTACCTGTCACAGCGGCCAGAACACAAGAATGGCAGGAACAGAAACGGCGATGATCAGCATCTCCAGCGGCAATCCCATGCGCCAGTAGTCACCGAATCGATAGCCGCCGGGGCCCAGAACCAGCGTGTTGTTCTTGTGCCCGATGGGGGTCAGGAACGCAGCCGAGGCCGCAACGGCCACGGTCATCAGAAACGGGTCGGGCGATACCTCAAGGGTACGTGCCATTTGTATCCCGACCGGCGCGGCGACAATGGCAGTGGCGGTGTTGTTCAACACGTCCGACAACGTCATCGTGACAACCATCAGTACCGTCAGAATGGCCCAGGCAGGCAAGCCGTCGGTCAATTGGATCAGAGCGTTTGCGATCAGTTCGGTGCCGCCGGATGTTTGAAGGGCACTGCCCAGCGGGATCATTGAGCCCAACAAGACGACCACAGGCCATTCGATATGATTGTAGATGTCAGCGATTGGCATGATCTTGGTCAATACATAGGCAATGACGACCAGCCCCAATGCGACAGGCAGGTAAATCAGCCCAACACTTGCCGCCAAAACAGCCGCAGCAAACAGACCAATAGCCAACCATGCCTTTTCATTTGCAGTTACGCTCAGCCCACGTTCAGCAAGCGGCAGGCAGCCAAGCCAATCGGTCACATCGGCAGAACGATCTCGGGGGCAAAGCAAAAGTAGGATATCGCCCGGCTCCACCTCGGTCTTGCGGACCTGCTCGGTAATGCGACGCCCTTGTCGAGAGATGCCCATCAGGACGGTGCTTTGGCGCCAAGCCAACCCGACACCTTGTGCCGTGCGTCCGGCGATGCGGGCGTTTTCCGGGACTACGATCTCGATTACCTCCAATCCATCGCCCTCGGCCGTCAACAGTTCCTGCCGTCGGGTGTCCGAGAAATCGAGGTTGAGGGCGGCACGAAACTCATCCAACGCTTCCGGACGGGCTTCTAATACCAGCGCATCACCTTCTTTGAGAGTGGCGTGCGCCGACCTGCCATAGCGACGTTTGCCATCGCGGATAAGGCCGATGATCGCCACGTCTGATTTCTCGGCAACTTCATAAAGCTCGCTGACCCGTTTACCGATATGAGCAGAGTCGGGTGGGACGGTCAGTTCGGCGATGTATTCGGCCAGTGCCTCAGATGTCTCGGCTTGCGGCCCGCGATTGGGGATCAGGCGCCATCCTACCAGAGCGACAAAGGCAAGGCCGGCGATCGCGGCCAGCCCACCGACAGGGGCGAAATCGAACATGTGGAACGGTTCGCCCAGTGTTTCCTGCCGGATCGATGCGATGATGATGTTCGGGGGGGTCCCGATCAGCGTGGCCATCCCCCCAAGAATGGTCGCAAAGCTCAGCGGCATCAGGGTCAGACCCACAGACCGGCCTGCTTTGCGTGCGGTCTGAATGTCCACGGGCATCAGCAGCGCCAATGCGGCCACGTTGTTCATGAAGGCCGACAAAACCGCGCCGATCCCGCCCATCAGCGCAATATGCGCGCCGAGGCCACGCGAGGCATCAACCAAAGTGCGGGTAATCAGGAAAACGGCTCCCGACCTGACCAGACCAGCAGAGACCACCAACACCAACGCCACGATGATGGTGGCGGGATGGCCGAACCCGGCAAAGGCATCATCCACCGGCACGACGCCCAGCACGACGCCGATCATCAGCGCAGCAAAGGCCACAAGGTCGTATCGAAACCGACCCCAAAGCAGCATTCCGAAGACCGTGATGAAAAGCGCAAAAAGAATGATCTGATCTGTCGTCATGCCGTCACCATACAAGCCAGTGAAGCCGTCGCAAGCCACTCTCTTGATCCTGCCCCCCGCAAACGTCTATATGAGCGCCGAACACGCAATCACGATGACGAGGACGCATTATGGCAGGCCACTCCAAATGGGCCAACATCCAGCACCGCAAGGGGCGTCAGGACGCCGCGCGGTCCAAACTGTTTTCCAAACTGTCGAAAGAAATCACCGTTGCCGCCAAGATGGGCGACCCGGATCCGGAAAAGAACCCGCGCCTGCGTCTGGCGGTGAAAGAGGCCAAGTCGAACTCGGTCCCCAAGGACGTGATTGACCGCGCGATCAAGAAATCCGTTGCAGGCGAAGGCGACGATTACGAAGAAATCCGCTATGAGGGCTACGGCCCCAACGGCGTGGCCGTGATCGTTGAAACCATGACAGACAACCGCAATCGCACCGCCTCGACTGTGCGTTCGACCTTTTCCAAGAACGGCGGCAATCTGGGTGAGACGGGCTCGGTCGGGTTCATGTTCGAACGCAAGGGCGAAGTTTTCTATCCGGCTACTGCGGGTGACGCAGACACCATTTTCGAAGCCGCAATCGAGGCCGGCGCGGAAGATGTCGAAAGTTCAGAGGATGGTCACGTAATCTGGTGTGCAGATACGGATCTGAACGAAGTTTCGAACGCGTTGGAGGCTGTGCTGGGTGAATCGGAATCCACCAAGTTGGTCTGGAAACCGACCACCACGACCGAGCTGGGTCTGGAAGACATGCAAAAGCTGATGAAACTGGTGGATGCGCTGGAAGACGATGACGACGTACAGCGTGTCACGACCAACTTCGAAGCCACTGATGAGGTGATGGCGCAGCTCTGAGCTGTTACAGAACCTGATTGTGAGACCCGGCTCAACAGACCGGGTTTTTTCGTTTTCGGACAGTTTCGAAGAGGTGTTGGCTGAACCCTTCGAAACGCTTAGGCTGGTACAACTTGGAAGTTCTGGGACGATGCCACCGAAAGATCCATGACGGATGTGACTGCTGATAAGACCAAGCGAAACGTGCCGGTTCTTGCTGGGCAGAGTATCGTGTCTCAGGTTGCGTGGACTCTGGGCAGCCCATCGGTGGTTTTGCCATTTCTGGCCGTGTCATTCGAATTGCCGATGTTCGTGGCGGGCGCGCTGGTTTCGGTGCGGATGATTGGCAGCATGATTTCCGACTTTTTCCTGGCGCAACCCATAGCGGCGAAATCGCAAAAGAAGCGCGCCATTGCTCTGACCGAAGCCGTTATCGGTGCCTGTCTTGTTCTGGCGATGGTGGCTGCCGCGACCGGGAACGTTCCGTTGATCGCAGTGGTTTTCGTGGCGGTCTTTTTCGTGATCGGCCTGGTGGATGAAGTTCAGAACCTGATGCTCACCGATCTGTTGGGCGATCATGTCCACTCGCGTTCGCGCATGGTCATGCATTACCTGCAACTTGGGGGCGGGGGCCTTTGTGCCATCGGTCTAGCCCTGTTGGTGCATCAGATCACCAAGGAAAACCCACCTTTTTCACGCCATTCAACCATGATCGGCGTATCGGTTGCGTTTTTCATGCTTTCAGGAGTTTTGATGCTGGCAATGACAGAGAATACCCGCTCTGCGGAACCGGTAAAAAAGACTGGAACCAAACCCAAGCTGTCGTTCACGGCCAATGCCCGGGGTATCCTTGGCATGTTCGAATACACCTGGTTTCGGCGTTACATGGTTATGCGTATACCTTTGGTGGCTGTGTCGCTATCCGTCCCGTTCTTCGCGCTGATAGCGGCAGAGGCGCATCATGGCTCGGCCAGGGGTCTGACCGCGATGATTGTTTCATCTGCTTCGGGCTATCTTGTCTCGGGGCCGTTGTGGCAGGTCGTGAATATGAAATCTCATCGTGCCGTCATGGTGGTCGGGACACTCCTGGTCGCCGTTACCGGAGGTGTTCTGCTGGCATTCCACTACATGGGTATCGATCACGATGTACACCTGCATGCGATAGCGCTGTTTGTTGTCACCGTCGCGGTGACCGGGATCAGCAGCGTGCGCAAGCTCTATTTTCTGGACGTCGCGCCCAAAGAGCAACGCGTTCAGGGATCCGCAGCTATCAAATCGTTTACTCGATTGTTGGCGGTGCTGCTTTCGGCAGGGCTGGCCGCAGTCGCCCATATGCATGAGGTTGCCTTGGCTGTCGCGTTCATAGTCGCGGCCAGTCTGATGGCTTGCGTGACGTGCTACCTAACGATGTCGCCCGACCGGGAAGATTCTCCCCGGCCACAGAGCTAATGCAGGTACATTCAGAAGAACGAGGAAATCTCTTCCAAAGGCTTCTTTAGCTTTGCCACAGAAGGTACGGTCGCGGTTTCCGAGGGATGACCAACTGCGATGATCATGGTTGGTTTCTCTGATGCGGGCCGGTCCAGTGCGTCGTTCAGAAAGCGCATCGGGTTCGGGGTATGGGTCAGGGTGCTGAGGCCGGCGTGATGTAGCGCGGTCAACAGAAAGCCGGTGGCAATGTTCACACTCTCGGGCACGTAGTAATTCTTGTACCGCGTCCCGTCTTCGAATTGCCCCCAGCGTTGGGCAAAGACCACGATCAGCCACGGGGCGGTGGTCAGGTGCTCTTTGACCGCGTTGGTCCCGATGGGTTCCAACGCCTTGATCCATTCATCGCCCGCCCCTCCCGCATAGAACCGGCGCTCTTCTTCTTCGGCTTCCTCGCGGATGCGCAGTTTCAGCTTTGGGTCCGAGATGGCAGCAAAGTGCCAGGGTTGATGGTTTGCACCTGACGGCGCTGTTCCCGCGGTGCGCAGGCAGGTTTCGATCACATCGCGAGCCACCGGGCGAGTGGAGAAATCCCGAACGGTATGTCGCCGGCGCATCTTTTCAAAAAAAGCCACGGCCGCGCCCAGCATGTCTGCATCACTGATCTCGCATCGGTCGGGCAGGGGAATGGGGTCATAACTGAGGGCGTCGCGTGAGAGCATTGGTTCCTCCGATCGAATGAGTCTGACTATTTGCCTTGCGACGGGAGCAAAACCCGTTGCGCAGCATGCTGGACCGCTTGTGTAAGGGGTTTGAGCGCTGGCGCAAGAACCCGTCCGACCTGCCAGCTAAGGGCGACGTCCAGTGGCGCATTGGGAACGATAGGGCGCAACTGTCCACGCTCCATGGCGTTTTGCACAAGGGCTGCCGGGTTCATGCCCCAGCCAATCCCGGCGATCGCGGCATCAACGAACCCTTGAGAAGATGGCAGGAAGTGCGAAGGCGGTGAAAGACGACTGCCGGTGCGATGTGCGATCCACGCTTTTTGCAGGCCGTCTTTCCTGTTGAAGACAAGGCAAGGTGCTTTGCTGAGCGTCTTCTCGGTCACGCCGTCCTTGAACCACGCATTGATAAAGTCCGGGCTGGAGGTTGGCAGATACCTCAACACGCCCAGTTCAATCGCGTCACAACCGCTTATGGTTTGTCCGCCGACGGTGACGGCGGCGCTGACCTCGCCTCGCCTCAGCCAGTCTGCCGAATGGTCCTGATCGTCGATCACAAGGTCGAACAGCATGTCGGGAACACGCGCCATCGCGTCAATGAACCAGGTCGCCAGAATGTCGGCGGGAACCGCAATGCGAACCCGCGCGGACCCGGGTTCTTGTACCAGCGCCAATTCACGGGCCAGTTGCGCCTCCAGCAGCCCGACATCTTCGGCGTATCGCGCGATGCGCTGACCTGCCGGCGTTCCGGTGCAAGGGGTTCCCCGATGTATGAGCGAGGCACCCACCCGATCCTCTAGCGCCTTTATCCGCTGGGATATCGCTGACGGGGTCACGGCCAGTTCCGCCGCCGCTGCATCAAAACTGCCATGGCGCAGAATGGCTGACAAAGCGGCCAATTGGTGAGGGTCCAGCAACATTAGCAGAGCTTAACCAAGGGAAACATCTTTAATTTGATAGATCGTATCGCGGCCATTAGTCAACGCAATGGCAACGCAGGAGATACCATGCCTACATCCGTGATCGCCGGTTTTGCGCTGGGTTTCAGCCTGATCCTCGCCATCGGGGCGCAGAACGCCTTTATTCTGAGGCAGGGCTTGCGGCGCGAGCACGTTTTTATTCTGTGCCTGACTTGTGCAGTGTCTGATGCCATTCTGATAGGAGCGGGCGTGGCAGGTTTTGGCACTCTGGCACAGGCTGCACCCTGGTTTGAGGCTGTGATGCGATACGGAGGGGCGGCATTTCTGATTTGGTACGGCGCGCGCAGCCTCCGGTCGTCCTGGCTGGGTGGTTCGGTGATGGAAATCGGCAATGGTGAGCGAACCAGCCTCAAGGCTGCGCTGCTGACGGTATTCGCGTTCACCTGGCTGAATCCGCATGTGTATCTGGATACGGTCGTGCTCATCGGCTCGATCTCGGCCCAATATGACGACCGGCTGGGTTTCGCCCTTGGCGCGATGACATCCAGCTTCGTGTTCTTCTTTTCGCTTGGTTACGGCGCGGGTATTCTGTCCCCGGTTTTTGCGCGTCCCCGGGCGTGGCAGGTTCTGGACGCCGGGATCGGCGTGGTCATGTTGGGTATCGCACTGAAACTTGTTATCATGTGAAGGGTTGTTCCCGGTTGGATTTCGGTGTTCAACCTAAACCATGTCAACACTCGCCGTATCGTCTCGCCCGCTTGCCGGAATGTTCTGGATGTTTGCCGCCGGCTTGTCCTTTGTTGTGATGACCGCGCTGGTGAAGTCGCTGGGAACATCGATGAATTCCATCCAGGCCGCCTTTCTGCGGTATGTGCTGGGTTTGGTGTTTCTTTTGCCAGCTATGCGGTCGATCATGGCGACACATCTGACACCCCGCCTGTTGACGCTGTTCGGTTTGCGAGGGGTCGTGCATGCGGTTGCGGTCATGCTCTGGTTCTTTGCCATGACACAGATACCATTGGCCGAGGTCACAGCTATGAATTACATGACGCCGGTTTACGTCACCCTGGGGGCAGCCCTGTTTCTGGGCGAAAAGCTGGCCTTTCGCCGGATTGCGGCGATTCTGGTCGCTCTGGGTGGCGTCCTGATCATTCTGCGACCAGGGTTTCGCGAAGTGTCACCGGGTCATCTGGCCATGCTGGGAACGGCCCTGACGCTGGGGGGGTCGTATTTGTTGGCCAAGATTCTGGTGCGTGATGTACCGCCATCCGTCGTCGTGGCGCATCTGTCGATCTGGGTGACCGTTGCCCTGATACCTTTTGCGATTGCCGTTTGGACGCAGCCAAGCCTGCGGGATCTCGGGGTTCTTTTTCTGGTGGCCAGCTTTGCGACAGCTGGGCACTATTTCATGACCTTGGCGCTTCAGGCGGCACCGGTGGCCGTTACACAGCCAGTAACGTTTCTTCAGCTGATATGGGCCACGATCTTGGGCGCTGCAGTGTTCCATGAAAGCGTTGACGTGTGGGTTGTCGCGGGCGGCACACTGATCCTTGCCGCCGTAAGCTTTATCTCATGGCGCGAATTCGTGCTGAACCGCAGGGACTTGACGCCTCCGAGTATTGCGCCGAAGCTGTAACGACACTGCTCCCCGATTTTTCATTAATTGACGAGTCAATAAAAACCCCCTAGCGTGGTCCCGTGACGCCTGCTCAAGGGGAGAACGATGCCAAAAGTCGGAATGGAGCCAATCCGCCGGGATGCGATTGTTCGTGCGACAATCGCTGAATTGGGCGTGAAGAAATCCCTTGATGTAACAGTCAGTCAGATTGCCAAGCGTGCGGGCATGTCCAGCGCTCTGGCGCACCACTACTTCGGCGGCAAGGATCAGATCTTTCTGGCTGCAATGCGGCAGATCCTGTCGGACTTCGGCAAAGAGGCGCGGGGCGAACTGAAAGCAGCCGCGCCGGACGACAGGGCGCAGGCAATTGTCAGGGCGTGTTTTGCGCCCTCTTGTTTCACACCCGATGTGATTGCGGCCTGGATGACCTTCTACGTGCTGGCTCAGACCAATGATGACGCTCTGCGCCTGTGGCAGATCTATCAGGCTCGCATCAAATCCAACCTGACCGACGCCCTGCGGCACAAGTTGGCCGACCCTCAGGAGGCGGCCGAGAACATGGTTGCCCTGATTGACGGTCTGTACATCCGGGCCGCACTCAGCGCCCCTGAAGAACCGCAACTGGCCGTGAACCACGCGATGCGTGTGCTCAACACTCTGCTCGAGGCTGAAAAATGACAAAACCGAACATTCTGATCCTGATGGTGGATCAGCTCAACGGGACTCTCTTTCCAGACGGTCCCGCTGACTGGCTTCACGCTCCGAACCTGAAGAAACTGGCAGAACGGTCAACCCGGTTTGCCAATGCGTACACGGCGTCGCCCTTATGCGCGCCAGGGCGGGCCAGCTTCATGTCCGGTCAATTGCCTTCGCGCACAGGCGTCTATGACAACGCAGCCGAGTTTCGCAGCGATATCCCCACATACGCACATCACCTGCGTCGGGCCGGGTATTACACCTGTTTGTCCGGAAAGATGCATTTCGTAGGCCCTGACCAGATGCACGGGTTCGAGGATCGCCTGACCACAGACATTTACCCGGCCGATTTTGGGTGGACCCCGGACTACCGCAAGCCGGGGGAACGGATCGACTGGTGGTATCACAACATGGGGTCCGTCACCGGCGCGGGCATTGCCGAGATTTCCAACCAGATGGAATATGACGACGAGGTCGCCTACAATGCCAAAGCCAAGCTTTATGATCTGGCACGCGGCAAGGATGACCGCCCATGGTGCGTGACCGTCAGCTTCACCCATCCGCATGACCCATACGTAGCCCGTCGCAAGTACTGGGATCTGTATGAGGATTGCGAGCATCTTCTGCCCAAGGTTTCTGACATCGGCTATGACAATCAGGACCCGCACGCTCAGCGGATTTTTGATGCCAATGACTGGCGCAGTTTCGACATCACCGAAGATGATATCCGCAAGTCCCGCCGCGCCTATTTCGCCAATATCACTTATCTGGACGACAAGATCGGGGAAATCCTCGAAGTGCTGGAAACGACCCGGCAAGAGGCGATCATCCTGTTCGTTTCGGATCACGGAGACATGCTGGGCGAACGGGGCTTGTGGTTCAAAATGAACTTCTACGAGGGTTCGGCGCGGGTGCCGCTGATGATCGCATCGCCTGATCTGCCTGCCGGGCGGATCGATACACCGGTTTCAACAATCGACGTGACACCAACCCTGGGGGCCCTGGCAGGTGTAGACATGGCCGAGATCGCCCCCTGGACCGACGGCGAAAACCTCGTGCCACTGGCGAAAGGCGTAGAACGAACCGCGCCAGTCGCCATGGAATACGCGGCCGAGGCATCCTACGCGCCGCTGGTCTCGGTGCGATATGGCAAGTGGAAGTACAACCGCTGTGCATTGGACCCTGATCAGTTGTTTGATCTTGAAGCCGACCCGCACGAACTGACCAATCTGGCAGACAACCCCGAACACGCGGGCACGCTGCAAACTCTGCGTGCCAAATCCGAGGCCCGTTGGGATCTGGATCACTTCGACGCCGACGTCCGCGCCAGCCAGGCGCGGCGCTGGGTTGTGTACGAAGCGCTGAGGCAGGGCGGATACTATCCGTGGGATTATCAACCGCTGCAAAAGGCGTCGGAACGCTACATGCGCAATCACATGGATCTCAACACCGTAGAGGAAAACGCCCGGTTCCCGCGCGGCGAATAACCTCTTCATATATTTGAAAATACTCCCGTCGAACATATCACGTCTCGGCGGGTCAGGAGTTGTGGAAATGGAAGCAGATTTTGTCATCGTCGGCGCAGGGTCCGCAGGCTGCGCAATGGCATATCGTCTGAGCGAGGCCGGGGCCTCGGTTCTGGTGATCGAACACGGCGGCACCGATATGGGGCCGTTCATTCAGATGCCGGCTGCACTGAGCTATCCGATGAACATGTCGCGCTATGACTGGGGCTATCAATCCGAGCCCGAGCCACACCTGAACAATCGCCGCCTGGCCTGTCCGCGCGGCAAGGTGATTGGCGGGTCTTCCTCGATCAATGGCATGGTCTATGTTCGCGGTAACGCGCGCGATTTCGATACCTGGGCGGAGATGGGGGCTGACGGGTGGTCTTATGCGGATGTTCTGCCTTATTACAAACGGATGGAGACCTGGCACGACGGTGGCCATGGGGGCGATCCGGCGTGGCGTGGCACCGACGGCCCACTGCATGTGTCGCGCGGCCCGCGCGCGAATCCTTTGTTTCAGGCCTTTGTGGACGCAGGCCAGCAGGCCGGTTACGAGGTCACAGACGACTATAACGGAGAAAAGCAGGAAGGCTTTGGCCCGATGGAGCAGACCGTCTGGAAAGGACGGCGCTGGTCTGCGGCGAATGCCTATCTGAAACCTGCGCTCAAGCGCGACAATTGCGATATCGTGCGTGGTCTTGCGTCTCGTGTTGTCATGGAAGACGGTCGCGCCATTGGGGTCGAACTGACCCGCGGCGGCAAGAAAGAAGTCATCAAGGCCCGGCGCGAAGTCGTTCTGGCGGCATCGTCTATCAACTCGCCCAAGCTGCTGATGTTGTCCGGTATCGGCCCAGCAGCGCATCTGGCCGAGCATGGGATCGACGTCGTTGCGGATCGTCCGGGGGTTGGGGCCAACCTGCAGGACCATCTGGAACTGTATATTCAACAGGCGTCGCTGCAACCTATCACGCTCTACAAACACTGGAACCTGTTCAGTAAAGGTCTGATCGGGGCGCAATGGCTGTTTACCAAAACGGGATTGGGCGCATCGAACCAGTTCGAAAGTGCGGCCTTCATCCGGTCGAAACCGGGCGTGGAATACCCTGACATTCAATACCACTTCCTGCCGATTGCGGTTCGCTATGACGGACAGGCCGCGGCCGAGGGGCACGGGTTCCAGGCGCATGTTGGTCCGATGCGGTCCCCGTCACGCGGGGCGGTCACATTGCGCTCGGCCCAAGCAGCAGACGCGCCGGTGATCAAGTTCAACTACATGAGCCATGAAGAAGATTGGGAGGACTTCCGCACTTGCATCCGGTTGACACGCGAAATCTTTGGGCAGGACGCCTTCAAACCCTACGCGGGCAAAGAAATCCAGCCTGGTGCCGCTGTCCAAACGGATGAAGAACTGAATGCGTTTATCGCGGAACATGCGGAAAGCGCCTATCACCCCTGTGGCACCTGCCGAATGGGGCGCGCGGATGACAAGAACGCGGTGGTCGATCCCGAAGGCCGTGTGATTGGTGTGGATGGGCTGCGCGTCGCGGACAGTTCGATCTTTCCACAGATCACCAATGGCAACCTGAATGCGCCGTCGATCATGGTGGGCGAAAAGGTGTCGGATTCGCTTTTGGGCAAAGATCCGTTGCCCAAAGCCAACGATCGCCCGTGGATCCACCCCGGCTGGGCAAAGGCGCAACGTTAACCTTTCCATACGGCCCCCGGTTGAATGCGCACGGAATACCGCGCATATCGGGGGCATGTTAAGGATTTGTTTAGCTTTTGTTCTTCTCATGCCAGGTCTGACCCACGCGGCGGAACGACTGACAGGCCGGGTTGATGTCATTGATGCGGATACCTGGGATGTCGGCGGCGTCCGGGTTCGGCTGCACGGCATTGATGCGCCCGAGCTGGATCAGACCTGTCAGGATTCCAACGGATCAAGCTGGCCATGCGGGGCGTGGGTCACTCATATGGTTCAGGAACAATTTCAGGGACGGATGACCACATGTGTCCCGCTGGATAGAGATCGCTACGGGCGCATCGTTGCTCGGTGCAGCGTTGAACACGAAGACGCCGCTGCCCAGATTGTAGAGCAGGGATTGGCCTTTGCGTACCGCAAATATTCGGACGCGTATGCAGGCGCCGAGCGGGTCGCGAGGATTGGAAGCAGGGGATTGCACAAGACACAGATTCGGGTGCCTTGGGTGCACAGGGCACGCAAGAAGCCGAAATCCTCTGAAACATGCCTTATCAAGGGAAATGTTTCGTCAAAGGGCGAAAAGATCTTTCACGCACCGGGCCAGAGGTACTATGCCAAGACCCGGATCAGTGCAGCCAAGGGCGAGCGATGGTTCTGCTCTGCTGCCGAAGCACGCGCCGCGGGGTGGCGTGCTACGCGACGCTGAATTCTGCAAGAATCCTGTATGAAATTGATCCGCGTCAAAGAAGGCGACGCGTCACGCTTCTACCACTGATATGCAACGACATATGAAGGAGCGAACAGAGATGTCCCACACCCCGCATGAACTGGCCGAAGAGTTTCCGGACAAGGTTGAACTGATGAGCCAGCTCAAGCAAACGGACGCGCATTTTGCCCGTCTGTCTGATGAGTATCACGAGGTCAATCGCATTGTGCATCGGGCCGAAACCAATGTCGAACCAATGGAAGAACTGGCCGAAGTTGATTTGCGCAAGAAGCGGGCAGCTCTGAAAGATGAAATCTGGGCGATTTTGTCCAAAGCTTAAAAAAACAGTGCCGGGGGCACTGTCCCTGTCCCGGTCTGGGTCGGGCTCCCCCGGCACACTTCTGGCCATGTGAAGATCAGGTGACTTCGTAGGGCAGGGTACCGCGCGTGTGGGTGTCGATGCTGAGGCGGCGTTCCAGCGGCGGGACCGAACGCTGGTGGCAGTTTTGTCGCTCGCAGATGCGGCAGGAAATGCCGATGGGCTCGTAGGCGCTGGCGTTGTTTATGTCGAGGTTGTCGGCATACACGAGCGCCGGGGCATGGCGTACCTCGCACCCCAGCGCAATTGCGTACCGTCTGACCGGCGCGCCGAATGAGCCTCCTGATTTCGACACATCCCGTGCCAGCGAGATGTAACGCACACCATCCGGTGTTTCTGCCAGTTGCCTGAGGAAATGGCCCGGCGTTTCAAAGGCCCGATGCACGTTCCAAAGGGGACAAGCGCCACCGAACCGCGCAAATTGAAGGCGCGTGGCCGAGTGCCGTTTCGTGATCGTCCCGGCCTGATCCACGCGAACGAAAAAGAACGGGATACCTTTTGCGCCGGGGCGTTGCAGCGTCGACAGTCGGTGTGCAACCTGCTCGATCGAGGCGCCGAACCGGTTGCTGAGCAGCTCCAGATCGTGGCGCTCTTCCTGAGCAGCGGTCAGAAACGCGGAATAGGGCATCAAGGAAGCGCCCGCGAAATAATTGGCAAGGCCGATCTTTGCGATGGACCGCGCCTCTTCGCTTTGGAACTTGGCAAAATCCAGAGTCGCTTCCAGCAGTTTGTCCTGACTGATCAGTGCGACTTGCAACAGCAGCTGAAACACTTGCGTTTGCGGAGCCGAGCGGGACGAAAGGCGAAGGACCTTGCTTTCGGCGTCATATGTGCGCAAGGGGGCGATGTCAGAGAACATCACTTGAATGCCGCGCTCCGTCAGGCTGTTCAAAGCAGCTTGCCGGATATTGCCCGGCCCTTCAGCGCGGTTGGCGAACAGTTCTGCCGCCCTGTCCACGGCGTCGATATAGTTGTCGCAATAGTGAAAGAAGTCCCGTACCTCCTCCCAGGGGCTGGCCTGCATACGGGCGTCTTCCCGTCCCAAGGCTTCGTCCAGAGAGGCGAGACGCTCATGTGTCTGCCGGTAGGTTTTGTGCAGCTCGATAAATGCGCGGGCCAATGCCGGGGCGTTTGATGCCGTCAGGCGTAAATCGGCGAGTGGCGGTAGAATATCCGCGAAAACCGGGTCGGCCAGAGCTTCGCGCATATCCGACACCAGCCGCTCGCTGTCACCGGTGCTGAGCTCGGTGACATCCATGCCAAACTCTTGCGCCAGAGCCAACACAACCGTCGTCGAGATCGGCCTGTTGTTGTTCTCCATCTGGTTCAGATAGGGGAGTGAAACACCCAGTTTCGCCGCGAATTCGCGTTGTGTCAGGGCCAGTCGCGTGCGCATTTCACGCAGTTTCGCGCCGGCATAGAGCTTTTGGGTGGCCATGAGGTGCCTTTGCAGGTTTCCTATTTTGGAAGACTAACTTTGCAAAGTTCTCGGGGCAAGTCGTTACAGCCCCAATTGACGCTCTCGCCGAATGACGGAACCAATTGCGAAAATCGCCAGAACTGCGGATGTGAGCATCAGCCAGAGCAAGGGCATGGCGCCGGTTTCCCGGGTCAGCAGGGTGCCTGCCAATGCACTTAGCCCGGCGCCGCCACCCAGCATGATCGCTCCGCTCAACCCCGAGGCGGTTGCCGCCAGATGCGGACGAACCGACAGTGCGCCGGAAGTTGCATTGGGGATGGCCATGCCGTTTCCGACGCCTACAAAGGTCATCAAGCTGAAAAAGCTGAGTGCGGTGCCCTGACCTGTGAGAAACAAAGATGCTGAAAGCGCAACACCCAACGCGTTAAGCAAGCTGCCCCACAGCACCATTCGGTTGATGCCAATCTGCATGGAAAAACGACCGCTAAGAAAGTTGCCAACAAAGTAGCCGACTGCGGGGGCGCCGAAATAAATGCCTACCTGCGCCGCGCTTAGTCCAAACAATTCGGTTCCGATAAAGGGTGCGCCGCCGAGATAGGCAAAGAAGGTGCCTGACGAAAAGGCGCAGGACAACGAATAGCCCCAAAAACGTGGCGATGTCAGAAGCTCGGGGTATTCCTTGAATTGCTGAACCAGGGTCTTGCCGCTTTTGGCTGATGTTTCTCCGAAATCCGCGAACGTCAAGGCAAGCGTCAAAGCCCCGATGGCAAAAGGCAGCCAGAAGTTTGCTTTCCAGCCAAAGCTTTCCTCCAGAAGTCCGCCGATCGCCGGGCCGATCATCGGAACCACGGCCATTCCCATGGTTACGTAACCGATCATGGATGCGGCCTGATCCTGATCGTACATGTCCCGGACAGCGGCACGGCTGAGAACCATGCCTACAACGACGACCGCCTGGCACATTCTGAAGGCCAGAAAGATTTCAGCGTTGGGGGCATAGATGCATCCCAGAGTAGCCAGCAGGAACAAACCAATCCCCCACAGCAGAACTGGCCTGCGACCAGCCTTGTCTGCAAGCGGTCCGATCAGGATTTGAAGAACTGCATTGACCAGAAGATACAGCGCGATCGACAGCTGCATGACCTTGTAATCGGTGCCAAAATACACTGCCATATTCGGCAGGCTGGGCAGGAACAGGTTCATGCTTAGCGCGGACAAGCCCGCGAGCAATACAAGTGTCGCCAATGTGGGTGGTGTGCGGTGAACCGCGCGAAAGCTGAACTGCATAGTTCACATGTATAGTCACGGAATTTTGGATTGCCAGCCATCCATCAATTCCATCGCAAAACTTAGCAAATTTACAGTTATCCAGATTGTTGTTGCTGAAAGTTTGCAAATTTGCCGAAAAGGGCTTTGGATAAGAAGGCCGAAAGGGTAGGGTCCCGGCAAATTTTACAAGGGATAATCGCCATGAAAGACATCCTTTCCGAGTTGGAAAACCGCCGCAACGACGCACGATTGGGTGGTGGGCAGAGGCGGATCGATGCCCAGCATGCGCGCGGAAAACTGACAGCGCGAGAGCGGATCGAGTTGCTGCTGGATGAGGGCAGCTTTGAAGAATTCGACATGTTCGTCAGCCATCGATGCACTGAATTCGGAATGGAAAATCAAAAGCCTGCCGGTGATGGCGTTGTCACGGGCTGGGGCACCATCAACGGGCGTATGGTCTATGTGTTCAGCCAGGACTTTACAGTCTTTGGTGGGTCGCTGTCCGAGACGCACGCCCAGAAGATCTGCAAGATTATGGATATGGCGGTCCAAAACGGTGCTCCGATTGTCGGAATCAACGACTCGGGCGGTGCGCGAATCCAGGAAGGTGTGGCATCTCTGGCGGGTTATGCCGAAGTGTTTCAGCGCAACATCACTGCGTCCGGCGTAGTACCACAGATCAGTGTGATCATGGGCCCATGCGCAGGAGGTGCGGTCTACAGCCCGGCGATGACCGACTTCATTTTTATGGTCAAAGACACCTCTTACATGTTCGTGACGGGCCCAGATGTGGTCAAAACCGTGACCAACGAAGTCGTCACAGCCGAGGAACTGGGCGGTGCCTCTACCCACACCAGGAAATCCTCGGTCGCCGATGCCGCGTTCGAAAACGATGTCGAGGCGCTGGCCGAAGTGCGTCGATTGGTTGATTTCCTGCCGCTCAATAACCGCGAGAAACCCCCGGTCCGCCCGTTCTTTGATGACCCTCACCGGATCGAGGCTTCGCTGGACACCTTGGTTCCGGATAATCCCAATACGCCCTACGACATGAAGGAACTCATCACCAAAATAGCGGATGAAGGTGATTTTTACGAAATTCAGGAAGATTTCGCCAAGAATATCATCACCGGCTTTGTCCGGCTGGAAGGTCAGACCGTCGGCGTCGTGGCCAACCAACCGATGGTACTGGCGGGATGTCTGGATATCGACAGTTCGCGCAAGGCGGCGCGGTTCGTACGGTTCTGCGACTGCTTTGAAATCCCGATCCTGACTCTTGTCGATGTTCCGGGCTTCCTGCCAGGTACGCAGCAGGAATACAGCGGTGTGATCAAGCACGGAGCAAAGCTGCTTTATGCATATGGTGAGGCGACTGTGCCAAAGGTCACCGTGATCACGCGCAAGGCCTATGGCGGTGCCTATGTGGTTATGGCATCCAAACACCTGCGTGGTGATTTCAACTATGCCTGGCCGACCGCCGAAATCGCGGTGATGGGTGCCAGGGGTGCAACCGAGATCATCCACCGGGCGGATCTGCATGATGCAGAAAAGACTGCACAGCATGTCGCAGATTACGAAGATAGGTTTGCGAACCCATTTGTCGCCGCCGAGCGCGGGTTTGTCGACGAGGTGATCATGCCGCACTCGACCCGCCGGCGTGTGTCCCGTGCCTTTGCCAGTTTGCGCGGCAAACAGCTTAAGAACCCTTGGAAAAAACACGACAATATTCCGCTTTGAACCATTCGGGGCGGCGTTGGTCGTCTCGGTTTGCTTGACCTTGGCAACCCAATTCCAGGCAAAGAATGCTCAAATATGCGGCGGAATTGACAAAAAGCGACAAATGGTTGAATGATCCGACCCGTCAGACATAGAACCGCGCAGGCCAAAAGCACTGCGCGCGCGATCCCGGAAGGAGGAGCCTGCCTTCGGCGGGTCCGGGATCGTGCCATGTGTCTGGTGTTGTGCGCGCTCGGCACTTCCGTTTTTGCCCAGACAGATAGTTTATTGCCGGTGCCGTCCGGTCAGCCGGTTCAGCTGAGCGATGTCCTGCTGGACAACAACCCGGGTGAGCTTTGGGTGCGTTTTCGATTTGTCGCCCCGAAAATCGGAGCATCTGTGGGGCGGATTGGCTATGATGTAGCGTCGAAGGACATGGAGCATCTGTGCCAGATTCTTGCCGTTCCCTATGTGGCTCAGCACGAATTGCAGCCATCTAGAGTTGTCATTTCCCTGTCTGATCGCCCGGTGGAATTTGGTGACAACGCTCCGGACGCGACACAGTATTTTGAAGCCTACCGGCTGGAGCAGTCCCGGTGTATCTGGGAGGGGCTTTGACCATGTACTTACGCTGTCATGTCTCCAAAGCATCTCAGACCAACGGTGCGGCTTTGGAGGTGCGCAACATGATCCCATCCCAATTCGGGTTCGAACTATTATTGTCTGCGACAAACAGCTGTGGAGTGTCGCCATGCTAAAACATCGCGGATTCCCCGGTCGTCTTTCGGGCACCGATTATCAGTTCACAATTCGGCGCGCCAATCCCAAAGGCGTTACACCGCTGACACGGCGGGAACGGTTCCGGGACCGGAAACCAGCGGACAAGCGCGCAGATATCGCGTTCATGGAAGCTTTGTGGGCCCATTTCGGCGATCAGCCATTCGAGCGGGGCAATCTGGATGCGGGGCGTCTCAGCTGGTTGTTCGGGCGCGAAGTCATTCCGGCGGAAGACCCATTTGATCCCGCAAGTTATGACGCAATGCTGGTGATCGATGTGAACGCTGCACGTGCGTCTTTTCCGGACATAATCGACGGGACAGGCTGATTGTGATTCAAACCGCCGCATATCAGCCCTTTAAGACCGGTTTCGGGATGACCCTGCCCGAAGCCGGGCAGGATCCGTGTGCGGAATCAGAAGTTCAACTGAGCGGCGAGCTGAACGCGGCTTCCGTCAAAGGTTCTGCCGGTCGGCGCGTCGTTCCGTTCGCCATAGATGTACTCGGCGCTGAGTGTCAGATCCTCAGTTGCCTTGTAAAATGCGTTGACGTGGATTGTTTCCAGCTCGGTAAACGACAGGGTTCCGGTCGAAGTCGGCAGGTCATAGTCTTCTTTTCCGTATGCAATGCCAACATTCCATTTCGGGCTCAGATCCTGCCGGAATTCGATGGTGTAGCCATCCACGTCGTTGGCCAGGCCATTCACGATGGGATCACCAAGGCCGATCAGGTACGGGCCGAGTGCCTCGCCGTTTACATAGTTGACCTGGAACAGGCCGCCCTGCCATGGGCGAACAGAGCCGGATATCGTGAACCCGGTTTGATCGACTTCGACATTGCCGGATTGCGCCTTGCCGTAGAGGCCGGACACACGCGCGACATACGTCCCGTCATTGTACTCGGCGGATGCGGTCAAAACCGGATCATCCGAATTCGAACCGCTGACATTCTCTTCGATCGAAACTGCGAAGGACGTGTTCGTTCCGAAAGAGTTGGTATAGCGAACCTGCGGAACCCGTGCGAAGGGAATACCAACAGGGCCGTTGAACTCCACCGAGGTCGGGTAGGTATCCAGCGGCATGAAGTTGGTCCAGGTCTGACCGATCAGCCAGTTGTCACCGATGGTGATATTGGCGTGGCGTACACGCAGTTCGGCTGTTCCGCCCGAACCAAACAGATCAAGTTCCAATTGCCCGCCGATATCGCCGATGCCGCTTGGGGTGGTGGTTCGCAGGCCGATCCGCGATTGGCGGACGGTGGCACCAAATGTGCCATCGGTCGCAGCCGAGGGTTCCCCGATGACATTCACGAACGCCGTATCCCCCTGATCGAAATCGAAGTCGTAGAAGAAGTCGGCCTTCACGTAGCCATAAACATCCAGAACGGTGTTACCGATGCGGAAGTCTCCGTTGGCGGGGCTGCTCTTGCCAGATTCCAGCGCCTCGACCCGGGCGCGCAAGGCGTCAAGCTCGGCTTGAGTTCCGGCATCCTGAGCAAAGCCAAGCGTGCCGGTCACACTGAGAGCAGAGGCAGCAAGCAGGAGTGCTTTTTTTCTAGTCTTCGTCATGTGGGTGTTCCTTTGAGTGCGAGTGTGCACAAGGACCGTTTCACGAGGTGCAAATCTTGGGAAATCACGAGAATGGGAAGTGAAGACTTTGATTTTTCAAGCAAATGTGTGTTTTTCACGGCGCTGAAACACGACGTCTTGAGCCGCTTGGATAACTCATTGGCGCAAGGCGGTTCTGTATGTCCAACGCTGACAGAGGGTCGTGATGCTGCAACTGCGAAACGTGCTGACAGCAGCTTGATCTGTCACGAAACCGTGACGGCAAAGCAGCTTGAAATGCCCGAGCAGTATCGAACGGGTATCGGCGCGAAGTTGCGCGGCATTTCCCGGTGTGGGCAGATTCCAGCCGAAATCCCGATTGGAAACAATACTGTGTTTGCTGGCAATATTGTGCTGTGCAAACTGGATGAGCCGTGCGGCTCTACTTTGCCTGCGCCGCACATGCACCTACTATTCCGTACCCCTTCCTTGCGCGGGCAGGCTTGTGTTCCCCACATAGTCCTGTCCGCGTTTTTCTTTTTGCTAGTAACGGACAAAAAGAGGCAAAATCCCGCACAAAATTCGCCTGCGCGTCCGTTGATATTGAATAACAATGCGTGTTTCGCGCATCTGACCCGAAAAGGACCAAGAAACCAAAAAGGGCAGATACTATGCGATTCTCACGCTTCATCCTTGTTGCGACG
Source organism: Ruegeria sp. CDSA141 (assembly GCF_059612005.1). Classification (NCBI taxonomy): domain Bacteria; kingdom Pseudomonadati; phylum Pseudomonadota; class Alphaproteobacteria; order Rhodobacterales; family Roseobacteraceae; genus Ruegeria; species Ruegeria sp. CDSA141. The sequence goes on from NZ_JBXWPT010000001.1 coordinate 93,907, forward strand.
ACCTGCGCGGGCCTGGCCGCCTGCGGAGACACCACGGGCGAACAGGCAATCCTCGGCGGAGGTGCCGGGGCAGTGGGGGCAGCGGTCCTCAGCGCGGACCCGTTGTTTGGCGCAGCAGTCGGTGCGGCGGGCAACGTGCTTTACTGCAAAACACAGAACACCTGTAACTAACGCATATTTTGCGGGGCGCGTGTCGTCCCGCCCGTCATCGCGTATCACGCCGTCGTGGGGATTGTTCTCTGCGGCGGCGTTTTGCGTTTCCAGAACACCAAGCCAAAGGACGTTCCATGTTCAATAAGATCCTGATCGCCAACCGGGGCGAGATCGCCTGCCGGGTTATCAAGACTGCCCGCAAGATGGGTATCGGCACCGTCGCCATTTTCTCCGACGCGGACAAGAACGCGCTGCATGTGTCGATGGCGGATGAAGCCATTCATATCGGCCCGCCACCTGCCAACCAGTCTTACATCGTGATCGACAAGGTCATGGATGCCATCCGCCAGAGCGGCGCGCAGGCGGTCCATCCGGGTTATGGCTTCCTGTCCGAAAACGCCAAGTTTGCCGAGGCGCTGGAAGCCGAAGGCGTGGCTTTTGTCGGTCCCCCGAAAGGTGCGATCGAGGCGATGGGCGACAAGATTACCTCGAAGAAAATCGCTCAGGAGGCAAACGTATCGACAGTTCCCGGATACATGGGGCTGATCGAAGACGCCGACGAGGCAGTCAAAATCTCGAACCAGATCGGCTATCCTGTCATGATCAAGGCCAGCGCCGGGGGCGGTGGCAAGGGTATGCGGATCGCGTGGAATGATGACGAAGCGCGCGAGGGCTTTCAGTCGTCAAAGAACGAAGCCGCAAGCTCGTTCGGGGATGACCGGATCTTCATCGAGAAATTTGTGACCCAACCGCGTCACATCGAAATTCAGGTTCTGTGCGACAGTCATGGAAACGGCATCTATCTGGGCGAGCGCGAATGCTCGATCCAGCGCCGGAACCAGAAAGTCGTGGAAGAGGCACCGTCGCCGTTTCTGGACGCAGTGACACGCAAGGCCATGGGGGAACAGGCCGTGTCTCTGGCCAAGGCCGTGGGCTATTCCAGCGCGGGCACAGTCGAGTTCATCGTTGACGGTGAAAAGAACTTCTACTTCCTTGAAATGAACACGCGCTTGCAGGTGGAACACCCTGTTACCGAATTGATCACCGGCGTTGATCTGGTCGAACAGATGATCCGCGTCGCAGCGGGTGAGAAGCTTTCAATCACGCAGGATGAAGTGGCGCTGACCGGATGGGCGATCGAAAACCGCCTGTACGCCGAGGATCCGTATCGCGGCTTCTTGCCGTCGATTGGCCGTTTGACCCGGTACCGCCCGCCACAGGAGACGGCAGCCGGACCGATGCTGGTCAACGGCAAATGGCAAGGGGATGCGCCCGAAGGGGATGTTGCCGTTCGAAATGATACCGGCGTCTATGAAGGCGGTGAGATCAGCATGTATTACGACCCGATGATTGCCAAGCTGTGTACCTGGGCTCCGACCCGCGAGCAGGCGATCGAGGCGATGCGCGTGGCGCTGGACAGTTTCGAGGTTGAAGGCATTGGCCACAACCTGCCGTTCCTGTCCGCCGTGATGGATCATCCGAAATTCATCAGCGGCGATATGACCACGGCGTTCATTACAGAAGAATACCCGGACGGGTTCGAAGGCGTGGAGCTTCCCGAGGCGGACCTGCGTCGGATTGCAGCGTCCTGCGCGGCGATGCATCGCGTTGCCGAAATTCGCCGGACCCGTGTGTCGGGCCGGATGGACAATCACGAACGCAAGGTCGGCACCGATTGGGTTGTCACCCTGGGGGGCGAGATCCAGTGGCCTGTCAAGGTGATGGCGGATCAGGATGGGGCTACGGTCAGGTTCGACAATGGTCAGGAAATGAGGGTGACGGGCGATTGGACCCCGGGCGATCAGCTGGCCACCATGATGGTCGACGGCGCGCCGCTGGTCATGAAAGTGGGCAAGGTCTCGGGTGGGTTCCGCATCCGTAACCGCGGCGCGGACCTCAAGGTGCAGATACGTACCCCGCGTCAGGCCGAACTGGCGCGTCTGATGCCCGAAAAACTGCCGCCCGACACCTCGAAAATGCTGCTTTGCCCGATGCCCGGCCTTGTCGTGAAGATCGACGTCGAAGTGGGGCAAGAGGTGCAGGAAGGTCAGGCGCTGTGCACAATTGAGGCGATGAAGATGGAAAACATCCTGCGCGCCGAGAAGAAGGGCACCGTTGCCAAGATCAATGCGGGCCCCGGCGACAGCCTCGCTGTGGACGAAGTGATCATCGAGTTCGAGTGATCATGATCGCGCGTTCGTCATACCAGTCAAAGCCTCCGGCATTCCGTGCCGGGGTCTTTCGGGGTGGCGAAAGCGTTCAGCCGCCTTCGCGGCGATCGCGGATTTCGCGTTCGCGCAGGGGGGTCTTGTCGATGGACCGGCCAATCTCGCGCACGCTCCACGGAGAAGGTTTGCGCAGTTTGACCACACCGTCCTTGTCGACGAATACCATCTGGAACCCACGCGGCCGCAACTGTGACCGGATCGGGGACCGCGCCGACGGATCGGTATCGGTCAGAACCACCACGTCGCGTTCACGCATGGCGGCCTCACCTTCGAGCAACATGTCGATCTGTTGTTGGAACCGCGGGTCCGCCGGCGTGTCGGCAAAGACCACGATCGGGCGGCTGACCCAGAGAAAATCGCTGAGTTCGCTGTCACCTACCGGGCGGACAAAGCTGTTATCCGTCGTCGCTGTGCCATCCGCCGCCCAGACGGACAGCGGGATTAGTGCCGAGAAAACAAAGGCAAGCGTGCGTATCATGTGGCCTCCTGTTCCTTCGAATATAGCCTCTGTGCCACCGATTGCGACCGACGATTTGTACCAAACACTCAAAATGTCGCGCTTGCGCCTGAATGAAACGGCCAAGTGCAAGACCTCAATGCGGAAGCTTTCGACTGCCGCCATCCGAATTGACGAGAGGAAACCGAAATGACCGACACGAAGGACTGGAAAGCGCTGGCCGAGAAAGAGCTGCGCGGACGTCCGTTGGACGACCTGACCAAAGAGACTCTGGAAGGCATCGCAGTCAAGCCGCTCTATACGCAGGAAGACACCGCCGCTTTGCCGCATATGGGCTCGCTGCCGGGCTTTGGTCCGTTTACACGCGGCGTGAAGGCCACGATGTATGCGGGCCGTCCGTGGACGATCCGCCAATATGCGGGCTTTTCCACCGCCGAAGAATCCAACGCATTCTACCGCCGCAATCTTGCGGCCGGTCAGCAGGGGGTTTCGGTCGCGTTCGATCTGGCGACGCATCGCGGCTATGACAGCGACCATCCCCGGGTGGTTGGTGATGTTGGTAAGGCTGGCGTGGCCATCGACAGTGTCGAAGACATGAAGATCCTGTTCGACGGCATCCCGCTCGATAAGGTCTCGGTCTCGATGACCATGAACGGTGCGGTGATCCCGATTCTGGCGAATTTCATCGTTGCGGGTGAAGAACAGGGGCACGACAAATCTGTCCTGTCCGGCACCATTCAGAACGACATTCTGAAAGAGTTCATGGTGCGCAACACATATATCTATCCGCCCGAACCGTCGATGAAGATCATCTCGGACATCATTGAATACACCTCGAATGAAATGCCCAAGTTCAATTCGATCTCGATCTCGGGCTATCACATGCAAGAGGCCGGGGCGAACCTGGTTCAGGAGCTGGCCTATACGCTGGCCGATGGGCGCGAATACGTTCGGGCCGCGACCGAAGCAGGTATGGACGTCGACAAGTTTGCAGGTCGCCTTTCCTTCTTCTTTGCCATCGGCATGAACTTTTTCATGGAAATCGCCAAACTGCGTGCCGCACGCACGCTGTGGCACCGGGTCATGACCGAGTTCGGGGCAAAGTCCGAGCGCTCAAAGATGCTGCGGACACACTGCCAGACTTCGGGTGTCAGCTTGCAGGAACAGGACCCCTACAACAACGTCATCCGTACCGCCTATGAGGCCATGAGTGCAGTACTGGGCGGCACACAGTCGCTTCACACCAACGCGCTGGACGAGGCGATTGCCCTGCCCACGGATTTCTCGGCCCGCATCGCACGGAACACGCAACTGGTGCTTCAGGAAGAAACCGGTGTAACCGATGTGGTCGATCCGCTGGCCGGGTCCTACTATGTCGAAAGCCTGACCAATGAGTTGGTCGAAAAAGCCTGGGGCCTGATGGAAGAGGTCGAGGAAATGGGTGGTATGACCAAGGCCGTGGCCTCGGGTATGCCCAAGCTGCGGATCGAGGAAAGCGCGGCACGCCGTCAGGCCATGATCGACCGGGGTGAAGAGGTCATCGTCGGCGTCAACAAATACCGTAAGGAACAGGAAGACCCGATCGATATCCTGGACGTCGACAACGTGGCCGTACGCGAAGCTCAGGTCGCACGGCTGGAACGTATCCGTGCAACGCGGGACGAGGCCGCCAGTCAACAGGCACTGGACGCACTGACCACGACCACCCGCGAGGGAGGAAACCTGCTGGCCGCCGCCGTCGAGGCCGCCCGTGCCCGCGCATCCGTAGGAGAGATCAGCATGGCAATGGAGAAGGAATTCGGCCGCCACCGCGCCGAGGTGAAAACCCTGGCCGGCGTTTATGGCGCGGCCTATGAGGGTGACGAAGGCTTTGCCGCGATCCAGAAATCCATTGAGGAATTCGCCGAGGCCGAAGGCCGCCGCCCCCGTCTGCTGGTGGTCAAGATGGGGCAGGACGGACACGACCGGGGTGCCAAGGTCATCGCGACCGCTTTTGCCGATATCGGGTTTGACGTGGACGTGGGCCCCTTGTTCCAGACACCGGCTGAGGCTGCGCAGGACGCGGTCGACAATGACGTGCATGTGGTCGGCATTTCCTCGCAGGCGGCAGGGCACAAGACATTGGCCCCGCAACTGGTGGAAGAGCTGAAAAAGGCCGGGGCCGAGGACATCATCGTGATCTGCGGCGGGGTGATCCCGCAGCAGGACTACCAGTTCCTATACGATCATGGGGTCAAGGCCATCTTTGGTCCGGGCACCAACATTCCCGAGGCCGCTCAGGACATCCTGCGCCTGATCAGCGAAGCGCGCGGCTGACGAAGGTCAGGTTTTTCTTCGAAACCTCTTGTGATCGCGCCTCTTTGGCGAAAACATACGGCCAGATCCGCAAGGATCTGGCCGTAAAACTTGCAGGAGGTGGCGCATGTTACTGGATCATCTGGCCGTCGCGGGTGAAACGCTGGAAGACGCAACTGCCCATATCGAACAAGCGCTTGGCGTTGCGCTGCAACCCGGCGGCAAGCACGAGACGTTCGGGACATACAACAAGTTGCTGGGTCTCAGGGGCGGGCTCTATCTGGAAGCGATTGCGATCGACCCGCAGGCGCAAACTCCGGGCAGAACGCGGTGGTTCGATCTGGACCGCTTTGAGGGCAGCCCGCGTCTGACCAACTGGATTTGCCGGGTCGAGGATATCGAAGCCTCGCTTTCGATGTTTCCAGATGGTGTCGGGAAACCGATCGACCTGACCCGGGGGGCGTTACGATGGCGCATGGCGGTTCCGCCAACCGGGCGCTTGCCGTTCGACAACCTGTTTCCCGCACTTATTGAATGGCAGGGCGACCTTCACCCGGTCGACATGCTGCAAGACAGCGCCTGTCGGCTGCGGCGTTTGGTTGTGTACCACCCGGATGCATTGACGCTGGCCAAACATCTGGGTGCATTGGATCATGTGGTGTTCGACACCGGCCCGGCCGCGCTCAGGGCGGAATTCGAGACTCCTCATGGGATTCGGGTGCTGGAATGATCATTCGCCCGGCCATGCGGGCGGATGCGCCCGCAATCGCCAGGATCACCAATGCGATCATTCGCGAGTCCTTGATCACGTTCACGACCGATGAGCGCAGCACGACGCAAATCACCGAGGACATCTCAGCGCGGGGCACCGGATTTCTGGTCGCCGAACATGATGGGCAAGTTGTTGGTTTTGCCACCTATGCCCAGTTTCGTGCGGGTCCCGGATACGCGCAGACGCGCGAACACTCGATCCAGCTGTCACCGGACGCGCGCGAAAAGGGCGTTGGGCGTGCTTTGATGCAAGCGCTGGAGGAGGCCGCACGAACCGACGGGCTGCATGTGTTGGTTGCAGGCATCTCCTCGGCCAATCCGGGCGCTGTGGCGTTCCACGCGGCGCTGGGCTTTTTGCAGGTTGGTCGAATGCCCGAAGTAGGGTTCAAATGGGGTCAACGGCTGGATCTTGTGCTGATGCAGAAAATTCTTTCGCCTGAGTGATCTGTCGCACCTGACAGTCCCGGATTGTGACGCTAGTGTATGCCCATGTCGATCTGGACCCGCATATCCGAAGCGCTCAGTGCGCTGGCCCAAGGCGAAAGCCTGACCGCAGTTTTTGAAAAACTGCGTTCGCCCCCGGAACGTTCGGTGGCGTTCACGATTGCAGTGATTGCGCTGGGCGCAAAAATGGCCAAGGCAGACGGTCAGGTGACACGAGACGAGGTTACGGCCTTCCGCGATGTGTTTCAGATCGCGCGTGAAGACGAAGAAGGTGCCGCGCGGGTCTTCAACATGGCCCGCACGGATGTGGCGGGGTATCAAGACTATGCCCGCAAAATCGCCCGGATGTTTGCCGAAGACAGCACCACGCTTTGCGACCTGATGGAAGGGCTGTTTCACATCGCCATGGCCGATGGGTTCTACCACCCCAATGAGAACGCGTTTTTGGAAGAAGTGAGCAAGATCTTCGGGCAGACCGACGCTCAATTCAAAGCATTGCGGGCGCGATTTGTGCCGGATGCTCCAAAAGATCCTTACACGGTTCTGGGTGTGCCGCAGGACATGCTATTGCCCGATATCCGCAAAGTCTGGCGACAACTGGTCCGCGAAACGCACCCGGACGCCATGATGGCGCGCGGTGTCCCGGAAGAGGCGATCAGACTGGCCGAGAAAAAGATGATCGATATCAACCGCGCCTGGGATGAGATCAACGGGGCGCGGGCCTGACAGGATGCGGCTGGCGACCTATAATATCGAATGGTTCGCAAATCTTTTTGATCAAAAAGACAATCTGATTGTCGATGACACCTGGTCCGGTCGGCATGACGTCACCAAGGCGCAGCAGGTCGAGGCGATTGCCAAAGTGCTGACCGCGATTGACGCAGACGCGGTATTGATCGTCGAGGCTCCGAACACCGGTAAACGCCAGAATACGGTGCGGGCCCTGCAAACCTTTGCCGAGGCATTTGATCTGCGCACCTCTGACGCGGTGATGGGGTTTGCCAACGACACGCATCAGGAGCTGGCGCTGCTTTACGACAGGACCGTTCTTACCGCGCGCCATGATCCCAGGGGTGACATCGACGACCCGTTGGCCCCCCGGTTCGATAGCGAGTTCAGGATCGATCTGGATATAGATGCGACCGAGGATGTTGTGCGGTTTTCCAAACCACCGATGGAATTGGCGGTGACCACGCAATCGGGCCGCGAGGTCCGGCTGATCGGCGCTCATTTGAAATCCAAGGCTCCGCATGGGGCTGAGTCGCGGGATGAGGCGATCCGTATCTCGATTGCCAACCGCCGCAAGCAACTGGCGCAGGCGGTCTGGCTGGCCAGGCGGGTCGAGATTCACGTTGCAAGCCAAGAACCTGTCATTTTGCTGGGAGACCTGAACGACGGTCCCGGGCTGGATGAGTTCGAACATCTGTTCGGCCGGTCTTCGGTCGAGATTTTGCTGCAAGCGGGGTTGTTCGACCCGCACGCGGTGACTGCTCATGGATTTCGGCCCGGATCGATACCCTCTACGGCCCGCTTTGCCCGCCCGAAAGAAGGCAGGTTTCTCGAGGCTCTTCTGGATTATATAATGATTACCCAGGATCTGCGTGCATACCGCCCGGGCTGGCGTATTTGGCATCCGTTTCGCGACGCGGTCTGCTGGTCCGCACCGGACCTGCGACAGGCGCTGTTGACGGCGTCGGATCATTTCCCGGTCACGCTGGACATCGACCTGTGACCTTTCACGCCTGCGGCAGGGGGACTATATATCAGGTATGAAACACGTTTTGCTGATCAGCATGATCACGGCTGGCATTGCCGCACCCGCCATGTCGCAGGAGGAAAACAGCAAATCCCTGATGGAGCAGGGGGCTGAACTGTTTTTTGAAGGTCTGCGCAAGGAAATGGATCCGGCGCTGGATGAGCTGCTGGGCCTCGCGGATGAGTTTGGCCCGGCGTTGCAGTCGTTCTTGCGGGAAATGGGCCCAGCATTGGCCGAGCTGGGGGCTGAGATCAAGGACTGGAGCGCTTATGAAGCGCCCGAGATCTTGCCCAATGGCGACATCATCATCCGAAGGAAGCAGGCCGAGGAACTGCCAGAGCCTGAAGACGAGAGTGATGAGTTGCCCGAAGGGGCAACTGATATCTGATCGGATCGATGGTCAGCCCTTGATGATCACGCGCGTATCGGATTTCAGGGCGTTTGCCAGAGAATTCAGGCGCGCTTCGGCAACTTCGCTGAACAGGGGGGCCGCTGCTTCGGGCAGATACAGCTCCAACTCGCGCTTTTTGGGGTAGAATTTCAGGCGCCCCATATTGGCGTCATTATGCATCCACAGCATCGCGCCAAAGCGCATCGCCTTGCCCAAGATCTCGGCCTCTTTCTGGCCTTTTTCGTCCAGCAGATCATACAAGGGTGCAAACCGGTTGCCCTCGCGTTTGTTGCGATACCGGTGCTGCAAGGCCAGCCCGATAAAGACACGTTCGGAATGCTTCAAACCACCCAGATTGGCGCGGGTGACGTTGTCGAAACAGACTTCGGCCCGGTAGTCGGGATGAGCACGCCAGCTGACATCGTGCAGAAGGCACGCAGCCTTGATCAGTCGAACGCTGCTGGGGGGGGCAGATTTGAACAGCGGCATCACGAAATCGTAGAGGTTGCGACCAAATCCGGGCAGGCGGGCATCCTTGGATTCGGAAAAAAGGCTTGCTTCGATCAACGGGTCGCGGTCGCGTAATTCCTGCGACATCTGTTCATACAGCAATCCTTCACGGATACCGTAGCTGGAAATGGCGATATCCTTTGGTTTGAACGTTCGGATCAGCCGGGCCAGAACATCCATCGCGTAGGGGATGAGCGACATGCGCGAGCTGGATACACCGGCCTGGCTGCGCAGCTTTTCATGATCGTTCTTTTCAATGAACTTGATCGTTTCGCGGACCTGTTTTGTCGTCATGCGGTATTCATGCAGAACGATCAGCGGATAGCCTCGCCGCAGCATGTCCAGCCGGGCAAATGCCCGCCAGCTGCCGCCAACCAGAAACAGACGATCCCGCTGCGGACCCATCTCATCGCGCAGCTTTTCCATCGTGCTTTTGATATGGGCCTTGCGTGCACGCCGTCCGCCCTTGATATCTCGCAGTTTCAGTGGCCCGAGCGCCGAGGTCAGGCGGCGGCCCACCTGACCGTCCCCGATCTCGGCCAGCTCCATCGAAGATCCGCCGATGTCGCAGATCAGGCCATAGGCGCCGGGCCATCCCAGCAACACACCCTGAGCTGAAAAACGGGCTTCTTCTTCTCCGGTGATGACTTCCACGTGCAGCCCGGTTTCCGCCTTCACCTGATTGCAGAAATCCGGTCCGTCCTTGGCCTCGCGTACAGCTGCCGTGGCCACGACATGCAGACCCGGCAATTCCAGATCCACCGCCAGATTCTGAAACCGTCGCAGCGCCGCCAGCGCACATTCGCGTCCACGCGGATTCAGTCGACCGGTCTCGGACAGGCCCGCGCCCAATTCGCACATGACCTTTTCATTGTAGAAATAGGCCGGCGATCGGGCCGCACCGTCAAAGATGACCATTCGGACCGAGTTGGATCCGACATCGACAACTCCGACACGCGACAATGCCCGGGTTCCAGGCTCGTCGAACAGTGGCTTTCCGAAAGGCCCCCAATCAGGGATGTCGGTTGCAGCGGTCTGATCCATGTGTCTTCCAGATAATGCTGTGTGAGGATGCGAAATTGGCGGGTGCGGGTCAATCACCCGTCTCGATCTCATCCGGGCTCATGTTCAGGACCCGCACGGCCAGGGAACGGGTGATGTCGCGCTTTTCCATGAGGGCCAATTGATCCAGCTGCGCAACCACGTCGGCCGCAGTTTCAAATCGCCGATCCATGTGTTTGACCAGATAGGCGATTACCTCGGGGCCGGGGTTCAGCTGCCGATCTACGAACAGTTTGGCCAGAACCGCACCCAGCAACGCATCGTCGGGCGGATCCAGCGCCACGTGATGGGCGCCTTCGACCCGGCTTTGCAGGTCGGCCAGTGGCAATTCCCAGAATTTCGGGGCCAGCCGACCAGTCATCAGCAGGGCGTTCCCTTCGGCCAGAACCAGATTGTGCAGATGAAAAAGCGTTTTTTGCTGGTCGGTATCGTCGGCGATCATGGGCACGTCTTCGACGGCAATTGGCCTGCGTGCCAGATCCGGGACGTCGTCATACCGCAGGTCAGCGGCCTGAATGATGCGTCCGCCGGTTTCCGCAGCCCAGACATGCGCCAGATGGGTTTTTCCTGCGCCAGCCGGGCCAGTCAGAACGAGCTTGTTTCCCGGCCAGGATGTGGCCGAGATCATCGTCACGGCCAAAGCATTGGCTGGCGACACAAAGAAATCTTCTCGCCCGAGCGCAGTCTTGGCGGGCAGATCAAAGCTGAGTTGTCGGGCCATTTACTCGGTTTCCTGATCCTGACCTTCAAGACCGGTATAAAGTCGGCTGTCCAGGTACAGCGATGTGGCAAATCGGGTCAGCACGCCCAATGCTGCGGCCACGGGCACGGCGATCAGCATGCCGACAAACCCGAACAAAGCCCCAAAGACAGACAGGGCCAGCAGCAGCCAGACCGGGTGCAGCCCGACAGAGCTGCCCACCAGCTTGGGTGTCAGGAAATTTCCCTCGGTGACCTGTCCGATGGCAAAGATGCCCGCGATCAGCCCGATATGAGCCCAATCACCCCAGAACTGAAACAGCGCCAGCCCGATGGCCAATGAGCCTCCGATCAGGGCGCCCAGATAAGGGATGAACGTGACCAATCCCGCAATGAAACCCACAATCAGGCCAAATTGCAGACCGGCAAGCATCAGGGCAACCGCATAATAGGTGCCAAGGATCAGGCAGACCGTTCCCATCCCGCGCACGAAAGAGGCCAGCACGGCGTCAATCTCACCGGCCAGCCGCCTGATGGTGGGGGCATGGTCACGCGGCAGGAGCTCTCCAATGCGGGCGATCATGCGATCCCAGTCCAGCAGCAAGTAAACAGCCACGACGGGTACGATCACCAGAAGGACAACAATATTTATCGCAGACCCAAGTGAAGCAATAACCGTTTCCAGAACATCCCCTGTCTTGGATTTCAGTGTTTCGCCGAAGGACAAAAGCATCTGATGCGTGTTCGACTCCCGATCCAGTAAGGACGGGAACTGTTTTTCAATGAACCCGCGCAATTGCTTGAACAGATCGGGCAGAACGTCGATCAGATCCAGCAGCTGGGTGATAAGAGCAGGTACCACCATCAAAATTGCAAGTACAAATCCCAAAACACCTACGACGGTGATAATTGCCGTGGCGGCCATACGCGACAGGCCCAGCCGCTCCAGCCGATCCGCAACGGGATCAAGGAAGTATGCAATTGCTCCGCCAATGACGAAGGGCAGCAGGACATCCCCCAAGGCCCAGAGGATCAACACAAAGACCGCAGCGGCGACGCTCCAGTATCTCAGCTGATCCTTTACCGGCAAAGCCATGGCGATCCCCTTGTTCAGGCCCTTGCCGGTGTTCTTGGCGTATCAAAGCCCATGATGCAAGCGCTTCATTGGGAAGGGCTTTGCCGGCTTCAATCGTGCAACGTCCCCAGTTCCGGGGTGCCTTCTTCCGCGGTTTCATCGGGCCAGTTGGTGCGCCAGATTTCCGCCGACCAGTGACCACAATGAACTGCCGGACGGTCGAAGCCGGGCAGGGCGGGCAACAATGGTTCAACAATGACGTCATGGCGGGGTACGGCGAAATAGGGGAACGAGTACCGCTCTTTGCCCGATCTGTTCACCACCCGATGTGGCGTGGATTTCAACCGCCCGCCTGACCACAGCTCCAGCATGTCGCCGATATTAACCACAAAGCCGCCAAGTGGGCAGTCCGGTGAAATCCACTTGCCGCTGCGGGTCTGCACCTCGAGCCCGCCCACCGGGTCAGGCGCGATGATGGTCAGTGCGTCCGTATCCTTGTGCGGATGGATGCCATAGCCCGCTTCATCCGCAGCCTGCGGGGGATAGTGTAGCAGTGTCATATTGGTCATCGGGTTTCGGAACGCGTCGCGCAAAATGCCAGAGGTCAAGCCCAGGCCGGATTCCAATGCGCCCAGCAACAGATCAGTGACACGGTCCAATTGACTCCAATAACTCAGGATGACCTCTTTGGCCTCGGGGACTTCAGCGGGCCACAGGTTCGGGCCGTACAGGGCACACTCAGCGCGCACGGGATCGGTGGCGGCAACCTCGTGGTGCAGTTTGTAACCCTCGTATTTGTCGGCTTTCCCGGATCCATCGTTGGGTGTGAAAAAACCCATCGGGATAAAACCGCGATAATTCTCGCGCGTGATGGCCTGATCCCATTTGCGGGAGTCTGTGATGGCAAAGATCTCTCGTGTGGTCTGACGGACGTGATCCACACATTGCTGAGACACATCTGTCCCGGTGATGGACAGAAACCCGATCCCCGCGCAGGCTTCAATAATGCTCTGTACCGTCGCATCAAAGGCTGCGGTGCCATGATCGTACAGCGGCGAGATGTCTATTGTCGGAATGTTGTCCATTAGTGAATCCTGACCCCCTGACGCTCTAGTTCCGTGTGTACAGGTGCCAGATTCAATTGATCCAGTTCCTGATTGCCCTTCAGCGACATCGCGGCTGCAACGCCCGCGCCCTGACCCATGACTGCGCAGCAGGCCATGTTTCGCGTGGCAGCATGGGCCACCCGGTCGGCACCGTGTGACCGTCCCGCAACCAACAGGCCTTTGATGCCCCTAGGCAGCATCGAGCGGTACGGGACCTGCATATACCGCCCCGTGGTCGGCAGGATCAGGATGCCATACCCGTCGATGAATTCGGGGTAGATGCCGATCGTGTCCTCGAACCGGCCCTGATGACGGGCGTCGTTTTCGGTCACGTTGTAAATCGCATCGATCTTGCGGGTGTCACGAATACCGATGGTCATCCCGAAATTCCGCAGCCGCGCGTTCTCGCAACCGGGCATAAACCGGCGCAAAGCTTCGATAGCCATCATCGATTGGCGGCGCCCTTCGATTTCACCGCGCGTCAGGCTGTCGGGGTCGGTACCATCGATCTCGGCCAGGTGGATGAGGTTCATGTAGGTGAGTTCGCCTGTGTCATGCATCGCGCCCCAGGTGCCGGCGATGGTGTTCAGATTCGGCGGGATCAGACCTTCATCAATCGCCTGCTGGAAGGGCTTGTGCACGAAGGGTGAGAACATGTCGTCCTCTTTCCCGCTGGTTTCGATATTCCACTCACCGCCGCCGCCCCAGTCCTTGTAGGTCTGCGGGTCTGCTTTGACGCCCTCGATAAAGGCACGTTTGTCGACGCCCGCCAGGTGGAACATGACAGACGCGGCCATCATGTCTTCCCGTGGCGTTTTATGCGTCGGAGCCCCCGCGCGATGGGCCACATCGGCGTCGCCGGTGGCATCGATTACCACCTTGGCCAGTATCGCCTCACGCCCGGCCTTGGATTCGGTGATGATGCCGATGATCCGGTCACCTTCCATGATGGGGGCGACGAATTGCCGGTGCAGCATTGGGTAAACACCCGCCTCTTCGACCAGCTTGTCCGCCACCAGCTTGAACCCCTCACTGTCGAGTTCATAGCTGAGCGACTGGCTTTCGGGCACCGCCGCGCCCATCTCTTTGGCGCGGGTTTCAAATTCCATCCCGATGCCGCCTGCCTCGACGGTTTGCTCGTGTCGGTACCACGCGAATCCTTCGACGCCGACGGCGGTGATGTTGCCGCCCATGCACCCGAACCGGTCAACCAGCGAGACGTCCACACCGGTCCGCGCTGCGGCCAGTGCTGTGGCCAAACCGGCAGGACCGGACCCGACGACCAGCACGTCTGTAGAGTGGATAACGGGAATGCTGCGGGCGGGTTCCTGAATGGTCTGCATCAAGGCCTCATGGGTTTTGAGTTTGCGCCACAATTGGAGTTCCTGATTGGAGGGTCAATCAAAAAACCGACTGATGCGAAGTCGCAAAAACACCAATGCCCGATTGCCCCCGGCGGTGGTTTGACATAATCACCTTTGAAGTCGAAATTTACCTTTGAAGGTTAACCCATGCGCCTCAGCCGTTACTTTCTGCCCGTTCTCAAGGAAAACCCTTCCGAGGCCCAGATCGTCAGCCATCGGCTGATGCTGCGTGCCGGGATGATCAAGCAGGCCTCTGCCGGGATATATTCCTGGCTGCCGCTGGGTTTCAAAGTGCTGCGCAAGTTGGAAAACATCGTCCACGAAGAACAGGCGCGGGCCGGTCACATCGCGATTCAGATGCCCATCATCCAGTCGGCGGATCTGTGGCGTGAATCCGGGCGGTATGATGATTATGGTCAGGAGATGCTGCGGATGAAGGACCGACATGACCGTGACATGCTGTTCACACCCACAGCCGAAGAATTGGTAACTGATATCTTCCGTGGCCACGTGAACAGCTACAAAGACCTGCCGCTGACGCTCTATCAGATTCAGTGGAAGTTCCGTGACGAAATCCGCCCGCGTTTCGGCGTGATGCGGGGCCGTGAGTTCTATATGAAGGACGGATATAACTTCGACCTCACGAAAGAAGACGCGTTGCACGCCTATAACCGCCATCTTGTCAGCTATCTGCGCACCTATGAGCGCATGGGCCTTCAGGCGATCCCGATGCGCGCAGATTCCGGACCCATCGGCGGCGATGATACGCATGAATTCCTGGTTCTGGCCGATACCGGCGAATCCGAGGTCTTCTATGACAGCGCCGTCACCGACCTGACCTTTGGTGATCGTGAGATTGACTATGACAGCCACGAGCAGTGTCAGGCCATTCTGGAAGAGTTCACCTCGAAATATGCACGCACTGATGAAACGCATGACGAGGCGCTGTTCAATCAGATCCCCGAAGAACGCCGCCGCGTGGCGCGTGGTATCGAAGTTGGGCAGATCTTCTACTTCGGCACGAAGTATTCCGAGCCGCTTGGCGCGACTGTGCAGGGCCCTGATGGAAAACCGGTTCCGGTGCATATGGGCAGCCACGGGATAGGCGTCAGTCGTCTGGTCGGCGCGATCATCGAGGCCAGCCATGACGACAAAGGCATCATATGGCCCGAGGGTGTGACCCCGTACCATTGTGGCATCGTGAATCTGAAGCAGGGTGATGAAGAAGCTGACGCCGCCTGCGACAAAATCTATAACGCTCTGACGGCCTTGGGGCTGGAACCGCTCTATGATGATCGCAACGAACGGGCAGGGGGCAAGTTTGCGACCATGGATCTGATTGGTCTGCCGTGGCGGATCACGGTCGGTCCGCGTGGTCTGAAGAATGGTGTTGTTGAACTGACCTGCCGCCGGACCGGCGAAAGCGAGGAACTGAGCCCCGAGGTCGCCGTTACCAAAGTTGCTGAAATCTACGAGCAGATTGCCTGAGCACAGGCATCCGTACCTGCTCTGATTGTCACGTTAAACTGACCTGATCCATGAAGGCGGCCATGATATTGCTCTGGCCGCCACTCGCGGCCTGACCAGGACACCCGGTTCAGACTTCAGCTTTGGTCCGCTGTCGGACGCTTTGCCAGGATGTCCCCATTGGCCCCGTCGCCCCGTGCCACCACGATCGGTCGGCCCAGTCGACTGACCAGTTCGCGAAACTCAAGGCCCAGAAACTGCAACCCGCAAACCCGCGCGTCCGTGGTTCGATCCGTTAAACACAGACGACCTTGCCGGAAAACCAGACGGTACCCTTTGTCTTTCAGAATATCCGTCAGATTGCCCCAGCTTGCCGCGCTGGCAAAGATTGGCCGAATGGCCGCACGCAGCAGCGCCGCTGTCTCGCAATCCAGTTCTGTCGATGCTTGGCGGGACGGAATAACCCCCGCACCGTTGGTTGAAATTTGAAAATTCATTGAGCGACCCCCGCTCCTTAAATGTGTTCCCCCGTAGGCAGGGTGACAAAGTTTCTGAAAATAATCAAAAAGAGTAATAAAATTTCGCGCCCATTGTTGCCTTTTCGATTCAGGAGCTCACAAAGCGCGATGATTAACTTCATACATGAAACAATATCGGTTTGTCTGTGATGCGCTTCACAACTCATGGTGTAACGCCAGCTTCCGAAGTCATCCGTTTGGCTCAATCGTTCCAGTTGCACACCGAGTTGATTCGGCTCATTCAGGCTGAGGAGTCGGGTCAGAGGGACAACCGGCTTGACCATCGGGTGAAATGCCGAAACTGTCCCCGCGAACAAGAACACCCGGAGCAGGTATGGCCAAGACCCCCCCGCCCTTTGCCTCTTTTGAATGGAAAATAGCCTGGCGTTATCTGCGGGCCCGCAGGGCCGAAGGCGGCGTCAGTGTGATGACCTGGATTTCGCTGATCGGGATCACACTGGCTGTGTTTGCCCTGATCGCGACACTGGCGGTCCGGTCCGGATTCCGTTCGGAATTTGTCGGCACCATTCTGGGCGCCAACGCGCATGTGACGGTCTATTCGTCAGGCGAGATCGATGCCCAGGGGCGGGTGGATCGCATAATCGCCGACTATGAGGAACGCGCCGCCCGTATCGCACAAGTGCCCGGCGTTCAACGCGCAGCTCCTTTGGTGAAGGGGCAGGTGCTGATCACCAACCGCGACCGCAGCAGCGGCGTTGAGGTGTTTGGCATCCGTCCCGATGATCTACTCGATCTGCCGGGTATTGCCCAGGCAGAGCAGGCTGTGGGGGACTTGTCAGAATTTCAGACGGGTGAGGATGTCATTGCAATTGGGTCAGGCGTGGCGCGCAGCATAGGCGCCACCGTGGGGGACGTCGTCAAGTTGACCTCGCCCAACGGGGTAAAAACCGCCTTCGGTACTTCGCCCCGCGTGAATGCCTATCGCGTTGTCTATGTGTTCTCGGCCGGGCGCTATGACATCGACCGCACGCGTGTCTACATGCCGTTTTCGCAGGCGCAGGGCTTTTTCAATCGCGAAGGTGTGGCGGATGAGATCGAAGTGATGGTGGAAAAGCCCGAAGAACTGGGCCCGATCCTGATTTCCATCCTCGAGGCATCAGGCGAGCGCAGCCAGATCTGGACCTGGCAGGATGCATCCGGTGGGTTCCTGCGGGCATTGGAAGTCGAGGATAACGTAATGTTCATCATCCTCTCGATCCTCGTTCTGATCGCCGCGATGAATATCGTCTCGGGCCTGATCATGCTAGTCAAGAACAAGGGCCGCGATATCGGCATCCTGCGCACCATCGGCCTAAGCGAAGGATCGATTCTGCGTGTCTTTTTCATCTGCGGCGCTTTTACCGGTCTGATCGGAACGGCTTTGGGGGTCATCCTTGGGTGCCTCTTCGCGATCTATATCGATCCGATCTTTTCGTTCGTGAATTACGTGATGGGCGGCGGCGTCTGGGATCCGTCGATCCGGGGCATCTATGCTTTACCTGCCGAGCTGCACCTGAACGATGTGCTCAAGGCCATCGGTCTGTCGCTTGGCCTGTCCTTTGTCGTCACCTATTTTCCTGCCCGTCGAGCGGCGCGGCTGAACCCGGTCGAGGCGTTGCGCTATGAATGATGTCACATTGCGTCTGAAGGGTCTGACCAAGACCTATCTGAAAGGCAAGCCGGGCGAAGTGCAGGTCTTGCGCGGAGTTGATCTGGATCTGCGCGCGGGTGAGGCCGTAGCGATGGTTGCACCCTCAGGGGCAGGTAAATCAACGCTTCTGCATATCGCTGGCCTGCTGGACATGCCCGACGAAGGAACCGTCGAAATCGGCGGGCGGAATGTGTCGGGCAAAGGCGACCGGATCAGAACCGCATTGCGTCGTCAGGATGTCGGGTTCGTATATCAATTCCACCACTTGCTGCCGGAATTCACGGCATTGGAAAACACCACTCTGCCGCAACTGGCCAATGGTGTGTCGGACAAGGCCGCACAGGCCCGAGCGCTGGACCTGCTGGACCGTGTCGGCGTGGCCGCACGCGCCAGCCACCGCCCCGCGGCGCTCTCTGGTGGGGAGCAACAACGGGTGGCGTTTTGCCGGGCATTGGCCAATGCGCCCCGTGTTTTGTTGGCGGATGAACCGACGGGCAATCTGGACCCCGAAACCTCGGATCAGGTCTTTGATACATTGATGAAGCTGGTACGGGACGAAGGGTTGTCGGCGTTGATAGCTACCCACAACCTTGACCTGGCGGCTCGCATGGACCGGATGGTTCGGCTTGAGAGCGGGGTCCTCAGGCCAGTTGAGTGATCGCAACGCCAATGGCCATGACAGCGATCCCGCCCATCCGCATGAAAGTAAGCGGCTCGACCTGTGCGCCGAACAGGCCGAAATGGTCGATGGCCGCGGCGCTGATCAATTGCCCGAGCAGCACAAAGAATACAGCGTTGCCCACGCCAAAATGTGGTGCGACGTGGGTGATCGACAGGACATAGAAAGCAATCAGGACACCTGCAAGCAACAGGTGTTTCGGCGCCTGGGCAACCTTGGACAAGGCCGCAAATCCGGGAAACAGCGCCATGATCAACGCCGAGGCGATGAAGGCAATGGCAAACAGCACAACAGCAGCCGTCGTTGGCGACCCGATGACTTTGCCCAGCGCCGCGTTAAGCGCGGCCAGGATCGGAATTCCAAATCCGGCGGCCAGCATGATGGCGGCGTATTGTGTCATTGCCCGAACCCTCTGCAGCATTTTCGTTGATCTGGATCATTGCGCCAAGACGCCCATCGGGCAACCCTGCAAATGTCAATCTTGGCAGGAGGATACGATGTTCAAGGCAACAATCGGAGTACTGGTTCTTGGGGTTTCGGCTGCTGCTTGGCAGGCCGCTTGGGCACAAGACGCGAAGACCGGAGAAGAACTTTATTTGCACCATTGCGCGACCTGCCATGGGATCGATGCAATGGGGCAGGGTCCGATGGCAGCCGTGTTGGTGGTTCAACCGAGCGATCTGACCACTTTGTCCAACGAAGAAGGCGTGTTCCCGACTGCCAGCGTTGTCGCCCGCATTGATGGTCGGGACCCATTGGTCAGTCATGGTAGCCCGATGCCGGTTTATGGCCCTTATTTTGATGGGCAGGACACATCCATGAAAACGCCGCAAGGTCAGCCTATTCTGACGAGCCAGCCCATCGTGGATCTGGTGGCCTATCTGGAAACACTGCAGCAGAACTAGGTTCCGCTGCAAATTCCGTCGATCTCGGCCTCGCTCCAGGGAAGTAAGATTGCGCGCTCACGCCCTTTTTGCGGAAGCGGTGACAGATCAAAATGCGCGCTCAGCATCGCGTGCAGCCGTTTGGTTCGGGTGGCCTGAGGGTCCAGCGCACGGCAGCAAACGTATTCCTCGACAATGGCGCCCTGCTGTTCAAACCCGTAGGACAGGAAGTCCGGCGACGTTTCGAGGTCGAATAGATACGGATCGCTGCGCCCACCATGTTCCGCCGCAGCACGCAGCGGGTGGTAACCGGTGGTCCGGCGGTTTTGCCACTGCCAGACATGCGTCAGTTCATGGGCCAGCAACATCGCGGCCACCAGGTTCATCTGATCCGGAAAATCAGACATGTAGTCTTCCAGATACCAGTCGCGCGCAAAGTAAACCTTGTTGAACAGGGCCACGGCTGCTGGCCTGCCTGTCACAGGCCCGGGTTCCACCGGAGGAAGGATACGCTCGCGGCAGGCCAGACGTGGGCGCTCCTCGCGGAAATACGTCACGTTGGCAACCGGCGCACCTTGGACCAATCGCACGCTGTCAAGATTAAGGGTTTCGCCCTGAATGGCATCCGCAAAATCACGCTCTTGCTTTGTCAATTGACGACCGCAGGAGGGCAGCAACAAAAGAGCACACAGGAATACGCGCAGAACCATGAGGTGAATCCTAGTCCGCTGCTTGCGATCCGCAAACCGTTTTCACAGGCTCATGGCCAAAACCCGGCTGATTTCCGTCAAAGACCGGCTGGATTGATCCATCCATGAATTAAAGGCCCGTTGCACCGCCGCCATGGCTTTTTTCGACGTGGCGGGCTTGTCGATCACGCCTTCGGCGATCAGGCGGGCGGTGACGTCCCGAGACAGAATGAAACTGTCGCGCCCTGCGAAACGCATCGCATACTGCGCCGAAGCTCCGCCAAGACGAGACCCGCGTTTGGCCAGCATGGCAAGAAGGTTGATATAGTCGTCAGAGGGCCAGCCGCCCAGAACCTTGCCCGCGCCGCCTTCTTCGCGCAGTTCCAAAAGGAACGCCGCGTTGTCCCGCACTGCTGCGATCTTGGTTCCATTGCGGACAATGCGTGTGTCTTGCAGTAAGGCATCAAATTTTTCATCATCCATGAACGCGCACCGACCCACATCGAAACCGTCAAAGGCGGCTTCGAACCCATCCCATTTGTTTTCGATGACCTTCCAGTTGAAACCGGCCTGAAAGACGCATTTCGTGATGATCGATAGCCACCGGTCCTCGGGCATTGCCGCCAGTTCTTCGTGGCTTTTGGGCTTGTTCAGCTGTGCTTCAAAGGCTTCGGCCCCACCGTGGCGAGAGGCGGTAATATCATAGATCTCTTTAAATGAACGCATAGACCCAACCTCAAAGCTGTCATGTAAAGAGTGTTTTGTTTTGCCTTCCTTTTGCAATGGGAATTTTGAGTGTTTGAAACTCACCCGTCAGGGCTAAAAACTCGAGCTCAACAAGAAAAAAGATTTATTACCGTCAAAGAAATCCTCGACAAACGGGCTTAAAACGGTTTGTGATTGACTCGTCAGTCAACATTCCGTGCCCGGGGCTAGGGATAATGACGAGTCGGGCAGGGGCCTTTGCGGCGTCTGCGGGGAAACATCAACGGTTTGGCGGGAAGAAAACTGCGCCGTTACAAACTGATCACTTTCCTTTTCCGACTGAACTTGTGCATGTTGCGGCATGGTATTGTCATCAGACAAAGATACCGGCGGGAAAAACCTCGCCGGGGTGGGCAAAACAAATAAGACAGGGAGAAAATCCATGAAAAAACTAAGTGTAAGCCTTATGGCCCTAACCGTTGCCAGTGCAGCGCACGCGGCGGATATGGGTGCCGTGGACGAGCCGATCAAACTGGCGATCAACGAATGGACTGGTCAGCACGTGACCACGCATGTGGCGGGTGAGATGCTCAAGGCAGCTGGCTATAACGTGGAATATGTGACCGCTGGTATGATGAACCAGTTCCAGGCGCTGGCCGATGGAGACATCGACGCGACGCTGGAAATCTGGTCGTCCAACGTGTCGGATGAATATGCCAAGAAGATCGAGGAAGGCACGGTTGTCGAAATCGGCGATCTTGGCCTGGATGCCAAGGAAGGTATCGCATACCCGGCGCATGTCGCCGATCTGTGCCCGGGACTGCCCGCGTGGGAAGCGCTGAAAGACTGTGCGCAGGTCTTTGCCACTGCGGAAACTCTGCCCGGTGGCCGTCTGGTCGACTATCCGGCCGATTGGGGCACACCTGGCGCGGATCGTATGGTCGGCCTGGAACTGCCGTTCAAGGCTGTCCCCGCCGGGTCCGAAGGCGCCTTGATCGCCGAACTTCGTGCTTCGACCGAGCGCAAGTCGCCACTGCTGATCACATTCTGGCAGCCGCACTGGGCGATGTCTGCCTATGACGTACAGTTCGTTGAACTGCCCGCAGGTGAAGAAGCGTGCTTTAACGATCCGGCGTGGGGTCCGAACCCGAACGCGGTGAACGATTGCGACTTTTCGCCCTCACGCATTTTCAAAGCTGGCTGGAGCGGTATGGAAGAGAAGTGGCCGGCCGCCTATGAAATTCTGACCAATTATCAACTGGCGGTCGAAGACCAGCAACCGATGATGGGCGCGATCGACGTTGACGGCGGAAAGGTCGAAGAAGTCGTCGCCGCCTGGATGGCAGAGAACGAAGGCAAGTGGCGTCCGGTCGTAGACGCAGCAACCCAGTGAGCGCACGTAAGTGACTGACGCGACTATGCCAGCCATCGCCTGCCGGAATCTCTGGCAGGTCTTTGGCCCCGGCGCTGACAAAGCCCTGACCGACGCGCTGTCTCGGTCAGGGAACGACGCCGAAAAAGCCGCCACCGACCTGCGCGAACGAGGGTTTATCCCAGCCGTTCAGGACGCCAATTTCGAGGTCAAGGAAGGCGAGCTGTTCGTCATCATGGGCCTGTCGGGCTCGGGTAAATCCACGCTGATCCGCTGTATCTCGCAACTGTTACCCGGCACGGGCGGTGAGATCCGGGTAGATGGCGAAAACGTCATCGGTGCCTCAAAAAAGGCCCTGACCGATCTGCGCCGTAAAAAGCTGGGCATGGTGTTCCAGCATTTCGGCCTGTTCCCACACATGACCGTTGCTGAAAACGTCGCATATCCTCTGCGCGTTCAGGGCGTTGGCAAGAAGGAACGGCTGGATCGTGCGCAGGAAGTGATCTCGCTGGTCGGACTGGAAGGGCGCGAAGACAGCTTCCCCCGGCAACTGTCAGGTGGTCAGCGTCAGCGTGTGGGGATTGCGCGATCTTTGGCCGTGAACCCCGATATCTGGTTTCTGGACGAGCCGTTTTCTGCGCTTGATCCGCTGATCCGTCGCCAGTTGCAGGACGAATTCCTGCGCATACAGGCGACCCTGAAGAAGTCGATCGTCTTCATCACTCACGATATTCAGGAAGCACTGAAGCTTGCTGACCGCATCGCCATCATGCGGGACGGCAAGATCGTACAGATCGGCACGCCTACAGATATCGTCCTGCGACCCGTTGATGACTATGTGCGCGAATTCTCCAAGGATGTCGCCAAGGGGCAGCATGCCAAGGTCGCCTCGGTCATGCGGAGCGAGGCAGAATGTGGCCCGGATGATCCCGGCCTGACCACGTCGATGACACTGGACGCAGCCCTGGCCCATTGCATGGAACTTTATGAACCCGTGCCGGTGCGTGATGTCGATGGCAATGTCGTTGGGACGGTGCACCCGTCTGATCTGGCTGCCGCACTTCAGGTGGATGAAACATGACCGCCTTGACTGACTTTCCGACGCAACGCAGCGCGCAGTTGACGGCGGGTGCGAAGGCCGCCCTGATCACGGTTATCGTCGGTGCGGCCTGCCTTGCTCTGGAGGGCATCGCCCCATGGCTGGTCAAATGGCCCGCCGCGTGGGAGTTGCCCGCAACCCAATGGGTGGGCGCGTTTCTGGACTGGTTTCTGAACCTGATCAAACCAGCGATGCGGTTGTTCTCGGATATGATGACCTATCCGATGAACTGGGCGAATTACGTGCTTGGCAACACACCATGGCCCATCCTGATCGGAATCGTGACCGCGTTGGGCTGGTACCTGGGCGGCTTGCCCATGGCCGCTCTCGGCTTTCTGGGCCTCAGCTTTGTGTTGGCGTCAGGCTACTGGGCTGAGAGCATGAACACGCTGGCCTTGGTCGCAGTATCCGTTCCGGTGGCGTTGATATTGGGTGGTGGCATCGGCATCCTCGCCAATGAGGTGCCGCGGGTCAAATCCTTCGTGCAGGCTGTTCTGGATGTGATGCAGACTGTGCCGACCTTCGCATATCTCACGCCTCTGTTGTTGCTCTTTGGCTTTGGTCCTGTTGTTGGCCTGATCGCCTCGGCCATCTACGCCGCGCCGCCCATGGCGCGCAACGTGATGCTGGGGCTGGAGCGTGTCGAGCCCGAGATTAAAGAGGCCGCCATAATGTCCGGCGGCACCCGGTTCCAGCAGTTGTTCCAGGTGGAAATCCCGGCGGCTGCGACGCAGATCATGGTAGGCGTGAACCAGTGCCTGATGGCGGCGCTGTCGATGGTGATCATCGCCGCCGTCATCGGCGGGTTCAACGACATCGGCTGGGAGGTCCTGCTGACCATGCGCAAGGCGCAGTTCGGGGAATCTCTGATGGCGGGTTTGGTCATTGTGGTCTTTGCCGTGGTGATAGACAGAATGAGCGGCACCTTGGCGACCGAGCGCAAACGTTATGACAGTCGTGTTGTCTGGGCAATTCTGGGGTTTGCCGTGCTTTTCACTGCCGCCTTCTCGGCATGGCTGCCGAACCCATCCGAACTGACCTTGCTGGACCCGATGGCCGAAGCCGTGGACAGTGGCCTGACTGCGTTCACTCAAGCCAATGGCCCATGGTTGGATGCGCTCAAGAACAATTCACTGTTCTATGTGCTGCTGCCTTTGCGGATCGGTCTGGATCAGGCCGTTCTGCCCTTTACCTGGGGCTTCCAGTGGACGCCGGGCATGAGCTTTGGTCTGTTCGCCGCAGGTGCGGGGATCGCGCTGTTGATGGCTTGGCGTGGTCGGCTGACAGGAGGTCTGATCGTCCTGATCCTGATCGGGATGTTGGAAACCGGTATTGCCAACCTGCCGTGGCTCTTTGTCCTGACCGGTGCCGCTGCTCTGGGCTGGGTGGCGGGGGGCTGGCGCCTGGCGGCGCTGTGTGTGGGGCTGCTTTGCACCATCCTCGTTTCGGGACTGTGGGAGAGAGCGCTGCTATCGCTCTACCTCAGCGGTGCGGCAGTGTTTTCCTGTGCGGTCGCCGGCGGACTGATCGGTCTTGCCAGCGCGGTCTGGGAGCCGGTCTGGAAAGTGGTTCGTCCGATCTGCGACATGTTGCAGACAATCCCGCTGTTCGTGTTCCTGATCCCGGTTCTTATGGTGTTCCAGATCGGTGAGTTCTCGGCCTTTCTGGCGATCTGTGCCTATGCGATCGTCCCGATGATCCGCTACACGCGGCACGGGCTGGTCAACACGCCGGACGAGATGATGGAGGCCGCGATTTCAAGCGGTGCGACCGAGTGGCAGATCATGCGCGACGTCCGTGCGCCCTATGCCGCGCCGACCATCCTGCTGGGACTGAACCAGACCATCCTCTATGCCTTTGCGATGCTGGTGATCGCCGCACTGATCGGCACCACGGGTCTGGGCCAGTCGATCTATCTGGCGCTGGGTCAGGCAGATGTGGGGCTTGGCATTTCGGCCGGGGCCGCGATGGCGATTCTGGCGCTGATTGCCGACCGGATCGTGCAGGGGTTCGCCGAAGAACGCCGTGCGGCGCTTGGGTTGTAACACAGCACGGGGGCGGTGAACCCGCCCCTATGCCTGACTTGATTTCGGACAAGGATACCACCGCCATCCTGATCTAGACCGACCCCAATAACGCGGAGATCTCCATGACCGGTTGGGCCCTATTCCTTGCAGCGCTCATTACATTTCTTCTCAGCCACGCGATTCCCGTTCGGCCCGCCGTGCGTGGATGGCTGATCGATACACTCGGACGCCGGGGGTATTTCACAGCCTATTCGGTTCTGTCGTTGGCCGTCCTGGCGTGGTTGATCATGGCCGCTGCAAACGCCCCTTATGTCGAGGTCATCCCGCCATTCGCGCTGCTGCGTTGGGCGCCGGTTCTGATCATGCCTATGGTCTGCTGGCTAGCTGTTGCAGGGCTGATTATTCAGAACCCGTTCTCTTTCGGAGGGCTGGGCAATCGGCCCTTCGATCCAGAGCAGCCCGGTATCCTGCGCACCACCCGACACCCGATCCTTGCCGCGCTGATGCTGTGGGCGGTGGCACATCTGCTGGCCAATGGCAGCCTGTCACATGTGATTCTGTTCGGTCTGTTTGCAGGTTTCGCGGTCATGGGCATGGCCCTTGTCGACCGGCGCAAGTCGAATGAGATGGGCTTTGAATGGGTCCGCTTGTCCCGCAACACGGCGCGGTTCTCACTGTGCGCACCACGTCCCTGGCCTCGTACCGGGGTGTGGCTGGCCGCGTTTGCCGTCTATGCGGTTCTGCTTCACCTGCACGCTCCTGTGATTGGTCTGTCCCCGCTTCCGTAAACGAGGGTGTGGCCGGGCGGTGCCTTGCGTGCTATTTGAGACGTCACAAACGAATTACAAGAGGTCCAAGATGCATCTGGCCTATGTCACCACCACCGATCGCGGCGCGACGGACCGCCTTCTGAGCGCCGTCGCGGAACGTCTGCTGGCGTCCGGAGCAAAACTGGCCGGTGTTGTGCAAACAAACACGGAATGCGCCGACAGCAGCAAATGCGATATGGATGTGCGGGTGCTGCCTGACGGTGAAACCATCCGCATTTCGCAGTCGCTGGGCACCCAGTCGCGCGGCTGCCGTCTGGACCCGGCAGCGCTGGAACGGGCGGTGGGATATGTGACCGCCTCTCTGGAGGGCGCGCCTCAGCTACTGATCATCAACAAATTTGGCAAGCACGAATCCGACGGTCGAGGGTTCCGCCCCGTGATCGGCGAAGCGCTGGCAATGGATATCCCGGTGCTGGTCGGCGTGAACGGTTTGAACGAGGAGAAATTCCAGACCTTCGCGGATGGTTCCGCGCAAGCCCTCCCGGCGGATCTGGATGCAATCGAGGCGTGGTTCAACAAGGTCTCGGAACTGCGCCCGGCGGCGGAATAGAACCTTCCAAACCGTTGTCTTACTGAAAAAAACGGCGCTGAAAAACAATCAGCGCCGCCTTATCTTTGGTGTTGGGTGCAACTAGGTTGTCTTAAGCCTGCGGTATCCGAACAGGCCCAAAACCGCCCCGATCAAAAGCAGTCCGCTTGCGGGAAGAGGCACCGGCGCAACCTGCAAATTGTCCACATTGAATTCGCCACACCATTGGTCGCACCAAACGGTATTGGACCCAAGGCCAAAGGGGAATTTGACGGCGTTGGGGATGTTCAGCGTGATCAACAGTTGATCAATGGCCGTGAACCCACTGGAAAAACCAAATGTGTTCCAAGCCGAAGGTCCGAACGTCTGCGTCGCAACTGTGGCACCGTTCAACAGGCCCGAAAATGTCAGGGTCGGGACTTTCGCAGTCCCCGCCATGAGCCATTGGTTGTAAGCCTGCGTTCCAAGCGCGGGTGCAGGACCGGATCCGGTCTTGTACACACGCGACAAGCCCGACAGATCCACGGATTGTGCCGTGAATTTCGAACCGTTTACTGCCTGCACCACCGTTGACAGCACGCCGTTGTCGTCGTGGAAGTTGATCTGATTTCCAAAGTTGTAGACAGCGGCATAGTCAAAAGTGAAACCCTGGCTGGTTCCTTGAAACGTTGTCAGCCCGCTTTGCGGATCATTCGGAAAGTTGTTGTCAAATGTAACGGTCAGCGCATTCGCTGCGCCCGCGATACAAACGGCAAGCGCCGCCAATAGCAGTCTCATAACAAGTCCCTCGCAAAAACGTGTTCAGACTAGCGGGCCACGCCCGGTTTCGCAACTTTTACGAGTCCTTGAAGTCGCATGTGCGCGTGCACCTGTAACGGAATCGTGCTGACAGGGCATTGTGACCATCTTTGAAACCTGCTGGAAAGATGGTGGGCGACCCTGGAATCGAACCAGGCGTGCGTCTCCGCGAGGGAGTTACAGTCCCCTGCCACACCTTGCGGCCTGTCGCCCACTGTCAGGCGTTGCACCTGACGTGGAGGCGTGATTACTAGCGCACCAAAGAAGCGTCAACAGGAAAAATTCGCTTTGACGCAGGAAACCGAACTCTTGGCCCGGAGGCCTGAAAAATGAAGAAACCCAAATGGGTCGTTGAAAAGGAACAGGCGCGTAAAGCTGCGGCTGCTGAAACCGTCTGGCTGTTCGGTCTGCATGCGGTTCGCGATGCTTTGATGAACCCAAATCGGCAGAAATTGCGCCTGATCGTAACGCGCAACGCGCGGGATAAACTGGCGGAAGCGATTGAATTCTCTGGTATAGAACCCGAGATGGTTGATCCGCGCAAGTTTACGGCGCCCATTGATGCAGGTTCGGTGCATCAGGGGGCCGCGCTGGAGGTGAAGCCACTGGACTGGGGCGGTTTGGCTGAAAACTGCATCGGTCGGGAAAACCCGCGCGTTATTCTTCTGGACCGTGTCACAGACCCGCACAATGTCGGCGCGATTCTGCGCTCGGCCGAAGTTCTGGGTGCCAGTGCCGTGATTGGCACGCGCCACCATTCCGCGCCTGAGACCGGGGCACTGGCAAAAACCGCCAGCGGCGCGCTGGAGCGTCAACCCTATCTGCGGATGCGCAACCTCGCCGACACAATTGTTGAACTACAGAATATGGGCTTTCTGGTCCTTGGGCTGGACGGTGAAGCAGATGTAACGATCGAAGGCGCGCTAAGCGACGGTCGGGACCGCCCCGTCGCACTTGTTCTGGGAGCGGAAGGCCCGGGATTGCGCCAAAAGACGAAGGAAACCGTGGATCAATTGGTGAAAATTGACGCAGCTGGGGGGTTCGGATCGCTGAATGTCTCAAATGCGGCGGCAATCGCCTTATATGCATCCCGGCCCTGACAAAAAAGGAGAGCGCTATTTCCGGTCCATCAAAAATCGCGACCTGCTGCTATTGTGGGACCCGGGCTGCCTTGGTCCTGAGAGGCAAAGAGCGGCACGAGCTGAGCTGTTCCAATTGTGGCGCCCCTTTGCACGATCTGAAGATGCTGCCAAAGCGGAAGGCTGCGCCTTCCAAATCGGTGCGATCTGCCATTTCTCACACTCCTTCGCGGAAGACCAAGCGAAAAAAGAAGAAAAAGAGCATGTTCTCGCGCGTTTTCGATGAAGCCTGGGATGTGATCGAAGATATCTTTGATTGAACGTATTTGGGTGAAGATCGTTCACATCCACGTCAACAGGGGTTCCGCATGCAGCAAAAAATTGCATCTTGATACCCCAGTGAATTCAGATTCTGACATGACAATGCTGACCCGACGTTCCACACTTGGCGCGCTGTGCGCCTTTTTTCTGGCTCCTGCCACCTACGCGCAAGATATGCCGGTCTATTACACCACCGAAGGGGTGGCGTTGGCCGGGTATGATGCCGTGTCCTATTTCGACAGTTCTACGCCCATAATAGGCATGCCCGAGAATTCAGTAATGTGGAAAGGGGCGCGTTGGCATTTCACCTCGCAGGAGAACCGCGAACTTTTTGAAAGCAATCCCCGTGCTTTCGCACCGCAGTTTGGCGGTTATTGTTCTTATGCGATGGCGATGGGGGTTCTGAAGAGTACAGACCCCAAGGCCTGGAAAGTTGTGGATGGTCGTCTTTACCTGACGCACTCGAAGGAGATCGAGGAGGTTTGGCAGCAGGATCAGGCGGAATACATTGAGATGGCTGAACAAAACTGGCCGGCGGCCCTCTATCGGGAATGAGCGGGAATCAGATAATTGTGAAGAGTCATCACAAAAATGCGCGTGCCCCCTTTTTTTTAACAAAGATATGCCTAAATGTCACAGTGACCGCGGAACGGAACTGCCGCGGGTCATTTCACTGTCCCTCGTTCCAACAACTGGCGCCCAAGGCTTCTTGGGCGCTTTTTTCTTTTTGGAACCCTGCTAAGGATAGGGCATGCCCCACTATTCCGATCAGCACCTGAGAACCATTCTGCAACGCACCAAGACCGTTGCCGTTGTTGGGGTGTCCATGAACCCGGTGCGACCCAGCTATTACGTCGCCCGCTACCTGTCGTTGAAAGGTTTCAACGTGATCCCGGTCAATCCGGGCCATGTCGGGAAAGACCTGTTTGGCCAGACGGTACGCGGCAGCCTTTCGGAGATATCCGAACCCGTGGACATGGTAGACATTTTCCGTCGATCCGAGGCCGTGCCTCCCATAGTGGATGAAGCGCTGGACGCTTTCCCGTCGCTAGGCACAATCTGGATGCAGATCGGGGTTGAACACCCCGAAGCAGCAGCCAAGGCCGAGGCCCGCGGTGTAGATGTCGTGATGAACCGCTGCCCTAAGATCGAATATCAGCGCCTGTTTGGCGAGCTGCGCATGGGCGGGTTTTCGACCGGGATCATCTCGTCCAAGCTTTAAGGCGTTTCAGGCTTGTATGGCTTCAGCCGGGCCACCTGTTCCTGTCGTCGTTTTTCCAGCACGACGTCACGTGGCACCCACTCATAGCGGGTATCCTCGACCAGCGGAGACCAGAAAAGCACCCCGCCATAGCGCCAGGGGTCCAGCACGACGCCCTCATACAGCGACTCTCCCTTGCGACTGATAATCGCCGTGCTGTGGTCGATCCTCAGCGGATTGTCGGCGTTGGCGATGGCGCGGTGCAACTCCAGCGTCTGGAAGTTTTCCTGTTTCAGACGACGTTCAATATCCTCGGCCCAATGCCAGCACAGACCACGCGGGCGCAAGCCCTTGTTGACCTTTGCATTGTGGATCAGCGGCGGATCGGTGATCTGGTATTCGCCCACCAGCTGCGCGGTATAGGAATAGGCGACCTGCGCTGCCCGGCGGGCCTCTTCAGGATCGATATCTGGGCCAAGCAGCTGAATCTCGGCTGTCAGGCGTTGCACCTCATCCCCGGTCGAGGCGGGAGGTGCAGAGCAAGCTGCACCAAGAGCAAGTGTTGCCACAAGCATCAGTACTCGGATCATGTCGCGCCCTCGGCCTGTCAGTCTGACGCCCGAGTATAGCGGCCATTGTAACGGCGCGGAACCCGGTCCTTACCCTTTGGGTCGGGCGGCTTTTTCGGCAATGCCGCTGACGCCCTGACGGCGCGCAAGCTCAGCCAGGACATCCTCCAGCGCTACGTCTCGCGCGGCCAGCATGACCAGCAGGTGGTACAGAACATCTGCCGCCTCAGCGGTCAACTTGGCCTTATCGCCCCTCGTGGCTTCAATAATGGCTTCGATGGCTTCTTCACCAAATTTCTCGGCGCATTTCTCGGGACCCTTTGCAAGCAGCTTGGCTGTCCAGCTTGAATCCGGATCCGCCCCTTTGCGCGTCTCAATCGTGGCAGAAAGGTCGTGTAGAATACTCATGTCAGCCTCATCGGAATGCCAGCGGCGGCCATATGTTCTTTGGCTTCGCGGATCGTGTATTCGCCGAAATGGAAGATCGAGGCAGCAAGCACTGCACTCGCGCCGCCTTCGGTGACGCCTTCGACAAGATGGTCCAGATTGCCGACACCGCCGCTTGCGATTACCGGCACGTCGACTGCATCGGAAATCGCGCGTGTCAGGGGCAGGTTGAAGCCAGCCTTGGTGCCATCGCGATCCATCGAGGTCAGCAGGATTTCACCGGCGCCTTTGGCGACAACGGTTTTTGCGAACTCTACCGCGTCAATGCCCGTGGGCTTGCGTCCGCCATGGGTGAAAATCTCCCACTTGCCGGGACTGACAGTTTTCGCGTCGATGGCGCAGACGATGCACTGGCTGCCGAATTGATCTGCCGATTCCGCGATCACATCGGGATTGGCAACGGCAGCCGAGTTGAAGCTGACCTTGTCTGCCCCGGCCAGCAACAGGGCGCGTACATCATCCTTGGTACGAACGCCGCCGCCGACTGTCAGAGGTACAAAGCACTGCTCGGCTGTGCGCTGTACCACATCGAACATGGTGCCGCGGTTTTCGTGGGTGGCGTGGATGTCCAGAAAACAGATCTCGTCCGCGCCTGCGGCGTCATACGCCTTGGCCGATTCAACGGGATCGCCTGCATCGCGCAGACCAACGAAATTCACGCCTTTGACCACGCGGCCATCGGCAACATCAAGGCAGGGAATGATCCGGGTTTTCAGCATCTGATCGTCCTTCGTTGCCGGACCTTTACCGGCAAAGCGTCGCTGATGCCACAGACGTTTTGACGCCCACGGCCCGGATCGCACCGGCCATGGTCAGCGCAGGTGTCCTGCTTTAGTGATTCCGGTTCTTCAGCAGTTTCAGCGCCGAGAGCAAGTTTGCCTTGTCATCGGTCCACGGCTGCGCGCCGTCGGTTTCAACGACTTGCCAGTTTCCGTCCTGCACAAAACTCTCAATTCGGGATTTGTCCGGGCTCAGGATCACAACGCTGCTGGTGGCGGCTCCGGTTTCAACCTGCTCTTCACCCACGGCCAGCCGTTGATGCGCAGCTGTCAGGTTCAAACTGTCGGCAATTCGTGCCAAAGGCTGGACCAGATCGTAGAACCGGTTCGTGATGTGGAACACCAGAACCCCATCGTCGGCTAGGCGGCTCGTGTACATCTCTACCGCCTCCCGTGTGATCAGGTGAAGCGGAATCGCGTCCGAGCTGTAAGCATCCAAAACCAGGATATCGAAGGCAAATGGCCTTTGCTTCAGGACGATCCGGGCATCACCCAGATGGGTTTCTGAATCGGGCGTGCATTCAGACAGATAGGTGAACAGCGAAGGGTCGCGTGCGATCTGGTCTACAGTCGCGTCGATCTCGAAGAAGTCCCAGTTTTGCGAAGGCTGCCGGTAACAGGCCAGCGCCCCTGTTCCCAGACCAACTATTCCGATGCTGCTGGATTGTTTGCCGAAATCTGACGTGATGACCTGCGCCATTGGTCCTTCGGGGTGATAATAGGACAGCGGTGTGGGCCGAGTGCCATATTCGGATTCGCGTTGCCAGCCATGCACCGTGGTGCCGTTCTTGTAGACGCGGTAGCCCTCACTTGAATACACCGAATGCACACCAAAGAAGCTGCGGTCTTCGAACACCGGATTGTTCTTTACTGCAAATGCAGGCAGCAGAACGACGGCAAGAACCACCGGGATACGCAAGGCCTGAGTCCGGAACAGGTACAGTACTGCAAATATCAGCACGAACAGGGCGCCTGCGCGCGGGATGTCCGCGCTCAGGGCCGCGACGCCCCGTGTCGCACCCGCGATGACGAGGATGAAAACACTTGCCGCAATGCCCATGATGACGTGGCGAAGGGCAAATCCCGGCGCGCGGACAAGGAATAATCCTCCGGCCAGGATCATGGTGATTGGCGCCTCCAACTCACGTGTGAAGGCAATTGGCGCAACGATCGAGTTGAACAACCCGCCAATCGCTCCGCCCACGGAAAGGGCAATGTAGAACACGGTCAACTGCTCGGCTGACGGACGCATGTCGTAAAGCAGGCGATGTGCAAAAAGAGCGATGACGAACAACACCGGGACATAGAGCAGGATGACCACCGGCGCGTCATGTTCGCTGACCACTTTGGACACCAGTACGACACCCGCCGCCAGCGCCGCCAGCATAGGCAGGTTCAAAGCGTCAAGCGTCAGGTGTTTCCATTTGGCGAAGGCAATGATGAAGGACAGGATGTAGACCGCCAGCGGAACGACCCAGATCAGCGGGAGAGCACCAAGGTCCGTGCTGACCCGCGTTGTGAAGGACAGCATCAATGAGGAGGGAATGAATGCGACGAACACCCAGATAGCTATTTGCCGCAGGGTGGGGAAACTGGCTTTAAGTGCTGTTTGCACCGACGACTCTGTGTGACGTGACCCCCGCAGGGCGATCATGCCACTGCCAAGCAAGAGCGCCCCGAACAACACAAAGCCGATCCGCCACACGCGGCTGATCTCAGCGGCCCCAAAAAATGGGTCTGCAACCAGGGGGAAAGCCAGCAACGCCAGCAATGATCCGACATTACTGGCGCTGTAAAGGAAATACGGATCATCCGCCGACGGCCCGCCCGACTTGGCGTACCATGACTGCAACAGGGGCGCATTTGCCGACAACACTGCAAAAGGTACACCTACACCTACGGCGAACAGGCCAAGCGTTTGCACTGCGGTCGAGGTCGTGGCGTTATAGCTCCAGCTTTCGCTGGTGGACAGCGGCAGGAAAGTCAGCGCTGCGACCCAGAGGGCAAAATGGGTAACGATCTGCCAGCGCAAGGGCAGAAATTTGGTCAAAAGATGTGCGTACACATATCCGAGAATCAGCACCACTTGGAAAAACAGCATTGCGGTGGTCCAAACTGCCGGCGCACCGCCAATTTTGGGAAGAACCAGCTTGGCAAAAAGCGGCTGGACAAAGAAAAGCAGACTCGCGCTTGTGAAAATCGCCGCGCAGAAGATCGCAATGGTTGCTGATCTGAATCTGGACGTGTTGGGAACGTCTAGGTTCGAAATACTCACGTTTGCCACCCGGGTTGTTGTGTTTGACGAGGGAATTAAGCGGGGATTCCGCCCGAATTATGGCTCAACGCAGTAAAATGTTTGGCTTTTGGTCGGATTGTTCGCAAAAGCAAGGGTAAAATGGGCATCTCCAATTCAGGCAAGGCTTTGCTGATGCCAGACTTGTGATTGTCAGATTTCCAAAACCTGTGAGAATTGGGGTGAATTTTATAGAAGGAAAACCGATATGCGTACTTTGATACTGGCTTCAATTCTTTCGTTCGGAGGGGCTCTTGCCGCCATGGCTGACGACATCATCAAAGTTCAAACGAATAAATCCGTAGTCGAGGCGCTGGATGATCTGGAGGCAGCGGTAGGCAACGCAGGAGCCACGGTGTTCGCCCGCATCGACCACGCGGCGGGGGCGGAAAAGGTCGGAACGCCCATCCCGGCCAATCAAGTGCTGGTATTCGGCAATCCTGCGCTGGGTACGCCGGCCATGCAGATCGATCCGCGTGCGGGGTTGTTCCTGCCGCTCAAGGTGCAGGCATATGAGGACGGCAACGGTCAGGTCTGGCTGGCCTATGAAGATCCCAAAGAGACGATGGATGAACTGGATGCTGTCGAAAAATCACCCGTCATCGAGAAAATGCGCGGCGCACTGGCCAAGCTGACCGCCGCCGCTGCGGGTTAAGACCTTTTTGGTTATGCGCTTGCGCTTTTCACACGCGCAAGCGCGTTTCGCGCGATCAGGATGTGAAACGGCAGGATCGCAGCAAGGTACAGTCGCCCACCCCAATTGTGACGATGTACCCAGGTGGCCAGCGAGATTCGGCCGTTTTCTGACAGGATTGAGACACGAAAATCCAGATGGCGGTCGTTGAATCCTGCAATCACTTCGGCCTCACCATCATATTCAACCGGAAAAATCCCCAGCTTGTCCGCAGCCTCAGGTCCTTTCGAGCTGAGGCCGAAAGGTGCGACCAACGCGCCACGCAATCGCACCAGCGCCATCGTCCATGCCGGAAACGCGGTAATGATTTCTGCGGCTCGACGAGGCGAGAGTTCCGATTCGACGCTGAAGCAGTCCAGAAAATCGCCGTCTTTATACCGTTTGTGCAGCAGGCTTTGCGCGGACAAATCAGAACGCTTTACAGGCGAATGGAACATTGAACTATTCTCTGAGAGTTGTCAGAGCCTCTTTCAGATCAATCGCCCCATCATAAAGCGCACGTCCGGAAATGGCACCGTTCAGGGCTGCGCCACAATCGCGCAGGGCGATCAGATCGGCGATCGATGACACGCCACCGGATGCGATAACAGGAATGTCTACCGTTCTGGCGAGGTCTGCCGTGGCCTCGATATTGGGGCCCTGCATGGCGCCGTCACGGTTGATATCTGTGTAGATGATCGCGGCCACGCCCGCGTCTTCGAAGCTGCGGGCCAGATCAGTCACCTGAACATTGGTTTCTTCGGCCCAGCCTTTTGTGGCCACCATGCCGTTGCGCGCGTCGATGCCCACGGCGATCTTGCCCGGGAACGCCTTGGCTGCTTCACGCACCAAGTCAGGGTTTTCGACGGCAACCGTGCCCAGAATAACCCGCGCCAGACCCTTTTCGACCCAGGTTTCGATGGTCGCCATGTCACGGATGCCGCCGCCCAATTGCGCAGGCACATTGCAGGTTTCCAGAATCGCCTCGACCGGGGCGGCGTTGATCGGTTCACCCGCGAAGGCACCGTTCAGATCGACCAGATGCAGCCACTCGCACCCGGCCTCGACAAAGGCGCGCGCTTGTGCCGCCGGGTCTTCGTTGAACACGGTGGCCTTGTCCATGTCACCGCGCAGAAGGCGCACGGCATTGCCGTCTTTAAGGTCGATGGCGGGGTAGAGGATCATGTCGGGCGGCCCTATATCACTGTTACACGCGCGGGATATCGCACAGGCAGGGCAGGGGATGCAACGCGACGCTGGGTCATTCTTGCCCGTCGCTGAATGCCGGGTCAGACTGCCCTCAAAACAGGGAGAAAACTATGAAGAGATTTACTTTTGCAGCGGGTTTGATGTTTCTCGCAACCGGCGCGATGGCTGCAGATCCCGTCGACGGTCTGTGGAAGACTGCACCCGGTGATACCGGCGGCTATCTGCACGTGACGATTTCCGAATGCGGTAGTGCGATCTGCGGAACCATCGACAGCGCGTTTGATGCGGATGGCAACGAGCAGCTGGAATATGAAAACCTCGGTAAGAAGATCATCTGGGACATGGTGCCCGAGGATGGCGGAAGCTATGACAGCGGCAAGATCTGGGCACCGGACCGGGACAAGACATACAATTCGAAAATGTCGCTGGACGGCCAGAACAAACTGACCGTCAAAGGGTGTGTGGCGGGCGGTCTGATCTGCCGCGGACAAACCTGGACGCGTGTTCAGTAGGCCTCAGGGTTTCCAGGTCAGGAAGTTGCCCAGCATGCGCAGGCCAACGTCCTGACTTTTCTCGGGGTGGAACTGCATTCCAACCATCGTGTCGCGGCCAATGACGGCCGTGACTTCCTGCCCGTAGTCCACATAGGCCAATCGCTGTGCCGGGTCGGATACGCGGAAGTGGTAAGAGTGGACGAAATAGGTGTGATCGCCGGATTTCACCCCGTTGAACACCGGGTGATCGCTGTCCAGAACAAGATCGTTCCAGCCCATATGCGGCACTTTCAGCGCTGTGTCTGACGGTTCGATCCTGACGACATCGCCGGAAATCCAGTCCAGACCATCCGTTTCGCTGTATTCATGGCCTTTGGTTGCCATCAACTGCATGCCCACACAGATGCCCAGAAACGGGCGGCCTTTCTGTTCGACCGCCTCGACCATCGCGTCATAAATACCCTTGTGACCACGCAGCTCGGCGGCGCATGCCGGAAACGCTCCGTCGCCGGGCAAGACCAAACGATCCGCGCGTGCCACAACATCCGCGTCCGAGGTGACGACAACCTCACCCGCGCCGACCTCTTGCGCCATGCGCTGAAACGCTTTTTCCGCCGAGTGCAGGTTGCCGCTTTCGTAGTCGATAATGGCGGTCAGCATTTACAACGCGCCTTTGGTCGACGGAATCGCGTCTGCCTTGCGCGGATCGGTTTCGACGGCGTCGCGCAGCGCGCGCGCAACGGCCTTGAATGCAGCCTCGGCGATGTGGTGGCTGTTGAAGCCGTGCAACTGGTCGATATGCAGCGTGATGCCGCCATGGGTGCTGAGAGCCTGAAAGAATTCACGCACAAGCTCTGTGTCAAACGCGCCGATTTTCTGTGTCGGCAGCTCCACATTCCAGATCAGGTAGGGGCGGCCCGACAGGTCCAGCGCACAGCGCACCTGAGCGTCATCCATCGGCAGGTGGCATTCGCCATACCGCCGAACACCTTTCTTGTCGCCCAGAGCTTTCGTCAGTGCCTGCCCCAGCGCGATGCCGGTATCTTCGACCGTGTGGTGGTCGTCGATGTGGTAATCGCCCTTGGCTCGGATCGTCATGTCGATCAGTGAATGACGTGCCAACTGGTCCAGCATGTGGTCAAAGAAGCCTACGCCGGTCTGGTTGTCATACTGGCCGGTGCCGTCCAGATTGACCTCGACCGAAATTTCGGTCTCGGCGGTCTGACGGCTGATCTTTGCGCTGCGCATGGGCGAATTCCTTTTGCTACAGGCGCGCTTATAGACGGGGTTGGTCCAGTTGATCCAGTGCCCGCGTCGCGATCGCTTCAAACTGTTGCAGGGGATTGCACCCAGGTCCGCGCCATGCCAGCCTGCCGGAAACTCGATTCAAAAGGCCCGGCTCATGTCCACCTGCGTTTTCATACAAATCCGTTGCAAACCCGGTACCACCTACAAGGTCGCCGAAGAGATTGCGTTACGCGAAATTCACTCGGAACTCTATTCCACCAGCGGTGAGTATGATCTGATGCTCAAGCTCTATATCCCCGAAACCGAGGATGTGGGCCATTTTATCAACGAGCACCTGCTGGTGATTCCAAACATTGAGCGGTCGCTGACCACGATGACGTTCAAGGCGTTCTAGCCCAACTCAAACGTCGTTACGCCAAAGATGCGAGTCAGGTCGATATCGGGTTCGTGATCGGAATACATTCGGGCCGTTTCGAACACCTTGTCCAGCCCAAGCTCGTCGGCCAGCGCAAAAGCAGCTGTGTTGGGCTGAGGCATATCGACGAAGACCTCATGTTCGCTGTGGTCTTCAGGAATTGCCTCCAAAAGTGCCCGCAGCAAAGCCTTCGCAATTTTGGAAGTATCTGCGAACAGCGGGCCAACCTTATAGCCGGTTAGGCAGGGGCGCAGAGTCGCGTAGCCGCGGACTTTACCATTCTCAGTGTAGAGTTTCGAGACATGGCTAAAGGCACTCAACCAGCTTTCCAGAAACAGATCGCGCGGGGCAGGGAATAGCTTGCGGTCGTAAGCTTTCAGGTCATCAGATGCGCTGTTCAGATCGGTTATGTGGTCAATCGGCGCGGTGCCCAACTTCGCCAAAACCCGTGTCTTCGTCCCGGAAAAACGGTAGTTGTTGTAGGCGAAGGTGAAGCCGGATTTGCGATAGTTGTCCTGTTGTTCCACCACACCATCCAGACCCATATTCCGGCCGGTGCAATGCGCCAGCGCGTGTCCCGCAATCTCAAGCCCGTGTCCGTGATGCCGGAAATCAGGTTTTACGATGTAGAAGCCAAGAAACGAAAACGCGTCGTTGTAATTAACTGCCGAAACCGAGGCGATCATCTCACCATCCAGGAACCCGCCCAGAAACCCTTCCGGGTCGGTCGGCCGAAAGCATTCGGCATCATGCACCCCCGGGTTCCATCCCTCACGCCCAGCCCAATCCACGGCGTGTTGGACTTCTTCGAAGGTCAGAGGGCGGATGATGTAATCAGACATGGGTAATGATCCTATAGTGCGCAATGCATCCAGAATGGCGCAACGCTCCACAAAGAACCAGCTTGTTTGGTGAGTTTGGTATCTGGAGCGGGCGAGGCGATTCGAACGCCCGACCCTAACCTTGGCAAGGTTATGCTCTACCCCTGAGCTACGCCCGCATCAGATACATATGTGGTCCAAAGACCTCTCAATGGAGCGGGCGAGGCGATTCGAACGCCCGACCCTAACCTTGGCAAGGTTATGCTCTACCCCTGAGCTACGCCCGCGCCGTTGAGTGAGGAGGGATGTATAAATTCCCACGCGGGGCTGCAAGCGGAAAAACACAAAAAAGAGGAAAAATCTTTCGACGGAACCCGGCTTCCGGTCCGTTCAATCTCAAACGCAGATCAAAAAAGACATGGGTGGAAGGGCTTTCATGATATCCGTTGCAGACATGAAGATAATGGCGCTGGCCGCAATGATTTTGCTGGTCACCGCGATGCCAGAACCGGACAATCACGCACACAATCGGATCACGCCCGTTTTGTTGAAAGCGCCCTATGTGATGACGACGGATCTGACGGGATAGCATCCGCCAGCCAACCTATAGCGCCAGAATCAGGTTTGTGATGGCCGAAATCAGAATGGCCAGGAAAGTCAGGCTCATGCCAGCCTGCCGCAGGATGACGATCTGGGGCGTGCGCCCAAATCCGTATGCGTGCAAAAGACGCCCGGCCAGCAACATCAAGCCCAGTCCATGCAAAATCAACCCACCTGCGCCCTGCAACTCTACCATAGCAATCAGCAAAAGGGCGATTGGGGCGTATTCGGCGCAATTTGAATGTGTCCTTATCGCCTTGATCATCAATTTGCTGCCCCCATCCCCGACAGAGATTTTATCGCTGCGGCGCTGCAGGATCACTTTGACGCTGAGTGCAACGTAAAGGATAGCAATCAGGGCCGCATAGATCGGGGTGATAGCAAGCATGGTGTTTCTCCGGTTCAGCATAGTAAAAGGGCCGCGTGGTTTCCCGCGCGGCCCTTTGAACTGTAACCGGTTCGTCAGCTTATTCCAGCTCGACCAGAAGGTCCTTTGCGTCAATCTGGCCGCCGGGCTGCACATGAACGGCCTTGACGGTCGCATCGCGCTCGGCGTGGATTCCCGTTTCCATCTTCATCGCCTCGATGGTCAGCAACATGTCGCCTTCCTTGATCTGTTGACCCGCAGTCACTGCGACGGTGGCCACAACACCCGGCATCGGCGCGCCGATATGATCCGGGTTGCCAACCTCGGCCTTGGGGCGCGCTTGCGTGCTTGACGTGACCATCCGGTTCGGAACCCGGATCACGCGCGGCTGGCCGTTGAGTTCAAAGAACACTTTGACCTCGCCCTTTTCATCCGTTTCGCCAATGGCCTGACAGCGGATTTCCAACGTCTTGCCGGGGTCGATTTCCGCCGTGATCTCTTCACCGGGCTCCATGCCGTAGAAGAAAGTGCGCGTAGGCAGCGTACGGACCGGGCCGTAAATCCGGTGACGTCCCATGTAGTCCAGGAACACCTTAGGATACATCAGGTATCCGTTCAGATCCTCGTCATCGACCTCTTTGCCTTCCAGTTGCTTGGACAGCTCTACGCGGGTGGCCTCAAGATCAACCGCAGTCACGTCCTTGCCGGGGCGCTCGGTGTTGGGGGCTTCGTCCTTAAGCACCTTCTTGATGATGGTGTCCGGAAAACCGCCCGGAGGCTGACCCAGATTGCCGCGCATCATGTCCACGACCGAGTCCGGGAAGGCCACGTCGGTATCGGGGTCCTCGACCTGTTCGCGGGTCATGTTCTGGCTGACCATCATCAGCGCCATGTCGCCAACGACCTTGGAAGACGGCGTTACCTTCACGATGTCACCGAACATCTGGTTCACGTCAGCATACATCTGCGCCACTTCGTGCCAGCGCTCTTCCAGACCCAGGCTGCGCGCCTGTGCCTTGAGGTTGGTGAACTGACCGCCGGGCATCTCGTGCAGATAAACTTCCGAGGCCGGAGCCTGCAGGCTCGACTCGAACGCCGCGTACTGGCCGCGGACGACCTCGAAGTAATCGCTGATTTCACGGATCGCCTTGATGTCCAGACCGGTGTCGCGGTCTGTGTGGCGCAGCGCTTCGACCACCGTACCCAGCGTCGCCTGGCTGGTGTTGCCCGAGAAGCTGTCCATCGCGCAGTCAACAGCATCCACGCCCGCTTCGGACGCGGCCAGAATGGTCGCGCTGGCAATACCGGCAGTGTCATGTGTGTGGAAGTGGATCGGCAGCCCGACCTCTTCTTTCAGCGCGCGGATCAGGATCTTGGCCGCGGCGGGTTTCAGCAGGCCCGCCATGTCTTTCAGGCCCAGAATATGCGCGCCGGCGTCGCGCAGCTCTTTCGCCATGCCGACATAGTATTTCAGGTCGTACTTGGCACGGTCCGGGTCAAGAATATCGCCAGTGTAACAGACGGTACCTTCACAAATCTTACCGGTTTCGACGACCGCATCCATCGCCACGCGCATGTTCTCGACCCAGTTCAGCGAGTCGAAGACACGGAACACGTCAATTCCTGTCGCCGCCTGACGCACGAACTCCTGCACCACGTTATCAGGGTAGTTCGTATACCCCACTCCGTTTGCGCCGCGTAGCAGCATCTGGGTCATCAGGTTCGGCATCGCCTCGCGCAGGTCGCGCAGGCGCTGCCATGGACATTCCTGCAAGAAGCGGTAGGCGACGTCGAAGGTCGCACCGCCCCAGCATT
Source organism: Ruegeria sp. CDSA141 (assembly GCF_059612005.1). Lineage (NCBI taxonomy): Bacteria > Pseudomonadati > Pseudomonadota > Alphaproteobacteria > Rhodobacterales > Roseobacteraceae > Ruegeria > Ruegeria sp. CDSA141. The sequence continues at coordinate 135,797 of NZ_JBXWPT010000001.1, forward strand.
CGACCGAGAACAGCTGCGGCAGGTTCGCCGCATAGGTCGGGGCCACTTTGATCATGTCGATTGACCGCATCCGGGTCGCCAACAGAGACTGGTGCCCGTCGCGCATGGTGGTGTCGGTGATCAGCAGTTGGCGCTGGGCTTTCATCCAGTCTGCCACCGCCTGCGGGCCCTTCTGCTCCAGCAGGTTGCGCGTACCCATCTGCGGTTCGGCTTTCAGCGCGGGCGGCTTGGCCTCTTTCAGATCGGCGCGCGGTTCGGGGCGGTCCTTGGTCTCGGGATGTCCGTTCACCGTGATGTCGGCTATATAGGTCAAAACCTTGGTGCCTCGGTCGCGCCGCTTCTTGAAGGTGAACAGCTCGGGCGTGGTGTCGATGAACTTGGTTGTGTATTCGTTCGACAGGAAGGTCGGGTGCTTGAGCAGGTTGATGACGAAATCGATATTGGTGCTGACACCACGAATACGGAATTCTCGCAAGGCACGGTCCATCCGGCTGATCGCTTTTTCGGGCGTCGGGGCCCAAGCGGTAACCTTGGTCAGCAGCGAGTCATAATACCGGGTGATCACACCACCCGCATAGGCCGTCCCGCCATCCAGGCGAATACCCATACCGGTGGCCGAGCGATACGCGGTGATGCGGCCATAGTCGGGGATGAAGTTGTTCTGCGGGTCTTCCGTCGTGATGCGGGTCTGCAGCGCGTGGCCGTTCAAATGCACGTCTGCCTGGCTTGCAGCGCCGATCGCCTCTGCCAGAGGTTTGCCCTCGGCGATCAGGATCTGCGCCTGCACAATGTCAATGCCGGTGACTTCTTCGGTGACGGTGTGTTCCACCTGCACACGAGGGTTTACTTCGATGAAATAGAATTTGCCGGTTTCCATATCCATCAGGAACTCGACGGTTCCGGCACATTCATAGTTCACATGAGCGCAGATCTTGCGGCCCAGTTCGCAGATTTCGGCGCGCTGTTCGTCGCTCAGATACGGGGCAGGGGCGCGTTCAACGACCTTTTGGTTCCGGCGCTGGACCGAGCAGTCGCGTTCATAGAGGTGATAGATTTCACCGTGTTTGTCACCCAGGATTTGCACCTCGACATGGCGCGCTCGGATGATCATTTTCTCCAGATAGCCTTCGCCATTGCCGAAGGCGGCCTCTGCCTCGCGACGGCCTTCCAGGACTTTCTCTTCCAGTTCTTCTTCCGACTGGATCGGGCGCATGCCGCGCCCGCCGCCGCCCCAGGACGCCTTGAGCATCAGCGGGTAACCGATCTCGGCGGCCTCCTTGCGGATCGCGTCCATGTCATCGCCCAGAACTTCGGTGGCAGGAATGACCGGAACACCTGCTTCGATGGCTACGCGTCGCGCGCTGGCCTTGTCGCCGAGCGCACGCATGGTGTCCGCCTTTGGACCAATGAAGGTGATACCGTTCTTGACGCAGGCATCGACGAAATCCGGGTTCTCGGACAGCAGGCCATAGCCCGGGTGGATCGCGTCGGCACCACATTGCTTGGCAACACGGATAATCTCGTCGATCGAAAGATACGCGGCGACCGGCCCCATGCCTTCACCGATCTGATACGCCTCGTCCGCCTTGAACCGGTGCAGGCCCAGTTTGTCTTCTTCAGCGTAAACGGCGACGGTTCGTTTTCCCATTTCGTTTGCTGCGCGCATGACGCGGATGGCAATCTCGCCGCGGTTGGCGATCAGGATCTTGTTGAAGTCTGTCATGATAGGTCCCGGACTTTCGTGTATAGGCGTCTTATTGGGCGGAGAATACGCACACGTATATCCGTTCTTCTGGGTAGAACCGGCATGTTAACGCTCGCAAACGCCCTTTGGTCGCAGTGCCTTTATACTTATGCCGCGCCGCAGCATCAAATATTAAACGTTAACTCTCAATCTGACACAGGCTTGCCAATCCCATCTGACCCATATTAGCGTGCAGATCCTGTCTTAGGATATCGATGACATGTGCGGGCCCTTGTGCGCCAAGTGCGGCGAGTCCATACAAAAAAGCACGCCCGAGCATGACGAAATCCGCGCCAAGTGACATTGCCCTCAAGATATCCAGGCCGCCTTCGACGCCACTGTCGAAGATCAGGGGCAGGCGGGTCGCATCCCGGATAGAGGGAAGAATCTCAATGCTGGCCGGGGCCGCGTCAAATTGACGACCGCCATGATTCGACACCCACAAGGCGTCGACACCAACCTGTTCTAACCTGCTCGTATCCTCCGGGCGCAGGACGCCTTTCAGGACAAGCGGCCCGTCCCAATGGTCGCGCAGCCATTTGACATACTCCAGGTCTGGCGATGTTCGAAGCAGGTATCCGACATGTGCAGTCGGGGGCAGATCTCCGGGGTTTTCAATATACTTGTCCAGCGTTCGCATGTGCGGCACACCGTTGCGCAGCATGCCCATCGCCCAGGCGGGTCTCTGGGCGATCTGCGCCAGCACGCGCGGGGTCAGCTTTGGCGGTTGCCGCAAGCCCGATCGTGTCTGCCTTTCCCTGCGCGATGCGACGGGAACATCCGCTGTGAGAACCAGGGTTTTGAACCCGGCCTTGCGGACCCGGTTCAGCAGGTCCTTTCGAATATCCGGATCTCGGGGCGGATAAAGTTGGAACCAGGCATTGTCCCCAAGATGCGGTGCCATGTCTTCGGGGCTTTGGCTGGCTACTGTCGACAGAGTGTAGGGAATACCCGCCTTTGCGGCCGCGCTGGCAAGCAGCTGTTCCGCGCGAGGCCAGACCAGACCGGACATTCCGATCGGTGCGATCCCGAATGGCAACGGATACGGAGCCTCAAGAAACGTCTTTGACGTATCAAAGTCCAGCTCACCGTGCAGGATCGAGGGGCAGAGGCGCACGTCATCCAGGGCTTGGCGGTTCCGGTGCAGTGTCGTTTCCATCCCGGTTCCACTGTCGATATACTCCCACACAAAATGCGGCAGGCGACGGCGCGCACGGTGTTTCAGATCCGGTATGCCGGGATAGGTGCTGTGCAAGTCCATGCAGATTGATCCGACCTGCCAAGCGATTCGGCAAGTTTTTTAAGCTGCATCCTTAGATGGTTGCTGGCTTTCAGGTGACGTACGTTGGGCCTGGTTCTTGGTGCCACTTGAGACATGCACTTGGTTGCGGCCCTTGTCCTTGGCGACATAAAGCGCATCATCGGCCGCGCGCAGCAAGTCCTGCGGCATGGTGCCGTGGGCCGGGTAATGTGCGACCCCAAGCGATATCGTAATGCGCGGCAATGCCTTCTCACCATACCGTACGGATACAGCCTCGACCGCCTGGCGCAACTGTTCGGCGCGGGTCATGGCATCTTCGGGGCTGTTGTCAGGCAGGATCAGCATAAACTCCTCACCACCGATGCGGCAGGCGACTTCGTCCCGGTCGCACCCTTGCTCCAAGGCGGCGCCGACTGCGCGCAATACCATGTCGCCAGCATCATGCCCGTGAGTATCGTTGAACTTCTTGAAGTGATCCACGTCCACTGCGATCAGGCTTAGTGCAGCGCCCGTCTGCTGGCTGCGGCTGATGGACTTGCGCAGCATCTCGGTCATATGGCGGCGATTGAACAGCCCGGTCAGCGGGTCTCGTACCGATTGGTCATGAAGTTGATCCCGCATCCGGACATTGGCGATAGCCATACTGATCTGTTCGGCGCACAATTGGGCCAACTTGCGGCTCTTGTTGAAGCAGTCTTCGCGCCCCTCAAGTGCCCGCAGATGCAAGAGGCCAACGGTTTCCCCATGGGCCAGAATGGGAAAGCAGAAATAGGGCCGACCGTCATGCGGTTCGGCGTGTTCGCAGACAAAATCAATCTCGGATGCGCCGAACTCATAGGTCCGGCCGCGCCGCAAGCCCCAGCATCCTTCGGGATGAATGTGAGATTTATGAGTTCCACCGTTCCAGCTTGCGCAGCCATCCAGCACGTCGCGTGAGTTGGAGTAGACATACACACTGCCTTCGGCCTCTGGCAGGATATGGGTCATGAAGCGAGACACCATGTCGAACAGTTCATCCAGCGATCGGCTTGATTGCAGCCATTCGTTCAATTCACCCAGCAGGCGGACCTCGCGGGCAAGGCGCATCTGTTCGTCCATCAGTTCCCGCTCTTTTTTGGCCCGTTTGCGCAGATCGCGAACCTGTCGACGATTGGTGCGATGAACAATCAGGATAACTGTCGTCAGCGCCAGCAGGGCTATCCCGCTGAGCAGCGCCAGGGACAGGCGAACGCGGGTGATGAACAGGTTCCGCAGGTCCGTAATGTCAGAATAGAACTCGATGGCGCCCAGGAACGTCGCATCCTTGATGATCGGCGTGTAGACCTCGGCCACATGGCGGCTGCTCAGTTCCGTATCCCGGGAATTGCCGACAACAAAGGAATCAACTTCGGCAATCGGCTTCTCTTCGTGTTTGTAATAAACACCCCCGGCGGCGACGATCGACTGGAAATAGGGTTTCGTATTCACGAACCCGACGTCGCTTGCACGGGTCGACCAGGACACTTGCCCCGAAGCATCAAACAGCTTGAAGCGGTAAATGTCCGTGGTTTCGGGCAGTAGCTCCAAAAACTCCTGGTCATGCTCGGTCAATGCGTGAAAACGGAATGTCTGGCCAAGATCGTTCAGATGGCTTTCGATCTGGCGGCTCATCCGCATCGCGTTTTTTCGCAGGTCTGCTTCCAGCATGCGATCAACCACTGGCGCCGGGGCGGTATAGATCCCCCAGCCCGCTGCTGTTGTCAGCACGAGCAGCATCAGGGCCACGCCCATCATTTTAAGCCTCGAGGACTGACCTGTCAGTTCCGCCTGTTTCATATGTCCGCTCCCACAACACTCTGACAAGCATCACAGTCAGGATTTGACAGAGAGTTAACAGGGGCGCAGGGCGGTGGCGTCTTTGTTTAGAATTGAATGTAAAAAGAAGTGTGAAAAGTCTGCGAACAAGCCGTGAACAAACCCTTTCCCTTCGCGCTTTTCCAGCGTAGTTTGGGGCCATGAGCAGTTTTGACGAAATGGACGCCTTCGAGGGCGCATCGCTGTCGGCGCGGGCAATGGCTGCGCGCCCTTCGCCCTATCTGGATGAGCTGAACCCGGCACAGCGCGATGCGGTCGAGCGGCTGGACGGTCCGGTTCTGATGCTGGCCGGGGCTGGCACCGGCAAGACCAAGGCGCTGACGGCTCGGATCGCACATCTTCTCAACACTGCGCGCGCGCGTCCGAATGAGATTCTGTCGGTCACATTCACCAACAAGGCCGCGCGCGAGATGAAAGAACGGGTTGGCCGCCTGCTGGGACAGCCCGCCGAGGGGATGCCATGGCTGGGTACGTTTCATTCGATCTGCGTCAAACTGCTGCGCCGCCATGCGGAGCTGGTCGATTTGAAGTCGAACTTTACCATTCTTGACACCGACGACCAGCTGCGCCTTGTTCGCCAGATTTTAGATGTGGAAAAAGTGGATCGAAAGAAATGGACTGACCGTTGGTTCCTCCACAAGATTGGGTACTACAAAAACAGGGCGGAGTCGGCAGAAAAGGTTGGTGCCGGGAATGGGCAGCGAACTGATCGTATCCCAGGGGCCGCAGCGGATGGTACTGGATACCAGCGCTCAGTGGGTGATGTTTATATCCAATATCAGACCCGCCTGCGCGAATTGAACGCCGTCGATTTTGATGACCTACTGTTGCACATGATCACGATCTTCCAGACCCATCAGGATGTTCTGGAGCGATACCAACGCTGGTTTCGTTATATCCTGGTGGACGAATACCAGGACACCAACGTTGCCCAATATCTGTGGCTGCGCCTGCTGGCCGGGGGGCACAAGAACATCTGTTGCGTCGGCGATGACGATCAGTCGATCTATGGCTGGCGCGGGGCCGAGGTGGGCAACATCCTGCGCTTCGAAAAGGACTTTCCCGGCGCGTATGTGGTGCGACTGGAACAGAACTATCGCTCGACCCCGCATATTCTGGCGGCTGCGTCGAACGTCATTCGGGGCAATGAAAACCGTCTGGGCAAAGAGCTCTGGACCGATGCCGAGGAAGGCCACAAGGTCAACCTGATAGGCCATTGGGATGGTGAGGAAGAGGCCCGCTGGATCGGCGAGGAGATTGACGCGATGCAGGGCGGTACGCGGGGTATTCGCCCTATGAACCTCGACGAGATCGCCATCCTCGTCCGAGCCTCGCACCAGATGCGGGCCTTCGAGGACCGGTTCCTGACCATCGGTCTGCCCTACAAGGTGATCGGCGGCCCCCGATTCTATGAACGGATGGAGATCCGCGATGCCATGGGCTATTTCCGGCTTGTGGTCAGCCCCGAGGATGATCTGGCGTTCGAGAGAATCGTGAACACGCCAAAACGCGGACTTGGTGACAAGGCGCAGCAGACGATTCAGATGACAGCGCGTGAGAACGGGGTGTCTCTGATCGACGGCGCGCGGATTGCAGTCGATAATGGGCTGATCAAGGGCAAGGGCGGTAAGGCGCTGCGCGAGTTCATCGACGGTCTGGCGCGTTGGAATGCGATGACGCGTGGACCACGGATTGAAGTGGACGACGAGTCCGTGATCGATGACGGTTCACCCATGCGGTTCGGTGCGCCCGAACACACGCATATCGAGCTGGCGCAGATCATCCTCGACGAATCCGGTTATACGGCCCATTGGCAGAACGACAAGACGCCCGAAGCGCCGGGGCGCCTTGAAAACCTAAAGGAACTGGTCAATCAGCTGGACAATTTCGAGAACCTGCAAGGGTTTCTGGAGCATGTCAGTCTGGTGATGGACAACGAGCAGGACAGCGACGGGGCCAAGGTCTCGATCATGACCCTTCACGCGGCCAAGGGGCTGGAGTTTCCCGCCGTTTTCCTGCCGGGATGGGAGGACGGGTTGTTCCCCTCGCAACGGTCAATGGACGAATCCGGCCTCAAGGGGCTCGAGGAGGAACGTCGCCTGGCCTATGTTGGCATCACCCGTGCCGAGGAGGTGTGCACGATTTCTTTTGCCGCCAACCGGCGGGTGTTCGGGCAGTGGCAGAACTCCATGCCATCCCGGTTCATCGACGAATTGCCGGAAGATCACGTTGAGGTGCTGACTCCTCCGGGTCTTTATGGTGGCGGTCAGCACACTGCGGGCATTGAAACGCGTGCGGTCGAAGCCAATGTCTACAACTCGCCGGGCTGGAGGCGGTTGCAGGCGCGGCAGGGGCAGCATGGCATGTCGCAACCCAAAGAAAGCCGGAACACGGTCATCGACGCCACCGCAGTGGCCAGTTTCACACTGGGCGAACGGGTGTTCCACCAGAAATTCGGCTATGGTGCGGTGATCGGGATCGAGGGTGACAAGGTCGAGGTCGACTTCGACAAGGCCGGCACCAAGAAAGTGGTCTCGCGTTTTCTGAGCAACAAGGATGACGTCCCGTTCTGAGGCGTCATATCCCTTCGACCAGAATCAGATTGGTTGCGGCGGTGGCCTGCCGGATCTTAGCCAGTTCGATGTATTCCGGGTCGTCTTTCCAGGCTTTCGCCGCCGCAAGGTCCGGAAACTCCATCAATACAATCCCGCCGTCGGGCCAAACGCCTTCGATCCGTTCGACCGGTTTGGATGAGATTGTCAGCAAGCGGCCTCTGTGGCGGTCGAAAATCGGCATGAAGCCAGCCAGATAATCCTGATGCCCGTCCGGGTCGTGGATGTCGATCTGCGTGATGAAATAGGCTGCTATAACGTCCTCCGGATCAGAAATCAGGACGCTGTTTTACACCCCTGCTCGAAAAATAAAAAAACGGCGGTTCCCAGGGAGGAGGAGGGGAACCGCCGTCTTGTCAACATCAGAGCAGGGAGGAGGAGAGCCCCGATGTATTCGTGCCCGGGTTTGAGCCCGGTATGAGGAAGACGCGGCGACGTCAGGGAGGAGGAAGACGTCGCCGCGCGCTTTCAACATCGAGGCAGGGAGGAGGAGAGCCCCGATGTATCAGGATCCGGCGGGTTGGGGCCGGTATAGGGTGCGGCAACGTCAAGGAGGAGGAAAGACGTTGCCGCTGATTACAGACCCTAAGGGAGGAGTAAGGGCCTGATCTCAGTATTCGTGGCGCGCTTATTGCGCGATGTGATCGTTGGCGGCCTGCATGGCCACCCGGCGGATCATGGACCGATGCAGGCCCAGATCGGCCAGTTCACGATCCGACAGCCCTGCCAGTTCATTGACGGTCTGGCGATACATACGATAGCGGGCAAAGCGCGTCTTAGCGTTCTCCACCAGGGCTGCGATTCCGAACGCCGGTGCGCTCTTGGGTGCTGTATGTGTGCTTGCGACTGCCATGCTCATCATCCGTGTCTATTTGCTTTGCCGATAACGTTCGGCCCTTGCTTGAGATTGAAAATAGGCAAATGCTGCAATTGCACAATAGGTCACGTCGTCAATGCTGCTATGCAGCAAGCGCATAGATTGGTTCAGTTTTTTGCCTCGACTGGAAATGCGCCTTGAAAAATTGGGCATTACCCTGGGTCACTGGTGATGGTGCAAACATGGCCTTCTGGCGGCTTGCCCTCTAATTGAGCGGTGTTGGCTGGAATTTGGGCGAATAAACAACTCGAGTAGCTCCCGTGAGAGAAGCGGCAAGGCGAAGCGTGGCGCTTCACCAGCCCCTGAAGCTCAGTTTGCCGGTTTCAGGTTGCGGCGCGTGCAGCCGGAGATCCGCGGGAATTCATGGGCAGGTGTGGTTTCCGAGGGCACATTTCGCCGAAAACGCGCACGAACTTCGAACGATTCTGTGAGGCCGCAGCACAAAGACACGCAGTATTTCCACCCTTCAAGGCGGATTCCAGATTATTTCGGGAAATCATGGGAAAAAATTTCACGCCTCAAATTATCTATATATAGAGGTCGTGCCGTCATATTCTTCCACAAGTGGTGTCATTGCGTTCCGATTTCAGAGTGATACTGTGTCTTGAGCGTGTTTCATGGGGTGCGGTTCGTAAAATTCCTGTTGATTTCCATGAATTCCCATGGCATCCCTTGTACATCCGATGAGGACGAGGCAGCAGGGGCACCAAACGACCCCGACCAAAAATAATCAGGTTTCATACAGGCATCTCGCTTTCATCAATCAAGAGATCCGGCGCGCGGGCGAGCAGACATCCCCCCAGGTGGCGCGTGCAGCTGGACATCCCGCGAAGCGGGTCAATGCGGCGGGTTGATCAGTGGCAGCAGATCAACCCGCCGTTTTTCATCCGGGGGAACGTGAATTTCAAGTGGGGCGCAAGCGAAAGGGACAGTCGTCTTGGCGCGCAGGTTTAGAGGTGAAAGCCACCATAAGGTGGACACGAAGGGCAGGGTCTCGATCCCGGCCTCGTTTCGCCGTGTGCTTGAAGCGTCCGATCCCAACTGGCAGCCCGGAGACAATCCAGAGCTTGTGATCGTCTACGGCGATCATCGCCGCAATTTCCTTGAATGCTATACCATGCAGGCCATTGACGAGGTTGATGCCAAGATTGATGCCTTGCCGCGCGGGTCAATGCAGCGCCGGATGTTGCAGCGCATGTTCCATGGTCAGTCCTTTCCGACAAATGTGGATGAAACCGGGCGTCTGGTGTTGCCTGCCAAGCTGCGCAACAAGATCGGCCTTGAAGGTGAGGCGTTCTTTATCGCCGCCGGTGATACATTTCAGATCTGGAGGCCCGAGACCTACGAAGTCGAGGAGCTGGCCAAAACCGAAGAATGGATTAACGATCTGCCAGAGGACTTCGATCCTATGCAGTTCCTTGATGGCACCGAGGATGCGTAACGGCATGGCCGGCGCTGAGATCTCCTCCGACAAACCTCACGTTCCCGTTCTGTTGCGCCCCCTGCTGGCCGCGGTCGCACCTGTGTCCGGCGTCTGGCTGGACGGCACCTTCGGCGCAGGCGGGTACACCCGCGGATTGCTGGAGGCCGGGGCAGACAAGGTCATCGGCGTTGATCGTGATCCGCTGGCTTTTGATATGGCGTCAGAATGGGCGGGCGCCTATGGCGACCGGCTGGTGATGCAGCCCGGTGTGTTTTCTCGTTTGGACGAATATGCGCAGGATCTGGATGGCATTGTGCTGGACCTTGGCGTTTCCTCAATGCAATTGGATCAGGCCGACCGTGGATTTTCCTTCATGAAGGATGGCCCCTTGGACATGCGCATGAGCCAGGAGGGCGAAAGTGCCGCCGATCTGGTCAGCACCGCAACCGAGGCGCAGCTGGCCGACATCCTGTTCCACTATGGTGAAGAACGAGCCAGCCGCCGGATTGCCAAGGCGATTGTCAAAGCGCGCGCGGAAGAGCCGATCACCACGACCCTGCGTCTGGCCGAGATCATCGAATCCTGCCTGCCACGTCCGAAACCGGGGCAATCCCACCCGGCCACGCGCAGCTTTCAAGGGCTGCGGATCGCCGTGAATGCAGAATATGAAGAACTGTTTCAGGGGTTGATGGCCGCTGAGCGCGCATTGAAGCCTGGCGGGCAACTGGCTGTTGTCACATTCCACTCCATCGAAGACCGGATGGTGAAACGGTTCTTTCAGTCCCGCGCAGGCAAGACGGGGCGTGCGAACCGCTATGCGCCGGAAATTGAACAGGAACAGCCCCAATTCACGTTGAAAACCCGCAAGGCGGTGGGTCCTGACGAACAGGAATTGCGGGAAAACCCGCGTGCACGGTCAGCCAAACTGCGCGTGGCAATACGAACAGAGGCTCCGGCGGGGGAAATCGAATCGCGGGCCATCGGGATGCCGCAACTGGGGGGAAGGGCAAGATGAAGAGTGTTTTGTATGTGTTGACAGCTCTGTCCGTATTCGGCCTTGCCTTGTGGGCCTATCAGGAAAACTACCGAACCCAACAAGTGGTAAAGGAAACGCAGTCTTTGCAGCGCGAGATCGGAATGGCACAGGTGCGGCTGGCCGTTCTGGACGCGGAATGGGCCTATCTGAACCGCCCGGACAGGCTGCGCGAACTGGCCGACCTGAACTTTGAGCGCCTTGGCCTGCTGCCTTTGCGGGCCGAACAGTTCGGACGTGCGGATCAGATCGCCTATGCCGAAGACCCGGACCTGCCCGTGGTTGATCCGATTGAATTGCAGGCCATCACCGATATTCAGGCTTTGGGCGAGGTGCAGATTCCATGACACGCACCCCTTTGCGCCCCCTAGCCCGAATCCTTGATGCCCGCGCCCGGGGCGAAAACCCCAAGGCAATCGAACGTGAGAACATCCGCAAGCGTCACGAAGAGATGAAAGATCGCGCCCGCGCCCGCGCCGAAGGGCGTTTGCTGGTGCTTGGTCTGTTCTTCTTCTGCGCTTTTTCAGTCGTTGGTGTCCGCATGGGCATGTTGGCAACCTCAGAAGCACAAGAGCCTCTGGCCAGCGCGCCAGGGGCGGCGATTGCCATGCAGCGCGCCAATATCGTCGATCGCGAAGGGCGCATACTGGCCACCAATCTGGACACTTATTCCGTCTACGCGCAGCCCCCTCTGATGATCGACCCCGTGGCGGCTGCGGACCAGCTGGTCGCGATCTTTCCTGATCTGGACAAAGAGCGGCTGATCAAGGACTTCACCAGCAATCGCAAATTCCTGTGGATCAAGAAACGCATTTCGCCCGAGCAGAAGCAGGCCGTGCATGACATCGGCGATCCGGGCATCCTGTTCGGCCCGCGAGAAATGCGGCTTTACCCCAACGGGCGGCTGGCCGCTCATATCCTGGGCGGGTCCGGTTTTGGGCGTGAAGGCGTCAGCGCCGCCGAAGTGATCGGCGTGGCCGGTGTGGAAAAGCAGTTCGACGACTATCTGCGCGATCCGGCCAATGGCAACAAGCCTCTGCAACTGTCGCTGGACCTGACCATTCAGGCCGCAGTTGAACAGGTTCTCTATGGCGGCATGAAGATCATGAATGCCAAGGGGGCTTCGGCCGTTCTGATGAACGCGCATACGGGCGAGGTCATTTCAGCTGCTTCGCTACCTTCTTTTGATCCGAATGACCGTCCGCGTCCGCCGACCTCGGGCTTTGACCCCTCGGACAGCCCGCTGTTCAACCGTTATGTGCAAGGCGTGTACGAACTGGGGTCCGTTTTCAAGATTTTCACCGCCGCGCAGGCCGTTGAACTTGGATTGGTGAATTCGAACACCATCATCGATACGTCCGGGCCGATGAAGATCGGCCGCTTTCCCATCGGCGAATTCAACGGCAAGAACTACGGCAAGATCAGCGTGGCGGATGTGATCGTCCACAGCTCGAACCGTGGCACGGGGCGTTTGGCTTTGCAAATCGGGGCCAAACGGCAGCAGGAGTTTCTGGACGCGCTTGGCATGTTCGATCCGACCCCTTTCGAGATTGTCGAGGCCAAGGGCGGCGTGCCGCTGAAGCCGAAGAAATGGGGCGAGCTCAGCACCGTGACAATTTCCTATGGCCATGGCCTGTCGACCAGTCCGATGCATCTGGCCGCCGGATATGCGGCGATTGCCAATGGCGGGCACTACGTAAGTCCGACCATCCTGCGCCAGAACGGCTCGCAATACGGGCCTCGTGTTATGTCGCAGGACACCGGGCGTCAGGCGCAGAAAATGCTGCGCAAGGTGGTAACGGACGGCACCGCCAGTTTCGCCGAGGTCAAGGGCTATGACGTGGCGGGCAAAACCGGTACGGCCGACAAGCCCAAACCGCGCGGCGGGTATTACGACGACAAGGTCATTGCCACCTTTGCGACGATCTTCCCGGCCTACGACCCGCAATACGTTCTGATCGTCACGTTGGACGAGCCTTCGATCGTGGCCTACGGTGAAAAGCGTCGCACGGCCGGTTGGACTGCGGTGCCTGTTGCCGCCGAACTCATCGGTCGCGTCGCACCGTTGTTGGGGCTACGTCCCCGGCTTGAGCCTGAGGCGGGCGCTGCTATAACGCTGACCTCAAACTAGGCTGTCCGGAAGAGGTGGGTCATGGGCACAAGGACGAAGAAACTCAGCCAGCTGGCCCTGACCGCAAGAGAGGGCGCAAACCCAGATATCACTGGTCTGGCCGTTGACAGCCGCGAGGTGAAAGACGGTTTTCTGTTTGCCGCGCTGCCCGGTTCCCGCGTTCATGGCGGAGAGTTCATCCAGTTTGCCCTGCGCATGGGGGCCACTGCGATCCTGACCGATGCCAGAGGGGCAGAGATCGCCGAGGCCGAGCTGGCAGCCTCAGACGCAGCGCTGGTCGTGGTGGAAGACCCGCGTCAGGCGCTGGCCGGTGCCGCGGCGCTGTGGTTCGGGGCGCAGCCGCAAACCATCGTGGCCGTCACGGGGACGAACGGCAAAACGTCTGTTTCCACCTTTGTCCAGCAGATCTGGACCGAGCTTGGCCATGCCGCCATCAACCTCGGCACCACCGGGGTCGAGGGCGCCTGGACAGCGCCGCTGGCCCATACCACGCCCGAGCCGATCACCTTGCACCGCTGTCTGGCCGAGGCGGCTGAGAACGGCGTGACCCATGCCGCAATGGAGGCGTCGTCCCACGGCCTTGAACAGCGCCGTCTTGATGGCGTTCACCTGACCGCCGCCGGTTTCTCGAACTTCACGCAGGATCATCTGGATTACCACGAAACCTTCGAGGCCTATTTCAACGCAAAGGCCGGTCTGTTCGACCGGGTTTTGCCGCAGGATGGAACAGCTGTCGTCAACCTGAGCGACCCTAAAGGGGCTCAGATCAGGCGGATTGCCGAGGCGCGTGGTCAGTCGGTGCTCACGGTCGGGCTGGGCGATGCTGATCTGTGCCTGATCAACCAACGGTTCGACGCGACGGGGCAAGACCTGCGCTTTGCGTGGCAGGGTCGTGCGTTCCAGACCCGCCTGAATCTGATCGGAGGATTTCAGGCCGAAAACATTCTGCTGGCCTGTGGGCTGGTCATCGCAGCCGGGGACGGCCCCGAACGCGTTTTTGAAACTCTGCCCCACCTGACAACGGTTCGCGGGCGGATGCAACTGGCCGCCACGCGTGACAATGGCGCGACGGTGTTCGTGGACTATGCCCACACGCCTGACGCTGTCGCCACAGCACTCAAGGCGCTGCGCCCGCATGTGATGGGCCGTCTGATTGCCATTGTTGGCGCGGGCGGGGATCGCGACGCCACCAAGCGCCCGTTGATGGGCAAGGCGGCAGCCAACCACGCTGATGTGGTCTTTGTCACCGACGACAACCCGCGCAGCGAAGATCCGGCTGTGATCCGTGCGGCCGTGATGGCAGGCGCTTCAGAGGCCGCCGGCAAAGCCAGCGTGACCGAAGTCGGCGACCGTGCCGAGGCCATATTGCGTGGAATTGATGCGTTGCAACCGGGCGACGCTCTGCTGATTGCCGGAAAGGGCCATGAATCCGGACAGATCGTGGGGGATCAGGTTCTGCCCTTCGACGATGTGGAACAGGCCAGCATTTCCGTGGCAGCACTGGACGGGAGGGTCGCATGACGCTCTGGACAGCATCTGATGCGGTTGAAGCGACCGGTGGGCAGGCCACGATCGACTGGGTGGCAAATGGTGTTTCCATCGACACCCGCACCCTTCAGCCCGGCGATCTGTTCGTGGCGCTGAAAGCGGCGCGGGACGGGCATGATTTCGTAGCTCAGGCGTTGGAAAAAGGGGCAGGCGCCGCGCTGGTTTCCCGTGTTCCGGACGATGTACCCGTAGGAGCCCCCCTGCTGATCGTCCAAGACGTGCAGGCAGGTCTTGAAGCGTTGGGGCAGGCGGCACGGGCACGAACTGGTGCGCGCGTGGTCGGCGTGACGGGCAGTGTGGGTAAAACGTCGACCAAGGAAATGCTGGCGACAATCTTGGAAACGCAAGGGAAAACCCACGCCAGCGTCGCCAGTTACAACAACCACTGGGGCGTGCCACTGACCCTTGCGCGGATGCCGCATGACACCGAGTTTGCGGTGATCGAGATCGGCATGAATCATCCGGGTGAAATTGCCCCTCTCGCCAAACAGGCCCGCCCGCATGTGGCGCTGGTTACGACCGTGGCGGCGGTGCATCTGGAAGCCTTCGAGTCGGTGGCCGACATTGCGCAAGAAAAAGCGGCGATCTTCGAAGGGCTCGAACCCGACGGGGCTGCAATCGTCAACGCAGATATCGACCACGCGGACATCTTGCGCCAAACAGCGGTGGCGCAGGGGGCAGGGGTTGTCGATTTTGGCCGGAACGCAGCGGACTACCGGCTAACCGATGCTCGGGCAGAAGCCGACGCAGTGAATGCCGAAGCAAAGGTTGGTGATCACGTGATCCGGTTTGAGGTGAACTCTGCCGGTACGCATTTCGCCATGAACGCTCTTGGCGCACTGGCGGCCTGCGTCGAATTGGGGGTCGATCTGGATCAGGCCATCGCGGGCCTGAATGCGTGGTCGCCCGTCAAGGGGCGCGGGGTACGCGAAAGCTTGCCATTGTCAGGAGGTGGGCGGATCGAACTTTTGGATGACAGCTATAACGCAAACCCGACCTCGATGGAGGCTGCTCTGGATGTATTGGCCGCCTCTGGCGGTATCCGCCGCATTGCGTTTTTGGGTGACATGAAGGAACTGGGCGCCCAGGAAGAGGCCATGCATGCCGCCATGGCAGGTATCAAGGCGATGGAGCATGTAGATCAGGTCCATTGCATCGGGCCGTTGATGCAGTCGATGTACCACGCGCTGCCAGAAAAGAAACGTGGACTCTGGTTCGCAACCAGCGCCGAAATGGCCGAACATCTTCCTGCGTTGATCCGGGATGGCGACACGGTGCTCGCCAAGGGTTCACTCAGCATGGCATTGGCCGTGATTGTTGACGGTCTGCGCAAAATGGGGCAAGGGCGCGCGCTTGATGGGTGAACATGCCCGCGCGCCTCGTGTGAGAAAGGTATTGTCATGCTGTACTGGTTGACCGCTCTGTCGGACGGAGGGGATTTCTGGAACCTCTTCCGGTATATCACCTTCCGCGCAGGCGGTGCCTTCATGACCGCGCTGATCTTTGGGTTCATCTTCGGAAAACCCCTGATCAACGTGCTGCGCAAGAAACAGGGCAAGGGCCAGCCAATCCGTGACGACGGCCCCGAAGGGCATTTTTCCAAGGCAGGCACACCGACAATGGGCGGGTTGCTGATTGTCGGCGCTCTGGTCACGTCAACCCTTGTCTGGGCGCGGTTGGACAACCCTTATGTCTGGATGGTTCTTTTTGTGACCTTGTCATATGCGGCAATCGGTTTCGCGGATGACTACGCCAAGGTTTCAAAACAGAACACCCAAGGGGTTTCGGGCCGGATGCGTCTGGCTTTGGGCGTGATCATCGCCGTGCTGGCCTCGCTTTGGGCCACGTTGCACCACCCCGAAGCCTTGCAGAACCAGCTGGCGGTTCCAGTGCTCAAGGATACGCTGCTCAATCTGGGAATTTTTTACATCCCGTTTTCGATTGTCGTGATTGTGGGAGCTGCCAACGCGGTGAACCTGACCGATGGTCTGGACGGGCTGGCCATCATGCCGGCGATGATTGCGGCCTCGACTCTGGGCGTGATCGCCTATGCGGTGGGTCGGGTTGACTTTACCGAATATCTCGATGTGCATTACGTCCCGGGCACAGGTGAGATCTTCATCTTCACCTCCGCGCTGTTCGGAGCCGGCCTCGGGTTCCTGTGGTACAACGCCCCCCCGGCAGCAGTGTTCATGGGCGACACTGGGTCGCTGGCCCTGGGCGGCGCATTGGGTGCCATTGCCGTGGCCACCAAGCACGAGCTGGTTCTGGCCGTGGTCGGCGGCCTGTTCGTGGTCGAGGCGCTGAGCGTGATCATTCAGGTCCTCTATTTCAAGCGCACCGGCAAGCGGGTCTTCCTGATGGCCCCGATCCATCACCACTATGAGAAAAAAGGCTGGGCCGAGCCAACCATCGTCATCCGCTTCTGGATCATCTCGCTGATCCTGGCGATGATCGGTCTGGCGACGCTGAAGGTGCGGTGAAGTGATCAATTTTCTTGAATACCTACGACCACACATTGAATGGGTTGCCAATTCAATTCGATCACTTGTTGCCGCATTGGTTCTGGCGTGGGGTGTTTGGTACGTGGCTGAGTTGTTTGCAACGGAGAGTAACGCGAAGAGGTGGTTAGCCTTTTTCTCGGCAATAGCGGTGATTTTGCCGTTCATTTATTGTTTGTTGTGCAATGCACTCCTGATTTCGCTTCGAGGGCTGAAATATATTTCTCAGGATCAAGGCTTCAAAGCTGTTGAGAAGTTGGGTTGGGGTCTGCAGTTGCGGGTAATAGCCATAGCCTTAGGAATCGCATTGATCTTGTTGCCCTTTACGGTTGTAACACTCTTTGACGGATACAGGGCCGCGTTGTCGATTTCTTGGGGTATCCTGATTGTCTACACGATCGTTGCTGCTCTGTTAGTATTGTTGTGGAGCAAAAAAGGAACGAAGGTTTGATCCCGGTCAAAGGCTTTTCAGGACAGAAAGTTGCGGTTCTGGGGCTGGGCCGGTCCGGCTTGACCACAGCCCGCGCCTTGCACGCAGGCGGGGCAGAACCGGTCTGCTGGGATGACAACCCAGCGGCCCGTGATACCGCCGAGGAAGAAGGCTTCACCTGCGCCGACCTGCGCAAGCATGGAGCGTTTGAAGACATCGCCTCGCTGATCGTCTCACCGGGCATTCCGCATCTCTATCCCGAACCGAACCCTGTGGTGGCCGCAGCCCTGGAAGCTGGCGTGCCGGTCGATAACGATATCGGCCTGTTCTTCCGCTCTTTCGCGGGACCGGAGTGGAACAACTACGACACTCCGCCACGCGTGATCGCGGTGACGGGATCGAATGGAAAATCGACGACCGCCGCTCTGATCCACCACATTCTGACCGAGGCCGGTCGCGAGGTGCAGTTGGCGGGCAATATCGGGCGCGGGGTTCTGGATATCGATCCGGGCGGCGACGGTTCGGTCGTGGTGCTTGAACTCAGCAGCTATCAGACGGAACTGGCCCGTTCGCTGACCCCCGATGTGGCGGTATTCACCAATCTGTCGCCCGATCATCTGGACCGACATGGTGGTATGGGTGGCTATTTCGCAGCCAAGCGGCGTCTCTTTGCCGAAGGCGGCCCCGACCGCGCGATCATCAGTGTCGACGAAACCGAAGGCGCGTTTCTGGCGGGGCAACTGGCCGAAGGGCCTGCGGATGACCGGGTGATCCGTGTCTCGGTCGCGCGGAAACTGACCGGGCCGGGCTGGCAGGTTTTTGCGCGCAAAGGGTTCCTGTCGGAATACCGCAAGGGGCGGCAGGCGGGGTCTATCGACCTCCGCGCGATCAAGGGTTTGCCTGGTGCGCATAATCACCAGAATGCTTGCGCGGCCTACGCGGCCTGCCGGTCGCTGGGCCTTGCTCCCCGCGTGATCGAAGACGCGCTGCATTCCTATCCGGGTCTGCCGCATCGCAGCCAGATCATCGCCGAGGCGGATGGGGTCACCTATGTCAACGACTCCAAGGCGACCAATGTCGACAGCGCCCTGAAAGCGCTTATGGCGTTCAAAAAGATCCGATGGATTTGCGGCGGTCTTGAGAAAGAGGGCGGCATATCAGCCCTGAACACGGCGACGGGCGAGGTCATCAAGGCGTATGTGATCGGACGCGAAGCGGCTGGTTTTGCGATGCAGCTCGAGGCGGATACGCAGGTCTGTACGACGATGTCTGAAGCCGTTGAGCAGGCCATGGCGGATGCCCGACCTGGCGAGACAGTCCTACTGGCACCGGCTGCTGCCAGTTTCGACCAGTATGACAACTTCGAACAGCGCGGAGAGGATTTTGCAACGCAGGTCAGGCTCAGGCTGACAGAATAGCCATTTGCAATAGACCGCCGGCTGGGCCAAACTTGGATGCTATCAGCTTGACGCGGCACCACTATTGGTTTTGCTTGCCTGCAGACTCAACACGAGGTTATGACTATGCCATTTCGTAGACTTTCTCTGATCCTGCCTGCCATTCTTGTTGCGGGAGCCTGCACCAATACGGGTGCCAACTATCAGCCTATCGTGGACGGCCCGGTCGGTCCGAACTACAACGTGGATCTGCAGCAATGCCAACAACTGGCGGCATCGCAGGGCAGCGTTGATGGCTCTACCGCAGGGAACGCAGCAATTGGCGCAGTGGGTGCCGCGGCCGTTACTGGGATCGTTCAGGACAGCAGCGACAATCTTGGTCGCGCGGCTGTGGCAGGTGCCCTGGTTGGCGCTGGCGCAGATGTCATCAATAAAAACCAGAACAAAGAAGTCGTGGTGCGCAACTGCATGCGTGGGCGCGGGTATAACGTCGTAGGCTAATGCCCGGCGGCAATTGCAATACCTGCGGCATGGCCTGATGACCATGCCCACTGGAAATTGTAGCCGCC
Source organism: Ruegeria sp. CDSA141 (assembly GCF_059612005.1). NCBI lineage: Bacteria > Pseudomonadati > Pseudomonadota > Alphaproteobacteria > Rhodobacterales > Roseobacteraceae > Ruegeria > Ruegeria sp. CDSA141. Next base: position 155,177 of record NZ_JBXWPT010000001.1, read on the forward strand.
CAACCACCCGGTGACATCCACCGCTTCACCAATCGCATAGAGGCCGGGGACATCCTTGGCCTCCATCGTTTTCGAGGACAAGTCATCCGTGTCGATCCCGCCCAAGGTGACTTCGGCGGTGCGATACCCTTCGGTTCCCGACGGCACCAGTTGCCACGCAGACAGGGCCGAGGTCAGCTCGGCCAGTTTCGTGTCTGACTGATCCGCCAGCTTCCCGGACATCGGAATGATCCGGCACAGGTAGTCGACCAGCCGGGCCGGCAGATGCCGCGCCAATTCAGTGGTCAGCGCCTTGCGACCTGCGCTTTGCCGCTGTGCGCGCAACAGATCAAGCAGGGGCAGATCGGGGATCAGGTTCACCCGGATGGCCTCACCTTCGCGCCAGTATGACGACAATTGCAAAACTGACGGTCCGCTGAGGCCGCGATGGGTGAACAGCAGCGCCTCGTCAAAGCTGATTCGATCATTCGACAGTCGCACTGGCAGGGAAACGCCGGACAGGTCCCTGAACCGCCCATCCGAGAAGGTAAATGGCACCAATGCAGCGCGTGTTTCGGTCATACGCAGACCGAATTGCCCGGCAATGTCATAGGCCAGCCCGGTCGCGCCCATCTTGGGGATCGATTTTCCGCCCGTTGCCAGCACCAGATTGGTGCAGGTCAGGTGCTGCCGCTGTCCTTCACGTTCAACCTCCAGTGCAAAGCCGCTTTCGGTCTTGCGCAGATCACGCAGAGAGGTTTGAACCCACAGCTCTGTTCCTGCACCGCTCAATTCATCCAGAAACATCCGGATGATCTGTTTCGAAGAGCCATCGCAGAACAGCTGGCCCAGGGTTTTTTCATGCCAGGAAATGTTGTGACGTCCGACCAGATCGATGAAATCCCACTGCGTGTACCGTGCAAGGGCGGATTTGCAGAAATGCGGGTTCTGCGACAGAAAATTGCCCGGCCCGGCATACATGTTGGTGAAATTGCAGCGTCCACCGCCCGAGATGCGGATTTTCTCGCCGGGTGCCTTGGCGTGATCAATCACCAGCACGCGCCCACCGCAATGGGCCGCACACATCATGCCGGCAGCCCCGGCTCCAAGGATGATCGTATCGTAGGTCATGTGCTGCGCATGGCGTGGATTAATCGGGATGGCAAGGCCTCATGCCGAAGTAGTGCATGAGACGCACTACCCGCGCATTCCCAGATTTGAGGTCGACCGACATGGCGATTGCCAGATGTTCAGCGTGCTGTCATGCTGCGGCTTTAACGCAAAGAGGCTTTGACAAAACAAGCTGGCAAAAGGAATTTCCAATGCAGTTTCCCGAATTTATTTCGTCATTTCCAAAACTGGATGTGCCTTTTCCTGAAGACGTGGTGCAAACGGCCGTCATTCGATCAGATGCAGGGCTGGTCGCTTTCTTCACTTTCCTCAAGGACATGGAGCTTCCCCTGCATTCGCATGGTGCCCAATGGGGGACAGTGGTCGAGGGGGAAATTGAACTCACTATCGGTGGCCAGACCCGCACGTACCGCCCCGGCGACAGCTACTCGATTCCAAGCGGTGTGGAGCACGGAGGGATCATCAAGGCGGGGTCTCGTGTCATCGATGTGTTTGAAGAGCCCGACCGATATCCGATCAAAGGTTAGCGCAATGAGCAACGCCTTGTAGGTTTAATCACACGCCGCTCCACCAAGTGGCGCGGCTAACACTGCAATTTCCTAGGTCAGCCAGATGCAGAAGGGGGACACCTTGGGCAAGGCAGGTTGATTTCTGCCTTATTGCTTCATTCTGCTAGCCCAAAAACAAAAATCCCTGTAATGTCTCAAGCAGACCCCGAAAACGGGGCGTTGACGAGGCAGAGAGTGGCGGTATCTCATGACTGAGATGGTGTATGGCGCGGTCCAGGACCAGCGCGGCGAACCGATTCTACCGAAATGGTGGCGTACAATCGATCGCTGGACGATGTCCTGCGTTCTGATCCTGTTTGCCATCGGTCTGTTGCTGGGGCTGGCGTCTTCGCCACCGCTGGCCGGGCGAAACGGGTTCGATCCGTTCCATTATGTCGAACGTCAGGCCATCTTCGGCGGAATGGCGCTGATTGCGATGCTGCTGACCTCGATGATGTCGCCGACGCTGGTGCGGCGGCTGGCAGTGCTGGGCTTCCTGGGGGCATTCGTGGCGCTGGTTTTCCTACCCGTGTTCGGAACTGATTTTGGCAAGGGCGCGGTGCGCTGGTACTCGCTGGGGTTTGCCTCGCTTCAGCCGTCCGAGTTTCTTAAACCCGGCTTCATCGTCGTCGCTGCATGGCTGCTGGCTGCCTCACAAGAGATAAACGGCCCACCGGGGCGGATCTGGTCGTTTGCCCTTTGCATGGCGATAGTCGGCATGCTGGTGATGCAGCCTGATTTCGGCCAGGCCTGCCTGATCCTGTTCGGCTGGGGGGTGATGTACTTTGTCGCCGGGGCGCCGATGCTGCTGCTGGTCGGAATGGCCGGGTTTGTTGTCCTGGGTGGTATGTTTGCCTATTCCAATTCTGAACATTTTGCCCGTCGTATCGATGGCTTCCTGAATCAAGAGGTCGATCCGACCACGCAGTTGGGCTATGCCACCAACGCCATTCGTGAAGGTGGTTTGTTCGGTGTCGGGGTGGGTGAGGGGCAGGTGAAATGGTCTCTGCCGGACGCGCATACCGATTTCATCATTGCCGTCGCGGCCGAGGAATACGGCCTGATCCTGGTGCTCATCATCATCGCGCTCTATTCGTTGATCGTGGTACGCTCGCTGCTTCGCCTGATGCGGGAACGCGACATGTTCATCCGTCTGGCGGGCACCGGTCTGGCGTGCATGTTCGGCGTGCAGGCGATGATCAACATGGGTGTTGCGGTACGTCTGCTGCCCGCGAAGGGTATGACGCTGCCTTTTGTCAGCTATGGCGGCTCATCGCTGATTGCAGGCGGTATTGCGGTCGGCATGCTGCTGGCCTTTACCCGAAACCGCCCACAGGGCGAACTTGGCGATATTCTACGCGGACGAGGATAATGGGGACTCCATATCTGTTGATTGCGGCTGGTGGGACCGGGGGGCACATGTTCCCCGCTCAGGCGCTGGCCGAGGCGATGCTGAACAAGGGCTGGCGAGTGCGCCTGTCTACCGACCCGCGCGGCGCCCGCTATACCGGAGGTTTCCCGCATTCGACCGAGATTGTCGAGGCGTCCTCAGCCACTTTCGCGCGTGGCGGCCTGGTGGCCAAGGCTATGGCCGGTCCCAAGATCGCGGGCGGCATCGCCAGCACGGTGTTCCAGATGATGCGGGACAAGCCCGATGTTGTTGTGGGCTTTGGCGGGTATCCTTCGATCCCGGCGCTGAGCGCAGCGACCATGCTTAAAATCCCCCGCATGATCCACGAACAGAACGGAGTGTTGGGGCGTGTGAACCAGTTGTTCGCCACCCGCGTCGCGCAGGTGGCCTGCGGTGTCTGGCCCACGGGCCTGCCCGAAGGCGCACGTGGCATCCACACTGGCAACCCGGTCCGGGCTGCCGTTCTGGACCGCGCCGCAGCCGGTTACATTCCGCCCGGTGATTACCCGATGTCGGTCCTTGTCATGGGCGGGTCGCAAGGCGCCCGCATCCTCAGCGATGTTGTGCCCGGAGCCATCGCCGAACTGCCCGAAGACATCCGCAATCACATCCGCGTCTCGCATCAGGCGCGGGACGAGGACGGCGAGCGCGTCACAGCCTTTTACAACGACCACGGCATTCGCGCCGATGTGCAGCCCTTCTTCGGTGATGTCCCCCGTCGCATGTCGGATGCCCAGCTGGTGATCTCACGTTCAGGCGCGTCCAGCGTTGCCGATATCTCGGTCATCGGGCGCCCGTCGATCCTGATCCCCTTTGCCGCAGCCGCCGGAGATCATCAGACTGCCAACGCACGTGGGTTGGTACAGGCGGGCGGGGCCATCATGATCCCGGAAAAGGCACTTGACGTTCCTGCGTTGACACAGCAAATCACCACGGTTCTCACGAACCCTGAAGCCGCACAGAAAATGGCCCACGCCGCCTTGTCTGTCGGGGCACCTGACGCCACCGAGCGTCTGGCTGCCCTCGTCGAGCAATTGGCGCAGAAGGAGACCACATGAACCCAGCAACCAAACTTCCGCAGGACGTGGGGCCGATTCACTTTGTGGGGATCGGCGGGATCGGGATGTCAGGTATCGCCGAGGTGCTGCTCAATCTGGGTTACCGGGTGCAGGGCTCGGACCTCAAGGCATCGAAGATCACCGACCGGCTGGCAAGTTTGGGGGCCGAGATCTTTGTCGGTCAACGTGCTGAGAACCTTGAAAATGCTGCGGTTGTAGTTGTTTCGACCGCGATCAAACCGGGCAATCCGGAACTGGACGAAGCCCGGGCGCAGGGCCTGCCTGTTGTCCGCAGGGCTGACATGTTGGCCGAACTGATGCGCTTGCGCTCGAATATTGCCATCGCGGGGACTCATGGCAAGACGACCACGACCACCATGATGGCAGAACTGATGGTGGCGGGGGATTTCGACCCGACTGTGATCAATGGCGGCATCATCCATGCCTATGGCTCGAATGCCCGTATGGGACAGGGCGAATGGATGGTCGTCGAAGCGGATGAATCCGACGGCTCGTTCAACCGCCTGCCCGCGACCATCGCCATCGTCACCAATATCGACCCCGAGCATATGGAGCATTGGGGCGATTTCGACAAATTGCGCGACGGCTTCCATGAATTCGTATCGAACCTGCCTTTCTACGGTCTGGCCGTCTGTTGCACGGATCACGCCGAGGTGCAGGCGCTTGTCGGGCGTATCACCGACCGTCGCGTGCGCACTTATGGCTTCAACGCGCAGGCCGACGTGCGGGCCGAGAACCTGACCTACAAAGTCGGCGTTGCGCATTTTGATATCCATCTGCAATACGAAGACAAGGTGATCGAAGGCTGCACCCTGCCGATGCCCGGAGACCATAATGTCTCGAACGCGCTGTCCGCCGTGGCCGTTGCCCGCCATCTGGGCATGAAAGCCTCGGAAATCCGCGAAGCGCTGGCCAATTTTGGTGGCGTCAACCGCCGCTTCACCAAGGTCGGAGAAGTCGACGGCGTCACCATCATCGACGACTACGGCCACCACCCGGTCGAAATTGCGGCTGTTCTGAAAGCCGCGCGTCAGGCGACCGAAGGCCGCGTGATCGCTGTGCACCAACCGCATCGCTATTCGCGCCTGTCCAACCTGTTCGACGATTTCTGCACCTGTTTCAACGACGCCGATGTCGTGGCCATTGCCGACATTTTTGCCGCCGGCGAAGACCCGATCGAAGGCGCATCGCGTGATGATCTGGTACAGGGCCTGATCCGTCACGGTCACCGTCACGCCCGCGCGCTGCTGGACGAAAACGATCTTGAACGACTTGTGCTGGAACAGGCCCGTCCTGGCGATATGGTGGTCTGTCTCGGGGCCGGCACGATCAGCGCCTGGGCCAATGCTCTGCCCGAGAGATTGCAACGAAAACAAGCTGTTTGACGTCCCTTCTGTTTGGCGCACAACCTGAAAGTGTGGTAACCTGCCCGCAACTGTCGCATATCCTCGGAGGGGACAAGTGGACTATTCGATGATCCTTGCCGCCCTCTGGGTGATCTGTGCCACGATCGTGGCGTTCTTACCGATGCGCCTGCAGTTCCCGCCGGGTGTGACCCTGCTGATCTGTGCTCCGGTTCTGATCGTCTGGCTGGGTTATGACCACGGTTGGTTCTGGTCCGTTTTTGCCTTTGGCGGTTTCGTTTCGATGTTCCGCAACCCCATCCGGTTCTATTGGCGGAAATGGGTGCGAGGGGAGGTTATGGAGTGAACTGGTCCATCGCCCTTGCCGGTCTGTGGGGCGTTTCCGCGAATCTGCTGGCAATGATCCCCAGCAAAGACAACCACTGGACGCGCGCCTATATCCTGATCGCCGTGGGCATTCCGATTCTGGGGTATGTCACCTATCAAAACGGCCCGTGGATCGGCTTGCTGGTGCTGGCCATGGGGATGTCCGTGCTGCGCTGGCCCGTCATTTATCTGACCCGTTGGACAAAGACGAAAATGCAGGGCATGAAGGCGGCTGACGAATAACCGGCCAGTTTCAGGAGGTCCGCCATGGCGTCGGTCGCTACATTTGCCTATCTGCCAATTCTGTCTTTTCTGCTTGGTGCCGCCGCCGGTTTCACCGCGGGCCGCTGGCTGGGCCTGCGCGGCTTGTTATGGCTGATCGGTCTGGCCTCGGCCGTCGGCTTGGCGTTGATGGTCGTGCTGGCCGGAATTGGCACTGGTGAAGAAGAACAGGCCTTCGGCCCTCTGGTCTGGCTGACCGCCGGCGTACTTCCCTTTCTGTTCGCCACGGTCATGGGGGGTGTGGGCGGACGCAGCCTGGCGGTGCGCGCAGACATATGACAACGCTTCCTGCTCCCAAAGGTCGCCTGTCTCGGGCGCGTCCTCTCTCTGACCTCACGTGGCTTCGTGTTGGCGGTCCGGCCGATTACCTGTTCCAGCCTGCCGATATCGAAGACCTGCAAGCGTTCCTGCGGGAACTGCCCGCAGAAACCCCGATCTTTCCGATCGGTGTCGGTTCGAACCTGATTGTTCGGGATGGGGGTCTGCGGGCCGTCGTGGTCCGGTTGGGGCGCGGGTTCAATACGATCTCGGTTGACGGCAATACGGTTACGGCAGGGGCTGCGGCGCTGGATGCGCATGTGGCGCGCAAGGCGGCGGACGCCGGTGTCGACCTGACCTTTCTGCGCACCATTCCGGGATCCGTCGGCGGTGCGGTGCGCATGAATGCAGGGTGTTATGGCAGTTACACGGCGGATGTGTTGCGTAAGGCCATCATTGTCACCCGGCAAGGGGACCTTGTGGACCTAACACCCGAAGACTTGAATTTTCGCTATCGCCAGACGGACCTGCCGGAAGGTGCAGTGCTGATTTCGGCTGTGTTCGAGGCTCCTTCAGGCAATCCCGAAGATCTCCATACCCGTATGGAGGCGCAGTTGAAAAAACGCGACGAAACCCAGCCCACCAAGGATCGCAGCGCGGGGTCGACCTTTCGCAATCCGGCCGGGTTTTCCTCGACCGGGCAGGCGGATGATGTGCATGATCTCAAGGCGTGGAAGGTGATCGATGACGCGGGCATGCGCGGCGCGACGCTTGGCGGCGCGCAGATGAGCCCGAAACACTCGAATTTCCTGATCAATACCGGCTCGGCCACCGCTGCCGACCTCGAAGGCCTTGGCGAAGAGGTGCGAAAAAAGGTTTACGAAACAAGCGGCATCACGCTAGAGTGGGAAATCATGCGGGTCGGAGATCCGCTGAAAGAATAAAGCCCGGACCGTCAGACCAAAACAGGCAAATTCAGGCGACGGATCAAAGGCATAAACGCAGTACGGACCACCATATAAGGTCCGGGGACATTGAGGCGCACGTTGGGTATGTCGAGCAGGACAAACCCCAAAGTGGCGGTATTGATGGGTGGCCCCTCGGCGGAACGCGAGGTGTCTCTCAGCTCTGGGCGCGAATGCGCAGCCGCCCTTGTGGGAGAAGGCTTTGAAGTGGTCGAACTGGACGCAGGTCCCGACCTCTGCGCGCGCCTTGCGAACATCAAGCCAGATGTGGTTTTCAATGCCCTGCACGGCCGCTGGGGCGAAGATGGCTGTGTGCAGGGCCTGCTGGAATGGATGCGCATTCCTTACACGCATTCCGGCGTGTTGGCCTCGGCCCTGGCAATGGACAAGCAACGCAGCAAGGACGTCTATCAGGCCGAAGGTCTGCCCGTAGTTCCAAGTGTGATCGTTCCAAGGCTTGAGGTGATCGAAGCCCACGTGATGGAGCCGCCCTATGTGGCCAAGCCAAACAACGAAGGCTCCAGCGTTGGGATTTACATCGTCCACGAAAATGCCAATGGCCCGCCGCAGCTGTCCGAAGACATGCCCGATCAGATCATGGTCGAGAAATATGTTGCGGGGCGTGAACTGACCGTAACGGTGATGGGCGACCGCGCCCTGACCGTGACCGAGATCATGACCGATGGTGGTTGGTATGACTATGATGCCAAGTACAAACCGGGCGGATCATGGCACGTTCTGCCTGCCGATGTGCCACCGGACATCTTTGATCGCTGCATGGATTACGCCCTGCGCGCGCATGTTGCCTTGGGGTGCAGGGGCGTCAGCCGCACCGATTTCCGCTGGGATGACAGCATGGGCGCCGATGGGCTGTTCCTGCTTGAGACCAACACCCAGCCCGGCATGACGCCGACATCTCTGGCCCCGGAACAGGCCGCCCATCTGGACATGACATTCGGCCAGCTTTGCGCCTGGATGGTGGAGGACGCCTCATGCGACCGCTGACCGCCAGACGCGCGTTGGAAATCCATCGAACCAAACCCGTTGCAGGCCCGGATGCGGATTTTGCATCGGCCGACACTGAACAGCGCGATGGTCAACCGCTTCTGCGTCTGCGTGGCGCGCGGGTGTTTTCCCGCCCGGCCCGTCGCAGCGACCCGGCGCCGTCGCGCCTCAGCTACCGGCTCCAGCGCTGGATGCTGACACCTGGCATTCGCCTTGGTGTCAAGGTCGGCCTGCCGATCTGCGCCATTGCTGCAACTGTCGGCATCTTCTTTGCCTCGCAGGACCGTCGCGACGCACTTGCCGCTTATATCGCCGATGTGCGCACTTCGATTCAGGAGCGCCCCGAATTCATGGTCAACCTGATGGCCATCGATGGGGCGGGAACCGGCCTGTCCGAGGACATCCGCGAAATCGTGCCGCTGGATTTCCCGATCAGTTCCTGGGATCTGGATGTGGAACAGATCCGCGACACGATCACCGGGCTGGATCCGGTAAAATCCGCAACCGTCAGAATCCGCCCCGGAGGCATCCTGCAAGTCAATGTCGTCGAGCGTCAGCCAGTAATTGTCTGGCGAACGCATGACGGGCTCGAGCTTCTCGATGAGACAGGCGCGCATGTCAAGGAAGCCACTTCTCGCAAGGACCACGCTGATCTGCCGCTGATCGCGGGGGCGGGCGCCAGCGATCATGTGGGTGAAGCGCTGGAGCTTCTTCAGACCTCGCGCAGCCTGGGCAATCGCGTGCGCGGTTTGGTGCGCGTGGGAGAGCGGCGCTGGGATCTGGTGCTGGACCGTGGTCAGCGCATCATGCTGCCGACCGAACGTCCGGTGCGCGCGCTGGAACGCGTGCTTGCCGTGAACGAGGTGCAGGACCTTCTGGAACGTGACGTGGCCGTGGTCGACATGCGCCTCGGGCAGCGTCCAACCATCCGAATGACCAAAGCCGCCAGCGACGACTGGTGGAACACAAAAGTGACAGTGAGTAACGGGCAGTAACGACCATGATGACCGATCTTTATCAGTCCCAACGCGCCATGCGTCAGATGCGGCGGCAGGCTTTGCAACGCGGTGTGATTGCGATTCTGGATGTGGGCAGTTCGAAAATCGCCTGCCTAGTGCTGCGCTTTGACGGAACTGGTCGGCTGAGCGAGGACAACACCATCGGCTCCATGGCGGGTCAGACGGGCTTTCGCGTCATCGGCGCCGCGACCACCCGGTCGCGGGGTGTCCAGTTGGGCGAAGTTACCGCCATGCAGGAAACCGAACGTGCCATCCGAACCGCGCTTCAGGCCGCACAGAAGATGGCCGATATCCGCGTCGACCATGTGATCGCATGTTTCTCGGGCGCGAACCCGCGCTCTTACGGGTTGGATGCACAAGTCGACCTGGACGGTCAGATCGTGACCGAGGCCGAAGTGGGTCGCGTTCTGAACGCCTGCGACGTGCCGGATTATGGCGACGGGCGCGAAGTGCTGCACGCTCAACCGGTGAATTTCGCACTCGACAACCGCTCGGGCCTGATCGACCCGCGCGGGCAGATGGGCCAGAGCCTTGCAGTCGACATGCATATGCTGACCGTGGATTCGACAGCGATCCAGAACATCGTGCGCTGTATCAAGCGCTGCGATCTTGAACTCGCAGGTATTGCCAACTCGGCCTATGTCTCGGGCATCTCGGCGCTGGTTGAAGACGAGCAGGAACTGGGCGCGGCCTGTATCGACATGGGTGGCGGCACCACGAGCGTATCGATCTTCATGAAGAAGCACATGATTTATGCCGATTGCGTGCGCATGGGCGGCGATCACGTGACGGCCGATATCTCGATGGGTCTGGGTGTGCCTGCCGCCGTGGCGGAACGGATAAAGACATTCAATGGTGGCGTTCATGCCACCGGGGCCGACGACAGGGATATGATTGATATCGGTGGTGACACCGGTGACTGGGAACACGACCGCCGCACCGTCAGCCGTGCCGAGCTGATCGGTATCATGCGCCCGCGTGTCGAGGAAATTCTTGAAGAGGTTCGTGTACGGCTGGACGCCGCCGGGTTTGAACACATGCCAAGCCAGCAGATCGTGCTGACCGGCGGTGGCAGCCAGATCATGGGGCTGGACGGGCTTGCCACCCGCATTCTGGGCCAGCGCGTGCGCCTCGGCCGCCCCTTGCGCGTGCATGGCCTGCCGCAGTCAGCCACCGGGCCCGGGTTCTCGTCCGCTGTCGGCCTCAGCCTGTTTGCGGCCCATCCTCAGGACGAATGGTGGGATTTTGAAATCCCGGTCGACACCTACGCCGCGCGCCCGTTCAAGCGCGCCGTGCGGTGGTTCCGTGACAATTGGTAGGCACCTGCGCGGGTGTGCACTGGGCGCGGCCTTGCTGCCCGGCGCGGTCTCGGCCCAGACCATATTTACGCCCGAGGCGTTTCTGGATGCGGCTGTCGGCAAAACCCTCACGTTCTACGAAATTCGCAGCGGCGGTCTGGTCGGAACAGAACAGTTCCTGAACCGAAGTGTCTCGGTCTGGCGCGAAGAGGGGCAGGGCTGTGTCTACGGGCAGATCACAACGCCTAACGGTCAGATATGCTTTCTATACGACAATGACCCGGACGGCATTCCGGTCTGCTGGTGGCCATTTTTGCACGAAGGCCGGCTGATGGTGCGACTTGCCTCTTTCGCCGAGGGGGAAATACAGGAAGTGCGCTCCATGACCGAGCGCGGCCTGAACTGCCCAGGTGCTCCGCTCAGCTAAAGAAACCGGTTGCAGCAATTCAATTTATCCCTCAAGATATCCACAAGGCCCGGCAGAGGCCTCGCGGCAGGACCTGAGCAGTTTTCCGCAATGTAAATGACATTGGATCAGAGCGCGATGAACGAATGAGTCCTCGCGTTCATGTCGGTTGTCTTGTGATGGTCGCCGTTGTTTCCGCTATATCTGGCATGTCCTGCGAAATGCCGCCGGTTTCTGCCTTATTTCCTCCATATTTTGTGGGAAAACGCGATTTTTGACGTGACCTTTTGGCATCAGGCCGCTAGAATCGGACAAGGATAGGTAAGAAAAACACCGCTTTGGCGGGACATAAATACAGGCGGACAGAGCATGACATTGAATCTTTCGATGCCCGGGCACGACGAACTGAAGCCTCGGATTACAGTATTTGGCGTTGGCGGTGCAGGCGGGAACGCTGTCAATAACATGATTGAGAAACAGTTGGACGGCGTTGATTTTGTGGTCGCCAACACCGACGCGCAGGCGCTGCAACAAAGTCAGTCCTCGGCACGTGTGCAATTGGGTGTTAAAGTCACCGAAGGTCTGGGGGCAGGGGCCCGTCCGACCGTCGGTGCTGCCGCCGCCGAAGAAAGCATCGAACAGATCGTTGACCACCTTGCCGGCGCGCATATGTGCTTCATCACCGCTGGTATGGGCGGCGGTACCGGCACGGGCGCTGCTCCGATCATTGCGCAGGCCGCTCGTGAGCTGGGTGTTCTGACCGTCGGTGTTGTCACTAAACCCTTCCAGTTCGAAGGCGCCAAGCGGATGCGTCAGGCCGAAGACGGCGTTGAGGCATTGCAGCAGGTTGTCGACACGCTGATCATCATCCCGAACCAGAACCTGTTCCGTCTGGCCAATGAAAAGACCACCTTCACCGAGGCGTTTTCGATGGCCGATGACGTTCTGTATCAGGGCGTCAAGGGTGTGACCGACCTGATGGTGCGCCCTGGCCTGATCAATCTCGACTTTGCGGACGTTAGAGCGGTGATGGACGAGATGGGCAAGGCAATGATGGGCACCGGCGAAGCAACCGGCGAAGACCGCGCCGTCCAGGCGGCGGAAAAGGCCATTGCAAACCCGCTGCTGGACGAAATCAGCCTCAAGGGTGCCAAGGGCGTGCTGATCAACATCACCGGTTCACACGACCTGACCCTGTTCGAGCTCGACGAAGCCGCCAACCGCATCCGCGAGGAAGTGGACCCAGAGGCCAATATCATCGTTGGCTCGACGCTGGATACGGCCATGGAGGGCGGAATGCGTGTATCGGTTGTTGCAACCGGTATCGACGCCAGCGAAAAAACGACGGAAGTCCCTGTGGCTCGCCGCTCGATGTCAGAACCACTGACCCGCACGGTTTCGGCCGAAGATCATTTTCAGGAAGAAGCACCGGTTGCTGCGGAGGTGGCAGAGCCTGCCCCGCAGCGGGAAGAAAACCGCGAGCCTTCGCTGTTTGAAACCGCTGAAGAACCGGCGCAACCGCAATTCCAGCCGCGCGACGAGCGTGAAGATGACAGCCTGCCGCCGCCGGCCTACCAGCCGCGTGTTGCCGAATTCGAGCCGCAACCCGAGCATATTGAGCCAGCGCCCGAGGCATTTGTGGCACCGCGCGGACATGCCGCCGGCACCCCGTCGCCCGAAGCACTGCAGCGTTTGCAGGCTGCTGTTCAGAAGGTTCCGTCAGCGCCGCAGCCTCCAGCGGCGCCCCGACAATCCGATCCGGTTTCGCAGTCGGAACCCGAGGAGCGCTCGCGTTTTGGCTTCAATCGTCTGATCGATCGGATGACTGGCCATGCGTCTGATACGCCGGCACAATCGCCCCGGCAGCAACCCGTTTTGCGGCAGTCCGAGGCTACGGCGCCAATTCAGGAAGAGGTTGATCCTGATCAGGAGCGTATCGAAATTCCGGCCTTCCTGCGCCGTCAAGCCAACTGATCGCGGTAACAAAATCCACTCAAGGGGCTGCCATTTGGCGGCCCTTAATCATTTATTAACAGCATCTTGCAGGCATGTAAGCAGGGTTTTGCCGATCTGTCACATACATGTTTCAATCGGTTGCAAAGAGTGAGTTGAGCCTTGACGCGGGCTTCCTTAACTGAGTGTCCAACACAGTCCAAGCAGGCTGGACACCACTCACCGAGGCCCATTTTGCAACATACGCTCAAATCTCCGGTCACGTTTACAGGCGTCGGACTGCACAGTGGCAAGCCGGCGACCATGGTTCTGAAACCGGCGGCAGCTGGTCACGGGATCTGGTTCAAGCGGACGGATATTCAACTGGGCGATGCGATGATCCCGGCGCTCTACCATGTGGTCGAACGGACCCCGCTTTGTACGCGACTGGTGAATGATGCGGGTGTTTCGGTTTCCACGGTCGAACATATCATGGCTGCTCTGGCTGGTTGTGGCGTGCACAACGCGCTTATCGAGATCGACGGTCCCGAAGTTCCGATCATGGACGGCTCCTCGATTGAATTTGTGCGTGGCATCATGGCCAGGGGCGTGCGCCGTCAGGCCAGCCCGGTATTGGCCTATGAGGTATTGAAGACTGTCACCGCATCACGCGAAGGTGCCAGCGCCAGCATTGCACCCGCTGACGGGCTGATCATCGACTTCCACATCGATTTCGAAGACAGTGCCATCGGCAGCCAGAGCAAGACGCTGGACATGCGCAACGGTTCGTTCGCGCGCGAACTCAGCGATTGTCGCACGTTCTGCCGTCGCACAGATGTCGAGGCGATGCGCGAACACGGGTTGGCTTTGGGTGGCACGCTTGAAAACGCCGTGGTCGTTCAGGGCGTCGAAGTTCTGACACCGGGCGGTTTCCGCCGCGTGGACGAGGCCGTGCGCCACAAGATGCTGGATGCGCTGGGTGATCTCTATCTGGCTGGTGGGCCGATTTTGGGTCACTTCACCGGAAACAAGTCGGGTCATTCGCTGACCAACACATTGCTGCGCAATCTGTTTGAAACGCCGGGTGCGGTGCGCCCGGTACTGTGTACGCCGGAACAGGCCGCGCGCCTGCCGGGGCAGGGGTTGGTCGTGCACGAAATTCCCGAAGTGGCCTGATCAGATCAACTCTGACGACATTTGCGCCAGAAGTCGCATAAGGCGTTTTGCACCGGAATTTTATGTGCTAGACCATGGCTCAAATCGGGGCAAACCCCATTAAGCAAGACGACAAGGATGGGCGGTATGGTTGGCAGCAAAGCGGCAGTCAGATTCGCGGGTGCGATTCTTCTGGCAGCAGTTTTGACGGCATGCGGCAACGGCGGCGGCCTATTTAGTCGCAAGGGCGCTGACCGTGATCAGAACCTGGAAGGGTTTACGCCGGAACAGATATATACCCGTGGTGAATACGAACTGTCGCAGAATCGGTCGGACGATGCGGCGTGGTATTTTTCGGAAGTCGAACGTCTGTATCCGTATTCCGACTGGGCCAAGCGTGCGCTGATCATGCAGGCGTTTTCGTTCCATTCGGACCAGAATTACGAAGAAAGCCGCGCGGCGGCTCAACGCTATATCGACTTCTATCCGACGGATGAAGATGCGGCTTATGCGCAGTATCTGCTGGCACTCAGCTATTATGACCAGATTGACGAAGTCGGGCGGGATCAGGGCCTGACCTTCCAGGCGCTGCAATCTTTGCGGACCGTGATCGAGGTTTATCCAGACAGCGAATACGCCACATCTGCGGTTCTGAAATTCGATCTGGCTTTCGACCATCTGGCGGGCAAGGAAATGGAGATCGGGCGCTATTACCTGCGTCAGGATCACTATATCGCAGCCATCAACCGGTTCCGTGTTGTGGTCGAAGACTTTCAGACCACCTCCCATACCGCCGAAGCGTTGTATCGTCTGGTCGAGGCCTATCTGTCGCTTGGCCTGCTGGACGAAGCGCAGACTGCTGGCGCCATTCTTGGCTACAACTACCAATCCACGGAATGGTATGACGATGCGTACAAGCTGTTGACATCTCGCGGGCTTGATCTCAAGAGCCGTGGCAACAATTGGCTTAGCACGGTCTATCGTCAGACCATCAAAGGTGAATGGTTGTAATCGCGATGGCCTCGGGTCCGGGACGCTGAAGACCTTATGCTGCGCGCCCTAGATATCCGCGACATGCTGATCATCGACCGGCTGGAACTCTGCTTTCAGCCGGGCCTGAACGCCTTGACCGGCGAAACCGGTGCGGGCAAATCGATTTTGTTGGATTCACTGGGTTTTGTGCTTGGCTGGCGTGGTCGGGCTGAACTGGTGCGGCAGGGTGCCGCGCAGGGCGAGGTCGTCGCCGAGTTCGAACTTTCTGCCGATCATCCCGCACATGCGGTATTGGCCGAAGCTGGCCTGCCGGGTGGCGAAGAACTGATCCTGCGCCGGGTAAATACTGCCGAGGGGCGCAAGACCGCCTGGGTCAATGATCGCCGGTGCTCGGGTGAGGTGCTGCGGGCGCTGTCCGAGACCCTGATCGAACTGCATGGTCAGCATGATGATCGTGGTTTGTTGAACCCACGTGGTCATCGGGCGATGCTGGACGAATTTGCCCAGGTCTCGGAGCCGCTGTCAAACGTGCGAACGGCCTGGGCCGCGATGTCCCGTACCCGAAGAATGCTGGCCGAGACCGAGGCCGCTCTGGCTGCCGTCCGCAGCGAGGAAGAATTCCTGCGCCACGCGGTCGCCGAGCTTGACCAGCTTGATCCACAACCCGGTGAGGATGCCGAACTGGATTCCCGCCGCCGCATGATGCAAGGGGCCGAGCGGATTCGCGACGATGTTGCGCGTGCTTTTGCCCTGTTGTCCGGGGACGGGGCGGAAGGGGCCATGTCCGACGCCATCCGCTGGCTGGAAGGCGTCTCGGACAACGCGGCCGGCCAGCTGGAAGAACCGATTGCAGCGCTCGGGCGCGCAATGATCGAGTTGGGCGAGGCGCAGGACGGTGTGAATGCCTGCCTTCAGGCGCTGGACTTCAATCCGGCAGAATTGGAACAGGCCGAAGAACGCCTGTTTGCCATCCGTGCGCAGGCCCGAAAGCATGACGTGGCCCCGGATGATCTGGGTTCGTTTGCCGACACACTGCGTGACCGGTTGAACCGGTTGGAGGCAGGAGATGCCGACCTGGCCGACAGACGTGCGGCCGTGGACGCGGCGCAACAGGCCTATGATGCTGCCGCAACCGAACTAAGCGCCGCGCGCAAGGCCGCCGCCGGGCAGCTTGACGCGGCCGTCATGGCGGAACTGGCCCCGCTCAAGATGGAACGTGCTGTGTTCCAGACCGAAATCACCCCGGCTGAACCCGGCCCCGAGGGCACCGACGCGGTGGCATTCACCGTGGCCACCAACCCCGGTGCGCCGGCGGGGCCGTTGAACAAGATCGCTTCGGGGGGTGAGCTCAGCCGCTTCCTGCTGGCGCTCAAGGTCTGCCTGTCTGGCGACGACAGCGCCCGGACGATGATCTTTGACGAGATTGATCGCGGTGTCGGTGGGGCAACCGCCGACGCGGTCGGGCGCAGGCTGGCGTCATTGGCGCAGGGCGGGCAGGTTCTGGTTGTCACACACTCTCCGCAAGTTGCCGCACGGGCAGCGCATCACTGGCGGGTGCAGAAACAGGTCGCGAATGGGCAAACCCTGTCCACGGTTGTCCCCCTGGCCGAATCGGATCGGGTGGACGAAATCGCCCGCATGGTGGCGGGCGATACCATTACCGAAGAAGCTCGTGCCGCAGCACGGGCTCTGTTGCAGGCCTGATGGGGCGGTGGCGTAATTTGGTGCTCACACTGTCGCTATCTCACTTTTATATGGACGCCCCGTGGCTTACTAAGGGTTAAGTGATGATCCCTGAGGGCCAATGACCCAATCGACCCGCACCGTTCTGCGCAACCAGTTCAATCAGGCTCTGGCCGCGATCAAGGATGCGTGGCGGGTGATGCTGCGCCGGGGGCCAAGCCAGATCCAGTTCTGGTTCATCGCACTGGCCATCGGGATCGCAGCGGGTTTCATGGCGCTCGGCTTCCGCAAGGCCATCCGTGCGTTGCAGGCCTATCTTTACGACACCGATGACATACTGCTGCTGCACAGCCACGCCGAGAAACTGCCGTGGTTCATGGTTCTGATCATTCCCATCATCGGCGGTTTGATCGTCGGCGTGATCCTGAACCGGTTCACCAATGACGGGCGCGTGAGGTCGGTTGCCGATGTGATTGAAGGTTCGGCCATCACTGACGGGCGGGTCGAGGTCAAGGCCGGCATCGCGTCGTTTTTTGCCTCGCTGATCACTCTCAGTTCGGGCGGGTCAACGGGGCGCGAGGGCCCGGTGGTGCATATGGCCGGGGTCATCTCCACATGGGTCAGCAACCGAATTCACGCGGATGGGATCACGGGCCGTGACCTGCTGGGCTGCGCCGTCGCTGCGGCCGTGTCGGCCAGCTTCAACGCCCCCATCGCCGGGGCATTGTTCGCGCTCGAGGTCGTGCTGCGCCATTTCGCCGTTCACGCCTTTGCACCAATCGTCATCGCCTCGGTCGCGGGAACGGTGATCAACCGGCTGGAATATGGCGACGTGACCGAGTTCACTCTCGAGACGCCGGGATCGCTGCAGTTTTATGTCGAGCTTCCGGCCTTCCTGATCCTGGGCCTGATCTGCGGATTTGTCGCGTTGCTGCTGATGCGGTCGATCTTCTTTGCCGAGGATATCGGCAGCCATATCCAGAACCGTCTGTCAATTCCGGGCTGGCTGCGCCCTGCGGTGTCCGGGGCGATGCTGGGGCTGATGGCAATCTGGTTTCCGCATATCATCGGCGTTGGGTATGAAACCACCATCCGCGCTTTGACCGGTGATCTTGTGCTGACAACGGCAATCCTGTTTGCGGTGACCAAAACGGTTGCGGTTGCCATCACGATGGGGGGGCGCATGGGTGGCGGTGTTTTCTCGCCTTCTCTGATGGTTGGCGCGCTGACCGGGCTGGCCTTCGGGCTGATCGCGACCGGGTTGTTGCCGGACGTTTCGGGCACGCACACGCTTTATGCCTTTGCCGGTATGGGGGCCGTGGCTGCGGCGGTGCTTGGGGCGCCTATCTCGACCACTCTGATCGTCTTTGAGCTGACCGGCGACTGGCAGATCGGCCTTGCGGTTATGGTCAGTGTGTCCATGTCCACGGCGCTGGCCTCACGCCTGGTGGACCGGTCTTTCTTCCTGACCCAGCTGGAACGACGTGATGTCCACCTGGCCGCGGGGCCGCAGGCGTATCTGCTGGCAATGCTCCGAGCCGGGGCAGTGATGCGTCCGCTTGGGGATCAACGGTCGATCACGAAGGAAGAGGCACAGGGGCTGATCGAACAGGGCATGTGCATTCAGGCCAGCGCCACGCTGGAAGCCGCCATGCCTTACTTCGATCGTGACGACATCCCCTGCATTCCGGTTATCATTCTGGAAAAAGACGGATCCGAGACACCCGTTGGCGCGCTCTATCACGTCGACGCTCTCAAGGCATATAACAGGGCGCTTGCGGCAACGGCCGCTGAAGAGCATTCCTGAGTTTCACTCACCATACACGCTGGCTGCGTCACCCAGATAATTGTCCCACGCAAACCAGTACGAAATATGCCCGGCGACCCGAGGCAAACGCGCGCCCTCAGGCCCGATCAAAGCCTCTTCCGTGACGGTCCAACCGTTCCCTGCGCTATCCTGCAACCCGCTTTGTGTTGCCCGGAACTCATGAAATTTTCGTTCATAAGCACGCACACTACGCTCTTTGGGATCGCCAATCAGAACCAAAGGTGTTTGGCCGATCGCATCGTTGATCACAGGTTTGCCCTTGAACGCATCCAGAGGCCAGGCGCGGGCGGCACCAAACTGGCGCACGGCAAAGATGTAATCCTTCTGCCGATGCCGGGACCGATCCACAACAGCCGGGAACATCAGCTCACTCGAGGCGAAATAGTCGCGATAAACAACGCCCGATCCGTAGTTGCGCCGATGCCCGGTGTTCAGCGACAGAACACGGGTTTTGGGATGCGAGGTCTTCCAGCTGGCCCATGTCGTGATCACCACCGGGCGCTGTTTCAACGTGATGCCGCTGTTCACCAAAGGCCCCACAACAGGCTTGCCGGTATACTGGTTCCACAGCGAATGCGTTTCGCGGTCAAACATCAGCTTGTTCGAGCGATAGAGGAAACCTGACGACCCGAAAATGAACGGCTTTCGCCGCCCCGCCACTTGGGTTTCGAACAGGATGCCCGACCCGCAAAGCGTGCAATAGGCCAGCGCCACGGGCACGCCTCCGATCACCTCGTTGAACATCTCGTGCCATCCCATGATCCGCAGGGGATAGGCACGCTCATCGCCGTTGATGGCCACGCCAAACACCAGATCGTCGCCCTTCAGATACCCCGCATTTGAAGCAGAGATCAGGGTTGGGTTGTCCAGGGACGGAATACCATCCTTGGACACGCCGCCCCAGGCGATCTCTTCCAGGCGGATCTTCATCCTGTCACGTTGCAGATACTCAGACCGCAGAAACAGATCGAAATTCGGGTCGATCCCCAACAGAACCTCGCGCTTGAACGGGATCAGCGAAGGATGAGGGACAATTTGTGGGTTTCGTTCCTGCCACAGCATCCACTCGAACCAGTCATTGCCATAGCGCTGCCCGGTCACAGCCTGCATCACCTCGACGATCTCGTCCCGCCGCCTGTCGGCATAGCGCATCGCGGTCAGCAACCCGGCCACAACATCCGGCTGGCCGCGATCTTTCAGGTACGCCATCTGTGCCTCAAACGCGGTCCGACGCCCGTTCAGCGTGCTGCGCAATGCCTCCAGAACCGGATCCTGCTGCGCCCAAAGCGCTCCGGGTGCAATTGCTCCAGCCCCGATCATCCCGGCTAAACCGCGTCTTGAAATCTGCATGGAAGCCTCCGGTGGATATCCGGAAGAAGTGTGCCGCAAATGCCGCTCACGTGCATGCCACAGCTGCGTGAGGTGGGCTTCGAAGCAAGATTTCTTGCGAAGCTGAAATAAGAACCGGCTGGATGAACAATGAGTCGTTTCCGGAAATACTCCGGCCGGCTTAGCTTTTCCGCGACCAAGGTTGCGCCATTTTTGCAAGCCAAACACCAGCCGGACTTTTCGCCCAACGCGTCATTCGCTGCTGTGCTGGATTGATTTTCGTTGACGCGAAGATTGCGAACAGGCGAGGTTTAAGGGTCAGTTCGGATCATCTGAATGCGAGAATTCATGCGCCTACTCATCTTTGTTCTTCTTCCAATTCTGTTTGTCGGGATGATTGCGTTTCTGATTCTTGGATTGAAACCACCCAGCAGCATACGGCTAGCGACCGGGGTGAGCGGCGGGGGGTATTGGCAGATCGGCCAGCTTTACAAGGCAGAGCTGGCGCGAGACGGCATTCACATTGATTTGGTTGAAACCGCAGGTTCTGTAGAGAACATAAAGAAGCTTGTTTCCGGTGAAGTCGATGTAGCGATTGTTCAAGGTGGTCTGAATCTTCCTCGGGAAAGTGGATTGCAATCGTTGGGGGCCATTTTTCTTGAACCAATGGTGGTGTTTCGAGGAAAGCTCAGCCCAATTGGTGGCAATGCGGGGGAATGGGAGGGCATCCGACTTGCCGCTGGGGCAGAAGGGTCCGGAAGCCGTGCGGCTGCCATCGCCCTGATAGAAGCGGCGGGGCATAGGGATACCGGCATTACGCTTGTGGATGCAGGAGGACCTGATGCTATCGATGCGCTCTATTCCGGCAAAGCCGATGCTGCGTTGTTTGTTGCACCACTGGATGCGCCATATCTCATGGATGCGATTTTTGACCCTAACATAGAATTCGTCCCCATGGCGTTGGTCGACGCGCTTGCATTGAAACTCCGGGGGGCAAGTTCGGTTACCGTGCCCGCTGGGTCAATCACTCTCGACCCTCCAAGACCGCCCGAGGACGTAAAGATCTTAGCTTTGAGGGCATCAATGATTGCCGGGCCTGATCTGCACCCGGCAGTCGCAGATCGGTTGGTTACCGCAGCGAAGATCGTTCATGGTCAGCCCGGCATATTGCAGAGTTCAAGGGAATACCCGAAAACGGAGTCTCCGCCCGCTCCACTAAACGAAGTTGCTGAAGAGCTGATAAACACCGGGCCAAATTTTCTACATGCCGTTTTGCCCTATTGGATTGCTGCTCAGTTTGGCCGGGTTCTTTTATTGCTGTTGCCTTTACTTTTTCTCGCTCCGCTTTTGCGGCTCGTTCCATCCGGGTATGTGTGGTTCCAGAAACGCCGTGTCTGGCGTTTCTATCAGAAAATCGCAGCGCTGGAGGAAGAATTGGGGCAGGCTCGGACGCTGGGCGACGTAGACGCAGTGGCGGACAGCATTGAGGAACTGGATACCAGCATTGCTAACCTCAACCTACCGCTTGCCTACCGTCAGGTCGCGTATGACGCGCGATTGCATATCGATTTGATTCGACAAGAGATTGCGCGCCGCAGAGCTGCCAATGGGTCACCGGCGGTCGACAGGATGTCAAATGAGGGCTTTAAATCTGCTCCACCTTCACCGACTCGACGGGATAAAATGCCAGATGGTCCTTGATCTCGGCCACTGCCTGGGCCGGGTTTTCATAGCTCCAGACCGCATTGGCGGTCACGGATGACTTGTTGACGATGGAAAAATGCGTCGCGTCGCCCTTGCCAGAGCAGTGCGTTACCTTGTCGGTCCGGTCCAGAAATGCCATCGCAATATCACCGCGCGGGAAATAGATCACCGGATCCTTGTCGCCTTCATGCAGTTCCAGCGCGTTGTTCGTTTCGCCCAGAATCGCACCGCCCGAGCGGACACACCATTTGCCCGGCGCTTTCCGGATCGTGATCTCAGCCATTCCATTTCCTTCCGTCGTCGTATTTGGGCCTCTCCTCTGCCCGTTCTGTGTAACAGACCGGTGTCAGATTGGGGCAGTTGCGGCATCCAACCACAGTTGCGCGTCTTGTCCCAGCCTTGGGCGGACTTTTTCCGCAACGTCGCGGTGATAGGCATTCAGCCAGTCGCGTTCGTCCGCCGCCAACATTTCGACCATGATCAGCCTGCGGTCAATCGGCACAAAGGTCAGAGTACGCCAGTTCAGCATTGCGCGTTCGGCGTCGCTGGAGGGCAGGGCAGGCGCCTCTTCGACCACCACAAGGTTCTCGATTCGAATGCCAAAGGCATCCTCGCGGTAATATCCGGGTTCGTTTGACAGGATCATGCCGGGTTGCAGCGGTACATGGCTGACTTTCGACAAGCGCTGCGGCCCTTCGTGCACGCTCAGATAGGCTCCGACCCCATGCCCGACCCCATGATTGAAATCCTGCCCCGCCGACCACAGCGGCGCGCGGGCCACGCATTCGATATCCCGCCCTGCAAGGCCCGCAGGCCAGCGCAGCATCGACATGCCAATCATGCCCTTCAGAACACGGGTAAAGCAGGTTTTCTCCTCTGTTCCGACGTCACCAATGGCAATGGTTCGGGTGATGTCGGTGGTGCCGTCCAGATATTGCCCGCCACTGTCCAGCACCAGAATATGACCGTTTTCCAACTGGCTGTCGGTCTCTTCGGTCACACGATAATGCATGATCGCGCCGTTCGGACCCGTGCCTGCAATGGTATCGAACGAGATGTCCTGAAGCGCATTGTCCTTACGCCGGTTTTCTTCCAGCCGGGTGACAACCTGTGTTTCGGTCACGCTGCCAGGGGCCTTTTCGTCCAGCCAGCGCAACGTTTCGATGACCGCCACTGCATCGCGCAAATGCGCCTCGGCGCTGCCCGCGATTTCAGGCGCATTCTTGCAGGCTTTGGGCAGGGCACAGGGGTCGCCGCCATCCGTCATCGCATCGCCTAACGCATCCGCCACGATCTGAGGCACCGAAGCGTTATCCACTTGCACCGGCCCGGCCAGAGCCGCAACCGCATTCAGAAAATCTTCCGGCGCGCGCAAGGTCACCAGTGTGTCCAGATGATCCCTTACCCCGGCCAGTTTCGCGGCCGCCATGAACAGATCGACCTGACCTCCTGCATGCAGTATGGCAAAACCGTGGGCCACCGGATTGTAGGCAATATCCGACCCACGGATATTCAACAGCCACATGATCGAATCCGGCAAGGTGATCACCGCTGCCGTGTGTCCGGCCCGCCGTAGGTCGCCGGCCAGACGGGCGATCTTGCTGTCCGCACCTTCCCCGGCAAACTCAATCGGATGCGCCTTGACCGGGTTCATCGGTGGGGCCGGCTGATCTGCCCAGACCCGGTCCACAAGGTTCTCGCATCTCACCAGATCGATGCCCGATCCTTCCAGATCGCTTACTGTGCCTGAAATTTGCCCCGCCGCATGCAGCCACGGATCAAAGCCGATCCTTCCCCCGTTTGGCAACCGCTCTTTCAGCCA
This sequence comes from Ruegeria sp. CDSA141, assembly GCF_059612005.1. NCBI lineage: Bacteria > Pseudomonadati > Pseudomonadota > Alphaproteobacteria > Rhodobacterales > Roseobacteraceae > Ruegeria > Ruegeria sp. CDSA141. The sequence goes on from NZ_JBXWPT010000001.1 coordinate 178,734, forward strand.
GGCGCTCAGGCTCACCTCTGGCCAGGGGACCGGAGTGAAATCCTCTGCAACCTGTGCCTTGACCTGGGTGCGATACCGCCCGTCGACAAAAACTCCGGCCACGTCGCGCAGGGCGGCGCAGAACCCGGCCGAGCCCGTGAACCCGGTCAGCCAGGCCAGACGCTCATCGTGTGCCGCGACATATTCGCCCTGATGCGCATCCGCGCGGGGGATCAGAAATCCGTCCAGCCCTTCTGGCACCATCTGTTCGCGCAAGGCGGCCAGCCGCGGGGGACCCTGTTCCGGTCGGGCGGTCACTTTGAAGGATTGGAACATGGGCGGCCTCATTCACAGCTTTTGGGCGTGACCCTGAGGCGCATTTCAAAAAAAGTCCAGACGGGATCACCCCGCTTGAAAAAGCCGATGTTCAGCAAAGCCAAACACCCCATCATTGGGAAAATACCCCCGCTGGACGCAAAGTCAGATTCAGCTGACCTTTCTCATCCCCATTACCCGCGCCCGTGCCCGCGGGTCACTGTCGAAAAGGGCTGCCAGTTGTTCGGTCATTGCACCGGCCAGTTGTTCAACATCGGTAATCGTAACGGCCCGGTCGTAATACCGGGTCACGTCGTGGCCGATCCCGATAGCCAATAATTCGACCATCTTGCGCTTCTCAACCATAGCGATCACGTCGCGCAGGTGTTTTTCCAGAGAGTTGGCCGGGTTCACGCTCAGCGTAGAGTCATCGACTGGTGCGCCGTCTGAGATCACCATCAGGATCTTGCGTTGCTCGCGCCGTGCAAGCATCCGCCGGTGCGCCCATTCCAGCGCCTCGCCGTCGATGTTTTCCTTCAGCAGGCCTTCTTTCATCATCAGCCCCAGATTGGGCCGCGCGCGACGCCAGGGGGCATCGGCCCCTTTATAGATGATGTGACGCAGATCGTTCAGACGCCCGGGTTGTTGCGGGCGGCCATCATTCAGCCACGCTTCACGTGCCTGACCGCCTTTCCACGCCCGCGTGGTAAAGCCCAGAATCTCGACCTTCACATTGCACCGCTCCAGCGTCCGCGCCAGTACATCGGCACAGATGGCGGCGATCGAAATCGGCCGTCCCCGCATAGACCCCGAATTATCCAGCAAAAGCGTGACAACCGTGTCGCGGAACTCTGTGTCTTTTTCGACTTTGAAGCTCAGCGGTGTGGTTGGGTTCGCCACAACGCGTGCCAATCGGCCCGCGTCCAGAATACCTTCCTCGCGGTCGAATTCCCAGCTGCGGTTCTGCTGCGCTTGCAGGCGGCGTTGCAGTTTGTTGGCCAGACGCGATACCGCCCCCTTCAACGGTTCCAACTGCTGATCCAGATAGGCCCGCAGGCGTTCCAGCTCGGCAGGTTCCGCCAGGTCTTCGGCGGCGATCTCTTCGTCATGGGTGTCCAGATAGACCTTGTAATCCGGGTCTGCCTCGGATGCAGGCGGCGGGGCAGGTGGCTCCAGCGGCGCTTCGCCATCCGGCATCTCAGCCTCGTCGCCCATCTCGTCCTCGGCCATTTCATCCATCGAGACCTGGGCCTGAGACTGATCCTGCTGCTCCTCCTGAGTTTGCTCAGGGGTCGCATCCGCGTCCTGATCGTCCTGATCGTCCTGGCCGGTACTGTCGGGATCGGGCTGGTCTTCGGCGTCTTCCTCGGCCTGGTCTTCCTGCTCGTCGTCCAGCTCATCTGGGTCATCCCCAAGCTGGTCGCCATATCCCAGATCCTTGATCACCTGACGGGCGAATTTGGCGAATTCCGCCTGATCCGAGAGGATTTCGTCCAGATTTTCCAGCGTTCCGCCAGCTTGCTCTTCGATGAACCCACGCCACAGGTTCATGATGTTTTCAGCGGCAGGGGGTAGATCACGCCCGGTGGCCAGATGCCGGATCAGGTACCCTGCCGCAACCGACAGAGGAGCATCGGCGGGTTGTTTGCACTGATCATACCCCCGCCGGATCGCTTCGTGCCCGATCTTCACATCAATGTTGCTGGCGGTGCCCGGCATATCCCGCGCGCCCATCGCTTCGCAGCGGGCGGTCTCCATCGCCTCGTACAGATCCCGCGCCATATCGCCCGGGGGCGCATAGCGCGCATGGGTCGCGTCGTCATGATACTTGCGCTGCAACGCCAAGGCATCCGCCGTGCCGCGCGCCAACAGCACTTCTTCGCGCGTCATCCGGCGCGAGACCTGTGGCAGCCGCATCGACTCGCCCGACATGCCCGAAGGGTCGACGGTATAAGTCACCGACAGCTCGGGATCATCGGCCATGACCTTGGTGGCTTCGGCCAGGGCCTTCTTGAACGGATCAGCAGGGTTGTCGTTCTTCTGTGCCATGTCCTTAAGACCTCATCAAAATGACCTGCCCGGCGTTGAAAACTGTAACGGATCCGACTTCATCTGGCCCAAAATATCCCCGCCGGAGGCATTGCGCCCAGAACGGGCGCAATTTGGGTGCTTACCCCAAGCTTGCACTCGCGGCACTCTCAGGCAACTCCTCATCGAAGCAGCGCTGATAGAACTCGGCCACGGTCTGACGCTCCAACTCATCGCACTTGTTCAGGAAGGACAGGCGGAACGCATAGCCCACATTGCGGAAGATCTCGGCGTTTTGGGCCCAGTTGATGACGGTCCGCGGGCTCATGACGGTGGACAGATCGCCATTCATGAAGGCGGTTCGGGTCAGGTCGGCGACGGTGACCATCTGGCTGACGGTCTTGCGGCCCTCTGCGGTGTTGTAATGCGGCGCCTTCGACAGAACGATCATCGTCTCTGCATCATGGCTCAGGTAGTTCAGGGTCGACACCAGCGACCAGCGGTCCATCTGCGCCTGGTTGATCTGCTGCGTGCCGTGATACAGACCCGTCGTGTCGCCCAGACCGACCGTGTTGGCAGTGGCAAACAGGCGGAAATTCGGGTTCGGCGTGATGATCTCGTTCTGGTCCAGCAGGGTCAGCTTGCCGTCATGCTCCAGCACGCGCTGAATCACGAACATCACGTCGGCGCGGCCCGCATCATATTCGTCGAACACGATGGCGACCGGGTTGCGCAGCGCCCAGGGCAGGATGCCTTCGTGGAACTCAGTCACCTGCTTGCCGTCGCGCAGTTTGATCGCATCCTTGCCGATCAGGTCGATCCGGCTGATATGGCTGTCCAGATTCACTCGTACGGCAGGCCAGTTCAGACGGGCGGCCACCTGTTCAATGTGGGTCGATTTGCCGGTGCCGTGATACCCTTGGATCATGACACGACGGTTATGGGAAAAGCCCGCCAGAATCGCCAGCGTGGTTTCCGGATCGAACTTGTAGGTATGGTCGATGGCCGGCACTCGGTCGCTGCGCTCGGCAAAACCTTTGACCGCCATGTCGCTGTCAATGCCGAACACGTCACGGACCGAGATATCCTCGGTAGGTTTTGCGTTGATATCGATCGATCCGTCAGCCATGCGCCTTGTCCTTATCCTTTGCCCCGCCTTGCCGGGTTTGAACCCGTGTGTGGTGCAACATATTGCGGGCAAGGGCAAGGGAAAGAGGCGCGTGTGCGAACTTAGGCGGGTGTTTCTTTGAAACTGGCCTTATTGACACCGGGCTACCTTACGCTCCGATATTCGCGGCTCGCTACGCAGATCTCAGATGGTGCAATTTCCAACGTGAGGCGTAGGTCATCCAATTTCTGAATTGCTCAAATTGCAATTTGAGAATTCATCGAGTTAAACTATTTCATTGTCTGCGCATAAGTAGCTTTCGGCTTGGTGTTAAACGGTAGAGGTTCGAATGTCGCTAACAATTCAGGGTCCCTCTTCGATTGCCATCCCAAGTGGATCGTCTTCCGTTATGCAGCAATACACGGCCACCAAAGCAGGCGCTTCGTGGAATGTGATTGTTTCAGGGACAGGAGGACTGGCCCCAAGTGATTATTCCGTTTCGATTTCACCGAACGGCGTTTTGACTGTCGATCTGACCTCTGGTGTTGTTATTCCTCCAAACACGCAACTGACCGTCGAGGTATTCGCGTCGACAGGTCCCGGTAACGGTAACAATGACTCTCTCATCGTGACCGTCGCTCTTCCGGCCGGAACAGTACCGTGTTTCGTGAAGGGTACGCTGATCGAAACTGAAAAGGGCTATCGTGCTGTTGAGGAACTATCAGTTGGGGATAAAGTGCGTGCTTCCAGTGGGGAAATTCTTCCAGTTAAGTGGATCGGAAAAAGGACTCTGAAGGCGGAAGATTTGAAACGTAACCCGCAATTGAGGCCCGTTTGCATCGAAAAAGGAGCGATAGGAAAAAACTTGCCTAGCCGTGATTTGTACGTTTCCCCGCAACACAGAATTGTTCTGGAAGGGTGGCGCGCAGAATTGTTGTTTGGAGAGGCAAAAATCTTCACCGCAGCAGTTCATCTGATCAACGACAAAACCATTCATCGGGTTCGATCCAATGAGTGCGTCACTTACTACCATATTGCCTGCAGTCGCCACGCCATACTGATGTCGAACGGATTGCCAACCGAAAGCTTGTTTCTGGGTGATATGGCGCTGAAGTCTTTTCGCCGTGAGGACGTTGAAGAACTGCTCGCACTGTTCCCCGAATTGCGTGACGGCACTGCAGAGTCGCAACAGACTCGCTTAAGTTGTTTGAAGCGCCGGGAAGCAATCGCATTGCGAAGCTCATACCCGGACAAAAATCCGAATAGTTGAAATTCGAACTGACTCTGGTCTGATCCTTTGTCTCAGCAAGTTCCTTCAAATGTGTTTTCTCGGATCGATTGCCATGGGCTACTTCAGGACGCAGCGCCATTTTCATGGCCTTGCGCGTTTCTGCCTTGCATCGACCGTCGCTTGCCTACAGCGAAAACCAAAGCTGGTCTTTGCGAAAGCCGCCTTTCACGAGGCGATCCGCGTTCAACACATCCGGAAACTCGTCTACCCAATCCCGAAACCTGTCATTTGTGACGATGCGTGCCTTGCTGTCCCGCGCCGCCTGCAAAATCAGCGGGTCCGCTGGCGTGCCTTTGGGGGCGACCATGACCTGCTTGGCGCGCAAGCCCAGGGCGCGGCTCAGCGTCCGGTCGTTCATATAGTGACCTTCGACCTTGTACCCGACATTCGCATCGAACATGACGCCCGGTTTGAACCCGGCTTGCTTCAAAGTCTCAAGGACCTTCTTCAACGTGCCCAGATCCGGGGTGCCTTCTTTCCAGTGCATGACGTTCGACCCGTCCACGATGATCCATGTATTGGCCCTGCGCCACCTGAACCAGGCCCTTACGAAAAGGATTGCGCTGGCCATCACGCAAATCAACGCCAAAAGGAACAGCCAATCGGCATCAGTCGGAATGAAACTGGCAGCGATGAGCCCGCATAGCGAGACGAGCAACAGGAAAATGGTCGTGCGCACGAAACTGGTCCTTGGAAACTCCTGTCCCAAATCCTCCACCACTTTCGCGTCGAATGAAACAGGGTTCCTTACAGAAATTGCGCAGTTTTTTTCAGGTTGTGTCGTCCGCGGCACCCAACCATTCAGGTTGAGCGTGTCGCGGAGGTAAAGCAGGGAAAGCTGTGACCGTTACTTGAAGTTCCGGCTGTCCTTGATCTGATCCCAGGCCCAGACGACCTCTTGCAATTGTTCTTCCTGCGAGCGGTCGCCACCGTTCATGTCCGGGTGCAGCACTTTGATCAGTTTCTTGTATGCCTTGCGGACTTCAGCCTTGGTCCAGCCGTCATTTGCCTCGAGAATCTCGATCGCACGGCGTTCGGTCGGCGGCAGGCGGCGTCCGCCACCCGTGTTGCGGCCCTTGTTCTGCGTGCTGTTGGCGCCGAGCACCTGATGCGGATCCTCGATCCCCAAACGGGCCCAGGCGCGCGCTTCGGGGTCGCCCATCGGCTTGGTCTCGCGCTCCCACACTTTGTCTTTTGATCGCTGCGCGTTCAACTCGGCCTCGGTGGTGCCGTCAAAGAAGTTCCATTTCTGGTTATACTCCCGCACGTGCTGTTGACAGAACCAAAAGAAATCATCCAGGACATCAGGTGCCTTCGGCGCGCGGAACTTACCCGGCTCTTCACATCCCTCGTGATCACACACCCGGACAGAGGTTTCGGACGCACCTGACATGCCTCGACGACCCCGCGGATTCTTCTTCTTGGCGCTGGAAACGGACATATCGAATCCGAAGGGGTCTGATTTCGCCATGCTCTAATCCTCAAGAACGCGTCTTTTCGACTCGGAGGCAGCAGTTTAATCTAAGCAGCCGAAAGTAGAAGAGGGGTGCGGCAATATTTTTGCCGCTGAGCGAAAAAATGAGTGTGACAGACGAAATCCGAACCCGCCTGCAAGCCGCCTTTGATCCGCGCGAGCTTGAAGTGATCGACGACAGCGAAAGCCACAGGGGCCATGCGGGCTATCAGGAAGGCGGCGAAAGTCACTTCAACGTCCGCATCCGTGCCAGCGCATTTGAAGGTAAATCCCGCGTCGCCCGCCACCGTGCCGTACACAAGGCGCTGGGCGACATCGTGCCGCGCATCCACGCGCTGGCTCTGGATATTGGTGACTGATGATCTTTGCGTGTCAGTCCGCCTTCATCTGTGCGGACGGCGTCGATGCCGAGATGGAATATTCTTCCTCCGTCATGCCCTCTTCGATTCCCTCGAATAGCGGGGTCGACAAGTAACGCTCGCCGGTGTCCGGCAGCATGACCAGCATAACGGACCCTTCCGGCGCGGATTCCGCCAACTTCATGGCCACCGCAAAGGTTGACCCGCCTGAAACCCCTGTGAAAATCCCTTCCTCCGAGGCAAGCCGGCGAGACCATTCTATCCCTTCTGGCCCGGGAATGGGGATCAGCTCATCATAGTAGGAATTGTCGATGGCTTCCTGCAGGACCCACGGGATGAAATCCGGTGTCCAGCCTTGAATCGGATGGGGTTCGAAACTGGGATGGCTTTCGGTCGGCTGGTGATCATCGTTTCGGGTGTTGACGTAACCCGATGACACGATGGCTGCGTTGGCCGGTTCGGTCAGTATGATTTTTGTTTCGGGACGCTCTTTCCGCAATATACGTGAAACACCCGAAACGGTGCCGCCGGTCCCATAGCCCGTCACCCAATAATCCAGTCGTTGCCCTTCGAAATCGGCAAGAATTTCCCGCGCCGTCGTGTTTTCGTGAATATCGGCATTGGCAGAAGTTTCAAACTGGCTGGCAAGGAACCATCCGTTTTCCTCGGCCAGTTCCTTGGCTTTGGTATACATGCCGAACCCTTTTTGCGCCTTTGGCGTCAGAACAACCTTCGCGCCCAGGAACCGCATCAGCTTTCGCCGCTCGACCGAGAAGCTCTCGGCCATCGTCACGACCAGAGGGTATCCCTTGGCCGCGCATACCATGGCCAGCCCGATCCCGGTGTTGCCAGAGGTCGCTTCGACAACGGTTTGTCCGGGTTTCAGCCGCCCGTCCCGTTCTGCTGCCTCGATGATATTCAACGCCAGCCTGTCCTTGACCGAGCCTGCCGGGTTGAAGGCCTCGAACTTTACATAGACGGTCACATGCTCTGGCGCGATCCGGTTGACCCGAATGCACGGCGTGTCACCGACCGTGTCGAGAATGCTGTCATACAGGCGTGCCTGCCCTTGTGTCTGCCGAATAGCCATTTCGATGTCCCTCCAGAATATCCGGCTAACATGCCACAGATTCCCTGAGGGTATAGCCCTTATTGCTTGCCAATATGGTTATGAAGACACGGGCCGTACCCGGATCGACTTGACGAACGTCAGGGCAAAAACGGACGTTCTGCACAAGGCCACAGGCCGATTGCATTCGGTCCGGCGGCCGTACCAGTCCCCAAGACTATGTTTTCGACGTGCCGCTTGCATCAGGTGCGTCATCAGACCGCTTCAACGACAAAGGAGGCTCGTCCGCCTCTGCTGCAATTGGTTTCGGCGCCTGCACCTCGTCGGGGCCCGGGATCGGCTGGGCCAGTGGGGTGTCATCCATCTCAGGTACTGCACCGACCCACGAGGCATCGACTTCTTCTTCCACCACGCGGCGAAAAACCAGCACATTGCGCCAGTTCGTGGTCGATCCGGTCAGACCCGAGCGTTCCTCGCTGGGCAGCAGTTCGGCCCGCTGGTATTCCCACCCATCCTGACCCATCTGATTCAGCAGTTGCTCGACCGAGACGGCAAAGCGGCCCTCAGCCGTCTTCACGCCTTTGGCTTTGACACCTTTTTGCGGGGCGGGGATGACCTTGTATTCGTAGCGCTTCATCTACTGTTCCTAAATGCGTTTCCGCGCCAACTTAACACGCTGCCCCCCGGGTGAAAGGGCCGTTGCCCATCTGGCGGAATTCAGCACGGACCATTCGCTTCAGCCTGTGCTGCCTTGGCCACAACCGACAGGCACAGTTCCGTCGCCAGCGCCATGTCCTGCACTGAAATCCACTCCAACGGGCCGTGGACGCATTGCATCCCGGTGAAGATGTTGGGGCAGGGGGTGCCGAATTCGGTCAGGCGCGATCCGTCCGTGCCGCCCCTGATCGGTACGGAAAGCGGTTCAATCCCCAACTCGCGACACGCATCCCGCGCCAGCTCGACCGGGGTCATGTCGTTTTCCAGCCAATAACGCATGTTGCGGTACTGGTGGCTGATGTCGCAGGTGATGGATGCGCGCGGTTCCGTGGCCTGCACGGCGGCGCAGACCTGACGCACGATGTCCCGTTGCGCCTCCAGCCCGTCCATCTCGAAATCACGCAGGATCAGCTTGATCTCCATCTCGGATGATCCGCCGTTCATGTCAGTGACATGGATGAAGCCTTCGCGCCCGTCTGTGGTTTCGGGCGTCATGGTGGCCTGAGGCAATGTCTGCACGATCTTCGCCGCCAGATGCGTGGCATTCACCATCTTTTCCTTGGCTAGCCCGGGATGGATCGAAACGCCCTCGATCCTGATCACGGCGCGGTCGGCCGAGAAACTTTCGTACTCGATCTCACCCGCTTGCTGCCCGTCCAGCGTATAGGCAAAATCCACTCCCAGATCCTTGGGCAATTGCTCCGTGACACCCCGGCCGATCTCTTCATCCGGAGTAAACGCGATGCGGATCGGACCATGTGGGATGTCCTGATTTTCGATCAAGTGCCGTGCCATGGTCATCAGAATCGATACACCGGCCTTGTCATCCGCACCCAGCAGAGTCGTGCCCGATGCGGTGATCAGGTCATGGCCGATCTTTTCGGCCAGATAGGGGTTTTCGTCCGGGGAAAGAACCAGGTCCGGGTTGTCGGGGAAGGTGATATCGCCACCGTTATACCCCTTGATCACCCGCGGCTTGACGCCGGTCGCGTTGAACTGAGGAGCCGTATCGACATGAGCCAGAAAACCCACGGTCGGACCCGGTGCTGTTCCGGGAATGGTCGCGACAACCACACTGTCGCCTGTCATCTTCACATCCTGCGCGCCGATCCCGGTCAGTTCATCGCGCAACAGGTTCAGCATGTTGAACTGGATCTCAGTGCTCGGTGTCGATGGGGATGTCTCGTCACTTTGACTGTCGATGGCGGCATAACGCACCAGCCGGTCTTCAAGTTCCTGATCAAATCTGTCTTGCATAATGGCGCACCTCTCTGGAACGGAAGAAAGAGCGCAAACAGGGGGAAGTCAAGCCGAAGGCTTGACCTCAAAACACAAGAAATCGCGATGTTTTCCATTGCACAAACCCGCCAAAGATTGCTGGCAGGCTTTTACAAAATGAAAGGTTTACGACCCCAGCTTCTTGCTGACCAGTTCGTTGACGGCTTTCGGGTTGGCCTTGCCGCCGGTCGCTTTCATGACCTGGCCCACGAACCAGCCCGCAAGCTTCGGGTTCACCTTGGCCTTCTCGACCTGTGCCGGGTTGGCGGCGATGATCTCGTCCAAAGTGGCTTCGATGGCACCGGTGTCGGTCACCTGTTTCATGCCACGATCTTCAACGATCTGCGCCGGATCACCGCCTTCTGTGTAAACGATTTCGAACAGATCCTTGGCAATCTTGCCCGAGATCGCATCCGACGAGATCAGGTCGATAATCCCCCCCAATTGTGCTGGTGACACGGGTGAATCGGTGATGTCGTGGTCTTCTTTCTTCAGCCGACCGAACAGTTCGTTGATGACCCAGTTCGCAGCCAGTTTGCCATTGCGGCCCTTTGCGACCTCTTCAAAATAGGCGGCGGATTCCACCTCGGCGGTCAGAACCGAAGCATCGTAATCGGTCAGGCCATATTCGCTGATGAAGCGCGCCTTTTTGTCGTCGGGCAATTCCGGCAGTTTGGCGGCGATATCATCAACCCAAGTCTGTTCGATCTCCAGCGGCAGCAAGTCAGGGTCGGGGAAGTAACGGTAATCATGCGCTTCTTCCTTTGACCGCATGGAACGGGTTTCGCCCTTGTCCGGGTCATACAGACGCGTTTCCTGCTCGACGGTGCCTCCTCCTTCGACGATGGCGATCTGTCGGCGGGCTTCGACCTCGATCGCCTGCTGGATAAAGCGCATCGAATTCATGTTCTTGATCTCGCAACGTGTGCCGAGATGCGAAAAGTCCTGTGTTTCCTGATACTTCTCATACGCACCGGGCAGACAGATCGAGACGTTCACGTCGGCGCGCAGGTTGCCGTTTTGCATGTTCCCGTCGCAGGTGCCCAGATACCGCATGATCTGGCGCAGCTTGGCGATATAGGCAGCGGCCTCTTCGGGGCCGCGAATATCGGGACGCGAAACGATCTCCATCAGGCAAACGCCCGTCCGGTTCAGGTCGACGAAAGACATATGCGGGTCCATGTCGTGTATCGATTTGCCCGCATCCTGTTCCATGTGGATACGCTCGATCCGCACCATTCGTGCGGTGCCGTCCCCCATCTCGACCAGCACTTCGCCTTCACCCACAATCGGATGATAAAGCTGTGAGATCTGATATCCTTGCGGCAGGTCGGGGTAGAAGTAGTTCTTGCGGTCAAAGGCTGATTTCAGGTTGATATTCGCCTTCAGGCCCAGCCCGGTGCGCACCGCCTGTTCCACGCAGTATTCGTTGATCACCGGCAGCATCCCCGGCATCGCCGCGTCCACAAAGGCCACGTTTGAATTCGGTTCGGCCCCGAATTGGGTGGATGCACCCGAAAACAGTTTGGCATTGGATGAGACCTGAGCATGCACCTCCATCCCGATTACCAGTTCCCAATCGTGCTTGGCCCCGGCAATGGTTTTGGGTTTGGGCATTTCGTATGTCAGATCGAGCATGGCGCGCCTCATTTCCGCAGAAGTCTAAGCCTGCGTATTAGGCCCGGCAGGGCCTAGGGGCAAGGGGGAATCCTGTCGTGTTCAGTTCTGGGAAAACTGCAGACCCGATGGTGTAAATGTCACATCCATACCGCTGCGCAGTTCTTCCCGAAACAGATCCGAGATCGCGCGCAAGGCATCGCGCTGACCGCGCGCAGCAAATCGTTCGGGTGAGTTGATGCGGACAGAGTTGTTGAACCCGTTGGCCGCGTGCGCCCAGATCAAGGGGTGCAATTCTGTCAGATGATCTCGGATTAGCCAATTTGCCGTGTCGCGCATCTGAGACCGGACAAGGTCAGCCTGATCGTTCAGACCCTGGCCGTTCTGGACGGTGATCGCACAGTAAGATGATAGCATGTTAATCATCTGCTGATCGGGCCGCAGGCGCACGATATCGCGCAGACCTTCAAGAAAATACTCTATATCAACGCGGGCACAGGCCTCGTCGTCCAGTGCGATGGCGTCAAACTGAACCCATGTGTATCCACCCGCGCCCCAGATATCCTGTGTTCTGGCGGCCGTGCGCAAGGCTTGCAGCTCCAGCTCTTCGTAACTGCCGAACCAGCGGGGCAGAAGGTGGCTGCCCATAGCGCGCATGTGGCGCTGATTGTGTGGATCCAGAGTGATCAGGCGTTCATATTCGTCAGACACCCGCGCGTTGGATTTGCGTTGACCAGCCAGTAATGCACACCGGGCCGCTGCAATCAGGGGGCTGTCGGGGGCGTTTTTCCTGCACTTAGGCAGGATCGCTGCGGCGCGGTCAAAATGAGCGGCGCAGCGTGACCGGTGCAAGGGTGGCAGCGTCGTGTCCGAGGCCGTGCCGCGCCAAGCCCATGCCAGATCGATATGGGCAAGGGCTACGACGGTGGCGATCATTGGATCATCGGGGTTGTCCGCCATCTCGCCTTCAAGTTCCGAGATGCCGCCCAACAGGTCGTAATCCGAGATGGCCTTGCCATCCGAAAGCGCATGTTCAGCAGCCAGGACCACGTCAGATCTGGCGCCGAACGCCAACAGATCGGCAACCGGCATACCATCTGAAACAGCGGCGCGATCCTGATCAGCCACGCGCATCTTTTCCGACAATTCCGTCCAGCGGTCCTGCCGGGTCAGGTAACGGCCATGTTCGATTGTGGAATGTCCGATCAGATCGTCGCTACCGGTTTTTGCGACAGGAATATTGAGCTGGCCCTGCTCGGGCAAGGCTGCCGCCAGCGCGGATTTTGTCGCGCACAGGTCTGCTGAAGTATTTGTAGGACTGGCTGTGGATGGGGCGAACAGTGCCCTTAGCGACCGAAACATGGCGAAACTCAAAACTGAAAAAACTGATAACTGACACCGAAGTCTGGCGGGATATCGGGTTCAAATCAAGTATATTGCCGAATAGTTTTCCTTTTTAGTGTCCAATTCACCCTTCAAAGGTCCAGTGTTTCAGAAAACGGTGAAATGATGCCGTTCTACGCGAATTCCGGCTTGGTTTAGAAGGGTTTCCAAATCCCGATGCGCCGGACGCGACTCATCCGGCAGACGGATTCGTTTACCGCAATGCAGAACAATCGACACACGAACGGAGAAATCCCAACGGGTGTCAAAGCGGAAATGGTCGATGTCGCGCAATGCGATCTCTCCCTGTCGATTTCCCGTGAACCAGCTTATTGCATCCTGATCCACGTGCATGCCCGCGCCGGTGTTCTGAACCAAGTCCCAAAGTGCGGGCAAGGTGGCCAACGAAAGCAGCCCGGCGATCCACCAGGCCGTGTCAAACAGGACAACCAATGCCAGCAACGCCACGTAAACACTGGCCAGGATGGCCAGCGTTTTTAAGTTCCGGTTGCTACGGGCGAAGCTGTAAGGCGTCATGCGCCGAGGATGCGGGACACCATTTCGGTTGTGTCCCGCGACAGGTTCGGTGTTTCCGCAATGCGGGAAAGCTGCGCACGCATCAGGGCCTGACGATCTTCATCATACCGTTTCCAGGTCTGGAACGCAGAGCACATTCGAGCAGTGGTCTGTGGGTTCACCGGGTCCAGACGGATCAGCCAATCTGCCAGCAGGGCATACCCGGCACCATCCGGCTGGTGGAACCCTGCGTGGTTCATCGCCAGGGCGCCCATGACGGCGCGGAACCTGTTCGGGTTTTTCCAGTTGAAATCTGAATTCCTGGTCAGAGTCGCGGCTGTTGTGGCTGCCGCCTCTGGTGCCGCCATTGCGATCTGCAAGCCAAACCACTTGTCCATCACCAGTCGGTCGTGCCGCCACTGGTCGTGGAAGGCAGCCAACTGAGCCTCACCTTTGCGGGCGCGAAGAAGGCAAGACAATGCAGTCAGTTGCAATGTCATGTTGTCTGCCTTGTCATACGCCTCAGCCGCCATCGCCCCGCCGTCCAGACGAGAGGTCAGTGCCAGCGCGGCGCTGCCAAGTGCCCGTTTGCCGGACTGTTCGGCGTCTGGGCTGTAGGGACCGTCCACCAAAGCCTCACTATCCAGGCGGGGCAGCAAATCCTGTACGTTCTGGGCAGTTGCCTGTCGCAGCGTTTCCACCGCGGCCCAGATCGCCATAGGGTCGGGCGTTTGACCGCGGTCATGCAGGGCTGCTGCCAATTCCGACTGTGTCGGCAATCCCAGCATCAACGCACGATAGGCCGGGTCAAGTTCGTCATTGCGCAGCACGGCCAACACTCCGTCAAGGTAATCGGTATCCGGTGCCGCATCCTCCAGGATCATCCGCATCAGGGTGTCCTGTGCCAGATCTCGTCCAGCCTGCCATCGGTTGAACGGGTCCGTGTCATGCGCCAGAAGAAACGCTCGCTCCGCGTTCGACTGGTCATGCTCCAGGATAACAGGTGCCGAGAAATCGCGCAGGATCGAGGGCGTGGGTTTCGCCGTTAGGCCGGTGAACTCAAAGCTCTGTTCGGCCTGTGCAAGTTCCAGCACTTCGGTCGCGTGAACCTCATCGCCGTTGGGTCCAAGCAAGCCAATTGCGACGGGGATGACCTGCGGCAGTTTCTCATCCTGTCCCGGCGTGGGGTCGGTTCGCTGTTTCAGCGTGAGAGTATACGTGCCGTCGGCCCAGTCTTCCTCGACCCTGACGCGCGGAGTGCCCGACTGGCTGTACCAACGTTTGAATTGTGTCAGATCACGCCCGGTGGTGTCTTCGAAAACCTTCAGCCAATCCTCGATCGTGCAGGCCTGACCGTCATGGCGTTCAAAATAGAGGTCTAGCGCCTTGGCATAGGCCGCATCCCCGACCAACCGTTTCAGCATGCCGATGACCTCGGCACCCTTCTCATAGACGGTAGCGGTGTAGAAGTTGTTGATCTCCTGAAAGCTTTCTGGGCGCACAGGATGCGACAACGGACCGTTGTCCTCGGGGAACTGCCGGGCACGCAGGTCTATGGCATCGTGGATGCGTTTCACCGGGGCCGAGCGCATGTCGGAGGTAAATTGCGCATCCCGGAATACTGTCAGACCTTCCTTGAGGCACAGCTGGAACCAGTCGCGGCAGGTGATGCGGTTGCCGGTCCAGTTGTGGAAATACTCATGCGCGATGATCGCCTCGATTCGTTCGAAATTGGCGTCGGTCGAAGTTTCGGGACTGGCGAGAACGGCGGACGAGTTGAAGATGTTCAGCCCCTTGTTCTCCATCGCGCCCATGTTGAAGTCATCGACGGCGACGATGTTGAACACGTCCAGATCGTATTCGCGGCCATAGACGTCTTCGTCCCATTTCATCGATCTTTTCAGAGCCTCCATGCCAAAGGCGCACTTGCCCTCGTCACCCGGGCGAACCCAGAGGTTCAGCTCAACGTTTCGGCCCGAATTGGTGGTGAACTGACCGGGATGTGCGATCAGGTCACCGGCGACCAGCGCGAACAGATAGGCAGGTTTGGGCCATGGATCGACCCATTCGGCCCAGCCTTCATCCTTGCCCGACGGGTTGCCGTTCGACAGCAAAACCGGCAAGTCACCATTAATGCGCACGGTGAACGTGGACATCACGTCCGGCCGGTCAGGATAAAAAGTTATCTTCCGGAAACCTTCCGCCTCACACTGTGTGCAGTACATCCCGTTCGACATGTACAGACCCTCCAGCGCGGTGTTGTTGCCGGGGTCGATTTCCACCTCGGATTCCCACAGGAACGGCGCGTCGGGGACATCCGCGGTTAGTCCTTTGTCGGTCACGTCTGGCTCGACGTCGGCACCGTCAATGGCGGCGTGGATCAAGTTCAGTTCTTCCCCGTGCAGAAAGAATGTGCGGTCAGTGGCGTCGGGATTGGGCCGGAACGCAATGCGCGAGGTGACGCGCGTGGCGTGCGCGGCCAGATCAAAGGTCAGGTGCACGCTGTCCACCAGGTAGCCAAACGGTGTGTAGTCTTTCAGGTAGATCGTGGTGGGGGCAGCGTCGCGCATCTTGGGCCTCGTGTCTGTTCGGGACTTGCGCGACGTTAGGGGCTTCGTTCGGGCGCTGCAACCGGCCCCCGCCATTGCCTTGTGGTTTTTGAAACAGCTTCAAGCTGAAGCGAATGCCCCAAATGACGGGATGAAAGTTGCCTATCGGAAACTTTCCGCCTAAGTCACGATGCATACAACGGCGCACAATCGCAGGAGAGCAGGAAAATGACGGACAGACAGACCCTGAGCGGACTGCAGATCGATCCGGTTTTGGCTGAGTTCATCGAGACGCAGGCGCTGCCGGGCACGGGCGTCTCTTCGCAGAAGTTCTGGGCTGGCATGGCGCGGATGGTGAGCGAACTGGGACCGAGAAACCGTGAGTTGCTGGCCAAACGGACCGAGATCCAAAGCCGCATCGATGGGTGGCATATGTCCCGAAAGGGGCAGAACACCAA
The DNA here is from genome assembly GCF_059612005.1 of Ruegeria sp. CDSA141. Classification (NCBI taxonomy): domain Bacteria; kingdom Pseudomonadati; phylum Pseudomonadota; class Alphaproteobacteria; order Rhodobacterales; family Roseobacteraceae; genus Ruegeria; species Ruegeria sp. CDSA141. The sequence goes on from NZ_JBXWPT010000001.1 coordinate 194,875, forward strand.
TGCCGCTGAATATGCGGCTTTCCTGGAAGAGATCGGGTATCTGGTTGAAGAAGGCGACGAGTTCCAGATTGAAACGGCCAATGTCGACCCCGAGATCGCCCTGACCCCAGGTCCGCAACTGGTTGTGCCGATTACCAACGCACGCTTTGCCCTGAACGCGGCCAACGCGCGCTGGGGCAGCCTGTATGATGCGCTTTACGGAACGGATGCAATGGGTGATTTGCCGGCAAGCGGTGGCTATGATGCGGCGCGCGGCGCGCGGGTGGTCGCATGGGCCAAGGCGTTTCTGGATGATGCTGTGCCTGTGGCGTCGGGATCATGGGCAGATGTCACCGAATTGGGTGTCACCGACGGTGTGTTGACCCCTGCGCTGGGCGATCCCGCCCAATTTGCCGGGTTTGGTGGTTCGGCGGACGAGCCCGACTTCGTGCTTCTGAAAAACAACGGTCTGCACATCCAGATCATGATCGACCCCACAAGCAACATAGGCGCGACCGACCCCGCAGGCATTGCAGATGTCCGGTTGGAATCCGCGCTGTCCACTATCATGGATTGTGAAGACTCAGTCGCCTGCGTCGATGCTGCCGAAAAGGTTGTGGCCTATGGCAACTGGCTGGGCCTCATGAATGGCGACCTGACCGAAGAGGTCACCAAGGGCGGCACCACGTTCACTCGGAAACTGGCAGAGGACCTGAGCTTTACCACTCCGTCGGGTGATCAGGCCAGGCTGAAAGGCCGGTCCTTGATGCTTGTGCGCAACGTTGGTCACTTGATGACCAACCCGGCCGTGCTTGACGCAGAAGGGCGCGAGATCGGCGAAGGTTTGATGGATGCACTGTGTACCACCCTGATCGCCATGCACGACCTGAAGCAAGACGGGGGCAATTCTGTCGAAGGTTCTGTCTATGTGGTGAAGCCCAAGATGCACGGGCCCGAGGAAGTCGCGCTCTCGGTCGAGATATTCGACATGGTCGAAGACATTCTGGGCCTGCCGCGCAATACCGTGAAACTGGGCATCATGGATGAGGAACGCCGCACCTCGGTCAACCTCAAAGAGTGCATTCGCGCTGCAAAATCACGGGTTGCCTTTATCAACACGGGTTTTCTGGACCGGACCGGCGATGAAATACATACCTCGATGGAGGCGGGTCCGATGCTGCCCAAGGGCGACATCAAGAATACGCCATGGATTGCGGCCTACGAAGATCGCAATGTCGATATTGGTCTGGCCTGTGGTTTGAAGGGCAGGGCGCAGATCGGCAAGGGTATGTGGGCCATGCCGGATCGCATGGGCGATATGCTTGAGGCCAAGATCGGCCACCCGATGGCCGGAGCGACATGTGCCTGGGTGCCGTCGCCCACGGCCGCGATCCTGCATGCAACGCATTACCACAAGGTCGATGTGCTGGCCCGTCAGGACGAGCTGGCGGCAGGGGGTGCGCGTGGCACGTTGAAGGATCTCTTGACCATCCCTTTGCTGGCTGGACGCAACCTGAGTGACGAAGAAATCACGCGTGAACTTGAAAACAATGCGCAGGGTATTCTGGGCTATGTCGTGCGTTGGGTCGATCAGGGCGTGGGCTGTTCCAAGGTCCCTGACATCAACGATGTCGGCCTGATGGAAGACCGCGCGACCTGCCGGATTTCGTCGCAGGCGCTGGCCAACTGGCTGCATCACAGCATCGTGGATGAAGCCCAGGTAATGGCTGCTCTGCAGAAGATGGCCGCCGTTGTGGATCGCCAGAACGAAAACGATCCGGGTTACACCCCGATGGCTCCGGGATTTGACGGCATCGCCTTTCAGGCGGCATGCGATCTGGTGTTCAAGGGTCGGGTTCAGCCCTCGGGCTATACCGAGCCGGTCCTGCATGCGCGCCGGCTGGAGTTGAAAGCCAGCCAAAGATAATCCCAATCAAGGCTCTCAGGCGGGTCGTTTGAGGGCTTTTTCGAACTCCAATCCGACAAGAGGACCATCAGATGTCAATTTCCCTACGCAAAGCCCGCACCATTATCCGCAAAACTCTGGAAAAGGGCCACGAGATGGAGTTGAAGCCGCTCTCTGTCGTAGTGCTGGATGCCGGTGGGCACGTTATTGCGTTTGAGCGCGAGGATGGTGCTGCACCGGGCCGTTTCGGGATTGCGCAGGGCAAGGCCTATGGGTCGGTCATGCTGGGAATGGCGGGCACCGCGCAGATGCAGCGCGCCGAAGCACAGGCCTATTTCATGGCCGCTGTGAATGGCGTCTATGGTGGTCAGGTCGTGCCGGTTCCGGGCGGAGTTCTGCTGCGTGATCGCAAGGGGGCCGTGATCGGCGCCGTGGGGGTTACCGGCGACACATCTGACAATGATGCGCTGGCCGCAATGGTGGGAATTGAGGCAGCCGGCCTGATCGGCGAGATTTAACAAGAGCGTTGTATTTATGCGTCTTTCCAGTTGAAGTGTGGATATATTCCTTCTTTTTGCTTATTTTCGGGAAATAATTCCGATTAATCAGGAAAGATCAGGACATATAGTGCGTGTTCGAACACGTCCCTGCGCTTTCATGCAGGGCGTGTATTCTTGCACGTTAAAACTGCTGCCGCTAGCTTCCTTGACAGTCATAACAACAGCAGGGAAAGCGGAATGTCTCGGCCTGTCGTCGGTATCATCGGCAACTCGTATCTCATGAACGACCAATACCCCACACATGCTGGGGGAACGATGAACTCGGATGCCGTGGCCAACGTGTCAGGATGTCTGCCGCTGCTGATACCGGCAGATCCGCGTTACGTGTCGGTCGATGAGTTGCTGGAGGTCTGCGACGGCTTTCTGCTGACTGGCGGTCGCCCGAACGTGCATCCGGAAGAATACGGTGAACCTGCAACCGATGCACACGGCGAATTCGACCGGGCACGAGACGCCATAACTCTGCCGCTGGTTCGCGCTTGCGTTGAAAGGGGTACGCCGTTTTTGGGCATCTGCCGGGGGTTTCAGGAAGTCAACGTTGCCATGGGCGGAACGCTTTATCCCGAGATACGCGATCTGCCGGGGCGGATGAACCACCGGATGCCGCCCGATGGAACCCTGGAGGAAAAGTTTGCTCTGCGTCATGTTGTGACACTGGAAAACGGAGGCGTTTTTCACAAACTGTTCGGCGCAGCCGAGGTCATGACCAACACCTTGCACGGTCAGGGCATCAAAACGATTGGGCAGCGCGTGGTCATTGATGGCCATGCACCGGACGGGACGCCCGAGGCGATTTACATCAAGGATGCGCCCGGCTTTACCTTGTCGGTTCAATGGCACCCGGAATGGGACGCGATCAATGATCCGGTCTCGCGCCCCCTGTTCGAAGCCTTCGGCGATGCGGTTAGAAACTGGAATTGTAGCAATCGTTCTGCAAGGCTAAGGCAATCTGCTTGACCGGCGCCTGCGGGCTGCCCTCGATTCCCCGTCTCTGAATCGCAACATTCGAATATTTGTTTATGAGACGAACCCAATACCCTTGTTTATCCGCCAGCAGGTCTGAATGCTTGCCCCCAAAGCCACGAAACGGTGCGAGATTGAGATATGCAAAGGTCAACCCAAAGGCGACTGCGTTCAGTTAGGTTTCTGGCAGCGACATTTTTTGCAACTTCCAGTTTTGCAGCTGAAGTGATGGCGCAGCAGTGCGGTTCTTTAGGTGAGTTGCTTTACATCGGACGCACGCGTGATTCAGCATCCTCCGTTTGGTTGTCCGCGACTGAGCAAGGCGGTTTTCGTTTGGAAGCCGCGCAAGGCAACACAACGGTGGACACTTGGAACAAGTCTCGCAGAGGCGTTCATCTAAGCTTTTCACCCTTTGTCTCAAACGGAAATGGTGGAGTGCACCGATTGTTCGAAATCGGTGGAGCACCAAATGGCAAGGATTGCCTGATCGATACGCAAAACCAACAGAGAAACTGGAGCTTGCCCGGTGGAGGTGGCGGCGGAGGCGGCTCCGGTGGCGGTTCAGGTGGCTCTGGCGGCGGCTTTGGCGGTGGAGGCGGTTCAGGTGGCTCTGGCGGCGGCTTTGGCGGTGGAGGCGGCTCAGGTGGCTCTGGCGGCGGCTTTGGCGGTGGAGGCGGTTCAGGTGGCTCTGGCGGCGGCTTTGGCGGCGGTGGCGGTTCCGGTGGCTCCGGCGGCGGCTTTGGCGGCGGTGGCAGTTCAGGTGGCTCCGGTGGCGGTTCCGGTGGCGGTTCCGGTGGCTCTGGTGGTGGTTTTGCTGGAGGTGGAACTGCGGCCGCTGTACCTCGTACTCGACCACAAAGTGCTGCTGACGGGGTATACGCTGTCGGTGTTGAGTGTGTTGACGCAGCGACGGGTAAACTTGACGCGGCTTTATGTGATCCCTCTGTTACTGCTCCTATTGTGGGCCCTCCTTTGACCGAAGGCCGAGATCTCGCGCTGCCGTCCACATGGAATGTATGGACAGATTTCACCTATACCGAAATCGAAGACACGCGCGGGGTCGGAGAAGTCGACATAAATGACAACTATTTTGCGGCAGGGTTTGACAGGCTTGTCAGGCCGGACTTGGTCGTTGGATTTCAGGTTGAATATGAAAACCTTGATGTCGAAGGGTTTCAGGGTCAATTCAGACAAGACACTAAAGGGCTTGCTGCGGGCCCCTATTTTGCCTGGCGCATGTCCGAGAGGTGGGTGCTGAATGGACTGGCGACCGTCGGCGAGTTTTCGACGGATGTGAACGTGCTGGGCTTAAGTGGCGATTTCGACCGGACCCGGTGGCGAGCCAATCTGGAGGCGATCGGTCAGTACGAGGCCGGGAATTTCCTGTTACGTCCGTCGATTGCCTTTGACTATTATAACTACAGCGCAGAAGACTATGATCTGAGCGGCACTGTGGCAGGTGTTCCGGTCAACATAATTGGCGAAGTTGCTTCAGCGACTTACAGCGCCTTAACCCCTGAGTTGGAAATCAGCAGGCCATTTGTCACTTCGCGATCGATCGTGTCTCCTTTTGCGACGCTGAGCGCGACATACTGGTTCGACCGGGACAATGTTGGAATAGGCGCTGGATCCCAGACCGACTTGACTTGGGCCACGCGCTTAGGGGTGCGCGGGCGCGCGAGTGAGGCCGTTTATGTCGAGGCGACACTGGGATATCTGAGTTTGTTCGAAGATGATTTGGATACGACCGAAGCGTCCGTTTTTCTTTCTGTCAGCTTCTGAACCTCAAGGGGCGAAAAAGGGGGGCGCCGCCTCAAGTCAAGAGGCGGCGCCAAAACGATCAGACCAGCAGGTTGAACTGATTGATCAGCGGAAGCGAGCGTGCGCGCTTGCCCGTCAGGTCGAAAAGCGCATTTCCGAGCGCCGGCATCGAAGGCGGTGTTCCGGGTTCGCCCGCGCCGCCCATATGCCGATTGGTTTCCAGTACGCGCACCTCGACCTGCGGGGCAGTGTGCATTCGCATCGCGTCATAGTCGGGGAAGTTGAATTGCTCGACTTCGCCTTCCGCAAAGGTGATCTCGCCGAAACATGCGGCAGACAGGCCGTACATCATACCGCCGAACATCTGCGCCTTGACGTTTTCCGGGTCCAGCGCCAGCCCCATGTCGCAGGCAATCCAGGCCTTGCTGATGCGGATGGTGCCGTCTTCGTCGACCACTTCGATGACCTGAGCCACCGGGGTGCCGAAGCTATATGTGAAGGCCACGCCGCGGCCGACGCCTTCGGTCGTCTGGCCGGCCCAGCCTGACATCTCCTTCACGGCTTCCAAACATCCCGCCGACGGCGCGTGTTCGTTCTTCATCAGATCCAGCCGGAACTCCAGCGGATCGCGGCCTGCGGCGTGAGCCATCTCATCCATGAATGTCTCATGAAAAAAGCCGTTATGGCTGTTGCCGACCGAGCGCCAGAAGCCCACGGGGACAGCCAGATCAGCAATGTGACCGCTCATGCGGTAATTCGGTACTGCGTAGGGCTGGTTGAAGAAACCTTCGACCAGCACTTTGTCGGGGCCGCCGCCGGGGAACCCGGTGTAGCGCTCGACCGCCTGTTGGGTCGGAGATTGCGCAGCGACCTTCCCGTCTATGAGAACGGCCGTGCCGTCCTGAACCGCGCCGCGCATCCGGGCGATGGCGCCGGGGCGGAAATAGTCGTGACGCATGTCTTCTTCGCGGCTCCAGGTTGTCTGAACCGGCGTGCCGGGCATGGCCATGGCAACCTTGGTGGCGATTTCGCCGAAATCCAATTCTCCGCGGCGTCCGAACCCGCCACCCAGATAGGTGGTGTGGATTTGGACGGCTTCGGTATCCAGACCGGCGGTGTTGGCAACGCGGAACTGGATCAGGGTCGGGGCCTGGTTTCCGCACCACAGTTCCAAAGCGTCGCCGGTAAACAGCGCGGTGGCGTTCATCGGCTCCATCGTTGCATGGGCCAGATAGGGCACGCGATATTCGGCGGTGATTTCCGTCGCGTTTTCCGGGCTTGCGCTGACATCGCCGTCGTCGCGCATGGTCGAGTTCGGTGCGTCGTCAAACGCCTCGGCGATCCTGGCAAAGATGCCCTCGGTTTCCGGCGGATAGGGCGCGTCGCCCCAATCAACGTCAATGGCCTCAACCGCCTGATTGGCCAACCATGTGTTGCTTGCGATCACGGCCACGCCTGTGCCCAGATCGACAACCTTCTCAACCCCGGGCATGGATCTTGCGGCGCTGTCGTCAAAACCATTCATTGCACCGCCCAGTTTGGGATTCATTCGGACGCTGGCGAATTTCATGCCGGGCAGGCGAACATCGACGCCGAATTCAGCGGTGCCCGTCGCCTTGCCCACCATGTCGAGACGCGGTTGGCTTTGGCCCAGATAACGCCATTCAGACGGGTCTCGCAACGGCACCTCAACGGGCTCCAGCCCGGAGGCATCCTCGGCAAGCATTGAATAGGCAATCTTGTCGCCGTTGGGGGCAATGACATGGCCTGACGCCGTTTTCAGATCCGAGGGGTCGACACCCAGCCGGTCTGCGGCAGCACGTTTCAGTGTTTCACGAGCCGAAGCACCGGCTTGCCGCATCCGGTCAAACCCATCTTTCATCGAGGTCGAGCCACCCGTGACTTGCAGGCTGAGCGTTTTGCCCAGAACGCCCAGTGCCTCGCCCAGATTGTGCTGGAAATTCGAGATATCGTACCCTTTGTTTGGCAACCCTTCGCCCACAAGGGCCGAGTTGTAATAGGCCGCCGCAGCGGGACCGTGCAGAACGGTGATCTGATCCAGATCGACATCCAGTTCTTCGGCGATCAGCGCGGCCCATGTGGTTTGGACGCCCTGACCCATTTCCGCGCGGGGCGCGAACAAGGTGACGCCGTTCTGGTCAATCAACACAAACGGGTTCAGTGCCGCCTCGCCCTCGCCGGGTTTCAAGGGGTTGGCCGCGGGGCGGGTAACGTAATAGGTGCCAAAGGCCACGCCGCCAACTATCGCGGCAGAGCCGATCAGGAACGTACGGCGGAGGATTTTTCCAACGGAAGCCATTGCTTACGCCTCCTTCAGCTTGGATGCCGCGTCATGGATCGCTGCGCGGATAAGGGGATAGGTGCCGCAGCGGCACAGGTTGCCCTGCATCGCTTCGTCGATGTCTGCGTCAGAGGGGTCCGGGTTTTCCGCCAGCAATGTAGCGGCCTGTATGATCTGGCCCGACTGGCAGTATCCGCACTGCGCGACCTGATGTTCGATCCAGGCCTGTTGGATCGTGGCCAGCGCGCCCGGTGAGCCGAGCCCTTCGATCGTGGTCACGTCACCCCAGACATCCGACAGTGCCACCTGGCACGAGCGCACGGCCTCGCCATCGATGTGCACGGTGCAAGCCCCGCATGCGGCCACGCCGCAGCCGAACTTGGTGCCGGTCAGGCCGACCTCATCCCGCAGAACCCAAAGAAGGGGGACGTCATCAGGCAGGTCCACCTGATGTTGCTTTCCGTTGATCTTCAGGGTCGTCGCCATGGCGCACCTCGTGTTGCTGTGGCTGGTTATGACATAATTGTATAAAAGTGTCAGGATGTCAATTGACAAATTGAGCAAAAAATGTCAGATCTTCAGGCATGAAAGATAACAGTGACGGCTCACGGCAACAGGCGATCCTAAATTCGGCGTTTCAGGCCTTTTCCACTTACGGATACCGAAAGACCTCAATGGACGACATCGCGCGCGGCGCGGGGATGTCTCGGCCGGCGGTGTATCTGCATTACAAGAATAAAGAGGCGATCGTCAGCAAGCTGACTGAGTTGTACTATGCCGAAAAGAGCGTCGCGGTGGCCGAAGCGCTGGCGACGCAGGGGTCGGTGCCCGAGGTTTTGACCCGTGCAGTTCAGGCGCAGACCGAAGGGATGGCAAAAATTCTGGCCTCTCCTCATGGGCTTGAGATACTCGACAACACAAAGTCTCTGTCTTCGGAAATCATAGCGGCGGGTGAGGCGAAATTGGCCGCGCTCTATGCGGACTGGCTGACGCAACAAGAAAAGGCGGGCCGGGTTCGCCTGCTGGCTGACGCGGCAGAGACCGGTCGGACGATCACTGCCACGCTCAAGGGGTTGAAGCTCATTGGCGCCGGTGCCGAGATCTATGAGCAGCAGGTCGCACAGGTTGCGGCCCTTTTCGGCGCCGGGCTCGAAGTCAGGTAACGCGCTGACGGATCTTGTATTCGGGCGTGTCCCACAGGCGGTTCTGCATGATATCGGCGATAATCTCGACGGCGCGTTCGACATCGCCTTCGTCGATATACAAAGGTGTAAAGCCGAACCGCATTATGTCGGGTGAACGAAAATCTCCGATCACGCCGCGGGCGATCAGGGCCTGCATGGCGGCATACCCTTCCTTGAAACGGAACGAGATCTGGCTGCCACGCAGCTCTGGATTGCGGGGGCTGGCCAGTTGCAGATCCGGGCAGGTTGCCTCGACGCGTTCTATGAAAAGCTCGGTCAGTTCAACCGATTTGGCGCGAACGTCGGTCATGTCCGCCATATCCCAGATGTCCATGGCGGCCGACAATGCCGTCATCTGGATGATGGGTGGCGTTCCCACCCGCATCCGCTCAATGCCGTTGCCGGGGCGGTAATCGAGATCGAAGGCAAAGGGCGCTTCGTGCCCCAGCCAACCGGACAGGGCGGGGCGTGTGTTGTCTGCCAATCTGGGTGCGACATAGATGAAGGCCGGTGCGCCGGGACCTCCGTTGAGGTACTTGTAAGTACACCCGACCGCTAAATCGGCGTTGCACCCTGAAAGGTCCACGGGAATGGCCCCTGCGGAATGGGCCAGATCCCAGACCGTCACTACACCGTTGGCATGTGCCAGTTCGGTCAGCGCCTTCATGTCGTGCATGCGGCCCGAGCGGTAATCCACCTCGGTCAACGTAAGAACGGCGACCTCTTCGGTGATCGCGTCGGCTACGGATTCGGGATCGACAATCCGCAATTCGTAGTCGTCGCCGAGTGACCGCAACAGGCCATCCGCCATGTACAGGTCCGAAGGAAAGTTCCCGTTATCCGACAGAACCACTTTGCGATCCGGATTCAGTTCAAGGGCCGACGCCAGGGCCTGATAGACCTTGATCGACAAAGTGTCCCCGGTCACCACGCTGTCGGGCTCTGCTCCGATCAGACGACCAATCCGGTCGCCAAGCCCGGTGGGCAAGCCCATCCAACCTGCCTTGTTCCATCCGGTGATCAGCATTTGGCCCCATTCTTCGGTCAGCATCCTTTGTACTCGCGCGCCTGCCGATTTCGGCAGAGGGCCCAGAGAGTTGCCATCCAGATAGATGACACCCTCGGGCAGGTCGAACATGGCTTTGGTTGCTGCAAAATCAGTCATGAAGGCTCGCTAACTTGTGTGAACGTCGGTGATTGCTTTTGAGGTAGTCGATCCTCAAACGTGAGTCCATGCGATGCGACATACTGGTCTTTTGCCATTTTGACCCAAAAGCGGTAGGACATCGCTCAGATGCGACATGTGCTCGATCTTGTCGTCACTCAATGAGGGCTCTGCATGCGCTGGATAGATGTGCCGCCGGTTTGGCTGATTGCTTTTGCTGCGCTTGCCTGGTTGCAGGCCAAGTATCTGAAACTCGGCCTGTCGCTTGAGGGCGGTTTGACGGATCTTCTGAGCGGGGTGTTGATCGGAGGTGGCCTCCTGATGGCTGTCTTGGCAGTGGTCGAATTCCGCCGCCACAAGACAACTGTCGTTCCGCATGAAACACCGTCGTCTATGGTGCAATCAGGTATCTACAAGCGCAGTCGGAATCCGATCTATGCAGGCGATGTTCTGATCCTTGCAGGTCTTATTCTTCGTTTTGACGCCGTATTATCCCTGGTTCTTGTACCAGTCTTCGCCTGGGTGTTGGAGCGTCGGTTCATCCTGCCGGAAGAAGATCGCCTGCGTCGAACCTTTCGCGCCGACTTCGCGCGTTATGAACGCAAGACACGGCGCTGGGTCTAGGGTGAATTCTGCAATGACATCACGTCAGAAATGCTGCGCTTGCGAAATAATGTTGCGCAGGATACATCTTTGCTTAACAAAGAATACCGATCACCCGCTCAGACAGAGTAAGAATTAGGGGGACTGCCAGTGAAGATAGGCACGCCAAAGGAAATACTGGACGGCGAGAACCGGGTCGCGATGACACCGGACTCGGCCGTGCAACTTCAGAAACTGGGCTATGAGTGCCTGATCGAAAAAGGAGCGGGTGTTGCCGCCGGTTTTTCGGACGCGGCGTATGAGGCTGCGGGCGTAGAGGTGGTCAAGACTGCAGCGTCGCTGTGGAAAACCGCAGATATCATCGCCAAGGTTCGGATCCCGACCGAGACCGAGCTGAAACGTCTGACCAAGGGCAAGACACTGATTTCCTTCTTCAACCCTGCGGGCAACGAAGAGGGGATGGAACTGGCCAAATCCAAGGGCGCGAATGTAATCGCCATGGAAATGGTGCCGCGTATTTCACGCGCGCAGAAGATGGACGCATTGTCGTCGATGGCCAATATCGCGGGCTACCGCGCGGTGATCGAGGCGGGCAACAACTTTGGCCGTTTCTTCACCGGTCAGGTGACGGCGGCCGGTAAGGTGCCGCCTGCCAAGGTTCTGATTGTTGGCGCCGGTGTGGCCGGTCTGGCCGCGATCGGGACGTCGACCTCGCTGGGTGCGATCACCTATGCCTTTGACGTGCGCCCGGAAGTGGCCGAACAGGTCGAATCGATGGGGGCCGAGTTCGTCTATCTGGACTTTGAGGAAGACCAGCAGGACGGTGCGGCGACCGGTGGCTATGCCAGCGTTCAGTCCGAGGAATTCCGCGAGGCGCAGCTGGCCAAGTTCCGTGAACTGGCGCCCGAGATGGACATCGTCATCACCACGGCGCTGATCCCCAACCGCGAAGCGCCTGAGCTTTGGACCAAGGATATGGTCGAGGCGATGAAGCCGGGCTCGGTCATTGTTGATCTGGCGGCGGAAAAGGGCGGCAACTGCAAGCTGACCGTGGCCGATGAGAAGATCGTGACCGACAATGGCGTGACCATCATCGGCTATACCGACTTCCCCAGCCGGATGGCGGCGCAGAGCTCGACGCTCTATGCGACCAACATCCGTCACATGATGACCGATCTGACACCCGAGAAGGACGGTCAGATCAATCACGACATGGAAGATGACGTGATCCGAGGCTCGACCGTGACCTATGAGGGTGAGATCACCTTCCCGCCACCACCGCCCAAGGTGCAGGCGATCGCGGCGCAGAAGAAACCCGAGGTCAAGGAACTGACCCCGGAAGAGAAAAGGGCGCAGGAGGTTGCGGCCTTCAAGGCACAGACCAAGCAGCAGTTTACCCTGCTGGGGGTCGGCGGTGCGCTGATGCTGCTGGTGGGGCTGGTTGCTCCGGCCAGTTTCATGCAGCACTTCATTGTTTTTGTGCTGGCAATCTTTGTGGGCTTCCAGGTGATCTGGAATGTCTCGCACTCACTGCACACACCGCTGATGGCGATCACCAACGCGATCTCGTCGATCATTATCGTTGGAGCCTTGATGCAGATCGGATCGGGGTCGTTCCTGGTTATCCTGCTGGCGGCGCTGTCTGTCTTCATGGCCGGGATCAACATCTTTGGCGGCTTCCTCGTAACCCGGCGCATGCTTGCCATGTTCCAGAAATCTTAAGGAGGCCGGGCACATGGATTATGGCTTCACTACTGCCGCTTATGTCGTTGCGGCTGTCCTGTTCATCCTTTCGCTCGGCGGTCTGTCGAACCAGGAAAGCGCCAAGCGCGCGGTCTGGTATGGCATCGTCGGTATGGCGCTGGCGGTTTTTGCCACGCTGGTCGGCCCCGGTTCCGGTCTGTGGCTGCTGTCGTTGCTGTTGATCGCGGGCGGTGGCTTTATCGGCCAGTATGTCGCGAAACGCGTGCAGATGACCGAAATGCCGCAGCTGGTGGCCGCGATGCACTCGCTGGTTGGTCTTGCGGCTGTGTTTGTTGGCTTCAACGCCCATTTTGAGATCGGCAACGTGGCGCAGGTCATGGCCATTGCTGACAGTGCAAGCCAGGCGGACCTGTCTGACCTGGGGGCTTTCGCCAAACTGATCGCCAAGAAAACCCCGGCTGAGCTGGCAATCCTGCACGTGGAACTGTTCCTGGGCATCTTTATCGGTGCGATCACCTTTACCGGTTCGGTCGTCGCCTATGGCAAGCTCGCAGGTAAAGTGACCTCGGCAGCGACCAAGCTGCCCGGAGGCCATGCGCTGAATGCGACGGCGGCAGGTCTCTCGCTGATCTGCCTGATCTGGTACACTGCCTCGGGCGGTCTGCTGCCGTTGATCCTTATGACGCTGGCGGCGCTCTTCATCGGTTATCACCTGATCATGGGCATCGGTGGTGCTGACATGCCGGTGGTTGTGTCGATGCTGAACAGCTATTCCGGCTGGGCGGCTGCGGCGATTGGCTTCTCGCTGGGCAACGACCTGCTGATCGTGGTCGGTGCGCTCGTGGGCTCGTCAGGTGCGATCTTGTCCTACATCATGTGTAAAGCGATGAACCGTCATTTTGTCAGCGTGATCCTGGGCGGCTTTGGCGGCCCGCAGGGTGAGCAGATGGCCGTTGAAGGCGAGCAGATCGCCATCGAGGCCGACGGTGTGGCTGCGGCCCTGAACGACGCTGACAGCGTGATCATCATCCCCGGTTACGGCATGGCCGTGGCGCAGGCGCAGCAGTCGGTTTCTGAGCTGGTGCGCAAGCTGCGTGCCAAGGGCAAGAATGTTCGTTTCGCTATTCACCCCGTTGCGGGCCGCTTGCCGGGCCACATGAACGTATTGCTGGCCGAGGCGAAGGTGCCGTATGACATTGTTCTGGAAATGGATGAGATCAACGATGACTTCCCGGACACGGATGTGGCCATCGTCATCGGCTCGAACGACATCGTGAACCCTGCGGCGCAGGAAGACCCCAACAGCCCCATCGCCGGGATGCCGGTTCTGGAATGCTGGAAGGCCAAGCAGGTGTTTGTGTCAAAGCGTGGTCAGGGTACCGGGTATTCGGGTATCGAAAACCCGCTGTTCTTCAAGGAGAACACCCGCATGTTCTATGGCGACGCAAAAGCCAGCTTGGACAAGCTGCTGCCCATGATCGAATGATCGCCAGGTTTGATCAGAGTGCAAAGGGCGCCTTAGGGCGCCCTTTTCTTTTTGAGTGTGCATGGGGGCGTTGCCCCCAAAACCCCCGGGATATTTCCAGCCAGATGAAGCAGGCGGAGTGTGGTAGTCTGGGGTGGAGCCGAGGATTGCAGGAGGTCGAAGATGGAGAAGGTGAACGGCATTGGCGGTGTGTTCTTTCGCGCCCGCGATCCAAAGGCGTTGAGCGCCTGGTATGAGAAGCACCTGGGCGTCAATTACTATGACCCCGTGCCCTGGAAGCAGCGTGAAGGCTATACGGTCTTTGCGCCATTCGCCGAAGACACCGAGTACTTCGGTCGGGCCGATCAACAGTGGATGATCAATTTCCGTATTGATGATCTGGCCGCGATGACGGCGCAGCTTGAGCAAGCTGGAATTACAGTGGAAGCCAATCCGGACTGGGACAGCGAGGTTGGAAAATTTGCCCGCATTCATGATCCCGAAGGCAACCCCATCGAGCTGTGGCAGCCAAATCAATGAGATAGCAGTGTTGTATACTATTGTATCCTTGTAAGTATATGAAATAAAAAGATAATTGATGTATCGTTTATGTGTCGTATAGTGCGCGTGACGAGGCGGAGCCCTGAATGACACCGATAGATGACCATCCCCTTCGCTATGCGCTGGCCAATGAACTGCATGCTCGACCGTTCCCGGTCGCGTCAATGCCCTGTACGGTGGTCTTTCTGGCGATCAAGAAACCAGAGGCTGCGGTCGCTCGTGATCGTCGTGAGGATTTGGCTCACTTGATCGACCTGCTGGACCGCCACGGCGCGCAGCATCCTCAACCTGATGCAACACATTACGCGGGTCAGATTGGTCGCCACTGGTTGAAGTGGGAGCAGCATACCGAATTCGTGACCTACACCGCGATCGCTCAGAACGTGAGTGATCGCGCCTTCAACCCGGCCGACTTTGAAGTCTTTCCGCCTGATTGGCTGATGGCCAGCCCGGGGCAAAGGGTAACGTCAGCGATGGTGCGCGTCGTTAAACGCGAAAGTGACGATGTGGTGAAGTCAAAACTGCTGGATTGGTTCGAGCCGGAAAGCCTGGCCGTGGCCAGAGTATTGGACGATGCCGCCATTTGCGCCAGTGACTTTCGTATCGATCCGGCAGGACATATGCGTTTTGCTTTGTTCGTGGCCGAGGGCACCGGACGGCGCCGGACGGGGCGAATTATTCAGCGCCTATGCGAAATCGAAACGTATAAGGCGATGTCGATGCTGGGTTTTGCGCGCGTCAAGCAGCTGATGCCGCGTATCGGGGAACTGGACGGGCAACTCACCCGGTTGATGGGGCAGATGACCGACAACTCGGCTCAGCCTGACGTGCTTTTGCAGGATTTGCTGTCAACGTCGATTGAACTCGAAACTTTGTCGGCCCGGTGCTCCTTCCGGTTCGGCGCCACGGGCGCTTATGAGGCTATCGTCAACCAGCGGATCGAAGTGTTGCGAGAACAGCGTTTCGAGGGTGGTCAGAATTTTGCCGATTTCATGATGCGTCGCTATGACCCCGCAATTCGCACCGTGAAATCTACGGAACGCCGCCTTCAGGCCTTGTCGGACCGGGCCATCCGTGCTGGTGAACTGCTGCGGACTAGGGTGGATGTTGAACGCAGCGCGCAAAACCAGGCGTTGCTGGAAAGCATGGACCGTCGCGCCGATCTGGCACTTCGTTTGCAGCACACGGTAGAGGGGCTTTCTGTCGTTGCCATCAGCTATTATGCGGTTTCGCTGGTCAGCTACCTTTTGTATCCGTTGACGGCCTCTGGCATCAGCAAAGGCATGCTGACAGCGGCGGTTACGATCCCTGTTGTCGCCGGGGTGTGGTACGCGGTCCGACGTATTCGCAAACGGCTCGGTTAAGCCGCAATTGCCAAGTTTCATCTGGCCTGTAGAAAGCGGGCACTTGGAACGCAGAGCGAGGGAGTCACATGATAAGCGTAGTTGCCGCATGGCGTGCTGTCGCCGCCATGTTCATTCTGAATGGTGCCCTGTTCGGGATCTGGGCGTCACGCATTCCCGCCGTGCGAGACAGGTTGGAACTGTCTCATGAGGCACTGGGATACGGTCTGTTGTTCATGGCGGCGGGGGCCGTCTGCTCGTTTCCGATAACCGGGCGACTGACGGATCGTTTCGGCGCTGTCGCAATCACCCGGATCATTGCGGTTCTGTACACAGTGTCGCTGATCTTGCTTGCCCTGGCTGATGGGTTCTGGGGGCTGGCGGTGTTCCTGTTTATCTTTGGCGCCTTCCACGGGTCCATGGATGTTGCGATGAATGCGTGGGCCGCTGAGGTTGAGCAGGCGTACGACAAACCCGTAATGTCCTCTTTCCACGCAATGTGGAGCCTTGGGGCCGGTCTTGGCGCACTCAGCGGGTATGTTGCGGTTCAGATGGGGCTAACAGTTCTTGAGCATTTCCTCTTTGCTGGTGGTGTGGTTGTTGGTCTGGCACTTGCCTCATCAACGGTAAGCTGGACGTCGAGACGATCCGATGGCCCCCAAAGTTCAGTCTTTGCGTTGCCGTCGGGCACGTTGATACTGGTCGGCTTTGCGGCCCTGTGCGGTGCCTTGGGGGAAGGGGCCGTCGCGGATTGGAGCGCGATTTATCTGCGTGACATCACGGCGGCATCTGAAAGTGTCGCCGCCTTGGGCTATGCGGTGTTTTCAGTGACCATGGTGGCGTTTCGACTTGCAGGTGCCGTTGTTATCACGCGGTTCGGCCCGGTCGTTACGGCCCGTTTCGGCGGTATTTGCGCCGCGTTCGGGGTTTTCGCGGTGGTTTCTGCGGCGACGCCTTTGACTGCGTTGGCCGGGTTTGCCTTGATGGGAATAGGCTATGCCGTGATCATGCCGCTGGCATTCAGCCGGGCGGCCAGCGATCCGAATGTGCCGCCGGGGCAAGCCATCGCAAGCGTTGCGACTTTGGGGTATGGGGGGCTGTTGATCGGGCCGCCGTTGATCGGTCTTCTGGCGGAATTGTTTGGCCTGCGTTTGGCTTTTGCCGTACTGCTGCCATTGGCCGTTCTGATCGTGCTGTTGGCCGGCGCACTGAAGCGCGCCGGCTAGGTTTAGTTCAACGACCGCGGATGCGCGGATCCAGCGCGTCGCGCAGACCGTCACCCAGATAGTTGACGCTGAGAACGGTAAGCGAGATCGCCAGACCGGGCCAGAACACGCGCTCGGGGTATTGCTGCAGATAATCGACACCGTCAAACAGCAGGCGGCCCCATGTCGGGAAGTCAGGTGGGAAGCCCAAGCCCAGGAACGACAACGCGCTTTCGGTGATGATGGCCGTGGCAATCCCCAGCGTCGCCGATACCATGATCGGAGACAACACGTTCGGCAGGATATGCCGCGCGATGATCTGCGAATTGCTGGTACCGATGGACCGGGCAGCCAGAACAAATTCGCGCTCTTTGATGGCCAACACGTCACCGCGTACGATCCGTGCTGTAGGCATCCACGAAGTGATGCCGATGGCACAGACGATCAGGATGAAGATCCCCCGCTCCAGCCCGAACGCGGCCGACAGGGGTTCGCGGAAGAGCAGCATCATGACCAGCAGCAAAGGCAGCAGGGGCAGGGCCAGAAACAGATCGGTCAGGCGCATGAGCGGGCCATCCAGCCGTCTGAAGAACCCCGCCAGAACGCCGATGAACGATCCCAGAAACAGCGCCAGCAACATCGCTGTGATGCCCACGGATACCGAAGTTTGCCCCCCCGACATCATGCGGGCCAGAATATCCCGGCCCAGTTGGTCCGTGCCGAAAGGATGCCCCCAGCTGGGTCCCTGATTTCGGGCTCGGATATCGATCTGCGTCGGATCAATGCTCCAGAGATATGGCCCCAGATACACGCCCGCCACGATGAAGATGAACAGGATCGCCCCGATCATTGCGCCTTTGTGTGTCTTGAACTGATCCCACACATCGCGCCATTGGCTGCGGGGTGGGGTGGCAAGTTCTTCCATCACGTCAGCAGTCGGCAGTGCGGTCGAGGCAGGAGCAAGCCCTTCGTCCGGGACCAGCGTATCGGTACGATCATGATCAGTCATAGCGAATCCTCGGGTCCAGAATGCCATAGAGAACGTCCGCGATCAGGTTGAACAGGACGATCAACACGGCAAAGATGAAGGTCAGGGTTTGCACCATGGGCAGGTCGTTTGCCTGAATTGCCCCGATCAGCAACTGACCGATACCATTCACCTTGAACACCTGTTCGGTGATGATTGCGCCACCGAAGATAGCCGGGATACCCAGCGCAATAACCGTCACCACGGGGATCATCGAGTTCCGCAGCACATGGACCATGACCACCGTGTATTCGCTCAGGCCTTTGGCGCGGGCGGTTCGGACGTAATCCTGATTGAGATTGTCCAGCATCGAGGCGCGCATGAACCGGCTGAGCTGCGCCGTGATTTGCAGGGCCAGAACCATGACGGGCATGATCATCTGTTTTAGCTGCAGCATGAAGCTGTCCCAACTGTTGACCACAAGCGTGGTGTCATAGATCGACGGGAACCAGCCCAGTTGGACCGAGAAGATCACGATCACCAGCACACCCGAAAAGAAGGGCGGGACAGAAAAACCGACCATCGACACGAAAGTACCCATCTGGTCAAACCAGGAATACTGACGATAAGCCGAATAGATCCCGATAGGCAGGGCGATCAGGATGGCGACCACGTATGCGGTGCCGACAACCCACAGGGTCTGGGGAATCCGCTGAACGACGATGTCCATGACAGGCGAACGGGTCTGCCAAGATATCACGCGCAGGTCGCCTTCGGAAAAGGTTGTACCGAACATCGAGTCGATCAGAACCTGCGGTTCGATCCAGAAGAACTGCACGATCCACTTCCAGAACCGGATATGCATCGGTTGGCCGAGGCCAAGCGCCTCGCGCATCTTTTCTTTGACTTCGGGGGGAACGGTGAGCGGAACCTGCGCCATCGGATCGCCGGGTGCGAGTTCGAGGAGCAGGAAGATGACGAGGCTGATGAACAGCAGTGTTGGAACCGCCAGCACCAGTCGTCTGATTGTAAAATTAAGCATTAAGAGGCGCCTTTATATGCGTCTTCTTGTTGGGGTGGTATGCAAATGACCGCGCCCCGATAACGATCGGGGCGCGGTTTTGCAAGGTCAGGGCTTAGGAACCGGTCTTGCGGTACCAGTCCGCAATGTTCCACAGCTCGCTGTCCCAAACGTTCAGGACAACGCCACCCAGGGTGTTTGCGTGCGCCGACAGACGACCACGGTGAACCAGCGGGATCATGCCACCGTTTTCAACCATGATGTCGTTCAGCTTTTTCGCGATCTCGGCACGTTGCTCAAGACCCGCAGTTTCAGCCAGCTGACCGTGCAGCTTGTCGAACTCTTCGTTGCAGAAGCGGCTGATGTTTTCACCCTGCCACTGGGTCTCGGGGCGAGGTGCCTTATCGCACAGGCCGTTGCCCAGATAGGACTGCGGGTCGGTGCCGTTGAAGGTGTTGGCGTACATCTCAACGTCAGCATAGAACTTCTGGAAGGTGTCAGGCGAGCCCGGGTCACCACCGAAGAAGACCGACGCGTTGATGTTGCGCAGTTCGGATTCGATACCGATCTGGCTCCACCACTCCTTGATCAGCGCCTGGAAGTCCTGACGGACAGCGTTGGTCGAGGTCTGGTAGACGATTTTCAAAGGAACACCGTCTTTTTCGCGAACGCCGTCGCCATCGGTATCCACGATACCCGCATCATCCAACAGCTTTTTCGCGCCTTCGATATCCTGCGTGTCGCAGGTCATCGAGGTCGAGTTGAACGCGGCAGGCGCCGGAACCCAGTTGCAGGTCACTTTACCAGCCTGACCATAGCCGATCTCCACCAGCAGCGGACGGTCGATGGCCATGGACATGGCTTTGTAAACGGCCGGATCCTTCAGGAACGGGTGCGGGTGCTTTGCGGTCGAACGCTCGCCTTCCGGTAGGTCGGGCGACGGGTTGGTCTGGTTCATCATGATACGCTCGACCAGCGGGCCGAAGCCTGCAACCGGCGTACCTTTGCCACCTTCCTGCATCTGTGCGATCACTTCAGGCGCCAACTGAAGGTTCCAGGCATAGTCAAATTCACCGGTTTCCATGACGGCACGACCAGCAGCAGTTGCGTCACCACCGCCCTTGAAGGTCACAGTCGCAAAGGCCGGTTTGGCCGGGTCACGATAATTGTCATTTGCCTTGAATGTAATCACGTCGTTCGGTTTGAACTCGGTGACGACAAATGGGCCGGTTCCGATGGGGTTGAAGTTCTGGTCGGTGCATTCAGGCGCTTTCGCACCAAGGCAATCGGCGAACTGTGCGGCCTGAATGATCGGGCTTTCGCCGCCGACAAACGGGCCATAGGGGAACGGTGTTGGCTTGTCGAAGGTAACTTTAACGGTCAGGTCATCAACAGCTTCGACCGAGGTGACGCCTTCGAACTTTGTCACCTGCGCGCAGCCACCTTCCGGGTGCATACAGTAATCGGCGGTGAACTTCACGTCAGCGGCGGTGAACGCAGAGCCGTCCGACCATTTGATTCCCGGCGTGATTTTCCATGTGATCGACGTCAGATCTTCGCTGACACCGCCATTTTCCACGGTCGGAATCTCGGATGCCAGATACGGCACCATGTTGCCGTCCTGATCGTAGCGGGCCAGAGGCTCGATCACCAGCGAAGCTGATTCCACGTCTTTCGTGCCGCCGGACAGGAACGGGTTCAGGATCGACGGAGCCTGCCAATAGATGATGCTGACATTGCCGTCCGAACCGCGCTCGGCAAAGGCCGCGGGGGCCATTGCCGTGCTTGCGATCGCACCAAGCAAAAGGGTTTTGATTTTCATAAGTCACTCCCGAATTGGACACGTTCGTGTCTCGATTATCTCCGCAAGGCCTGCGGGTTTGGCGTTGCCGTCTTGGGTTAAGGCTTTGACTAGCAAAGATAATAGCGCTAACGGTTTCCGTTGGCACCGCCGCCCCAAGCCGGTTACGTTGGGTATCGAAACAGAACTTGAGAAAAATGCAAGTGGTGCCGTCGCGAAAATGTGTAATGGGTTTGACTTTTCCCAGTGGCCCGCCGTAGCGTTCGGCATTCAGAACAAGAATAACGTCGTCAAGGGAGCGCGCACGTGCTGGATCAGCCTATTGCTCAAATCAGAAAACTACGGGTGGAGTTTCAGACGAAGGACGGTCCTGTTGTCGGCGTTGAGGACGTTTCGTTCGAGGTCAAACCAGGCGAAACCGTTTGTATCGTTGGCGAATCGGGCTCGGGAAAGTCGGTTTCGTCATTGTCTTTGATGCGGCTGGTCGAGTTCGGTGGCGGCAAAATCGCGGGCGGAGAGCTGCTGTTTGATCGTCGCGATGGCGAAGAAGTGGACCTGGCCAAGGTCGATCAGGATCTGATGAAACAGATTCGCGGCAATGAAATCGGGATGATCTTTCAGGAGCCGATGACCGCCCTGAACCCCGTTTTCACCGTTGGTCGCCAGTTGACCGAAGGACTGCGTATCCACAAGGAAATGTCGAAGTCACAGGCAGAAGCGCGGGCGCTTGAATTGTTGCGCCAGGTTCGCATACCTGAGCCTGAGCGCCGCCTGAAACAGTATCCGCACGAGCTGTCGGGCGGGATGCGTCAACGCGTTGTCATTGCGATGGCTATGGCCTGTGAGCCGCGCCTGCTGATCGCCGACGAACCCACCACAGCGCTTGACGTGACCATTCAGGCCGAAATTCTCGCGCTGATGGACCGTCTCAAGCGGGAAACCGGCACGGCTGTGATGTTCATCACCCACGATATGGCTGTGGTTGCCCAGATGGCCGACCGTGTCGTCGTCATGTACCGCGGCAACAAGGTCGAAGAAGGCACCGTCAAAGAAATCTTTGAAAACCCGCAGCACGACTATACCAAAGCCTTGCTGGCCGCGGTGCCGAAACTGGGCGAGATGCAGGGTAAATTTGCGCCCGAGCCGATGAAACTGCTGGGGGTCGAAGGGCAGAACATTGCACCGATCCCGGGCACAGACGAGGTTCTTCTGACCGTCAAGAACCTGACGACCCGGTTCCCGGTCAAAGGCGGGCTTTTGCGGCGCACGATCTCGAACGTTCATGCGGTCGAGGATGTCTCGTTCACACTGAACAAAGGTCAAACGCTCAGTCTTGTCGGCGAATCCGGGTGCGGCAAGTCTTCGGCGGGGCGCTCGATCCTGCGACTGGTCGAGCCTCTGGCGGGCGAGATTGATATGGACGGTGTTGATATCATGAAGCTTGAACCGTCTGGCTTGCGCAAGGCGCGGCTGGACATGCAGATGATCTTTCAGGATCCGTTCGCCTCGCTGAACCCGCAGATGCAGCTGGTCGATCAGGTGGCCGAGCCGATGCGCAACTATGGCGTGGCATCGGGATCGGAACTGCAGGACCGCGTGGCGCAACTGTTCGACAAGGTGCAACTGCCGCGCAGCTTCATGCGTCGGTTCCCGCATGAAATGTCGGGCGGTCAGCGGCAGCGGATTGCCATCGCGCGGGCTCTGGCCCTGAACCCCAAGCTTATCATCGCGGATGAGGCGGTTTCGGCCCTCGACGTGTCGGTGCAGGCGCAGGTTTTGAACCTGATGATGGAATTGCAGTCCGAACTGGGCCTGTCTTATCTGTTCATCAGTCACGATATGGCCGTGGTTGAAAGGGTCAGCCATTATGTCGGGGTCATGTATCTGGGTCGAATTGTCGAACTTGGGCCCCGGGCGCGGGTATTCGAGAACCCGCAGCATCCCTATACACAGGCGCTGATGAAGGCGGTTCCGATTGCGGACCCGAACAAGCGGAAATCGGAAAAGGATCTGAATTTCAAACCGATCCCATCTCCGATTCATCCCACTGACTACACGCCGGAACCTTCGCAATATCGAGAGGTTGAGGCCGGGCACTTCATTCTGACCACCGACAGCGGGTATTGACCCCAATGGCGAAACGCTTGACGCCGCTTGAGATCATGACAAAGTTGATCTCATTTCCGACCGTAAGCCGTGACACCAATCTGCCGCTGGTGGATTGGGTTGAGGAATATCTGCAAGGTCATGGAATCGCACCCCATCGGTGGCCGGACCCGGATCAACCGCACAAGGCTGCAATTTTTACGCATGTGGGTCCGATGGAAGAGGGTGCGCTGGTTCTGTCCGGGCATACGGATGTCGTGCCGATCGAAGGGCAGCCTTGGGATTCCGATCCGTTCACGGTGACCGAGAAGGACGGCAAGTATTTCGGTCGCGGCACCTGCGACATGAAGGGTTTTGACGCTCTGGCGATCTGGGCTCTGGTCGAGGCGCATTACGCTGAAATAAAGCGGCCGCTGCAACTTGCGCTCAGCTTTGACGAAGAGGTCGGATGCACCGGTGCGCCGCCCATGATTGAGGCAATGCAACAGGTCTTGCCCAAGGGATCAGCAGTGATCGTGGGTGAGCCGTCAATGATGCAGGCTGTGACGGGGCACAAGGGCGGGTTCGGCTTTGATACTCACATCGTGGGGTTCGAAGTGCACAGTTCGATCATGCATACCGGCGTGAATGCGATCATGGCGGCGGCACCTCTGATCGACTGGGCAAATCACAGAAATGCCGAAAGCATGGCCGCTGAGCCGAGCGAAATCGCGGTCGTATTTGACCCGCCGTGGACAACCTGTCATGTCGGAATGATAGAAGGCGGGACAGCCCACAACATCACTGCCAAAGACTGTCGGTTCATGATGGATTTCCGCACCGTGCCGGATGAGTCAAAGGCGCAATGGCAGGAAGCGTATTTTCAGCAGGTCCGCGCGGCCGAGGCACGGATGCAGGCTGTCCACCCTGAAACACGCATCGAACTGAAGGAACATTTTTCAATTCCGGGACTGGTGCCTGAACGGGACGGAGAAGCGGAAGCTTTAGTGCGCACGCTGACCGGGGATAATGCAAGCCACGTTGTCAGCTACGGGACAGAGGCGGGGCAGTTTCAGGAGGCCGGGTATTCAGCCGTGATTTGCGGTCCTGGTGATATTGCCCAGGCTCATCAGCCGAACGAGTTCATATCGATCGCGCAGTTCGATGCGGGGCACAAGTTTATGCAACGACTGGTTGAAAAGCTCGGCGCGGCGTAAGATTCAACATAGCATCAATTGTTCAGAGGAAGGTCTTGAGATGCCTGTCAAAAACAGACTTGCAGAAATGCACGGCGATATTGCCGCGTGGCGCCGCCACCTGCATGCGCATCCTGAATTGATGTATGACGTGCACGAAACCGCTGCTTTTGTCGTCGAGCGCCTCAAGGAGTTTGGTGTTGATGAGATCACTCCGGGAATTGGCAAGACCGGTGTCGTGGCCGTTATCCGCGGGCGGCAGGACACGACCGGGCGCGTAATCGGACTGCGCGCAGATATGGACGCACTGCCGATCGAAGAGGCGACTGGGCTGGACTATGCTTCTACCGTTTCGGGCAAGATGCACGCCTGCGGGCATGACGGGCATACCTCGATGCTGCTTGGGGTCGCCCAGTACCTGGCTGAAACCCGAAACTTCGATGGCACTGTTGTTCTGATTTTTCAGCCCGCAGAAGAAGGCGGTGCAGGCGGTCTGGCCATGTGTCGGGACGGCCTGATGGAACGCTGGGGCATTGATGAGGTCTATGGCATGCACAATATGCCGGGGTTGCCAGTGGGCGAGTTCGCGATCCGACCCGGCGCATTGTTGGCCTCATCTGATGAGTTCGAAATCACGATCACCGGCAAGGGCGGACACGCCGCCGCACCGCATGACGCGGTAGACACGACTTTGGTGGCCTCGCATATTGTCGTGTCGTTGCAATCGGTTGTGGCGCGCACCGTCGATCCGATCAAACGCGTCGTCCTGACCGTGGGCACGTTCGAAACGGACAGCGTCGCGTCGAACGTGATCGCGCACACCGTCCGTTTGCAGGGGACCGTCCGGACACTCGACCCAGAATACCGCACGATAGCAGAAGAGCGCGTGCGCAGGATCGCCGAGGATACGGCCTCGGCCTTCGGCGCAAAGGCAGATGTCGTCTGGACGCCGGGGTATCCGGTAACGGTTAACTCCGAGGCTGAGACGGCGTACGCTGCCGAGGCAGCCGAGGCCGTCGCGGGCAAGGTCAATGACAACACTGATCCGATCATGCCCTCGGAAGATTTCGCCTACATGCTTGAAGAACGGCCCGGAGCCTACATCTTTATCGGGAACGGGGACACGGCCATGTGCCATCACCCGGAATACAACTTTGACGACGACGCGATTCCCGCCGGCTGTAGCTGGTTTGCCGAGATCGTGGAACGACGATTGCGCGTCGCTTAAATCAGGGAGAATGCCATGCCGATCAAAAACCGCCTCGCAGAGATGCACGAAGAGATCACAGGTTGGCGGCGTGACATTCACCAACATCCGGAAATCCTGTACGACACGCACCGCACCAGTGCACTGGTGGCCGACAAACTGAAGGAATTCGGCTGTGA
The DNA here is from genome assembly GCF_059612005.1 of Ruegeria sp. CDSA141. NCBI lineage: Bacteria > Pseudomonadati > Pseudomonadota > Alphaproteobacteria > Rhodobacterales > Roseobacteraceae > Ruegeria > Ruegeria sp. CDSA141. The sequence continues at coordinate 220,032 of NZ_JBXWPT010000001.1, forward strand.
CGAGGTCGTAACCGGCATCGGGCGTACCGGCGTGGTCGGGGTTATTCGCGGCAAAAGCGACACGCAGGGCCGCGTGATTGGTTTGCGGGCCGATATGGATGCCCTGCCGATGCAGGAACAGACCAGGCTGGACTATGCCTCGAAAACACCAAATGCGATGCATGCCTGCGGGCATGACGGGCATACTGCCATGGTCTTGGGAGCGGCAAAGTACCTGTCTGAGACGCGCAATTTCGATGGCACCGCAATCGTGATCTTTCAGCCCGCCGAAGAGGGCGGGAATGGCGCAGAAGCCATGTGCAAGGACGGTCTGATGGACCGGTTTGGCATTCAGGAAGTTTACGCGATGCACAATGTGCCGGGCGTGGCGACCGGGCAATTCGCAATCCGCTCAGGCCCGTTGCTGGCGGCGGCGGACGAGTTTGACATCCATCTTGAAGGGCGCGGAGGCCACGCGGCAAAACCCCATGAGACGGTCGATACAACCGTGATGCTGTCGCAACTGATTGTCGCGTTGCAGACGATCGTGTCGCGCAATGCGGACCCGATCCTGCAAGCCGTGCTGTCGGTGACGTCCGTTGAGACGTCTTCGACAGCGTTCAACGTGATCCCGCAATCGGCGCAGATACGCGGTACCGTGCGGACCCATTCCAACGAGATGCGTGATCTGATCGAACAGCGCCTCAAAGAGGTCGCCGAAGGGATTGCAGGAACATTCGGTGGTTCCGTGAAAGTCAATTACACGCGTGGCGTGCCGGTGACGATCAACGCCGAAACTCAAACGGGATATGCGGCAGAAGCCGCGGTCTCGGTCGGGGGCAGCTGCATCGAGGCACCGATGGTGATGGGGGGTGAGGATTTCTCGTTCATGCTGGAGGAACGGCCCGGAGCCTTTATCGTTCTGGGCAACGGTGACAGCGCCGGGTTGCACCACCCTGAATACAACTTCAACGACGAGATCATCCCGATCGGATGCTCATGGTTCGCAGAAATGGTCGAGCGCCGAATGCCGGCGGCTTGAACTGAATTAGGAGAGAGAAGACATGCCAGTCAAAAACCGCTTTGCCGAGTTGCAGGATGAGATCACCGCGTGGCGACGGGATCTGCACGAAAACCCGGAAATCCTGTTCGAAACGCACCGTACCAGCGCAATGGTGGCCGAGAAGTTGAAGGAGTTTGGTTGCGACGAGGTCGTCACCGGCATCGGGCGAACCGGCGTTGTTGGCGTGATCAAGGGCAAGTCGGACAGCAGGGGCAAGGTGATCGGTCTGCGGGCAGATATGGATGCGCTGCCTATCCATGAGGCGACGGGATTGGACTATGCCTCGAAAACACCGGGCGCGATGCATGCCTGCGGCCATGATGGCCACACGGCGATGCTTTTGGGTGCTGCGAAATACCTGTCGGAAACCCGAAATTTCGATGGGACGGTTATTGTGATCTTCCAACCTGCCGAAGAGGGCGGCGGCGGTGGTCGTGAAATGTGTGAAGATGGCATGATGGACCGCTGGAGTATTCAGGAAGTCTACGGCATGCACAACTGGCCGGGTCAACCTGTAGGTAAGTTCGCAATCCGTCCCGGTTCCTTCTTTGCCGCAACCGATCAGTTTGACATCACTTTTGAAGGGCGAGGTGGTCATGCTGCCAAGCCGCATGAAACAGTAGACACCACGGTACTGGCTGCGCAGGCGGTTTTGGCGCTTCAGACCATTTCCTCGCGCAATGCCGATCCGATCGATCAGGTCGTGGTGTCGGTGACGTCGTTCGAGACCTCGTCGAAAGCGTTCAATGTGATCCCGCAGACTGTTCAGATCAAAGGCACCGTGCGCACCATGAGCAAGGATATGCGGGATCTGGCCGAAAAGCGGATCAATGAGATCTGCAATGGAATCGCGGCCACGTTCGGAGGCACCGCAAACGTGACCTACATCCGCGGGTACCCGGTGATGGTGAACAGTGAAGAACAGACAGAGTTCGCCGCAGCTGTTGCCCGGTCGGTATCCGGCGATTGTGACGATGCGCCTTTGGTCATGGGAGGCGAGGACTTTGCCTTCATGCTGGAGGAACGTCCCGGGGCCTATATTTTAATGGGTAACGGCGATACGGCCATGGTTCACCACCCGGAGTACAACTTCAACGATAAGGCGATTCCCGCCGGGTGCAGCTGGTGGGCAGAGATCGTTGAGCAGCGTATGCCGGCGGCCTGATCGGACGAGTGGGGGCTCTGCCCCCACACCCCCGGGATACTTTTGGCCAGATGAAGAGGGATCCCGCCCGGTCACGTCAGGTCGAGCGAACAGGATAGCGTGTCAACAACAGAGTCCAGAGCGTTGCTTTGGGTCTTGACGCAGGTTTGGGCGGCGCTGCGGGCCTTTTTCAGGGCCTGACCGTCTGAAAGCCAATGCTCGACCGCCGCGGAGAGATCTTTTTCGGTTCGAACCTCCATGGCGCCACCGGTTTTGATCAACGGCGCGAATGTTTCTGCAAAATTGAAGTATCCGGGGCCGGTAATCACGGCGGCTCCGGCCTGTGCCGGTTCGAATGGGTTGTGACCGCCGATGTCTTTCAGAGAGCCACCCAGGAACACGATGGGACACAGCGCGTACCATGTGCCGGTCTCACCCAGTGTATCCGCGACATATACCTGGGTCTCGGCTTTGATCGGGGAATTTTCGGATCGGAACGCGGCGTTGAGATCGGAGGCTTCCAGTAGTTTGGCGATATCGCCGCAGCGCTCTGGGTGGCGCGGGATCAGCAGCAGCATCAGATCGGGCCAGCGTTCCAGAAGTGATTTATGCGCGGCCAGAACGCTTTCCTCTTCGCCTGCGTGGGTCGAGCTGGCGATCCACACCGGTCTGCCAGAGACTTGAGAACGTATGTCATCCAGTGTGTTGTGGTCCACGGGAAGGGGATCGGACATGGCTTTGAGATTGGTGCCGGGCCGGACGCGATCGGCAGGGGCACCCATCGACGTGAGGTTGGCTGCGGTTTTGTCGTTCTGCGTCAGGAACAGGTTGAATTTGTTCAAGACGAACCGCGCTGTTCCGGGGCGCTTTTTCCAACCAGCGACGGACTTGTCCGACAGTCGTGCATTCAGAAGGGCGAGCGGAATGCCGCGTTCGGCACTTTCAACAATCAACCGTGGCCAGATTTCACTTTCGACGAAAACCCCGCCCTCTGGTTGCCAATGGCTCAGAAAGCGCCGGACCGGACCTGAAGTGTCAAGCGGCGGGTATTGATGCCGTGTGCGGGGCGGCAGGCGTTTTTCGATAAGAGCCGCTGAGGTCGGGGTGCCGGAGGTGATCAGAAATTCGGTTTCGGGCAGGCGGTCAGCCAGCCGTCTGATCAGGCTGAGGACCGAAAGGCTTTCGCCAACGCTGGCGGCGTGGAACCAGATCAAACGCCCATTTGGCCTAGGCAGGCTGGCATGTCCAAGTCGTTCTTGTTGCCGCTCAACAGGTACGTTTGCTGCCCGCAACTTATTCCGAACAATTCGCCATATCAGAGGTGCTGCAAGAGACGTGAGGGTGCAGTACACATGATACAACGCCGTGGGGCGGCCGTTGTGATCCGGCATATCAGCCGCCTGTGTGACTCATGTGACGGCTCATCCTGCCATCGACGGCTTGGCGCGAATAGTCGAAGTCATGCCCCTTGGGCTTGAGATTGATGGCAGATCGGATCGCGTCTTCAAGTGGCTGTTCGGTATCAGGATGATCGCGCAGGGCTCCGCGCAGGTCAGACATATCTTCCTGACCCAGGCACATGTAAAGTTCGCCCGTGCAGGTCAGGCGGACCCTGTTGCAGCTTTCACAGAAATTGTGCGACAGCGGCGTGATAAAGCCGATTTTCTGGCCGGTTTCCTCGAGCCGCACGTAACGGGCCGGGCCACCGGTGCGTTCGGCCAGATCGGTGACCGAATAGTGGTTTTCGTATTCTTTCCGCACGTCTTTGAGCGACCAGTACTGATCCAGGCGGTCTTCGTTGCCGATGTCGCCCATAGGCATGACTTCGATCCAGGTCAGATCCATGTCCCGCTCGGCACACCAGTCCGTGATTTTCGGAAGTTCGGGTTCATTGAACCCTTTCAGCGCGACCGCGTTGATCTTGATCCGCAGGCCAGCCTTTTGCGCGGCGTCAATTCCGTCCAATACCTGTTTCAGGCGACCCCAGCGCGTGACCTTGGCAAACTTGTCATCGTCCAATGTATCCAGAGAGACATTCACCCGCCGCACGCCAGCGGCATACAGGTCTTCGGCGAAGCGGTGCAGTTGCGATCCATTTGTTGTCAGCGTTAGTTCTTTTAAAGCACCGCTGTCCAGGTGGCGTGTCATCGAGTTGAAGAACGTCATGATATTCCGACGCACCAACGGCTCACCACCCGTGATGCGCAGCTTTTCGACACCCATCCTGACGAAGGTCGAGCACATCCGGTCCAGTTCTTCCAGTGTCAGCAGGTCTTTCTTGGGCAGAAAGGTCATGTTTTCGGACATGCAATACACGCAGCGGAAGTCGCAGCGGTCCGTGACGGAGACGCGGAGATACGTAATGGCGCGGGCAAACGGGTCGATGAGCGGAGCTGTCATGATGTAATAGGTAAAGCCGTAACATGCCCGCGACAAGGGCGAACTGTGCTTTGCGCTGGAACAGATAGGCGCAGGGCTGTAGGTTTCAGCCATGAAGAAAACACTTGTTTTACTATTTGTGGTCATGGCTGGATGCGACGCCGTGCGGTCAACGACTGACCGAGTTTTAGGCCGTGGCGACGCGCCTGCCCAGACGGCACCCGACGCTGAAGTAGGTACCGCAGTTGCTGAAGAGGTGCTGCAACCCGAACCGGTTTCCGCGCGGCCTAACTGGGTCGGGGCGAAAACCACCATAGCCGGGCTTGGGGATCCGACCACTCCGGGGCGCTGGATGCAGACACCGCTGGTGGACACCGAAGTTACGGCGCGCGTAGTAGTGCCACGAACAGGGGCGCAGGCCTACATCACTTTGGTCCCGGTCTCCGGCCCGGACAGTAGCGGCAGCCGCTTGTCTCTGGACGCTATGAGGGCGTTGTTGGTGCCTTTCGACGAACTCGTTGAGGTCGAAGTCTACGCAGATTGATTTTTCAGGTATTTACCTGCTTCACGGCGGGCAAAGGGTTTCATGGTACCGCCGTGTTGGTTCAGAAAGGTGATGACACGCTTTGGGTCGTGTTTGGACAACTCTCGCAGCCACCAGGCGACGGATTTCTGAATGAACCAGTTGCGGTCCGGAACATATCCGGCAGCCCAGCCAAGGATGCGATCACGGCGGTGCAGGTCGTCGGGCTTGGGGTGGTTCTGTTTGGTCCAGGGCAGGGTTGCAACCAGGGCCGCGCGTCGGGTCCACATGTGATCGGACTGGGTCCAATGTTCAACCTGATCCAGTCGGTCAGGATCTGCTGAAAGCCGCTTTTGCATCGCCATGCACGCGTGATCCGCGACGGCCCATGCATCGAAATCCGGCAGCCAGCTTTGAAGCAAGTCCCAAACCGTCGCGTCAGGTCGGATGCGCGCCTGAGTCAAAAGCTTGGATGCAGCAAGACGCCCTTCGTGGATGTTTGTTTGCCATAACGCGCCCGCCAATGCGATCCGCGCCGGCACATCCAGTTCTTGCCGCCACGCCTTGGTCAGGTCGTTGAGAACCGGGTTTGCGACGCCCAGATAGATGCGATCCGCCTTATGATAACTAGCCATCTGGCTCGCCCGTTCGGGGTCACCATGCGCTTTGATCTGATCGAGATATCCGGTCAGCATGGGGATCACAATGGAACGCCTGTTGGTTTCCCATCAATCGTCTGGCCGTTCCTTTCCATCCAATAGGAACGGATTTCCTCATCTGATTTTCCATCTACCCATTTCTGCATTGTATCTCGGTCGGATTGGAACTCCATGAAAGGCACGGCATAGCCGCAGGAGGTCTGCACCATTTCGATGGACTGGTCATAGATTTGCCGTGCACTGCGGTGACTTGGGAAGAGACCGGCTAGGTCGTCCCAACCTTCGTTGCCAACATGCAGGCAACGCGCTGTTCCATAGGTGCGCAGAATCATCGGACGCGTTGCGAAAGAACACCACATCAGCGTCATCCGGTTGACCTGCAAAAGATGCCCCGCAGTTTCGTTGCCACTGCCAGTCAGGTTCATCCAGACAATACGGTTTGGTCCCAGTATACGCAGCGAGTCCATTCCTTTTGGGGAAATATTGACCCGACCTTCGGCCCCGGCAGTGCCGACGAAGAACATATGCTGTTCTTCAATGAACTTTTGATGCGCATCATCAAGCTGCGGGAACTGCTTGGCCATAAATCACTCCACCGTTACCGACTTTGCCAGATTGCGCGGCTGATCCACATCCGTGCCCTTGGCAACAGCCGTGTGATAGGCCAGCAGTTGTGCGGGCACCGAGTAGAGGATCGGTGCAAGGCTGGTGTGAACATGTGGCATGCGGATGGTGCTCCAGACACCGTCGCCGGCCTCGTCAATGCCATCATCATCAGAGACAAGGATCACTTTACCTTTCCGTGCCATCACTTCCTGCATGTTCGAGACGGTCTTGTCGAAAACCGTATCACGTGGAGCCATGACAACCACGGGCATATGCTTATCGATCAGGGCGATAGGGCCGTGTTTCAACTCTCCCGACGCGTATCCTTCGGCGTGGATATAGCTGATTTCCTTGAGCTTCAGCGCGCCTTCCATTGCCAGCGGATACATCAGGCCACGGCCCAGAAACAGGACGTCGCGCGCCTCGGACAGGCGTTGGGCGGCCTTGCGGATTGCCCGGTTCTGATCGAGTGCCGCGTTCAGTACAGTCGGCAACCCACGCAGCGCAGCGGCATGATCGGCGATTTCCTCATCCGTCAGCGTGCCCCGGTCTGCGGCGGCCTTGAGCGCCAGCATCAGCAGCACGCTCAACTGGCAGGTGAAGGCCTTGGTCGAGGCGACGCCGATCTCGACACCGGCATGGATCGGCAAGGCGATATCGCTTTCCCGAGCGATCGAGCTTTCGGGGACGTTGACGACCGAAACGATCTTGTCGGCCTTGCCCTCGCAATAGCGCAACGCGGCCAGGGTGTCGGCGGTTTCACCCGACTGGCTGACGAACAGGGCCAGCGTCCGGTCCGTGATCGGAGGTTCGCGATAGCGGAACTCGCTGGCAATATCGACCTCTACGGGCATTTTGGCCAGTTGTTCGAACCAGTACTTCGCGATCAGGCAGGCGTAAAACGCGGTGCCACAGGCCACCATGGTCAGGCGATCCAGCTTGCTGAAATCCAGATCCGTGTCCGGCAGCACCACGCGGTCGCCGCCCGTGGGCAGGTAGGACCGGATTGCTTCCGCCACAACGATGGGCTGTTCAGCGATTTCCTTGGCCATGAAGTGCTTGTGTTCGCCCTTGTCCGCGCGCGCATGATCCAGCTTGATCTTGCGCTTTTCCCGGTTTGCCAGCTCACCGGCCTCGTTGCGGATTTCAAGTGACGTCCTGGTCAGAACCGCGCGGTCGCCTTCTTCCAGATATGTGATCTGATTGGTCAGCGGGGCCAGAGCAATGGCATCAGACCCCACATACATCTCACCATCCCCATGGCCGATGGCCAGTGGTGATCCCTTGCGGGCCGCCACGATCAGGTCGTCCTCACCGTCGAACAGAAAGGCCAGTGCAAATGCGCCTTCCAACTGGTCGATTGTCTTGAAGGCGGCCTCAACCGGGGACAGGCCCAAGTTCAGGTGGTGTTCAGTCATAAGAGCAACCGTTTCCGTGTCGGTTTCGGTTTGGAAATCAATACCATGTTCGGCTAGTTCGGCCCTCAGGTCGCGATAGTTTTCGACGATGCCGTTATGAACGACGGCCACCGGGCCCGCCTTGTGCGGATGTGCATTGTTGACTGACGGGGCGCCATGTGTGGCCCAGCGGGTGTGGCCAATGCCGGATTTTCCGGGAAGAGGATCATGAACCAGTAGGTCGCTGAGGTTGACCAGCTTGCCAACCGCGCGCCGCCGGCCCAATGCGCCGTCGTTGACGGTTGCAATCCCGGCGCTGTCATAGCCGCGATATTCCAGCCGTTTCAGGGCTTCTACTAGAATGGGGGCGGCCTCGTGCTGCCCCAAAACACCTACTATTCCACACATTTCTCAGGCCTTTTTATCGTGGCGAGCCTTTTTCGCCTTCAACATATCAAACAATTTACGCGCATATCCGGGCTTGTTTTCCTGCTTGGCGCGGGCCACGGCCAATGCCTCGGGGTCCACATCCTTGGTCACGACAGTGCCCGTTGCGGTCATCGCCCCATCTCCTACAGTAACCGGGGCAACCAGCATGGTGTTCGAGCCGATAAAGACGTTCTCACCAATCGTGGTTTTATGCTTCATCACGCCGTCATAGTTACAGGTGATCGTCCCCGCGCCGATGTTGGTCGCAGCGCCAACGGACGCGTCACCGATATAGCTGAGGTGATTGACCTTTGCGCCTTCGGCGATTTCGGCATTCTTGATCTCGACAAAATTGCCGACCCGAGTGTTTTCAGCGAGTTCGGCGCCGGGGCGCAGGCGAGCGTAGGGGCCGACGACCGCGCCCCGGCTGACATGGCAGCCCTCAAGATGCGAAAAGGCCCGGATCGTCGCGCCGCTTTCAACAGTGACGCCCGGTCCGAACACCACATTCGGTTCGATCACCGTATCGCGCCCGACCACCGTATCCGCAGCCAGGTACACCGTCTCTGGAGCCATCAATGTGACGCCCAGGTCAAGAAGCTCAGCTCGGGCGCGCGCCTGAAACACGGCATCTGCAGCGGCCAGATCAACGCGAGAGTTCACGCCCAGTGTCTGTGCCTCATCGCAAGCGACAGCGGTCACGTTCAGTCCACGGCTGCGCGCAATTTCAACCACGTCAGTCAGATAGTACTCGCCCGAAGCGTTGTCGTTTCCGACCTCATCGATCAACGAAAACAGCAGCTGCGCGTTGCAGGCCAAAAGCCCTGAATTGCAGAAACTTATGGATCGTTCTTCATCTGAAGCATCTTTAAACTCGACAATGCGTTCCAGCACATCGCCATTCATGACCAACCGGCCATAACGGGCAGGGTCGACCGCCTCAAAGCCAAGAATGACCAAGTCATTCCCGGACCGTGCATCGATCATCCTTTCCAGCGTGTCGGGCTGCAAGAACGGGGTGTCGCCGTAAAGAACAATCACATCGCCATCGAATCCGCTCAATGCGTTCCGGGCCTGAGCGACCGCATGGGCTGTTCCCAACTGGTCTTCCTGAACGGCGATTCGCACATCTTCATCCTCGGCCATTGCAGCCTTGGCCACAGCTTCGGACCCGTGGCCGGTAACGATCACAGTACGTTCGGGCGACAGGACGGATCCGGCGCGCATCGCATGGATCAGCATCGGAACCTGAGCGATGGGATGCAGGACTTTGGGAAGATCCGAATTCATCCTGGTGCCTTTTCCGGCGGCAAGGATGACAAGGGCATTGCTCATGAAATCGTTTTCTCTTTGTGTTTTGTTGCGGTCCGTTTTATCCGCTGAGGTCAAAGGCGCAAGCCGTTCGGCAATCAAACAAGATTGCCGATTGAAACAGGACACGGCGAAAACCTGCCGAGCAAGGGGGCTAAATGCGCACCGTCATCTTCGATCTAGATGGTACTTTGGCGGATACATCCGGCGATTTGCTGGCTGCTGCGAACCATTGTTTCCGCGAGATGGGGCACGGGGATGTACTGGTCCATGGCGCAGATTCAGGTATAGCGCTGCGAGGTGGACGCATGATGTTGACCCACGGGTTAAAACGTGTCGGGGCCTATGACGAGGATACAGTCCAGGCCTACTATCCGGTTCTGCTTGAAGCTTATGCTCGGGACATCGACACCCACACCAGTTTCTATCCCGGCGCACTACAGGCGGTCGAGTTGCTGAGCAACGCAGGTTACGGTGTTGGCATTTGCACAAACAAACCGGAACATCTGGCCGAATTGTTGCTGACACGCATGGGGGTGCGGGACCGTTTTGCTTCTTTGGTCGGGGCCGATACGCTGCCGGTCCGCAAACCGGACCCGGCTCCGCTGCGGGAAGCTGCGCGCCGTGCCGGGGGCGATCCGGACTGGTGCGTGCTGGTCGGAGATTCGGATACTGACCGCAATACCGCAAAAGCGGCAGGCGTTCCTTCGGTGCTGGTTACCTTCGGCCCATCGGGGGATGACATGGCGGCTTTGGAACCCGAAGCACTGCTGCATCATTTTGATGATTTGCCCGGCCTCGTGCCCGATCTGATCGGTGCGGCAGCCTGAAACCTTGACCGGACCCTTTCGGAGCCTCAGAACAAGACCATGACCGACGTATTCTCTGGCAGCTTTACGCAGCAGGAACCCCTTCCGGAAGATGCAATCGACGCGGCTCTGGCCGTTCTGCGCCATGGGCGTCTGCATCGTTACAATGTCGCCCCCGGAGAGTTGGGGGAAACGGCCTTGCTGGAGCAGGAGTTTGCCGCCCAGATGGGGGCCAAATACTGCCTGGCGGTTTCGTCTGGCGGTTACGCTCTGGCCACAGCCTTGCGCGCGGTTGGCGTGCAACCCGGCGATCCGGTTCTGACCAATGCGTTTACACTGGCGCCGGTGCCGGGGTCGATTGCCTCAGTCGGAGGGCGGGCAATCTTTGTCGGTGTGACGGACGGCCTGACAATTGATCTGGATGATCTTGAGGTCAAGCTGGATCAGGCTCGTGTTCTGATGCTCAGCCATATGCGCGGACATCTGTGTGATATGGACCGGCTAACGCAGATGTGTGACGCAGCCGGCGTGATCGTGATCGAGGATTGCGCACACACGATGGGTGCAGCCTGGCGCGGTCAGTTGTCGGGGCGGCAGGGTGCAATCGGGTGTTATTCCTGTCAGACCTACAAGCATGTCAATTCGGGCGAAGGGGGCTTGCTGGTCACCGATGACGAGGAACTGGCGGCCAAGGCCACGATGTTGTCGGGGTCATACATGCTGTATGAACGCCACTTGGCCGCCCCGGGGCCAGAAGTGTTCGAGCGGATCAAGTACACCACACCCAATGTCTCGGGCCGGATGGACAATTTGCGCGCGGCGATCCTGCGCCCGCAATTGCGGGATCTGGACCGGCAGGTGGGCCGGTGGAACGAGCGCTATCGCGAGATCGAAACCGGGTTGCGCGGCACTCCGGGCCTGACGATTGTCGAGCGGCCCGAGGCGGAAACCTATGTTGGGTCTTCGATCCAGTTTCTGTTGCTGGATTGGTCGCCTGAACGGATAGCTGAAGTCATCAGCCGTTGCGCGGCTCGTGGGGTTGAGCTGAAGTGGTTCGGAGGTGCTGAGCCGACAGGTTTCACGTCGCGCTATGACAGTTGGCGATATTTTGAAAGCCAGCGGATGCCTGAAAGTGACCGCGTTCTGGCCGGCGTGATGGATATGCGCGTGCCTTTGACGTTTTCCCTGGAGGATTGTCGATTGATCGCCCGGATCATCCGGGCTGAAGTGAGTGCGGTTTATCAGTCTTAACTAAGCGGAGTGCGCCTGCGGCGCACGCTCGATCTTTTGAAACGCCGCCTGTTTCGGGCGGCGTTTTCCATTTCAGACGAGCTGTCACAAAGATTGACCGGGAACAGATTCGCTGCTAGAGATTTATTGAACACTTGTTCATTAAAGCGGAGGGAAGACGCAGATGTTCATGGCCACGATGAAGTTCGATCTGGGTGAGGATGTGAATGCCCTGCGCGAGATGGTGCATCGCTGGGCGCAGGAGCGTGTCAAGCCGATGGCGGTTGAGATCGACGCCACGAATGCCTTTCCGAACGAGCTGTGGAAAGAGATGGGAGAGCTTGGTCTGTTGGGTGTCACCGTGCCTGAAGAGTATGGCGGTGCAGGCATGTCTTATCTGGCGCATACGATCGCCGTGGAAGAGGTTGCGCGTGCATCGGCCTCGGTTTCCTTGTCATACGGGGCTCATTCCAACCTGTGCGTGAACCAGATCAAGCTGAACGGCACCGACGAGCAGAAGCAGAAATACCTGCCACGCCTGATTTCCGGGGAGCATGTAGGAGCGCTGGCAATGTCAGAGCCCTCGGCCGGGTCGGATGTGGTGTCGATGAAGCTGCGCGCTGAAAAGCGTAACGACCATTACCGCTTGAATGGCAATAAATACTGGATCACCAATGGACCGGACGCGGATACTCTGGTGGTTTATGCCAAGACGAATCCCGATGCCGGATCGAAGGGCATCACGGCATTTCTGATCGAAAAAGAGATGAAGGGTTTTTCGACCTCGCCCCATTTCGACAAGCTGGGTATGCGCGGATCGAACACGGCTGAGCTTATCTTTGAAGACGTAGAGGTCCCGTTCGAGAACGTGTTGGGCGAAGAGGGCAAGGGTGTGGCCGTGCTTATGTCGGGGCTGGATTATGAACGGGTCGTGCTGGCCGGCATCGGGACCGGCATCATGGCCGCTTGCCTGGACGAAGTGATGCCCTATGTGGCTGAGCGCAAGCAGTTCGGCAGACCCATCGGCAGCTTTCAGTTGATGCAGGGCAAGATTGCCGACATGTACACCGCGATGAATTCGGCGCGGGCCTATGTCTACGAGGTGGCCAAAGCCTGTGATCGGGGCGATGTGACCCGGCAGGATGCGGCGGCGTGCTGCCTTTACGCGTCGGAACAGGCGATGGTTCAGGCCCATCAGGCGGTTCAGGCGCTGGGCGGGGCGGGTTTCCTGTCGGATGCGCCGGTCAGCCGGATTTTCCGGGATGCCAAGCTCATGGAAATCGGCGCAGGCACCAGCGAGATTCGCCGGATGCTGATCGGCCGCGAAATGATGAATGAAATGCTCTGAGAGCAAAAAACGCCCTGCGGATGAGGAAACCGCAGGGCGTTTTGGAGACGGGATCAGAACCGATGGACGTAGGAAACACCGACCAGCCAGGGATCGATTTCCGCAGTGCCGATGGGGGCGCCGTTGAGCGAGACGTCCGAGTCAATGTCGAACCAGCGCACGTTCAGGCGGATCGCCCCGTTGTCGGTGACCATGTAATCCAGACCGGCCTGCAACGAGACGCCGAAGGAGTCATCGACCTTGATGTTACCCAGGGGCGATTGCTCGTCGAAGAAGATCGTATAGTTGAGGCCGGCACCGACATAGGGTTTCCAGGCGCTGTTGGTCGGGAAGTGATAGTTCAGCGACAAGGTGGGCGGCAACTGCTTGACCGTGGCCGCGTCCGTACCGCCAAGGGCAACGGTGTGTTTGAACGGGGTCGCAGCCAAAAGCTCGATACCCAGGTTGTCGCGAATAAAATACTCAGCAGTGAAAATCGGGCGGGTGTCCGCGTCGATCGTTGCTGCCGCACCAGCCAGCGTGCCGTTGTCGGATTTCGGGTCCAGATAGCCAACACCGATGCCCAGCGTCCAGTCCCCTTGCGACTGGGCCAAAGCTGGAGCCGCCAGGGCGACCAGTGCAGTAGACAGTGTCAAAGCGGCGAGTTTCTTTGTCATATTCTTGCCTTTGGTTATGTTGATGCTCTTGGTTTCGCAAAGGCGGTGTCCGGCCACTCTGATCTGCATCAAGTTTGCGTGATGCGTCCGCCCAAGATCACGTCGCGAAGCATCAGGAAAACAAGGGGAATTCGCGTTGCTGCACGCTGAACGCATACCGGGTTTGCGCTCAGAAGGAGGTTGGGACATACCGGACCGGCTGAACATGGCGCAGCAATGTCTGAACCATCCGGCCGATCAGGTGGCGCTTATCGATCTGACCGGATCAGGGCGGCGGCTGACAACCTATGGGCAACTGGCGCAAATGACTGATGGGATTGCCCGCGCCCTGCTGGCCGGCGTCCGGCCCGGTGATCGGATCGGAGTGCTGCTGAGCCAGTCTCCCTGGTGCACAGCGGCGCATCTGGCAATCTGGAAGATCGGCGGGACTTCGGTGCCCTTGTTCAAGTTGTTCAAGCAGGATGCGCTGCGGTCGCGGGCTGGCGATGCAGGCGTTCAGATCGTGCTGACCGATGCCGAAGGGGCGGATCTGCTGGGCGATCTGGCCGAACCTCTGATTGCATCCGAAATTGGCGAGGCGGGTCCGGCTGTACCGTTTGCAGCGACCGGGCCTGAAGATCCGGCTGTATTGATCTATACCTCAGGCACCACGGGCAGCCCGAAGGGCGCGCTGCATGGGCACCGGGTTCTGACCGGGCATCTGCCGGGCGTCTCGATCAGCCACAATCACCTGCGCGAAGGAGACTGCCTTTGGACCCCGGCGGATTGGGCGTGGATCGGCGGGCTGTTCGATGTGCTGATGCCGGGCCTTGCGCTGGGTATCCCGGTTGTCGCGGCACGGCTTGAGAAGTTCACCCCCGAAGCCTGCGCCGAAATCATTGCGCGGGGCGGGGTGCGGAATGCTTTCTTTCCCCCGACCGCGCTGCGGATGCTCAAGGCCGCGAATCAGGCGATCCCCGGTTTGCGCTCGGTCGCGTCCGGGGGTGAGCCGCTGGGGGCCGAGATGCTAGCCTGGGGCCAAGGTGCGTTTGGACTGACGATCAACGAGTTCTACGGCCAGACCGAATGCAATATGGTCGTATCCTCCTGCGCCAAGGATTTCCCCGTTCAACCCGGCTGCATCGGCAAGCCGGTGCCCGGGCATGAGGTCGCGGTGATCGACGATGACGGCAACCCGACCAGCGAGGAAGGCGATGTCGCCATCCGGCGCGGCTCGGCCTCGATGCTGTTGGAATACTGGAACCGACCCGAGGCGACGGCTGAGAAGTTCCGGGGTGATTGGTTGATCACCGGGGATCGTGGTGTTTGGGAGGGGGACTATCTGCGCTTTGTCGGTCGCGATGACGACGTGATCACCTCAGCCGGTTATCGCATTGGCCCCGCAGAGATTGAGGATTGCCTGCTAACCCACCCGGCGGTCGCAACGGTCGGCGTAGTCGGCAAGCCTGACCCGCTGCGGACCGAGATCGTGAAGGCTTATGTGGTGTTGAAACCGGGTGCTGAGGCCACGGGTGCCGAGTTGCAGAAGTGGGTCAAGGACCGTCTGGCGCAGTATTCCTATCCACGCGAGGTGGCGTTTCTGGAGGAACTGCCGATGACGGTGACGGGGAAGGTGATCCGCAAGGAGTTGAAGGCGCGGGCGGCGGGGGAGATTCATGAATGAAACGACTGCTGACACTTTGTGTTTTGACTTTTTGTGCCGCCGGCGGGCTTGTTGCTCAGGGAACGACAGAAACACTGGATGTCCCAACTTGGTTTGACAAATGCACGGCGCTATCCAGCACGGTCATAGCGAACGAAATGGATACTCGATGTATGTCTTCAGCATATGACTATTGCGAACTTGGACATCCGCCCGAGGAACGGCGCGCCTGTATGGAGAAGTTAAACGCTCATCTTCTATCCAAAACTGAAGCAATAGCGGAGGGCTTGCCTGATCAAGTAATAGGTTTGAGTGGCTTCAGGAAATGGTCTTACCCGCGGCGTTTAGAGGAATTCAGAAATGATGAATTCGATCCAGACTGTTCCCAAATGACAGAATTTATGTGCGAGACTTTTAACATCATCGTGCGATGGAGCGCAGCCAGAGATCTTGAACGATTGTCAGTTGCGCCTGGAGGACTGGAAGCAGAATGAAACTCACATCCAAAGCCATGCCCGCCTCTGAGGGCTTCAAGGCAAACCGCGCGGCCCATCTGGATGCGCTGGCGCAAATCTCTGCGGCTGCCGAAGCGGCCCGCATGGGCGGTGGCGAGAAATCCCGCGTGCGGCATGAATCGCGGGGCAAGATGCTCCCCCGTCGGCGGGTGGCGAACTTGCTGGACCCGGGGTCTCCGTTCCTTGAAATCGGGGCGACGGCGGCGCATGGGATGTATGGAGATGCCGCGCCCTGCGCCGGGGTGATCGCGGGGATTGGCCGGGTGCAGGGGCGCGAGGTCATGGTGGTCTGCAACGACGCCACCGTGAAGGGCGGCACTTACTATCCGATGACGGTCAAGAAACACCTGCGCGCGCAGGAGATTGCCGAGGAAAACCATCTGCCGTGCATCTATCTGGTGGACAGCGGTGGCGCGAACTTACCCAATCAGGATGAGGTCTTCCCCGACCGCGATCACTTTGGTCGCATCTTCTACAATCAGGCTCGGATGAGCGCGAAGGGTATCCCTCAGATCGCTGTCGTGATGGGCTCCTGCACGGCGGGCGGGGCCTATGTTCCGGCGATGTCGGATGTGACGATCATCGTGAAAGAGCAGGGTACGATCTTTCTGGCCGGACCGCCTCTGGTCAAGGCTGCGACCGGTGAGGTCGTCAGCGCCGAAGATCTGGGCGGCGGCGACGTGCACACGCGCTTGTCCGGCGTGGCCGACTATCTGGCTGAGGACGACGCCCACGCGCTGGCCTTGGCGCGTCGCGCGGTCGGGTCGCTGAACCTGCGCAAACCGCAGACGGTGGATTGGGCCAGCCCCGAGGACCCGGCCTATGATCCCGACGAGATTCTGGGTGTTGTTCCTGCCGACCTGCGGACCCCTTATGACATCCGCGAGGTGATCGCGCGTCTGGTCGATGGCTCTCGGTTCGATGAGTTCAAACCCCGGTTTGGCGAGACACTGGTGACCGGTTTCGCTCATGTCAAAGGTTGCCCGGTCGGCATCATCGCCAACAACGGTGTGCTGTTCTCTGAGGCCGCGCAGAAGGGCGCGCATTTTGTCGAGCTGTGTTCGCAACGTAAAATCCCGCTTGTGTTCCTGCAAAACATCACCGGGTTCATGGTGGGCAGGAAATACGAAAACGAGGGGATCGCGCGGCATGGGGCCAAGATGGTGACGGCGGTGGCGACCACTTCGGTGCCCAAGATCACGATGCTGGTCGGTGGCTCGTTCGGGGCCGGGAACTATGGCATGGCGGGTCGCGCCTATCAGCCGCGCTTCCTGTGGACCTGGCCGAATTCGCGGATTTCGGTGATGGGTGGTGAGCAGGCGGCTGGCGTTCTGGCCACCGTCAAGCGCGACGGGATAGAACGGCAGGGTGGCACGTGGTCCGCAGAAGAAGAGGCCGAATTCAAACGCCCGACGCTGGATATGTTCGAGGAACAGTCGCATCCACTCTATGCCTCGGCCCGTCTGTGGGATGACGGCATCATCGACCCGCGTAAAAGCCGCGATGTGCTGGCGCTGTCGCTGAGCGCCGCTCTTAATGCCCCGATCGAGGAGACACGTTTCGGCGTGTTCAGGATGTAAGATGAGCGAGAGTTTGAAAGACATCATGGCCCGCTATCCCGGTGCGCAAACCTTCAAATTCGGCGACAACCTCTTGCTGAGTGCAGAGCTTCTGGCTTTGGTCCGTTCTGGCCGTAAAACAGCGACCTGCGATGCGCTCTGCAACTATCCAGACGGCAGTCCTGAAATGCCGAAGCCCGGTCGACGCGATATTGCGCTGAACTGGGATGACACACCGGCTTTGGTCATTGAAACCGTCGATGTCTCGATCAAGCGTTATTGTGATGTGACCGAGGAATTCGCTTTGGCTGAAGGTGAGAATGAAACGCTTGAAGGATGGCGGGAAGATCATCGCCGTTATTTCCAACGAAACGGCGGCTTTGATCCCGAGATGAAACTCGTGTGCGAACGGTTCCGTCTCGTCGAAGATCTGGCAGTGGAAGGGTGAAAGACATGTTCAGTAAAATCCTGATTGCCAACCGGGGTGAGATCGCCTGCCGGGTGATGGAGACGGCTCAGAAGTTGGGCGTGTCCTGCGTTGCTGTCTATTCCGATGCGGACGCGGCGGCAAAACATGTTCAGATGGCGGACGAGGCGATTCATATTGGCGGTCCCGCCCCGGCAGATAGCTATCTGAAAGGGGATGTGATCATACAGGCGGCGCTGGATACCGGTGCACAGGCGATCCATCCGGGCTATGGGTTTCTTTCAGAAAACCCCGGTTTCGTGGATGCGGTTCAGGCTGCGGGTCTGACCTTTATCGGCCCCTCGGCGGATGCGATCCGCAAGATGGGCCTCAAGGACGCGGCCAAGGTGTTGATGGAGCAGGCCGGCGTGCCAGTCGTGCCAGGTTATCACGGGGACAATCAAGACCCCGAACATCTGGCAGGTGCGGCGGACACGATAGGCTATCCGGTTCTGATCAAGGCCGTCGCAGGCGGCGGCGGCAAGGGGATGCGGCTGGTCGAGAAACCGGAGGACTTCGCGGCCGCGCTGGACAGCGCGCGGGGTGAGGCCCGGACCGCCTTCGGCAATGATGCCGTGCTGGTCGAGAAATTCGTGGCCAAGCCCCGTCATATCGAGGTTCAGGTCTTTGGCGATGGTACGCATGCAGTGCATCTGTTTGAACGCGACTGCTCGTTGCAACGCCGCCACCAGAAGGTGATCGAAGAAGCCCCGGCCCCGGGCATGACATTCGAAATGCGTGAGGCTATGGGGCAGGCGGGCGTTCGCGCCGCCGAGGCGATCGGCTATAAAGGCGCAGGCACGGTCGAGTTCATCGTTGATGCCTCTGACGGGCTGCGCCCAGACAGGTTCTGGTTCATGGAGATGAACACGCGCCTGCAGGTGGAACACCCGGTAACAGAGGCCATCACAGGCATTGATCTGGTCGAATGGCAGTTGCGCGTAGCCTCAGGCGAAAACCTTCCCAAAAAACAGGATGATCTGGCGATCTCCGGCCATGCATTTGAGGCCCGGCTTTATGCCGAGGACGTTCCGAAAGGGTTCCTGCCAGCGACGGGAACGCTGACTCATCTGGTTTTCCCTGCCAATTGTCGCGCCGATAGCGGCGTTCGCGCGGGGGACACGATCAGCCCGTGGTATGACCCGATGATCGCCAAAGTAGTGGTGCATGGATCGACACGCGCCGTCGCGCTTGAGACGTTGAACCGGGTGCTGCAACAGACTGAAGTTGCAGGTGCTGTCACAAATCTGGCTTTTCTGGGCGCGTTGACGCGTCACGAAGGATTTGCCTCGGGCGATGTCGATACGGGGCTTATCGGTCGAGATATCGAAGCGTTGGTACAGGAACCTGAGCCATCGGTTGCAACGGCAGTCGCAGCTGCGATGACTGCACTGGATCTTGTGGATGTCGACCCGGAAACCGGGTTTTCTCTCTGGGCGCCGCTGCATCGCGCTGTGCAACTGTCCAGTAACGATGAAGTGCTGAAGTTGGACGTGCAGGTCGATGGGCCGGATCGCCAGATTTGGCAGATTGGCGAGGATCGCGTTGTTGCGGAACGTGCCGCCGGGCGATGGGCGTTGAACGGTAGGCAAATGCCTCGCGTTGCTGCAAACAATGGGACACTGACGGTTTTCACCAACTACGGTCAGAGCTTCGACATCATCGATCCGCTGGACCGGGATGCCAGCACCACAGGCGACACCAATGTGATCGAGGCTCCTATGCCCGGTCTGGTCAAAGCCGTCTTTGCCACAGCGGGACAAACCGTACAGGAAGGTGATCGTCTGGCCATTTTGGAAGCGATGAAGATGGAGCATTCTCTGCTTGCGGCGCGGGACGGGGTTGTTGCCGAGGTGCTGGTCGAGGACGGTTCGCAGGTCGAAGCCGGGGCTGCCTTGGTGAGGTTGGAGGAAGAAGCTTGACCTGTACCCGCGCAACGCGGCGTGCAAAGGTCAGACGATCTTTGTTTGAAGCGACAACAATCCAGAAGGAGGGGCGACATGGGTGACCTGGTCGAAATCTACGAGGTCGGGCCGCGCGACGGGCTGCAGAACGAAAAGCGCGAGATACCGGTGTCAGACAAGATCGCCTTGGTCGATTGCCTCAGCCGTGCGGGTTTCCGCAGGATCGAGGTCGCAAGCTTTGTCTCTCCGAAATGGGTGCCGCAGATGGCGGGATCGGCTCAGGTTCTGGGCGGAATCACCCGAGTGGATGGGGTGCGCTATGCCGCGCTGACGCCGAACATGCATGGATATGGCGATGCGCTGGCGGCCAAGGCGGACGAGATCGCCGTGTTTGCCTCGGCCTCCGAAGGATTCTCGAAAGCCAATATCAATGCCTCTATCGCCGAGTCGATTGAGCGGTTTACGCCGATTCTGGAGGCGGCGCGCCATGTCGACCTGCCTGTTCGCGGTTATGTCTCATGCGTGACGGATTGCCCATACGACGGTCCGACTCCGCCCGAAAAAGTGGCCGAGGTCGCTGATCGGCTTTTTGCGCTGGGCTGTTATGAGGTTTCACTGGGCGACACGATTGGACAGGGGACGCCGGATAAGGTCGCGCATATGCTTCTGGCGGTTCGCGAGAGGGTTCCGGTGACGCGACTGGCGGGGCATTTTCATGACACCAATGGGCGTGCGATCGATAATATCGACGCTGCATTGGCGCTTGGTGTGCGGGTGTTTGACGCAGCCGTGGGCGGGTTGGGCGGTTGCCCCTACGCCCCGGGTGCCGCAGGAAACGTAGCCACCGAGGCTGTTGTGGCGCACTTGCATCGCCTGGGATACGAAACCGGTCTGGATATCGACGTGATTGAAGAGGCGGCGCTGATGACCAGGGCTTTGAGAGGCTGACATGTTTGAAACGATCACGGTCTCGACAGATGTGCGTGGTGTTGCCACGCTCACTCTGAACCGGCGGGAAAAACACAACGCCATGTCGGGGCAAATGATCACTGAATTGACCGAGGCTGCATCACAACTGGGTCAGGATGACGCTGTCCGGGTGGTCGTTCTGGCAGCGGCGGGAAAGACGTTCTGCGCCGGCGGTGATCTGGGATGGATGCAGGACCAGATGGCGGCCGACAAAAAGACGCGTTTTGTCGAGGCGCGCAAGCTGGCCGAGATGTTGCAGGCTCTGAACACAATGCCAAAGCCTTTGATCGGGGCGTTGCAGGGCAATGCCTTCGGTGGTGGTGTGGGAATGGCAGCCGTGTGCGATGTCGCGATTGGGGTCGACAGTCTGAAGATGGGGTTGACCGAAACGCGCCTGGGGCTGATCCCCGCAACAATTGGCCCCTATGTCATCGCCCGCATGGGCGAAGCCCGCGCGCGCCGGGTGTTCATGTCAGCCCGTTTGTTCGATGCTTCCGAGGCCGTTGATCTGGGCCTGCTGGCGAAAGCCGTTTCGGCAGATCGGCTTTCGGACGCGGTTGAAGACGAAATTCGCCCCTATTTGTCTTGCGCGCCCGGGGCGGTTGCCTCTGCCAAGGCGCTGGTACGCTCTCTGGGTCCGCGCATCGACGATGCCGTGATCGATCAGACCATAGGCGAGCTGGTCGAACGGTGGGAAACACAAGAGGCACGCGAAGGGATCGCGGCGTTTTTTGAAAAACGAAAACCTGCATGGAATAAGTAGGTTTTACCAGGTTCCGCCAAGCCAAAGCCAAACGCTGGTACTGCGATTCTATGCCGCGCTGTCAAGCGCAGGTTTGATTGCGAAGGGGGCTGTGTTCGGTTGACCCTCTGACCCCGCAGGGATAGAGAATGTCCAGTCAACATGCCAATTGACGGCGCACCCGACAAGATGCGTGCGCAGGAAAGGAGCTATTCGTGGAAGACCTGCTGCGGGAGTACCTCCCGATTCTGGTGTTTCTGGCCGTTGCCGTGGGCCTTGGGATCGTCTTGATCCTGGCCGCCGTCGTACTGGCCGTCCGCAATCCCGACCCCGAAAAGGTCAGCGCATATGAATGTGGTTTCAATGCCTTCGACGACGCGCGGATGAAATTCGACGTCCGATTCTATCTGGTCTCGATTCTGTTCATCATCTTCGATCTGGAAATTGCTTTCCTGTTTCCCTGGGCGGTGGGCTTCAAGGACATCAGCGATGTCGGGTTCTGGTCCATGATGGTGTTCCTGGGCGTTCTGACCATCGGCTTTGCCTATGAATGGAAGAAGGGGGCGCTGGAATGGGAGTGATGACAGGTGCCAACACTGCCGGTGTCGACAAGGAAGTCGCCACCCAGGCCCTGAACGCCGAGTTGCAGGACAAAGGTTTTCTGCTGACCTCGACCGAAGACATCATCAACTGGGCGCGCACTGGCTCGCTGCATTGGATGACCTTTGGTCTGGCCTGCTGCGCGGTTGAGATGATGCATACCTCTATGCCACGTTATGATGCAGAACGGTTTGGTATCGCGCCTCGGGCGTCCCCGCGCCAGTCGGATGTGATGATCGTGGCAGGAACACTGACCAACAAGATGGCCCCGGCTTTGCGCAAGGTCTATGACCAGATGCCTGAGCCACGCTATGTGATCTCGATGGGCTCCTGCGCGAATGGCGGTGGGTATTACCACTATTCTTATTCCGTCGTGCGTGGATGTGACCGGGTTGTTCCTGTGGACATCTACGTGCCCGGCTGCCCTCCGACGGCTGAGGCCTTGTTGTATGGCCTGATGCAGCTGCAGCGTAAAATCCGCCGTACCGGCACAATTGTCCGCTGAGGAGAGAGCTGATGAGCGAAGCACTCAAGGAACTCGGCACACAGTTGGAGCTGAAACGGTCTGATTGTGTTCTGTCATGGGACGTAACCCACGGCGAACTGAACGTGGACGTGGCACCGTCGAATCTCGTGGAATTCGTCGAATTCCTGAAATCCGACCAGAACTGCAAATTCTCGACTCTGGTGGATATCACCGGCGTGGATTACCCCGAGCGCGCCAAGCGGTTCGACGTGGTGTATCACTTCCTTTCGATGTACCAGAACCAGCGCATCCGGCTGCGGGTCTCGATCCGTGAAGACGACATGGTGCCGTCAATCGTTGACGTGCACCCCTCGGCCAATTGGTTCGAGCGTGAGGTGTTCGACATGTTCGGCATCCTGTTCTCGGGCCATCCGGACCTGCGGCGCATCCTGACCGACTATGGGTTCCGTGGTTACCCACTGCGCAAGGATTTCCCAACCACCGGCTATACCGAAGTGCGCTATGATGAGGCGCAAAAGCGCGTGGTCTACGAGCCGGTCAGCCTGGTGCAGGAATACCGACAGTTTGATTTCATGTCCCCGTGGGAGGGTGCGAACTACATTCTGCCGGGGGATGAGAAACAGGAGACCGAATAATGGGTGGCATCTGGTGGCTGATCCTGTCTGCGCTGACCATCATTCCGATGGTGAAGATTTTGCCGTTCTTCGGGATCAACAAATACTGGTGCCTGCTATGTCTGGTTCCCTTTGGCACGATAGCCTTGCTGTGGTGGGTCGGGCTGAAACTGCAAGAGTTGGAGCGCCGCTGAGATGATGGGTGAGTTGATCATTCTGGGCGCGTTGGGGGTTCTGCTGGCGGGGGCCGCAGCCAAGGCCGCCGAGGCGGAAAAGGTTCGGGTTCGGGCCGATGCGAAAAAGAAACGAGGGCGTTGATGGACGGCTCAAGATACGATGACGGCAGCACGGACGCGCTGAGCGGAGAACAGAAGATCCGCAATTTCAACATTAACTTCGGCCCGCAACACCCTGCGGCGCACGGGGTTCTGCGTCTTGTGCTGGAACTGGACGGTGAGATCGTCGAACGCTGCGATCCGCATATCGGCCTGCTGCACCGTGGCACCGAAAAGCTGATGGAAAGCCGGACCTATCTTCAGAACCTGCCGTATTTCGACCGGTTGGATTATGTGGCGCCGATGAACCAGGAACATGCCTGGTGCCTGGCCATCGAAAAGCTAACCGGGGTCGAGGTGCCGCGCCGGGGCTCGCTGATCCGGGTTCTGTATTCCGAAATCGGACGCATCCTGAACCACCTGCTGAACGTGACCACACAGGCTATGGACGTGGGCGCATTGACCCCGCCGCTCTGGGGTTTTGAAGAGCGTGAAAAGCTGATGGTGTTCTATGAGCGTGCCTGTGGCGCCCGCTTGCACGCGGCCTATTTCCGCCCCGGTGGTGTTCATCAGGATTTGCCGCCGGAACTGCTGGACGATATCGAGGCATGGAGCCACGAATTCCCCACCGTTCTGGACGACATCGACGGCCTGTTGACCGAAAACCGCATCTTCAAACAGCGCAACGCCGATATTGGCATCGTGACCGAGGATGACATCCAGAAATACGGCTTCTCGGGCGTGATGGTGCGCGGATCCGGTCTGGCATGGGATTTGCGCCGCGCGCAGCCCTATGAATGCTATGACGAGTTCGAGTTCCAGATTCCCGTCGGCAAGAACGGCGACTGCTATGATCGCTATCTGGTGCGCATGGAAGAGATGCGCCAATCGCTGCTGATCATCCAGCAGGCCATCGTCAAAATCCGCGACTGCCCCGGTGACGTTCTGGCCCGAGGCAAGATCACCCCGCCGAAACGGTCGGACATGAAGACCTCGATGGAAAGCCTGATCCATCACTTCAAGCTGTACACCGAAGGCTTCCACGTCCCCGCAGGTGAAGTTTATGCCGCTGTCGAAGCCCCCAAGGGCGAGTTCGGCGTCTATCTGGTCGCCGACGGCACCAACAAACCCTACCGCGCCAAGCTGCGCGCACCGGGTTTCCTGCACCTGCAAGCCATGGATTACGTCGCCAAGGGCCATCAGCTGGCCGACGTCGCCGCCATCATCGGCACCATGGATGTCGTATTTGGAGAGATTGACCGCTAATGCTCCGCCGTCTTCATCCCGAACAACCCGAAAGCTTTGCCTTCACCGCTGCCAACCAGCAATGGGCCGAAGCGCAGATCACCAAATACCCCGAGGGGCGTCAGGCCAGCGCGGTCATCCCGCTGCTGTGGCGCGCGCAGGAACAAGAGGGCTGGTTGAGCCGTCCGGCGATTGAATCCGTCGCAGATATGCTGGGCATGGCCTATATCCGTGTGCTTGAGGTTGCCTCTTTCTACTTCATGTTCCAGCTTCAACCGGTTGGCTCGGTGGCGCATATTCAGGTCTGCGGCACGACCTCCTGCATGATCTGCGGGGCCGAAGATCTGATCGCGGTCTGCAAGGAAAAGATTGCGGCGAAAGCACATGCACTTTCTGCCGATGGCAAGCTGAGCTGGGAAGAGGTGGAATGCCTCGGCTCGTGCACCAACGCGCCGATGGCGCAAATCGGCAAGGATTACTACGAGGATCTGACGGCCGAGAGCTTTGGCAGGATCATCGACGATCTGGTGGCGGGCAAGGTGCCGACGCCCGGTCCTCAAAACGGACGTTATGCGGCTGAGCCGTTGAAGGGCCTCAGCAGCCTGACCGAGCATGAAGCTGGCAAGCCGCAATACAACGCCAGTGTTGAGCTGGCGACCGATCTGGGCGACACGGTCAAACGTATCGACGGGACTGAGGTTGCGATCCTGACGCCGTGGCTTGGCAAGGATGGCAAGCAGGCGGGTGCGTCGGCGGCAGCAAAACCTCCGAAATCGCCCGAGGCGCCGAAGCCGGCTGTGAAACAAGCGGCTGAGGCGAAAGCCAAACCTGTTGCCAAGGAAGCCGCGGCCAAGCCCGCAGACGTCACCGAAGATCAGCCCGAGACTCTGACCGCTGCACGCGACGGCAAGGCAGATGACCTGAAGCTGTTGAAAGGCGTCGGTCCCAAGCTGGAGCAGACACTGAACGAGCTGGGTTTCTATCACTACGATCAGATCGCTGCCTGGACGACCGAACACGTGGCGTGGGTTGATGCGCGTTTGAAATTCAAGGGCCGGATCGAGCGCGATAATTGGATTGAACAGGCGGCCAAGCTTGCGGCGGGTGAAGAGACCGAATTTGCCAAACGTGCCAAATCTGAGGGCACGTACAAAGACTAGACGGATGCCCGTCCGGGGTATCAGGGGAATATGGACAAGGACAAGGAACAGGCCATAGCCCGCAAGGGCCGACATATCGGGGTGGTCATCGCTGTGACCATGCTGATCTGGCTTGCAATGAACCTGTTCATTGGCCCCGAGCTGGGTTTGACGACCCGGCACGCTCTGCTGTTTGATCTCGCTGCTCTGGCGGGGTTCATCTATGCGGGGATCAACATTTTTCAACTCTGGCGCATGCGTCAGGACAGCTGAAGGTAACACGCGATGCTGAAGGATCAGGACCGGATCTTTACCAACATCTACGGGATGCATGAGCGCACGCTGAAAGGTGCGCAGGCCCGCGGGCATTGGGACGGCACTGCTGGCCTGATTGATAAGGGGCGCGACTGGATCATCCAGACGATGAAAGACTCGGGCCTGCGTGGTCGCGGCGGCGCGGGCTTTCCAACCGGTCTGAAATGGTCATTCATGCCAAAGGAAAGTGACGGGCGCCCGTCCTATCTGGTGGTCAACGCGGACGAATCCGAACCCGGAACCTGCAAAGACCGAGAGATCATGCGCCACGATCCGCATACGCTGATCGAAGGTTGCCTGATCGCGTCTTTCGCGATGAACGCCCACACCTGTTACATCTACCTGCGT
This sequence comes from Ruegeria sp. CDSA141, assembly GCF_059612005.1. Taxonomy (NCBI): domain Bacteria; kingdom Pseudomonadati; phylum Pseudomonadota; class Alphaproteobacteria; order Rhodobacterales; family Roseobacteraceae; genus Ruegeria; species Ruegeria sp. CDSA141. The sequence continues at coordinate 246,385 of NZ_JBXWPT010000001.1, forward strand.
GGCGAATATATCCGCGAGCGTGAGGCGCTGCAGGCGGCGATTGATGAGGCTTATGATGCCGGCTTGCTGGGCAAGAACGCCGCCGGTTCAGGTTGGGATTTTGATATCTTCCTGCATCACGGCGCTGGTGCCTATATCTGCGGCGAGGAAACCGCCCTTATTGAAAGCCTTGAGGGCAAGAAGGGCATGCCGCGGATGAAGCCTCCGTTTCCAGCAGGCGCTGGCCTGTATGGTTGCCCGACAACTGTGAACAATGTGGAATCGATTGCGGTCGTGCCGACCATCCTGCGCCGGGGGGCCGACTGGTTCGCTGGCTTCGGTCGCCAAAACAACGCGGGCACCAAGCTGTTTGCGATCTCAGGCCATGTGAACAACCCCTGCGTCGTGGAAGAGGCAATGTCGATTTCCTTCGAGGAGCTGATCGAGACCCATTGCGGCGGCATTCGCGGCGGCTGGGACAATCTGCTGGCCGTGATCCCCGGTGGATCCTCGGTTCCGTGTGTGCGCGGTGAGAACATGCGCGACGCGATCATGGATTTCGATTATCTGCGCAACGATCTGGGCTCAGGGCTTGGAACGGCAGCGGTGATCGTGATGGACAAGTCCACCGACATCATCAAGGCGATCTGGCGCCTGTCGAAATTCTATAAGCATGAAAGCTGTGGTCAGTGCACCCCATGTCGCGAAGGCACCGGTTGGATGATGCGGGTCATGGACCGTCTGGTGCGCGGCGAAGCTGAACTGGAAGAGATCGACATGCTGTTTGACGTGACAAAGCAGGTCGAGGGTCACACGATCTGCGCGCTCGGCGATGCGGCAGCCTGGCCGATCCAGGGTCTGATCCGCAATTTCCGGGAAGAAATCGAAGGCCGCATCAAGGCACAGAAATCGGGCCGTATGGGTGCGATGGCGGCGGAGTGAACGGGATGGACATGTTTGCAGAATACAGCCACGCGATTTCATCGGTTGTGCTTTTCACACTAGTGGTTCTGTTCCTGGCCCCGTTTTCAGCGCTGGCCAAGCAGGGCAAGGGCCTCGCGCCGGGGGCGACTCCAGAGCAGGATTATTCTGACCAGGCCTATCGTCTGAACCGGGCCTATCTGAACGGAACGGAAACGCTTCCGGCGTTTGTGGCCGTTGTGACCGCGGCGGTTTTACTGGGCGCCAGCCCGTTCTGGGTCAATCTTCTGGCGTCTGTCGCTTTGGTCGCGCGTTTGGTGATGCTGGTGGTGCACTTCAAAGGCATAGGTAAGCCAAACAGTGGCCTGCGGTCCGTGCTGTATGTATTGGGCTGGGCCTGCATGTTTGTGATTGGGCTTATGGCATTGGTGGCGGCGTTCTGATGGCGACCCGGCAGATGAGAACACTAAGAGGGATAATATGACGGTCCGAAAAACCCTTGTAGTCCTGCTGGTACTGGCAAGCGTGTCCGCCTGCGGCATCATCAAGCCGTCGGAAGATCGTCTTCTGTTCGACGGAAAGTCGTTCAAGGCCAAGGCGAAGCCGGTCGACAAGAAAGCATCGCCCACGGACTTTACTGTTGTGGTGAAGGGCGCGTCCGCGTCCTTGGACGGCGCGCGTGAAGCCGGTCGCCATGAAGGAACCAAGTTCTGTGTGCAGAATTTTGGATCTTCCCGGATCGATTGGAAAGTGGGGCCGGATACCGAGCCGCAAAACCTGCGCATCAGTGATGATCAATTGACGTTTGCAGGAAAATGCCAACGGCCATGACACGCATTTTTGCATATCACGACGTGGATTGCAGGCCGTTATTGCCTAGCAAGACCGGACCCTTTCGTTTTGGAACATCCAAAACGAAAGGAAGAACCATGTCTTTTGCAAAAACACTCGCCTTGGCCGCCGTGATCACGTTTCCGGCTGTTGCAGAAGCAAAGCCGCCCTTGAGGGATGTCAAAGAGATCGACGACGAACTCTATTACATCGCCATCGCAAATGAGATCTCCGAATTCTGTCCGTCGATCAGCGGGCGGCGATTGAAAGCGATCAGTGTTATGTGGGGGCTGCGGTCCAAAGCGAACAAACTGGGGTACTCGGACAGTGAAATCCGCTCATATGTCGACTCGGATTCAGAGAAAGACCGGATGCGCGCCAAGGGCGAGGCGTATCTGGCTTCGAATGGCGTGACCTATGACAACCCCAACACGTTCTGCACTCTAGGGCAGAAAGAAATCCAAAGAAACAGCGCTATTGGCGTTTATTTGAGGGCGAATTGAGAGCCATGTCTGACCTCCGCAAGATCAATATCGACGGACAGGAAATCGAAGTCGATGGCGCGATGACCCTGATCCAGGCTTGTGAACAAGCCGGGGTCGAAGTGCCGCGCTTCTGTTACCACGAGCGCTTGTCGATTGCCGGCAATTGCCGGATGTGCCTGGTCGAGGTTGTGGGGGGGCCGCCGAAACCTGCGGCCTCCTGCGCAATGCAGGTGCGTGACCTGCGTCCGGGGCCTGAGGGCCAGCCCCCGGTGGTCAAGACGAACTCACCCATGGTCAAAAAGGCCCGCGAAGGCGTGATGGAGTTCCTGCTGATCAACCATCCGCTGGATTGCCCGATCTGCGATCAGGGTGGTGAATGCGACCTTCAGGATCAGGCGATGGCGTATGGCATGTCCGGATCCCGTTTCAAGGAAGCAAAGCGGGCGGTCGATGATCTGGATCTGGGACCGCTTGTGGGCACCGCAATGACCCGCTGCATCAGCTGCACCCGCTGCGTGCGCTTCACCACCGAAGTTGCCGGGATAACTCAGATGGGTCAGACCGGGCGCGGCGAGGATGCCGAGATCACCTCGTATCTGAACCAGACTCTGGATTCGAATTTGCAGGGCAACATCATCGATCTGTGCCCGGTTGGGGCGCTGACTTCCAAGCCCTACGCCTTTACCGCGCGTCCGTGGGAACTGACCAAGACCGAAAGCATTGATGTGATGGATGCGCTTGGTTCGAACATCCGCGTGGATACGAAGGGGCGCGAAGTGATGCGGTTCCTGCCGCGTAACCATGATGGCGTGAACGAGGAATGGATCAGCGATAAAACTCGTTTTGTCTGGGATGGGTTGCGCCGCCAGCGTCTGGATAGACCTTATGTGCGTGAAAACGGAAAACTGCGCCGGGCCACCTGGCCCGAGGCACTGACCAAAGCCGCAGAGGCCCTGAAAGGCGCCGAGAAGCCTGCCGGTATCGTGGGCGATCTGGCTCCCGTCGAGGCGGTATTTGCGCTAAAACAGCTGATCGAAAGGCAGGGCGGTGTTGTTGAGTGCCGTACCGATGGCGCCAAGCTGCCTGCGGGCAATCGTGGTGCTTATGCCGGGACCGCAGCGATCGAAGATATCGACAGCGCCGAGCGCATCCTGCTGATCGGGACCAACCCGCGCGACGAAGCGCCGGTTCTCAACGCCCGCATTCGCAAGGCCTGGGCACATGGTGCCGAGGTTGCTCTGGTCGGTCCGGCGGCAGATTTGACCTACGATTATCATCATATGGGTGATGACCGTGCCGCGCTGCAAAAGGTCGTCGACATGGGCGGTGATGACGTGATCAAAGGCAAGGCATCTTTGATCATCGTCGGGCAGGGCGCCTTGCAAGAGGCTGACGGCGCTGCTGTTCTGGCTGCCGCGCAAACCATTGCTACCAATACTGAAAGTGGTCTGATCGTTCTGCACACTGCTGCGTCGCGCGTGGGGGGGATGGATGTGGATGCCACCAACGAGGGTGGCATGGACGCCGTCAGCGCCGCTGATGTGATCTACAACCTTGGTGCAGACGAAGTCGAAATTGGCGAAGGTGCCTTTGTTATTTATCAGGGCAGTCATGGAGACCGGGGCGCACACCGCGCCGATGTGATTCTGCCGGGCGCAGCCTATACCGAGGAAAACGGTCTGTTCGTGAATACCGAGGGTCGCCCGCAGCTGGCAATGCGCGCGGGGTTCGCACCGGGCGACGCCAAGGAGAACTGGGCCATCCTGCGTGCCCTGTCTGCCGAATTGGGTGCAACACTGCCCTTCGATTCGCTGGCGCAACTGCGCATTGCGCTGATCGAGGTGGTTCCGCATCTCGCCCGGATTGATGAAGTGGCGCAGAATGAGGTTCAGGCACTGGACGCCGGACCTCTGGGTAAGGCAAATTTCCGCAATACGGTCAGGGATTTCTATCTGACCAACCCAATCGCGCGTGCTTCGCAGTTGATGGCCGAACTTTCGGCGCAGGCACAGGCCCGTAAGTCAGAGAAGATTGCGGCTGAATGAACCACTCCTGTTTCATATCGCAACCAGATGTGGCAGCCGGGTGGCAGATGGCCGCGCCCGAATTGCGTGTGAATTTGAAGATTAAGGGTGGCGCAATGACGGCAGATGCTGTTTACACCAACGCGCCGACCCAGCCGCAAAATGCGCAGGCATCTGGCCTTTGCATCACACGCGGAAAACGGAATACCCACGGTGTGAGGACCAATGGCTGAATTCTTTAACACCCCAGGCGGAATAGCCATCATCATTCTGGCGCAAGTGCTTGCCGTTGTGGCCTTTGTGATGATTTCACTGTTGTTCCTTGTTTACGGAGACCGCAAGATCTGGGCTGCTGTCCAGATGCGCCGCGGCCCCAACGTGGTTGGCGTCTACGGCCTGCTGCAATCGGTGGCGGATGCCCTGAAATACGTGGTAAAAGAGGTCGTGATCCCCGCGGGCGCCGACCGGACTGTCTTTATCCTCGCGCCGCTGACATCCTTCGTTCTGGCGATGATCGCCTGGGCGGTGATCCCGTTCAACGATGGCTGGGTTCTGTCGGATATCAACGTCGCCATACTCTATGTCTTTGCCGTGTCTTCGCTCGAGGTTTATGGCGTGATCATGGGCGGTTGGGCGTCGAACTCAAAGTACCCGTTCCTCGGGTCGCTGCGCTCGGCTGCGCAGATGATTTCCTATGAGGTTTCGATCGGCCTGATCATCATCGGCGTGATCATCTCAACCGGGTCTATGAATTTCGGTGACATTGTACGTGCACAAGATGGCTCGTTCGGGTTCTTCAGCTGGTACTGGCTACCGCATTTCCCAATGGTGTTCCTGTTCTTCATCTCGGCCTTGGCTGAAACCAACCGTCCACCGTTTGACCTGCCCGAGGCGGAATCAGAACTGGTCGCCGGTTATCAGGTCGAATACTCGGCCACACCCTTCCTGCTGTTCATGGCCGGTGAATACATCGCAATCTTCCTGATGTGCGCGCTGACCTCGCTGCTGTTCTTCGGCGGCTGGCTGTCGCCGATCCCGGGCTTGCCTGATGGCGTGCTGTGGATGGTTTCCAAGATGGCGTTCTTCTTCTTCATCTTCGCAATGGTCAAGGCGATCACACCCCGCTATCGCTATGACCAGTTGATGCGACTGGGCTGGAAAGTCTTCCTGCCATTCTCGCTGGTCTGGGTGGTGTTCGTGGCCTTCGCGGCGAAATTCGACTGGTTCTGGGGCGCGTTTGCCCGTTGGAGCGTAGGAGGCTGATATGACCCAAATCGACTACACCCGCGCCGCCAAGTACTTTTTGCTGCAAGACTTCTGGGTCGGCTTCAAACTGGGGCTGAAGTATTTCTTCGCCCCCAAGGCCACCATCAATTACCCACATGAAAAGGGACCTCTGTCCCCGCGTTTTCGCGGCGAGCATGCTCTGCGTCGCTATCCGAATGGCGAGGAACGCTGCATTGCTTGCAAACTCTGCGAGGCGATTTGTCCGGCCCAAGCGATAACCATCGATGCCGAACCGCGCGAAGACGGCAGCCGCCGCACCACGCGCTATGACATCGACATGACCAAATGCATCTATTGCGGTTTCTGCCAGGAGGCCTGCCCGGTCGATGCCATCGTCGAAGGCCCGAACTTCGAATTCGCCACCGAAACCCGCGAAGAGCTGTTCTATGACAAGGAAAAGCTGCTGGATAATGGTGAACGCTGGGAAGCCGAGATTGCCCGCAATCTGGAATTGGACGCGCCGTACAGATGACTGACAGCCCGACAAACCCGTTCGAGCTGATGATGAAGCAGGCTCAGGACATGGCCAAGGCGATGAACCCGGCGATGGAAAACTTCTCGCCCAAGGGTTTCGAGGCGCTGTGGCCGACCATGCCCAAAGAGGTCATGGAGATGATGTTCGGCAACACCGTCAACACCGACGGGCTGGACGCCAAAACGCGCCTGCTGCTGACTCTGGCCGGGCTGACCTGTCAGGGCGCTCAGGCGGACTCGGCGGTACGTCAAACCGTGCGCCACGCGCTTGAGGCAGGTGCCAAGAAACAAGAGATCGTGGAAACGATCGGTCAGATGTCGGTCTTTGCCGGCATCCCGGCCATGACTCGCGCGCTGGATCTGGCGCAAGAGGTCATGGGTGACAACGAGGATGAGGATTAATGACCGTCTTTGCCTTCTATCTGTTTGCCATCAGCGCCATCACCGGCGGGCTGTTCACGGTGATCAGCCGCCAGCCGGTGCACTCGGTGCTGTGGCTGATCCTGTCCTTCCTGTCTTCGGCAGGGTTGTTCGTGCTGCTGGGGGCCGAGTTCGTGGCGATGCTGCTGATCATCGTCTATGTCGGCGCGGTCGCGGTTCTGTTCCTCTTCGTGGTGATGATGCTGGACGTGGACTTTGCCGAGCTGAAGGCCGAGATGGCGCGCTATATGCCGCTGGCCTTGCTGATTGGTCTGGTTATCCTGATGCAGTTCGTCATGGCCTTTGGGGCATGGGACAGCGCGCAGGGCGCGGCGGCCAATCTAGCCCAGCCGGTGCCAGTGGATCGCCACAATACCGAGGCGCTTGGCGTCATCCTTTATGATCAATACTTCCTTCTGTTCCAGCTTGCGGGCCTGATCCTTCTGGTGGCCATGATCGGCGCGATTGTTTTGACACTGCGCCACCGCAAGGACATCAAGCGTCAAGACATCATCGGCCAGATGATGCGCGACCCGGCCAAGGCGATGGAGCTGAAAGACGTGAAACCGGGGCAGGGACTTTGAGACCATGATCGGACTTGAACACTATCTTACGGTCGCGGCGACGCTGTTCGTCATCGGCATCTTCGGTCTCTTCCTGAACCGCAAGAACGTCATCATCCTGCTGATGAGCATCGAGCTGATGCTGCTGGCGGTGAATATCAACCTCGTGGCGTTTTCCAGCTTCCTCGGTGATCTGGTCGGGCAGGTATTCACCCTGTTCGTGCTGACCGTTGCGGCGGCCGAGGCAGCGATTGGTCTGGCCATTCTGGTCTGCTTCTTCCGCAACCGTGGCACCATCGCGGTTGAAGACGTCAATATGATGAAGGGCTAAGAGAACTATGGAAACCACCATCCTCTTTGCCCCGCTGGTGGGCGCGCTGCTCTGCGGGTTCGGCTGGAAGTTCATTGGCGAGAAAGCTGCCATGTGGACGGCAACGGGCCTGCTGTTTCTGGCCTGTTTGCTGTCGTGGATCGTGTTCTTGACCTTCGACGGGGTAACCCAGCAGATCGAGATCATGCGCTGGATCGAAAGCGGCTCGCTGTCGACAAGCTGGGCCATTCGTCTGGACCGGCTGACCGCGATCATGCTGATCGTGGTGACGACCGTCTCGGCGCTGGTGCACCTCTATTCCTTTGGCTACATGGATCACGACCCGCAGTGGCGTGAGGGCGAAAGCTATAAGCCGCGCTTTTTTGCTTATCTGTCCTTCTTTACCTTTGCGATGCTGATGCTGGTGACAGCGGACAACCTTGTTCAGATGTTCTTTGGCTGGGAAGGCGTGGGCGTCGCGTCCTACTTGTTGATCGGCTTCTATTACCGCAAACCGTCGGCCAATGCGGCGGCGATGAAAGCGTTCATCGTGAACCGAGTGGGTGACTTTGGCTTCGCTCTGGGCATTTTTGCGCTGTTCTTCTTGACCGACAGCATCAATTTCTCGGATATCTTTGCGTCAGCCCCCGCGCTAGCAGAGGAAAAACTGCACTTCCTGTGGGGCGAATGGACCGCCATCGAAGTGATCTGCGTCCTGCTGTTCATCGGTGCTATGGGTAAGTCGGCGCAGCTGATCCTGCACACCTGGTTACCGGATGCGATGGAAGGCCCGACGCCTGTGTCGGCCCTGATCCACGCCGCCACCATGGTAACTGCTGGCGTGTTCCTCGTCTGCCGCATGTCGCCGCTGATGGAGTTCGCACCGGGCGCGACCGGGTTCATCACCTTCCTTGGGGCCTCGACAGCGTTCTTTGCGGCAACCGTGGGTCTGGTTCAGACCGATATCAAACGCGTCATCGCCTATTCGACCTGTTCTCAGCTGGGGTACATGTTCGTTGCCGCCGGTGTCGGCATGTATTCAGCCGCGATGTTCCACCTGCTGACCCATGCTTTCTTCAAAGCGCTGTTGTTCCTCGGCGCGGGGTCGGTGATCCACGCCATGCATCACGAGCAGGAAATGACCGAGTATGGCGGGTTGCGGAAGAAAATCCCGTACACGTTCTGGGCGATGATGATCGGTACGTTGGCCATCACGGGTGTCGGCATTCCGCTTACCACGATCGGTTTTGCCGGGTTCCTGTCGAAAGACGCGATTATCGAAAGCGCGTATGCTGGCGGCACTGGCTATGCCTTCTGGATGCTGGTGATCGCGGCGATGTTCACCTCGTTCTACAGCTGGCGTCTGATCTTCCTGACCTTCTACGGCAAACCGCGTGGGGACAAGCACACCCACGACCACGCACATGAAAGCCCGATGACCATGCTGGTGCCTTTGGGCGTGTTGTCACTGGGTGCGGTGTTTGCCGGGATGATCTGGTACGGCAATTTCTTCGGCCATGCGGACAAGGTCGGCAAATTCTACGGTATTCCGGTGGCAGAAGCGTCAGAACATGCTGAGGCCGGTGATCATGCTGCGGCGGATGCTTCACACGATGAAGACAGCCATGCCGATGAAAGCCACGCAGACGACGGCCATACCGACAATGCAGAACATGGCGAGAAAGACGCGCATGGCAGTGACCACCACTATGTGTTCGCGGGCAAACCGGGTGAGGGTGCGCTTTATATGGCGCCGGACAACCATGTTCTGGACGAAGCGCACGCAGCTCCGAATTGGGTCAAGGTATCACCGTTTGTCGCCATGTTGCTGGGCTTTGTCGTGGCCTACTGGTTCTACATCGTGAACACATCGCTGCCGGCGCGTCTGGCTGCAAATCAACATCCGCTTTACCTGTTCCTGCTGAACAAGTGGTATTTCGACGAAATCTATGACGCTGTCTTCGTCAAACCCACTTTGGCGCTTGGCCGCTTCCTGTGGAAACGCGGTGACGGCAACACAATCGATGGCTTCCTGAACGGAGTAGCTATGGGCGTTGTTCCCTTCTTCACCCGCCTCGCCGGCAAGGCGCAGACCGGGTACATCTTTACCTATGCCTTCTGGATGGTGTTGGGCATAGCGGCCCTTGTGACCTGGATGACGATCGGCGGAGGGGCCCAGTAATGGACTATATCCTTTCGATCGTCACGTTTATCCCCGCCATTGCAGCAGGCATTCTGGCCTTGTTCCTGCAGGGTGACGATGCGGCCGCACAGCGGAACGCCAAGTGGATTGCTTTGCTGGCGACCACGGTGACCTTCCTGGTTTCCATCGGCATCTATACCGGCTTTGACTCGTCGAATCCCGGCTTCCAGATGGTGGAAGAGGGTGAGTGGCTGATGGGCCTCCAGTACAAGTTGGGCGTTGATGGCATCAGTGTTCTGTTCGTCCTGCTGACCACCTTCATCATGCCGCTGACCATTCTGGCCAGCTGGAACGTGACGGATCGCGTCAAGGAATATATGGTTGCCTTCCTGCTGCTGGAGACCCTGATGCTGGGCGTCTTCATGGCGCTTGATCTGGTGCTGTTCTATCTGTTCTTCGAAGCGGGCCTGATCCCGATGTTCCTGATCATCGGTATCTGGGGTGGCAAAGACCGGATCTACGCCAGCTTCAAGTTCTTCCTTTACACCTTCCTTGGCTCGGTTCTGATGCTGGTGGCCATGGTCGCGATGTATGCCGATGCGGGCACTACGGACATTGCCGCGCTGATGACGCACCAGTTCTCGTCCGAGGGCTTCAGTGTGCTGGGTATCTATGTTGTCGGCGGCATGCAGACCCTGATGTTCCTGGCATTCTTTGCCTCGTTCGCGGTGAAAATGCCGATGTGGCCGGTGCACACCTGGCTACCGGATGCCCACGTTCAGGCGCCCACGGCGGGATCGGTCGTACTGGCCGCGATCCTTTTGAAAATGGGCGGCTATGGTTTCCTGCGGTTCAGCCTGCCGATGTTCCCGGTGGGTTCAGCAGTGATGACCGATCTGGTGCTGTGGATGTCAGCGATTGCCGTGGTCTATACCTCGCTTGTGGCGTTGGTGCAGGAGGATATGAAAAAGCTGATCGCGTATTCCTCGGTCGCGCATATGGGCTTTGTGACCATGGGTATTTTCGCGGCGAACCAGCAGGGCATCGATGGCGCGATCTTTCAGATGCTCAGTCACGGGTTCATTTCGGCCGCGCTCTTCCTGTGTGTCGGCGTGATCTATGACCGGATGCACACCCGCGACATCGAGGCTTATGGCGGTCTGGTCATCCGGATGCCCGCATACGCGCTGGTCTTCATGCTGTTCACCATGGCCAATGTGGGACTGCCGGGTACATCCGGGTTCATCGGCGAGTTCCTGACCCTGATGGGCGCATTCCAGGTCAACACCTGGGTAGCGGCAGTGGCCGCGACCGGTGTGATCTTCTCGGCTGGGTATGCACTGTGGCTGTACCGTCGCGTGGTCTTTGGCGATCTGATCAAGGAAAGCCTGAAGGCGATGACTGACATGAGCGCCCGAGAGCGGCTGATCTTCGCCCCGCTGATCGTGATGACCATCCTGCTGGGTGTCTACCCGTCGCTGGTGACCGATGTGATCGGGCACTCCACAGCGGCGCTGATTTCGAACTATGACACGGCTCTGGCCGCGGCCGAGGCTGCGACCCAGACAGCCGCTTCGCATTAAGGGAGCTTTGGAGAAATGATCCAGGCTGATCTGACAATTATCCTGCCGGAAATCGTTCTGGCGCTTTATGCGATGGCGGCGCTGCTGGGGGCTGTCTACACGACAAAGGACGGGTTGGCGCCTCTGCTTGTCTGGACCACGGCAGGTCTTATGGCCCTTCTGGCAATCTGGATTGCGACTCAGGGTGAGGGTACAAACGTCGCCTTCAACGGCATGTTCGTCGATGACGGCTTTGCCCGTTTTGCCAAGGTGGCCATCCTGCTGTCGGCGGGAGCCGTTCTGGTCATGAGCCAGGAATACATGGCACGCCGTGATCTGCTGCGATTTGAATACCCGTTGCTGGTGGCACTGGCCGCCGTGGGTATGATGATGATGGTCAGCGCAGGCGATCTGATGTCCTTGTATATGGGCCTCGAGCTGCAATCGCTGTCTCTCTATGTCGTGGCGGCACTGCGTCGTGACAGTGCGAAATCGACCGAGGCAGGTCTGAAGTATTTCGTGCTGGGGGCGCTGAGCTCGGGTCTGCTGCTCTATGGTGCGTCGCTGGTCTATGGCTTCACCGGTACTACGTTGTTCTCGGGCATCATCCAGACAGTTCACCATGGCGATGTTTCGCTTGGTCTGCTGTTTGGCCTGATCTTCCTGATCTCGGGTCTGGCCTTCAAGGTCTCGGCCGTTCCGTTTCATATGTGGACACCGGACGTTTATGAAGGTTCGCCTACGCCGATCACGGCCTTCTTTGCCACGGCGCCCAAGGTTGCGGCGATGGCGTTGTTCGCGCGCCTGTTGCATGACGCGTTCGGCGGCATTGTCAAAGACTGGCAGCAAGTGATTGTCCTGCTATCTGTCCTGTCGATGTTGCTGGGTGCCGTGGCAGCTATTGGACAGCGCGATATCAAGCGTCTGATGGCGTTTTCGTCCATCGCCCATATGGGCTATGCGCTGATTGGTCTGGCCGCCGGTACCGAGCTGGGTATCAAGGCGATGCTGATGTATCTTGCCATCTACGTGACCATGAATATCGGCACCTTCGCCTTCATTCTGATGATGGAACGTGACGGCAAACCCATCACCGATATCGACGCGCTGCGCCAGTATTCAAAACGTGATCCGGGCAAGGCACTGGCTGTTCTGATCCTGATGTTCAGCCTCGCAGGTGTGCCTCCGATGCTTGGTTTCTTCGCGAAGTTCGGTGTCTGGCAGGCCGGTGTCAGTGCTGGTTTAACCGGGCTTGTGATCGTCTCAGCCATCGCTTCGGTTATCGGTGCCTTCTATTACCTGCGGATCGTGTTCTACATGTATTTCGGGGCCGAGAACGAAGAGCCAATCGAAACCCGGTCGACCCCTGTTCTGTGGGTGGCATTGATGGGGTCTGCAGCCCTGATGCTGATCGGTATCTTCTATCAGTTCGGCGTCGAGGGCGCGGCAGCAGCCGCGGCGGCCACGCTTGTCAACTGAACGTTTTGCACAACCGGAAAGAGGGGCTCGGTCGCGCGACCGAGCCTTTTTGATATGACCAAGTGGCCCCAAGGTTATGGCCTGCACGAAGTGCAGGAAGTCGACAGTACGCTGAATGAAGCGGCGCGGATTGCTCCGAATGCCCGTGGCCCCGTCTGGATCATGGCGCATCATCAGACGGCAGCGCGTGGGCGGCGCGGACGAAACTGGGCCAACCCGATGGGCAATCTGGCAGCGACCTTGCTGATGCGCCCTCAGGGCGCGCCGGATCAGGCGGCCTTGCGCAGTTTCGTGGCTGCGCTAGCCCTGTTTGACGCTTGCGTGGCTGTTACAGGGCGGGCAGCAGGTCTGTCTCTGAAATGGCCCAATGATGTCTTGCTCAATGGTGGCAAGCTCGCCGGTATTCTGCTGGAAAGCACGGGGCAGGGGCGTGGTGTAGCGCATTTGTCCATCGGCATCGGCGTGAATCTGGCAACTGCCCCCGACCCCGACGCTGTGGAACCCGGCGCGCTCCGCCCCGTTTCACTGTTGTCGGAAACCGGTGCGCATGTCTCGCCCGAGGACTTTTTGACTGAACTGGCCGCGGCCTACGCCAACTACGAAACCCAATTCGTTACCTACGGGTTCGAGCCGATCCGCACTGCCTGGCTGTCCCGGGCGGCCCGTTTGGGCGAGGTTATCACCGCTCGTACCGGAACGTCAGAAACGGTTGGGACCTTCGAAACGGTGGACGCAAGCGGTAACCTTGTCTTAAACACCGCCAAGGGCCGCGTGAGCATTCCTGCGGCGGATGTCTTTTTCTGAGAGGGGCGCAGATGCTTCTGGCCATCGATTGCGGCAATACCAATACCGTTTTCTCGATCTGGGACGGTGAGGAATTCCTGTGCACCCTGCGCACCTCGACCCACCACGCGCGCACTGCAGACGCGTATTTCACCTGGTACTCGACGCTGGTGAAGCATTACGGGATCGAAGCGGACATCACCGACGTGATCATCGCCTCGACCGTGCCGCGTGTGGTGTTCAACCTGCGCATCTTCGCCGATCGTTTTTTTGGCTGCCGACCATTGGTCGTGGGTAAACCCGATTGCCTGTTGCCTGTTCCGCCTCGTGTGGATGAAGGGACAGTGCCCGGTCCGGATCGACTGGCCAATGCTGTTGGCGCTTTTGATCGTCATGGCGGCAATGTAGTTGTCGTGGATTTCGGTACTGCAACGAATTTCGACGTCGTCGCTGCCGATGGTGCCTATGTGGGTGGTATAATCGCCCCAGGTGTAAACCTGAGCCTTGAGGCCTTGCACCAGGGCGCGGCAGCACTGCCGCATATCGATATCACCCGACCGGACAAGGTGATCGGAACGAATACGGTTGGTTGTATCCAGTCGGGCGTGTATTGGGGATATTCTGGTCTGATCGAGGGGCTGATCGCCCGGATCAAGGATGAGTACGGAATGCCGATGAAAGTCGTTGGAACCGGAGGGCTGGCCCCCTTGTTCGATCAGGCCGACGTGGGGTTCGACGCAATCGAAGATGATCTGACGATGCACGGGCTGACCGTGATCCATCGCTACAACAAGGATAATGGCTCCATATGAGCAGTGAAAGATTGATCTACCTGCCGCTGGGTGGCGCAGGCGAAATTGGCATGAACGCCTATGTTTATGGCTATGGTGAACCGGAGAAGGAGCGCCTGATCCTTGTGGATCTGGGGGTGACTTTTCCTGATATGGATACAACGCCGGGCGTTGACCTTATCTATGCCGATATCTCATGGCTGAAAGAGCGTGCCGACCGGTTGGACGGTGTTTTCATCACGCACGCCCATGAAGACCATGTCGGCGCCGTGGCCCATTGTTATGAAGCCTTGGGTGCACCGGTCTATGCGCGGGCCTTCACGGCCAATATTGCGCGACGCAAGATGGAAGAAAACGCGCACCCGACCGAGGCGGTGACGACCGCTTCCGCCTGGCCTGAACAGGTTTCCGTCGGGCCGTTCACGGTTGGCTTCCTTCCGGTTTCGCACTCGATTCCCGAAAGTGCCGCACTGGTCATCGATACACCCGCGGGGCGTGTTGTGCATTCGGGCGACTTCAAGCTCGATGCGGCCCCAGTCGTGGGCGAGGCTTTTGATCCTGACCTGTGGGCCGAGGTCGCCAAGCCCGGCGTCAAGGCGCTGGTCTGTGACAGTACGAATGTGTTTTCTACCCATCCGGGACGTTCAGAATCCGAAGTTGGCCCCGAGATCGTCAAGCTGGTCGAAGGCGCGGAAGGCATGGTCGTGGCAACCACCTTTGCCTCAAACGTCGCGCGGGTCAAAACGCTGGCCGAAGCGGGTGCACAGGCCGGGCGTTCAGTCGTTCTGTTGGGTCGCGCAATGCGCCGGATGATCGAAGCCGCGACCGAAACGGGTATTCTTGCGGATTTCCCAAAGGTGATCAGCGCCGAGGAAGCTCTGGATCTTCCGCGTCAGAACCTGATGCTGATCGTGACCGGCAGCCAGGGGGAACGACGGGCCGCAAGCGCCCAACTGGCCCGTGGCAAGTACCGTGGTCTGGAACTGGCCGAGGGCGATTTGTTCCTGTTTTCCTCGAAGACCATTCCCGGGAACGAGCGGGGCGTGATCTTCATCATGAACCAGCTCAGCGAGAAGGGCGTGGATGTCGTCGACGACAGTTCAGGCCTCTATCATGTCTCAGGCCATGCCAACCGGCCAGATCTTGAGAAAGTGCACGCACTGACCGACCCGCAAATTGTTATCCCGATGCATGGTGAGCACCGCCATTTGCGCGAGCACGTCAAGCTGGCAGAGCAGGGCGGTAGAACCGGAGTGCTGGCAGTGAATGGCACCATGCTGGACCTCAGCGGCAATGAACCGGTGGTCGTCGACTATGTCGAAACCGGTCGTACCTATCTGGACGGTACAGTGAAAATCGGTGCCCTTGATGGTGTGGTGCGGGATCGCATCCGTATGGCTCTAAACGGCCATGTTACGGTGACGGTTGTTCTGGACGAAGAAGACGAACCGTTGGGTGAGCCATGGTGCGATACCATGGGCCTGCCCGAAACCGGAACCTCGCGCGCTGCTTTGATCGAAGTGTTGGAAGAGGACTTGAACCAGTTCCTGATGCGGGCTGCTGCCAAGACCCTGCGCGACGACGACAAGCTGGAAGACGAAATGCGCCGCATCGTGCGGCAGACAGCCAAAGCCGAGATTGGCAAAAAGCCCGAAGTGACGGTGGTGATCAGCCGGATGCGGTGAAACCGATCCGTCAGTCGTGGGTTGGCATCGGATAGCCCCTGAGACGCAGGAACAGGTTGGCTTCTTCGTTGTTTTTGTAGAATGGAACCGACGATGGCGGCTCGGGGGACGTAACCCGGGCCGCGATTTCCGCCAGAACGACCTCGGTGATAAACGGCAGATCCAGATCCCGTGCCCGATCCAGTGGCACCCATTGCAGGTGCGACAGTTCATCCGAGGCGTGACTGAAATCATCCACATCACCTTGCAGAGCTTCGGCGTCGACCAGAAAGAACCGCGCATCGAACCGGCGGGGACGACCCGGTGGAGTTACCGCGCGAAAGACGAACTGAAGTGCCGCCGCAGTTGGCAGGTAACCCAATGCGGCAAAGCTCTGCCAATCGGCAGTAACATGCCCGGGCCAGGCACCCGGCTGGCCGAGAACAAGGCCAGTTTCTTCCCAAAGCTCGCGTATGGCGGCAGCGGCGAGGGCGTGTTGAACCTGTGGCTTAGCCTGTTCGCCCAAACGTTCAAAACACAAATCCGGCAAGTCCGTTGCCAAGGGAACATCCGCGTCAGCCGGATCAACCGCGCCACCGGGAAATACGAACTTATTCGGCATGAAGGCCGCCTTGGACCCACGCTGACCCATAAGGATCGTTGGGTTTTCCCATCTGTCCCGCAGTACGATAACAGTCGCTGCGTCCCGGATGGCGGATTTGTCAGGTGTCATGTCCAAACTGATCAACTGGTTCGGTTCACGCGGATTTTTCAAAGCCATGCATGCGACGCGCCCACTGATACGCCACCACGGCACCTTTCAGGCGCGGCAACAGGAACAGGGACAGGGCAACGCAAGCGATGGAGAAGCCAATGGCCATTGTCCACGGATCGGGCCGCCAATGAACATAGGACACGTGCAGAGCCGGCGCCAGCAAATGGCCCACCAGCAGGATTGTCAGGTAGGCAGGCCCGTCATCAGCGCGATGATGAAACAGTTCCTGCCCGCAGTTCGAGCAGGAATCATTGACCTTGAGATAGCTGTGCAGCAGCTTTCCTTCCCCACAGTTGGGGCATTTGCAGCGAAACCCTTTGATCAGGGCGGGCCATGTTTCACGCTCATCTTCGGTGGTCGTCTCGATCGTCTGATCCGTCATAATATAACTCGCGCATTAATCTTTGCCGGATAATGGGCCTGATCGTGCGGATTTAAAAGGGGGGTGCGTCGCTTTGCAACGCCTGCCTGGCACGTCGGCTCAGGGTGATTCCGGACCTTTCAAAAAAACATACCGGGTTCAGCGACGGAAATCCCGGCACAGTCCGTTTGAATGGGTATGAGCGGCGGCACTCGGGCCGCGTCAACAAAAGGAAACGGAAATGAAAAACGTTACATTCATCTCGGCCATTGTTATGTCAGCGGTTGCGATTACCGGTACTTCTGTTCTGGCCGCTGGCCCGGGTGGCCGTGAGCCGGTGTCCTTTCAGGAACTGGACGCCAATGGCGATGGCCAGGTGACGCAACAGGAGATGGAGGCGCATCGCGCTGCGCGTTTCACAGAGGCAGACACCAATGGTGATGGACAGCTGAGCCAGGAAGAAATGCAGGCCGCTGCCCAAAAGAAAGCAAGCGATCGGGTTGCCAGGATGTTTGAAAACAACGACGCGAACAAAGATGGCTTCCTGAGTCAGGATGAGTTGCCGAAACCGCGCCGGGCTGACAAGATGTTTGATCGGATGGATGCGGACAACAGTGGCGGAATCTCGGAACAGGAATTTGCCGATGCCAAAGACCGGATGGGACGGCACCAAAAGAAAAAGCATCACAAGTCGAACGCAAGCGATAACTGATGCAGGATGGAGGACCTGACCTCCCACCAACAAGACGCTCGCGGTGCGGATTGCGCCGCGAGCACACTCAGCGACGATGCGTTGCTGAGGCAATTTGCCGACGGCGAGGCGGGGGCTGCGCGGATCCTGACCGATCGTTTGGGGCCACGCTGTTACTCGGTTGCATTGCGCATGTTGGGTAATCGGGCCGAGGCGGAAGACGTGACGCAGGATGCGATGATGCGATTATGGCAGATGGCGCCGGATTGGGTGTCGGGTCAGGCCAAGGTTTCGACCTGGCTGTATCGGGTGACGTTGAACCTGTGTGTGGACATAAGGCGCAAGAAGACACCCGACAGGTTGTCGGACGTTCCCGAACCTGAAGACGGCAAAGCCAGCGTGGTTGAACGTATGCAGGATGAGGCGCGCAAGGATGCCTTGCAGTCGGCTTTGGCCGAGTTGCCCGAACGGCAGCGACAAGCGGTCGTGCTGCGCCATATTGAAGAGCTGCCCAACCCCGAAATTGCCGGGATCATGGGCATTTCGGTAGAAGCAGTTGAAAGCCTGACCGCAAGAGGCAAGCGAAGCCTGACCGCGATTTTGGCCGGACGACGAGAAGAACTGGGGTATGAAAATGGCGGATGAAGACCTGCAACTGGATCATTTGTTTGCACAGGCACAGCGGCAGCGACCGGCACTTCCGGACGATCTTGCTGTGCGAATCCAGACAGATGCTGAAACTGTTCGCCTCAGTCGCCTTGCGCCTGCGCCGCGCCCGAAACCTTCGATATGGAACAGGTTGATAAGCAATGTAGGAGGATGGCAGGGCCTTGGCGGGCTTGTCGCCGCAAGTGCTGCGGGTGTCTGGATCGGGTTTTCCGCGCCAACCTTTCTGCCTGATCCGGCCAATCTGCTGACGTCGGAAGAGACACCCTTCCTGGTGGCGGACCTTGGATTTGACTCGAGTTTTCTGGAGAGCACGGAATGAATGCTGATCCCAAGCCCAAACGCAGGTGGATGCCTGTCTTCCTGGTCGTGTCACTGGCGCTGAACCTGCTGATTGCGGGTGTCGCTGTTGGAACAGTGCTGCGCCTCAAGGGTGGGGACCATGCCAAAGCGCCGCCTGGCTTTGGTCCGGCTTTGTACCGCGCCCTACCCAAGGACGATCGAAAGGCGATGCGAGCCGAATTGTCGGGCTTGTACAAAACAGGGTCCAAGGGTCGCACTCAGGATTTTGAAGTGCTGAGTCAGGCGTTGCGCGCAAAGCCCTTTGACCCGGTCGCAGTCCAGGTTCTGTTGAAACAGCAAGCGCAGGCCACCGCCAATTTGCAACAAGCCCTGCAAGCGCAATGGCTGGCGCGCGTGACGGCCATGAGTGACGATGAACGGCAGGCCTATGCGGACCGATTGCAGGAGGTTGTCCGACGGGGGCCGCACGGGCACAAGAAAAGAGATTGAACAGATCAGGCGGCGCTTTGCCTGATACTCACCTGATTACGTCCTGCTTTCTTCGCGGCATAAAGTGCTTTGTCTGCGGACTTTATCAGGTTTTCCACGTTCTCGGCTGCACAGTCTTGCCGGGTGAAACCGGGCTGAGACAACTTCAACCCGATACTGACCGTTACTTCAACTTGTGCCCCCTGATCGGGCAACAGGAACGGGGCCTGGCAGATGCTGTCACAAATGGTTTCGGCCAGGTTCAACGCCTGTTTGAGCGACACATCCGGCGCACCGATCATGAACTCTTCACCCCCGATGCGAGCGACAAAGCCGCGGGACCCCAAGGCATTTTGCATACGTTCCGCCGCTTGCGTCAAAACGTAATCGCCGCTTGCATGGCCATGTCCATCATTGATTGCCTTGAAGTGATCCAGATCGGCCAGCATGATCGCAAAGCTGCGCCCCGTTCTGGCGGATTGGCGCGCGATCTGATCCAGTGCTCGCATGGCGTAGCGGCGATTGTGCAACCCGGTCAACGGGTCGATCCAGGATTCCGCGATGCCTCTTTTGAGAGAGACCCGCATTTGATCCAGCCGCGCTTTGCGGGCAATCTGGTTTTCCAGCCGCAGCAGAATCTCCTGCGCGCAGAACCCGCCGAGACAGACGGCATAGGCCCCTCGGTCCAGAGCTTCCGAAGCCTGTCCGGCGTCTTCGTCTTTCAGCACCCCGATCAACACTGTATGCCGAGTAACAGCACGTGATCTCAGGTCGGCAAGGATATTCAGGTCGGACGGGTTCGACCCCAGCTCAACCACGATCGCATCAGGAACAGACCCGGACAATACACCCCGCAGGTTTGACTGAAGATGCCAGTTCAAATCAAATTGACGTTGATCATCCAGGGCCTTTTGCCAAAGCGCGCCGGTTCGGGCCGTATGGGTCAGAATATCAACCCGCGCCGCTTTGGACGGTCTGATGATCGTTGGGGCTGGTTCTGCGAAGCCAATTGGTTGCGATCCGTTGCTGGCCTGCAGGTCCTGGGTGACTGCACGCGCACGCAATAGGCTGCGAATGCGCGCCAACAGCAAGGTGTCTTTGAACGGGTGTGTCAACACATCGTCCAGCCCATCCTTCAGTGCCCGCAAACGGGCGTCCCGGTCATTTTGCGCGGCAAGCGCCACGACCGGGACGTCATCAAGGCCGGGCTCCTTCACAATCGCCCTCTTCACATCCGCAGCCGTTCCGTCCGGCAACGTCTGGGCCGTCAGAACCAGATCAGGTTGCGTACGGCGCACGAGTGCGGGCAACCCTTCAAGCTTTTCACCCTGCACTACGTGATACCAGGCCGCTGTCAGCTGTACCTTCAGCATAATGCGATTGGTTGATACCCCGTCGAGGACAAGGATGGTTCCCTGCACAGACATAGTTGTTCACCGTTGATTGCATGCGTGAACAAAGTGTTTATGAGTCTGGTTAACAAACCCTTTCCAAGACCGAATCTGACCCAAGTTTATGCCGATATCCTCCGATTCCGCCGAAACTCTTGCGTTGACTGCCCTGGCCTGGCTGGTCAGCAATGACGAGCTTTTGCCTGTTTTTCTGGGCTCCACAGGTGCATCGATCGAGGATGCACGCGATCGGGCAAGCGATCCCGAGTTTCTGGCGTCGGTTCTTGATTTTCTGGTGCTTGACGATTCGTGGGTCATGGCGTTTTGTGACGCCAATTCACTCGCCTATGATCTTCCCGCCCAGGCAAGGGCGGTATTGTCCGGCGGCGCTGAGGTACACTGGACATAACCATATTTTTCCGCAGGAGCACCGGATGCCGATAGATGCGATCATCTTTGACAAAGATGGCACGCTGTTTGATTTTGCAAATACTTGGGGAGGGTTCGGACGCTCCATGCTGTTGCGCCTGTCCAACGGGGACGAAGATCGCGCGACCGATCTTGGCCGTGTCATAGGATATGATTTCGCTCAAGAGAAGTATACCGAAGACAGCATTGTCATCGCTGCTACGGTCGAAGAAATCGCAGGGGTTCTGGTTGCCCATGTCGATGGCGTGACCTTGCAGGAGATCATCGATTTGATGAACTCCGAGGCCGCCTCGGCCCCGCAGGTGCCCGCCGTTCCATTGGTTCCTTTCCTGGAAGGTCTGCATAATGCCGGAATAAAGCTGGGCGTTGCGACGAATGACAGTGAACATCCCGCTTTGCAGCATCTCGAATCTGTCGGGATAAGAGGGCATTTCGATTTCGTCGCCGGGTATGACAGTGGTCACGGGTTCAAGCCGGGACCGGGCCAGTTGCTGGCGTTTGCCGCGCATATCGGGGTCGAGCCATCTCGTATCGCGATGGTCGGCGACAGCCTTCATGACTTGCAGGCCGGGCGTGCGGCGGGGATGACCACGATCGGTGTTTTGACTGGTTTGGCCGAGGCCGATGCATTGGCACCGATGGCGGATGTGATTTTGCCGGATATCGGACATATTCCCGAATGGTTGGCCAAAATTTAATTTTCAAATCCGGGATTCGGCAAAACGGAATGAAAAACCGACATATTCTGTCGCAGACGGAGCGGCCATAGGCGTCTCTTCGGGTCTTGCTTGACGAAAGCAAGAACAGGAGGCACCGATGGCCGACACCAAGACACGCAAACGCCGCGGAGGAGGGCGTGCAGGGGCGGCTGCGCGCAGGGGCAGTGCAGCGATTGACCAGATGCCCTGGGACCCGCCGGTCAGTATCGATCGACCCACAGAACCTTTGGATCAGGCCGGAATCGAAGCGATCCATGAAGGGGCGATGCGCATCCTCGAAGAGATCGGGATCGAGTTTTACAACGAAGAGGCAATAGGCATCCTGCGCGAAGCCGGTTGCACCATCGACGGCGACAATGTCCGTATGGGCCGCGACTTTGTCATGGAGATGCTTGCCAAGGCTCCCAGCCAGTTTTCAATCACCCCTCGCAATCTGGATCGCAAGATCGAAATTGGCGGGAAGAACATCCTGTTCGGCAACGTCTCTTCCCCGCCGAACTACTGGGACATGGAGATCGGGAAAAAAGTGCCGGGCAATCGCGAGATGTGCCGGAATCTTCTGAAGCTGACACAGTACTTCAACTGTATCCATTTCGCCGGCGGATACCCGGTCGAGCCGGTCGATATCCACGCCAGCGTCCGCCATCTGGACGTGCTGTACGACAAGCTGACCCTGACTGACAAGGCGATGCACGCCTATTCGCTGGGCAAGGAACGTGTCGAAGATGTCATGGAAATGGTGCGCATTGCAGGCGGTTTGAGCCACGAAGAGTTCGAAGCCGCGCCGCGCATGTACACCAATATCAACTCAACCTCGCCGCTGAAACACGATCACCCGATGATAGACGGATGCTTGCGCCTGGCGCGGCGGGGACAAGCGATTGTAGTCACACCCTTTACGCTGGCCGGGGCCATGGCACCTGTAACTATGGCAGGCGCAGTGGCGCAGTCCCTGGCCGAGGCGCTATGTGCTATTGCGCTGTTCCAATATGTGCGTCCAGGTATCCCTTGTGTGATCGGTACCTTCACGTCGAACGTGGATATGAAATCCGGTGCGCCCGCCTTTGGAACGCCGGAATACATGCGTTCGACCCAGATGACCGGCCAGATGGCGCGGTTCTATGGTTTGCCCATGCGGTCTTCGGGTGTTTGCGCGGCAAATGTGCCGGACGGGCAGTCGGTGTGGGAGACTTCGAATTCTCTTTGGGCAGCCGTGCAATCGGGCACCAATATGGTTTACCACGCAGCCGGTTGGCTTGAGGGCGGTCTGATCGCCAGCCCGGAAAAGTTCATCATGGACTGCGAAATCCTACAGCAAATTCAACGCTATATGAACCCCGAGTTGACCGCCACAGGGCCGGACGAGATTGCATTGGATGCGATCAGGTCGGTCGGTAATGACGGTCATTTCTTTGGTATTCAGCATACCCAGGATCGCTATACCACGGCGTTCTATCAACCCTTCCTGAGTGACTGGAAAAACTATGAAGGATGGGAGGCCGCTGGCGGTATCTGGACGGCAGAACGCGCGCATCACATGTTCAAGGAGATCATCTCAAGCTTTGAGCCCCCTCCGATGGATGAAGGTATTCGCGAGGAACTGGCCGCATTTGTCGAACGTCGCAAATCGGAAGGCGGCGCGCCCACTGATTTCTGACCGGACAGGTGATATCGAACTGATACTCGGTTGCATTCGCTACAACTCAGGGTGGATTTTGGCTATTTGTTAAGATTTTTCGGGCCACAGTGCAAAGAACACCAATCTGGGGCATTTCATGCATGGTCTGATCAATCGGGCGATACAGTCCTTTGTCTGTGCGACCTACGGGCGATCCTGCTGGTTGCGCGTGACCGAAGCTGCAAGGCTGGAGTTTGTCGAGTTTGAAGCCATGCTCGTCTATGACGATGACATGACGTCCCAGGTAATGGAGGCGCTGAGTGCCGACCTTGATCGGCCGCAAGCCGAAGTTTTCGAGGACCTAGGGACGTATCTCGTGTCGCACCCGAATATGGAAGGATTGCGACGTCTTCTCAGGTTTGGCGGCGTCAGCTACGTGGAATTTCTTCATTCGCTCGACGATCTGGCGGATCGCGTGCGGCTGGCCGTGTCTGATTTGACCCTGCCAGCCGTGGAATTGAGAGAGCTGTCAGCCACGGAATTTCAGCTGAGTTGCTTCCGGGGCCTGCCGGGATATTCCAATGTCATGGTTGGGGTCCTGCGCGCAATGGCGGATGACTATGGTGCGCTGGTGATGCTGTCACACGAGGGGCAGCAGCAAGGTAGTGACGTCATTTCCATCATGTTGGTTGAAAGCGCTTTTGCTGAGGGGCGGCATTTTGATCTGGGGGCTCGGAACGGATGACAGATACCCAAGAACTGGCTGGTCTTCTGGAAACGCTTTGCCCGATGTTCCTGTTGGTGGACCAAAACGGGCATATTCAGCAAGCGGGTCCGACCTTGCAAAAGTTGCGACCTGAATTGCCGCTGGTGGGGCAGGGTTTTCTGGATGTGTTTGAACTGATCCGTCCCAGAACGATCACAACCGTTCCCGCCTTGATGTCAATGGCGGGGGCGAAGTTGCACCTGAGGTTTCATGATGAACCCCGCACAACCCTCAAAGGGTTGGTCGCTCCTTTGCCGCATTCCGGCGGCGCGGTCATCAATCTGTCATTTGGTATTTCAATATTGGATGCGGTGCGGGACTATGCGCTGACAAGTGCAGATTTCTCGGGCACGGATCTCGCGATTGAGCTGTTGTATCTGGTCGAAGCCAAATCCGCCGCGATGGAGGCATCCCGCTCTCTCAACCTTCGGCTACAGGGGGCGATGCTGGAAGCCGAAGAGCAGGCCTATACCGACACTTTGACCGGATTGAAGAACCGCAGAGCAATGGACCACTTGCTCGAGCATTTGGTTTCGGGAAATTCCACCTTCGCGTTAATGCATCTGGATTTGGACTTTTTCAAAGCCGTGAATGACAAGCTGGGTCATGCGGCTGGTGACTTCGTCTTAAAGGAGGCCGCCCGCATCATGCAGGAGGAGACACGAAACAATGATACTGTTGCCCGGGTTGGCGGGGATGAGTTTGTAATTGTTTTTAAAGACCTGACACGCGAAGATACCCTGTTCTCCATCGCAGGGCGTCTGATTTCAAGGTTGAACGAACCGATGTTGTTCCAGAATCAGCTCTGTACCATCTCGGTCAGTATTGGCACTGCCTTGTCCACGCAATTCAAAAGCCCCAACGCCGCCGACATTCTTCACGCAGCGGACTTGGCCCTTTATCAGGCCAAACGCGATGGCCGGTCTTGCCATCGCCTGTATTCAACGTTGAGCAAGGCGCAAACCTGAATTCGCCCAGAGAACAGGATGGGGATCGTATCGGGGCTTCAGGCAGATTCGAATGCCTCTGTCAGCTTTTTTGCGATCTGGGCCCGGATCGGAGGCGACTCTCCCACCACAGGCAGTAGGACGCCAGAGAACCCTGCACGATCCAGCTCTTGCGGTACATCTTCCTGAACATGTCCTCCGGTACAGGCAAAGAACGGAAGGCACAGCGCCTGATCTCCGGTACCGTTTGCCGCGTCAGAAATGGATGGTGGCTCTTCGACGAAACCGACGCAAACAGATTTGAAAGCAACCAAACCTCCAAGCTGTTCTGCAAACTGCAACGCTACGGTCGATGGGTTCCGACTGCGACCGGAACCATGCGCCGCAATGACCAGATCTGTGGACTGAGCGGCCCAGTGTTTGTCAGACAATTCCGTTCGCAGGGCCTCTGCGGTCAGGGCCGGCAGTTCTGGGTCGATTCCCAGCGGGTCTAAAATCTGCGTCGGATGATTCCCAAGCCGTTTGGGTAACGCGCTGGTGACAAACCACCCTTTTGCCATGAAAAGTGGGTAGATGACCGGGTTCTCTGGCACGCGTTCCAGCTTTGCCTCCAACGCGCCCGGTGCAGCCATAGTGGCCGAATGGACAACCACATTCTCTGCCAGCGCGTTGACCTTGGCGGCGAATGTCGCAAGTGCAGCTTCGGCCGGTTCCGGGTCTGATGGTTGGCCATGAGCGACGATAATAGCATGTGACATTCGGATCTCCTGCTGTGTTGTGCGATAGGTGTTTCACGTCGACCTGAAGTCAACACCACAGTTAGCCCAGAAGTGTCAGCCATAGCCAGACAGTCAGAATAGACGAGGCTGTACCAATAAGTACGGCCGACGCTGCTACCCGTTTTGCGCGGCCGTACATATTGGCGAAGATATAGGCGTTGAAACCCGGAGCCATGGCGGCATTCAAAACGCCCGACCGAAACAGGTCCTGCGGCAGGCCCACGGATTTGCCGAACATCCACACCAGACTGGGGTGCAGCATCAACGAGATACAGCAAACAAATGCGATGGTGCGCAGGTCGCCTTCAGGCTTGTATTTGACCAGCACACCGCCCAAGGCAAACAACGCCCCGGGCAGGGCAGCGCGTGTGATCAACCCCAGTGCTTCGTCGACCACGGCAGGGATCGCCAGGCCAGACAGGTTGACCAGAAACCCAAGGGCGATACCAAGGATCAGTGCGTTCTTGAACATTGCGGACAATACAGACCGTGCCATACGCATGCCTCCATGACCGCGATTTCGCACGACCTCCATCACCGTGATCCCAACGCCGTAACAAAACGGAGAATGGAAGGCGATGATCGCATAGTTGCCAGTCAGGTTCTCGGGCCCATATGCGCGTTCGGTAATCGGCAAGCCCAAGAGGACAGAGTTCGAGAACAGGCAACAAAACCCTATGGCGACGCAATCTTCCCAATCGCGACCGAAAATTATGCGCGCGCCGAACAGACCTGCGGTGAAACATAAAGCAGCGGCGGAATAGAAGCTGGCCAGAAGCCGGGGATCGAAACTGGCGCTGAGGTCCAGATGCGCGATGGCCAGGAACAAAAGGCACGGAATCGCAAAGCCTTGGGTGAACTTCATCAGCCCATCGACATGCGTTTCTTTGAAGTATCCTGTGCGGGTTGCAGTATACCCGGCTCCGATTACAAGGAAAACCGGAAGAATGACATCGATCAGGCTTTGCAGCATATGACCCCCGTGCGACGGGCCTGCAGCGATATCATGCGGGGGGCGGGCAGCGGCCTACTGCGACTGATGGATCACCATCCCGTCGAAGGCGGGGGTGATGTGATCGGGGGTTTCGGCGTCGACGGTCGCATAGTCGAGGTCGATATGCATGTTGGTCAATACCGCGCGCTTCGGTTGCAACTTTTCGATCCACCCGAGCGTCTTTTCCAGATGCGCATGCGTCGGATGAGGTGAGCGGCGCAGGGCGTCAATGACAAGGCAGTCCAGCCCTTTCATTTCGGGCCAGGCGTCGTCGTAAATCTCGGCAACATCCGGCAGATAGGCGAGTTGCCCAATGCGGAATCCAAGGGAATCGATCGAACCGTGATTCACCTTGAAAGGGCGAAACGGAATCGCGCCACCGGGACCGTCGATTTCAAATGGACCGTCGATAGACTTAAGCTCGAGGATCGGAGGATAGGGGGAGTCTTCCGGCTGAATGAACGCATATCCAAACCGCCCCAACAAAGCGTTCTGGGTGTCGCCATCCGCCCACACAGGAACACGGGTTTTCATGTTGAACACGATCATGCGCAAATCATCGATTCCATGCACATGGTCTGCGTGGGAATGCGTATAGACGACCCCGTCCAATCGCCCTGTACCTGTTTCAAGCAACTGGCTGCGCATATCAGGCGTGGTGTCGATCAGAACCGAAGTTGTGCCATCTGGCCCGTCGCGTTCGACCAGCATCGAACAGCGGCGCCGGACATTTTTGGGGTTCTCAGGGTCACAATCACCCCACTGACCGCCCAATCGCGGCACGCCGCCAGAGGATCCGCAACCCAAAATTGTAAATCGCAATCCGGTCATGCAGCGGCCTTGTACAGTGCTGCTTTGGTGAACAGCCGGTCGAAGTTTGCCTGCGTCTGGTCAGCAAAAGCGGCATAGTCCATGCCAAAGACTTCGGCCCCCTTACGCGCTGTGTGCGCGGTGTAGGCCGGTTCGTTGCGCTTGCCACGGTACGGCGGTGGAGCCAGATAGGGGGCGTCGGTTTCCACCAAAACGCGATCCACCGGGGCGCTTGCGAAAATGTCCCGTAATTCCTGGCTCTTGGGGAAGGCGGCTATGCCGGACATGGACAGGTAAAAACCTAAATCCAAGGCGGCCTTGGCCAGTTCAGCTGAGGATGAGAAGCAGTGCATCACGCAGGAATACGGCGCGTTGCGATATTCTTCGGCCAGAATGCTGGCCATATCTTCATCAGCTGCGCGGGCGTGAATGATCAGAGGTAACCCGGTGCGCTGGGCTGCTTCGATATGGATGCGCAAGGACTGTTTCTGAACTTCCGCGCTATCGGCGGTATAGTGATAGTCCAAGCCGGTTTCACCGATACCGACTAATTTTGGATGCTTTGCCAGGGCGACCAGATCTTCGACCGAGACCAATGGCTCGTCCGCGGCACTCATCGGGTGTGTGCCGGCGGCATAGAAGACCGGCGCGTGGGTTTCGGCAATCGCACGGACAGCGGGTTCGTTGCGCAGCTTGGTGCAAATCGTCACCATGCGGGTCACGCCAGCCTGGGCGGCACGCGTGATGATGTCGTCCAACTGGCCGTCGAAATCCGGGAAGTCCAGATGGCAATGGCTGTCAGTAATCTGGGGGGTGTCGCTCATCTGTTCTGACCGGCGGTTTCCTGTATCTTGAACACCGTATCTAGGACCAGAGCAGCAGGGTCAAGGTTGACAGCCTGACCATGTCGCGCCCGGGCTGTGATCGTCGCGGCGACCTCGGCCCAGCGACGGGCTTGATCCGGCGATGCTGACAGACGCGCCAGTGTTTCACTCTCGTTGGGGGCGGCTTCAGGAACCGGTGGTGTGCCTGTTGCCCCGGTCAGGGCCAGCCGTGACAGAGCAACGTCGATCAATGTTAGCAAAAGTTCAAACCGGTCTGCCGCGCCGCGCTGCGCCGCCGCTTCGGCCAAAGCCAGCGCGCGCTGGCGGTCCATACGGGGCAGGGTGCCCAGTATGGCGATCAGTTCGGCATAGATGTCCAGACCACCCAGATTGATCAAACGCACGGCGTCTCCGACTGAACCCGCCGCAAGCGCAGCAAGGTGTTCAGTCTGAGCGGGAATTTCGGTTTCCGTTTGTGAAAGGGCGGCTTGCATGTCTTGCGCGTTCAGCGGGCCGAGGCGCAGCGTGCGACAGCGCGAACGGATGGTTGGCAACAGGCGCGAGGGTTGGTGTGACACCAACAAAAGGGTGGTGCGCGCAGGCGGCTCTTCCAGCATTTTCAGCAACGCGTTGGCAGCGCTGACGTTCATTTCGTCCGCTGAATCCACGATCACGACGCGGCGGCCGCCGTCAGCAGAGGACAGGCCAAAAAACTTCCCGAGCTTGCGGATGTCATCCACGACGATCTCACTGCGCAGCCGTCCCTGATCGTTCAGCGATCTGGCTATCGCTGCCAAACCCGGTTCTGCCCCGGCCTGAATGCGATGGGCTACCGGGTGGTCAGGATCAATGTCGAGCGTCTCGGGCGGAGGCGGCGCGCCGAACAACCCGTCATCCTCTGCCGGAGGTGTAGCAAGCAGGAACCGCGCAATTCGCCAAGCCAGTGTCGCCTTGCCGACACCGCGTGGCCCTGTCAGCAGCCAACCGTGATGCAGACGGTCCGAAGTGTAGGCGGTCAGAAATGCCTGTTCAGCCGCGTCCTGGCCAAAAAGCCGAACGGTTTCGCGCGGATGTGGTGCACCCGGCACCTGATCCGGGGAAGGGATATCGTCGCTCATCGTCTACCGCAGTGCTGCCTGAACGATTTCTGTAACATCCTGCGCCACGCTGTCCATGTCCCTGTTGCCATCCACGATGTGAAACCTGTCCGGGAATTCATCGGCCAGCGCCAGAAAGCCGGCGCGCATCTTCTTTTGCAATTCCGGGCCAAAGTCCTCGAAACGTTCTTCGGTGCCTTGTCGCCCCTTGGCGCGTGCCAGGCCCGTTTCAGGGTCCATGTCGATCAGCAGCGTCATATCCGGTTCGCGCCCGATCATCATGCTGTGCAATTGATCCACGAGATTTCGCAGGTCGCCTCGGGACAAGCCCTGGTACATACGTGTGCTGTCTGCAAAGCGGTCGCAGATCACGACCTTCCCTGCTGCCAGCGCGGGTTCGATGGTACGCTCCAGATGGTCGCGACGGGCCGCGGTGAACAGCAGAATCTCGGTTTCGGCCGACCAGCGATCCGGGTCGCCTTCCAAAACCAGGCTGCGAATTTCCTCGGCCCCCGCAGAGCCGCCGGGTTCGCGCGTCAGTACCACCTCGTGACCCTGCGCACGCAGATGTTCCGCCAGCATCCGCGCCTGGGTTGACTTGCCTGAACCGTCAATGCCTTCGAAGGTCAGAAATAACCCCGCTTTCGTCACATCGACTCCAGCGGGTTGTTGATCACGTCTTTCAATACGATACTGCCAACAGTCAGCATACGTACCAAAAAACCGCCGATCGCAACATCTTCAGCTGCCACCAGCGGTCGCCGGATTTCCGGCAGACCTTCGGGTTTGATCACCAGTTCGGCGAGTTGCTGGCCTTTCTTGACGGGCGCATTGATCGGGCCCTCATAGACCACTTCGGCCTCGACATTCTGTGTGCCCAGAACCGGGAACAGCACGTTCAGATCACCATCGGGGACAAGCCCCACGGTCTTTTTCTCGCCCATCCATAGTTTGGCTTCGGCTATCGGCGTTTCCGCGTTGGCAACTGTCCTCTCGACAAAATTTCGAAACGACCAGTTAACCACGGCTTCAGCCTCCTCTGCCCGCTGGCCGGTGCTGTCGAGACCCGTCAGCACAAAGATCACCCGCCTGTCACCTTGTTTGGCGGACCCGACAAGGCCATAGCCCGCTTCTTGCGTGTGGCCGGTTTTCAGACCATCCGCACCGATATCAAGTCGCAGCAATGGGTTGCGGTTACGGGCATTGGACGGTGCGCGGCCATCGAACTCGAAAACCTCTTCGGCGAATAGAGGGTAGTATTCTGGAAAATCGGAGATCAGACGATCCGCAAGAACGGCCAGATCATGAACCGACATCATATGCCCGGCGGCGGGCCAACCATTTGAATTTGCGAAGTTCGAATTGTTCATGCCCATTTGCTTGGCTCGCTGGGTCATGTATCGCGCAAACCCCGCCTCGGTGCCATCCGGACTGAGCGCTTCGGCGATGACGACGCAGGCATCATTGCCCGACAAAACAATAATGCCGCGCAGCAGATCCTCGACACGAACGCGATCTTGCGTGTTCAGGAACATGGTCGATCCGCCATAGCTCATCGCGTGTTCTGAAACGGGCAGAGTTTCGTCCAGCGTCAAGCGTCCGTCCCGCAACGCTTCGAACGCAACGTAAAGCGTCATGAGCTTGGACATCGACGCGGGCGGCAACGGCTGGTCGGCCTCTTTCGACAGCAGTACGGTACCGGTGGTTTGGTCGATCACATATGCCGCACGGGCAGATGTATCAAAAGCCTGGGCAGGTATCGCCAGAACGGCTAACCCGAAAGCCAGAACGGATGTTCGCATTGAGGATAGCATGTTACGCCTCCCTGAATTAGTCGGTTACCGTGAACGCGTCTTTGAAGCCAAGGTCTTTCACGTCCTTTTGAAAGGCTTTTCGCTCGGCCCGGGTTGCGGCGGGGCCAACCAACACTCGCCAAACAGTACTATTTGCTGTTTTCAATTCTCGTACAACTGTGGGCATGCCGTTCCGACGCACTTTTTGGGCGGCTGACTTGGCGTTCGCCTCGACGCTGAAGGTTCCGATCTGAATAAACGGTTTGCTCAGAGGTGTCGCCGACGTTGTGGCGGCTGCGACAGGAGTGGCTTCTGACGCATCAATTGCGGCTGCGGCCCCCTCTACCGGATCCAGTGGGGTTTCGGTGATCGCGGCGGGGTCTTTCTTTTGCCACCATTTCCGTTTGGCAGGTTGCTCAGCTGGAGGCGTGACCGGTGCATCCGACAAAGAGGGTGACACCACGGCTTCGGCGGCTACGTCTGCGCTGTCAGTCGCCGTATCTGCCGCAGCCACGGCAGTTCCCGCGGCAGCAGCTGCGGGGGCTTTCTTCTGCCACCATTTCCGCTTGGCTGGTTTTTCGGCAGGTGTGTCGACTTGATCGTCCGTAGAAGTGGGCGTCTCGGCGTCTTCGCTTGCGGTCTCGGCGTTTTCAGCCGTTTCATCCGATGCACTGTCAGTCCCCGCTGCAACCGCAGCCGTACCAGCCGCAGCAACGGCAGGTTCCTTCTTTTGCCACCATTTTCGTTTGGCCGGTTTTTCCGAGTCTGTAGAAGCTTGAGTGTCGGAAGCTCCATCAGCAGCCGCGGCGGTGGTTTCAGCTGCCGATTCTTCTGCCTCCGGCGCATCCTCCGGCGATGGTTCTTCCAGCTTTTCCCGGCGCAGTGCGACGACGCTGACTTTTGTCGGCGCGCCCGCAAGCATTCCGAGCTCTTTCGCAGCAGCGGACGAGACCTGAAGCGCGGGTCCGGGCAGATCGCGCTCGCGCCGGAACAGGGCGCCAGTCACGGATTTGTTGTTAGAGGTGTTTCTGATCACGACACGCTCAGGTTGTGAAACGTCCGGGTGAGCAACCCAAACCCCGCCAAGGGACGGGCGGCCATCCCAAAGCCCTGCTTCGGTTGTCTGAAAAACCTCAGGGGCTTCGACATC
Organism: Ruegeria sp. CDSA141; assembly: GCF_059612005.1. Taxonomy (NCBI): domain Bacteria; kingdom Pseudomonadati; phylum Pseudomonadota; class Alphaproteobacteria; order Rhodobacterales; family Roseobacteraceae; genus Ruegeria; species Ruegeria sp. CDSA141. Next base: position 278,682 of record NZ_JBXWPT010000001.1, read on the forward strand.
ACGCTTAGAGCTGGTGGTCACGTCGGGCAGGAGTTCTGTTTTCCCCGAATTTTCTTCCGGTTTCTCAGCCGATTCAGAAGTTGAAAAAGCCTCTTCGCATCCGGCCAGTATCGTCAAAGTCAACGCCAGATACGCCAGCCGTTTCGGCCCCGGGCGTGTCTCGATCGCTCGCTTCATCTGCTTATCCCTTGCCTGAAGGGGTTTCGTTTTCCGAACCCCGCTGCCGGTCTGCCGGTTCTGTATGCCAGCCTGTTACGGTCTTTCGAACGGATCATAACGTGGCTGAAGTGTCATGGAAAGACCGCTGCACAGGCTTCGGCAAGATTTCCCGATTTCGGCTTGCCTCTGGTCGAACTTCGCCTTAGACCCTGCTGTCGACGGGGAGGTGGCAGAGTGGTCGAATGCGGCGGTCTTGAAAACCGTTGAACGTGAGAGCGTTCCCAGGGTTCGAATCCCTGTCTCCCCGCCACTCATACCTGCCTCACTTCAGCGGTGTTTTCTAACCCGGAATCGTGCCGCAATTCCCGCGAGTTGGCGCATGCGTTTTCAATCAGAGACGGAGCAAACCGTACATTCAGAGGACACTTAACGCCCCAGTCTCAGTGCCGCATATTGGCGGGTTCGCTTTGGGCGGGATTTCCCTGATACCCGGCAGTTTACAGGGAATTTTCGTGAGATGGGCCTGGGACCTAGAGTTTATCCTATCAGAACCGTATGCTTTTCAGAGGTTTATGCTGCAAATTCCCTAAAAGGTGAAACAGGAAATTTTCTTGAGCGAACAGGGAATTGTTCCCACGGATCAGGGGGGCGAACCCTGTATCAGGGAGGCCGGTTCTTGAGGTGTCAAAAGTCGAACGGAAATTCCTGTTCAACCCAATCAAGTGCGAGGGTAACGCTGACCAGTCGCTTGAGTGTGAGTTCGGGCGACTGGGTTCCGAAGCTGAACTGGTCAAGGCGCAGGAGTTCATTGAGGGAACCTTGCTGTCGCGCTTTGACAACCCGGCCGAGGGGCGCGTCGTCATGGTTGCGCAGCGGCTGCACGAGATGGATCCGCCGGGCTACTTGCTCAAACGCGGAACCTATCGGCATCTGAACCTGCCTACCATCGCGCAAGAGCATGAGACGGTTCATCTCGGTCGAGGAAAGGTCATGCGCCGCAAACCGGGTGATCTGCTGTGCCCGTCGCGTCTGGATCAGGACACGTTGGATACCAAGCGTCGCGAAATGGGCGCGGTCGTGTTCAATTGCCAGTATCAGCAGAAAACCCGATTGCACCAGACGGCTCGCCCCTGCGCTGGGAGTGGTTCGGTACTTACGAAACCATCGATGATCCTCGCTGGCTCCAACTGGTTGTTCAAAGCTGGGGTACGGGCATGTCTGCGGATTCCCGGTCCGACTTCTCGGTCTATACGACCTGGGGCTTTCGCGAAAACGCATGGTACCTGCTTGACGTCTGGCGAGGGCAGGTGGTCTACACGGACCTGAAGTCCAAGCCATTGAGTCTTGTCAACCGCTGGGATCCCGACCACGTTCTAATCGAAGATGCGGCAAGCGGAAAACCACTCTTTGACGAGTTGTTCTTTGACGATCGCAGGCGGTACGAACGCATTAAGCCTGACAAAGATAAGGAAACCCGGTTCCAGTCAGCTTGTGCACCGGTGGAGGAGGGCAGGGTGATGTTGCCAATTGATGCGCCCTGGCTGGTGGCATTCAAACGCGAGCTGCAATCCTTTCCACGCGGACGCAACGACGATCAGGTCGACAGCGTCTCTCAATTCCTGAACTAGTCCAAAGGTCTGGGTTTCTATCGGCCCTTGGTCGCGATCACCAGATCAACATCGAACGACGGGAGCGCAGCCGTGAGCGGGTCAGACGGCGGTAGTTATATGAGCCAGACCAGGGGCGGGGCAGGGTTCGCTTGGGTGACACCTGATGCACCTGCTGCGACCGTTCTACATCGAAATTGGGAGGTGTCTCTCTGATCAAAGTTTGCCCGGGAACAAGTTGTGCCTAGGTCAGGAGAGGACCGGCCGCTACTAAAGATGTCTCCGGAAGAATTGGCGGAAAACAGACATTAGCTGCGCATTGCGCGAATGTCCGCAATGCGGACAAAGCGGTCATTCAGTCAAACCATTGCGGGCAACTTGGGTCAAATTGAACCATGGGCAATTATTTCATCGATTAATTAGATGTCCCAACTTCGATCCTTCCCGAACCAGTGCCAACTAAGTTGAAAATTGCATTCAATCTACGCCTGCACACCGCAAAAAAGCGGTCAAACCAAAGCCTGGCAACAGTGCGTCACCGCCAATCTAAGTTTACTCGGCTGGGGACCAATTTGGGCCGGGATCATAGGTCGATATCTCAGCAGTTTTATCAAGCGTATCCGGGCCAAAGTCTGCCTCGAACACGGTGCCGTTTTCACCCACGAGAAAAGAATGGATACCCGTTACTCCGTAATCCGCAGGCACCGCAAGCAAGGCGTGACCTGCGACGAACCGATCGCCGACAAAATAGGAATAGGCACCACCCGGAGCATTTGGCCCTTGCCCCTGCAAAATTGCAAAGTAGTAACCGAGGAAAGGTTCGGGTTCGAAATCAACCGCACCGTCGCTCCAGCCCGAGGCGGCGGCGCGGGCAAGGGCTGCGCCGACAAAACTGTCTTCTTCTGGCCAGAAGAGGCCGTTTCGTGCGCCGGGATCCGATATGATGGTTCGGGCAAATTCCATGACGCCATCGCCATTGTGATCCACAAGACGAAACGCCGCCTGAAGATCTACATAGGCCTCAAGCGTTTCGATTACTTCCAATTCATTCAATCCGATTTCACGGGCCGAAAGCTCCTCTAACCCGGCTTCCAAATCAAACTTCCAACCATTTTCAGCTTGTAGAATTGGGATCGGAAAGGGCCAACTATCTTCGCCAAGCAGAAGAAAAACCCCATTATCCTCGGGCTGAAAGCGGTATCCTTCAGCATACATGCCAAGCACCTCCTGCCTTCTTTGCTGATCTTCCACCGGATCACCTGTTCCGATTAGATCTTCTGCCTCTGGTCCGAAAATCTCGAGTAGCTTGTTCTGATTATCGGCCGTTAACGCTTCTACAAAAGCGTCCAGTGCGGTTTGCGGAGTTTCGAACAGGGCGCCGTCGGAAAACGCAGGTCCAGTAGTCACAGCGAGCACTAAAAAAGAATAAACCGATTTACGCATATTACCGCCTCCCCTTGCCTTTAGCAGCATGTCCCCGTTTGGACGCCTTGTGAGCTTTGCCGCCTGAAGATTTTTTCTTCATAGCCTTACCTTTGGACGCTGCTGGCTTGTGCTGAGCCGTGGCCTTTTTTACTTGAGGTTTCTTGGCTGCTTGCGGTTTCTTTTTGACAGACTTCTTCGCCGCATCCGGCCGTTTCGTCCGGTCGATGGCCTGCTGCTTGGCAGCAGCCTTGTCCAGATCAACGTTACCGCGATTCACCTGCGGCAAGGGCTTGCTCCCACTACCTCGATTGGCCAGAGCACCGCTCGCGATAGCCCCCGCCCCTGCACCGGCTGCAACTGCTGCCGCGCCTCCCCTGCTGATGTCGGCAGCACCGGACTCACGGCTCAGTTTTGCGCGGAGTTCGTCCGTGCGACCCTCGGGGCGGTTGACAGGCAGGTCGCCGCGACCACCTACCGGCCTTTTGTGATCAGAGATCTTGTCCTGGGCTTCCTTTTTTCGGTCAGGATCGGGGTTCCATCCGATGTTTGTACGGTCGCCAAGATCGATGTCATTGCCAATATTGACGTTGCCGTCGACGTCTATGTCGATATCTGGGTTTCTGTATATCGGGCCACCGCCCCATCCGCCGCAATTCCGGCACCCCCAGTAGCCATACCAGTCGTCGTCATCGTCGAAAATCTCGTCGATCAGCGCCACGGTGCCAAATGTCAGCAACGCCGCGCCGACTACGTCCCCGGTCGACGGGCCCGTATAGACAGTCTCGGGATTATACTGCGGGACGTACACTGTTTCGGTTTGTGTCGGAGTAATTACAACTGCGTCATCATCAGACACCTCGACAGTTTGCTCTGGCCCCGAAACAAGGGCTCCACTGTCAATTGCCTGATCCCGCATTACCTGTACTGCATCCAGCATATCATCGGATTGGGCGAGCATGGCGGTGCCGACTGTCTCAGTCCAATCGATGTGGGTGGCCATTTGACCAACGACTGCGGGGAACGCCGTGGCCAATACACTTACAGATGGATCCCAGCCCATAGCTTCGATTTCCGGCTCGAGCTCTACGGGGTCGCGGTCGGCGTTATCTAACAAATACCGTTCTGCTTTAACAATCTGCAGTGGCTGAGTGGCCGCAACAAGTATCTGTATGAGTAGAGTGTCGGGGAAAAGAGCCACCGGGGCTACCAAAGTTTGCAATTCAGCATCAGATAGAAGGCCGGATGAAGTCTCAGACGTATCTTCCGTTGCAACAGTATCGGACGCCTCTTGTGCAAACAGGGCGTTAGATGCGCTTAAACTGAGAGCAAAAATTATATATCTAAACATATTGCGATCCTTCAATTTATCGAAGGATCGCCTAAGAGCGTGATTCTGGCAACTGGCATGCCAAATGCAGGATCATTTAGTAAAACACGGTCATTGGCCAATCTGGCTTGAGCCGTCAATTTGCCTACAAGCCAGCTTCAATGGCGCAGGGCGATTAACTCCCAACAATACTGATTTGCGCGGCAAGACTCAGGGATTAATGGGGGCGATAACATACAGAGCTTTTAGTGCTTCGCTCGGCTCCACCCCCGGCAAAGCGAGACGGAAAATCTCTTCCATTGTGCCCTGAGCATACATTTCTGACAGAACACTATCGACAAAGAGTCGAAAATCATCGTCGCCCCTCGCAATGGCCAATCCTTGCTTTTCTATCGTCAATATTTCCTGGGATAGTTTGAATTTACCCTTCAACCCCGCAGAAATATAGTTGACCAGCAAAATCGACTGATCTGCAAAATACGCGTCGATTTCGCCGTCTCGAAGAGCTTTGATACCGTCTGGATGTGAAGCGAAACGAACCATAGCTGCGTCGATACCAGCGGATTTAAATGAATTCTGAACAGACGCCTCTGTTGTTGTGTTGCTTCTCATGCCAATCTTCTTTCCCGCGAGGGCACCCATGGTGCCCGCGGCCTCGATTGGTAACAATATGGACGTGCCATCGACATAAATTGGTATTGAGAAATCTACAATTTCGCGTCGGGAAAGTGTTATCGTCGCTGCCCCGCAGAGCATATCCACCTCTCCGGAAGCAACTTTGTCGAAACGATCTTTCGCGTCGACCGGAATGAACTGAACATTTAGATCCTTCAATTCCAGTTTCTTCGCAATAGCCTTCGCTACTTGATCGCAAATCAGCGGTGAGAGGCCAAACGGGCGACCTTGGTTGTTAATGTAAGACAACGGAGCAGCATCCGTTCGAAAACCAAATCGGATTTCGTTGTTCTTTGTTATCCTGTCGATTGTCTGGGCAACCGCGCCGGTTGTGAATAATACCGTCACAATAAGTATAGAAAGCAAGCGCATGGTTTTTCCTTATTTGGTAGCGTAACACCCTTGTGGAGGTGAAAAACACTCTGTGTCGAGAGTAAAACACATTCTGTCGCTTAGGAGTTGGTTTGTTGGTAACAAGGGCTGGCCCGGCAACAGAAGGAAAGCAAATCCTCGCAGTCGCGACAGCTAACGGGATACAACGGCACCTACTTGGGGCTTGATGCGGGCGCGGGTTCTTGCGTACCGGGCATATGTGCGAAATCTTCAAAGATCCTGTTTCAACTACAGGTCGTTGCGACAACACAAAACCGCAACAGTTTCTTTTAGTGGTGTAAACTATTGACCATCGCCGTGACACAGTACGTTAGGGTTTGTATTCGACGGCTAAGTTAGGCGAGGTATAATGGGTACTGATCTGCAATGGAGTTTGGCCAAACTTGGAACGCGCAATGCCGGGCCTTTTGCCTTAGTGTGCTTGTTTCTCTTCGCCTCCTGCGCAACCACAGACCCAGAACTTTTGAAGTCCGAATTGAATGCTCGACCCACTGCACAGAGTGCGTCGCCAAACGACTACGCTGGCGAAGTTCAATTTAGCATCTCCGACAAGATCCCCACACGAGAAAAAAGCGTACCTTACACGCTTAACGCCGGCATCAGCAGCGTGACGTCGACGCGCCTGGGTTTCCGCGGTCTCCTGGATCTGCGAGAGTTCCAAGTCCAAGCGCCCGCGCTCCTGTCGGGCACCTTAGAACAAAGTTGCTCTCTGAATGTTGACGTTAAACTCGACGACACCAGCGCCAAAGGTGATCTCATCGAGCTCGTAGGCTCAGTGGACGTCGAGCTTTATCGTTGTCGGGACAAGGAATCCGAGGGTGGCAACGGGCGTGGAGCACGCCTTATCTCGACGACTATCGGAGTCGCCGCAGCGGCACGCGCCAATGTTCGAGGGCAATGCGTCCACTTTGATCTTGCTGATGTCGTGCTTCAACCCACTGGGTTTGTCGGAGGGTTGTTTAATCTCATTGGCCTCACAGAACGCGTCGAAGAGGTCGTTCTCACCAAGGGAAAGGAGTTCACCGAAGAGAATGAGATTTGTCCGAAATTGCCCTCGGAGCTTTCGTCTCTGAAACCGGTTTTCGATTCTGGCGGTACCCGTGAGATTGGTGACGGTGGTATCGGTGTTGCGTTGAGCGGCTCAATCGACACCAGTGCGGTGACGATGATGGAGCTCCTGGCGGTTATGCAATCTCGCGGTATTGTTGGGGGGGAAGGATGATGCAGCGGATCTTTCTTCTGATACTTATTTCTGCCGGGTTTCTCGGAACTGCGCTGCTGGCTGAAGAGGTTAGCTTCATAGCAACCGGGGACGTCAATCTGGGAGATCGTGAGTTCCCGGCGGATTTGGCGTTGCGACTAAAAGATGTGAACGCGACAAGGATCTCGATCGAAAGTGTCGTCGACCTACGCCGGGCACAAGAAATACTTGTGGAGGAACTCAAAGGAGCCCCGATTGTAGACGTCTGCAACGCACTGATCGGTGTGACCGAAGCAACAGTTCGTACCGACGATACAGTGCTTTCGCTAAGCGGGAGGATCGAAGCAAAGCTCTTCCGATGCGAAAGCCGTAACGGCGGAAAATCTATACGCGGTAAGAAACTCTTCGCTGGTGGTTTAACGATGGGTGCTTCCGCTTCGGCAGAATTCAGAGATGACTGCCTTTATTTCCGTCTGAATGACCTGAGACTTGCTCCAGATCAACTCACCGATACGTCCGATGCAAAGGGCAATGTCGAAAAGGTTCGGCAGGTATTCTTCGAGACCGCGAACGCAATACTAAAAAGAAACCCGGTATGCCCAGAACTTCCTCCCGAACTTGTCTCTCTCTCGCCAGCTTACGACGCCGGTGGCACACTGGAGTTAGGGGAAGGTGGTGTAGGACTGTTCTTCCGAGGTTCAATCGAAACGAGTACTGAGGCGATTATTGACATCCTTCAGGTACTCCAGTCGAAGAAAGTGCTTCCACCTCCGCCCCGCTGAACCTAGCCAACGGCTTAGTGCGGCAGATAGAACTAAAACATTTCGAAGAAAAAGAGCGAGTCGTAGAAATATGCATGTAACGTAGTATCCAGCGTGCAATAGATGAGGTTGAAAATGTTCCGTTTTGCATCTGTTCTTACCATTTTGCTTGCTTTTTGCGCGCATGCCGAGGACATACCGAGCACTCAACCCGGCGACAGGCAGTATTCACCTTATCCACGGCAGAGCTTCCCCAATCAGGTCTTTTTTGGCGACACTCATTTGCATACGTCTTACTCTGCAGATGCCGGTATGATCGGCAATGTGCTAGGCCCTGATGAAGCGTACCGCTTTGCCAAGGGCGAGGTGGTGATATCCAGCACCGGTGTCGAAGCTAGGCTGCGCAGACCATTGGACTTTTTGGTGGTTGCCGATCATGCTGAGAACTTGGGTCTCGCGCCGCTGTTGGCAGCGAAAGACGCCACGCTTCTCACGACTGAATTTGGGCAACAACTTAATGCTGCCGTTGAGGCTGGTGATCCCGCTGGTGCATGGTCGATTTGGAGTGCCGCCAAATCGTCTGGTACAGACCCTTTGGCGGACTATCAGGAAATTTATGAGACCGCCTGGAGCAGTGTCACAGCTGCGGCTGAAACACACAATCAACCGGGGTTGTTTTCCGCGTTAATCGGGTTTGAATGGACGTCAAATCCACAGAGAAACAATCTGCATCGGAACGTAATATTCAATGGCGGGAAAGAGGGCGCCGACAAAATCATCCCGTTCTCAAATTTTGATAGCTTTGATCCTGAAAACCTTTGGGTGTGGATGGAACAAGCCGAAAAGACAACCGGCCAAAAGCTACTAGCCATCCCGCACAATGGTAACTTGTCGAACGGATTGATGTTCGATGAAGCCCGTTTGTCGGGGGAACCGTTCGATGTTGAGTACTTTGATCAGCGTGCCAAGTGGGAGCCTATCTATGAGATCACGCAAATGAAAGGTGACGGCGAAACACACCCGATGCTATCGCCAGATGACGAATTTGCTGACTTCGAGACATGGGACAAAGGGCAGCTTGGGCCTGAGCCCAAGACACCTGAAATGCTCCCACGAGAATATGCGCGCGCCGCCTTGCGCAGAGGACTGGGATACGAGGCGGAAACGGGAACAAACCCATTTAAGTTCGGCGTAATTGGCTCGACAGATGCGCACACGTCGCTTTCTACTGTTGGCGAGGACAATTTCTTCGGAAAAGTGGCTGCCGTTGAACCCACTGCGGACCCGATCCGATTCGAAGAAGTCGTGGGCGGCATCGGTGGGGACGAGAAGGTTGCCCAATATGCATGGCAAACTTCGGCGTCGGGAATGGCGGCAGTTTGGGCAAGAGAAAACACACGCGAGGCCATTTGGGACGCTCTTGCTCGGAAAGAAGTCTACGCAACCACAGGTCCGCGCATGCGCGTTCGCGTTTTTGCCGGATACGATTTTGAAGAAACGGACCTGCCACGTGCAGATTTTGCCGCGTATGGATATGAAAGAGGCGTTCCGATGGGGGCAGATTTGCAAGCAGACAATGACGGTCGTTCTCCACGGTTCCTCGTCCGTGCGCTGCGTGACCCCGATGGAGCCAACCTAGACCGCATTCAAATCGTCAAAGGGTGGTTAAATAGTGACGGGACAACTTCGGAACGTGTTTACGATATATCTTGCGGCGAGCGAGAACTAGTGAACGCGAAGTGTGGCGGGCCGGTTGGCGATACGGTTGACGTTGAGAGTGCTACTTGGACAAACGATATTGGTCAGGCAATTCTAGCAGGGTATTGGGAAGACCCGGATTACGATCCGGAACAAAGCTCTTTCTACTATGCCAGAGTGTTGGCAATACCAACGCCACGTTGGACAACATACGATGCAATTGTGTTCGGATCGGAGATCCCTGACGAAGCCCCGCGGTCGATACAAGAGAGGGCATACACATCGCCAATTTGGCACACACCTTAGGGACGATTGTAATAAGGCTGAAACCAGAATTTATTGGTCCGCTTTGGGCTTGAACCAGACCTTCGATGCGGCTGACGCAAATGGCCGCTTTGGGCCGTCCTCATCGAGGCGGTCCGGGCCTAGTTGCAAGATGCTGCGGATGCTCCGATGGCGGCTGCGAGCCTAAAGGGTCATGGGCAACGCCACAAAAGTCCGCGGAAATGTGCATTTTTGCGGTATTCCCAGAAATGTGTTGTGATGCTCTTTCCCAAAGTTGAATATGACCTCCTATTCAGAGGTGTTATACTTGGAACGCAAACTCGCCGCCAGGCGAAGGGCAGAAAAGTCCGCAACCCGGACGCCGGTCCTGATAAAACTAACGTCCGGTTCCAGCAAAAGCGGTTAGTGGGAGGTCACGCGGGCTTAAGCACCTCGCGAAGAATGAGTTTGAATGTCCGGTTCGGGCTGGCGACCGGTCTCTGATGCACGTGAAACGAACGGTTGCTGAGAGTCCAGCGAGAATCCATCAATATGCTTATTGATCCTTGTCAAGATTTGAGCGGGCAAGAAGTGGTACAGTCAATGGTAAATATGGGGGGATTCATGGAAGAGTTGATTGAAATCGGTAGGTCCTTCGTTCAGGCCATGCGTGAGCGCAGGGGCCTTGGAAGTGTTGATGAAATGTATGCCGAAAACGCACAGTCGATAGAGGCTGTCGTGCCTCCAGTTCGACAATTCCGCGTTTCAAAGGGGCGAGAAGCCATCAAGGGAAAAAGAGAGGATTGGTTGGCGTCGCATGAAATCCAAGAACTAGAAGTGGATGGCCCCTACGTCCACCCACCCAACCGCTTTGGAGTCCGCTTCAGAGCTGAAGTGATTCAGAAGGCTACGGGTGAGCGTATGACCCTGCGCGAGATCGCAGTGTATTCGGTGGCGGAAGGCAAGATTGTGCTGGAAGAGTTCTTCATGCTGCCGAAATAAGAAGAGCGAGCAACAACATTGTCTCTTCGTTGGTTAAACCCGTGCGCGCGACTCTTGGGCGAATTGAATTTCCGGAAGGAGGTCGGGAATGCAACACAGAACAGTGGCATATTATGTAGGAGTTGATACTGACGATGCGTCGATTTTGGAATGCGCTGAAACTGCCCGTAACCAGAACAGTCACTTGAATTGCGTGTTGATCGCGGACTTGCCCAACCTGCCTTACCTAAAGTATGGATCAAACAGGTTCGTTGAGGCGGGTCTTCCTTCAAACTGGTTGGATGTTCTTTACGGAAAAAATGCCGCCTTGAAGTCCCGCGCCACAGAAGTTGAAGCGCTTCTGGTCGGGCAGGGCGTATCTGCAAATGTAAATGCCTTTATGGGATCTGGAACAGAGTTACAGCATCTTGTGGCAGGCGAAGCCAATAGTTCAGATATCGCCTTTCTAGACGCTGAATTGCGAAAGGACCCCGATCTATTCCATAAGATCGCGTACGGAGTATTGTTTCATTCACCGGTCGCCCTGATGGTCAATGGAGATCCGTTTGCCCAACGCGACTGCATTTTTTTAACATGGAATGATAGCCTGCCTGCGTCTAGGGCTGCGCATTTAGCTTTACCCATTCTTCTGGCGGCCAACGAAGTTGTGATTGGGTGTTTTGATTTGCCGACGCCTGATGACGTAGAAGGTCAAGTGCCCGGAACTGACCTAGCTGGATGGCTCAGCCACCACGGTTGCACCGTGACCGTCTCGCAGTTCCCGCGCGGCGGGAATTCAATAGAACATTGCATTCAGGAACGCGCACGAGAATTGGGGGCCGACCTCGTTATTATGGGCGCTTACGGGCATTCCCATTTGCGTCAGTCGGTATTTGGGGGAACGACGCAAGCAATGTTGGAGCAGACAAGGTTGCCAGTGCTTTTCGGACACTGATGAAGTGAACGGGCGACTGTGACTTTCTGGGAGCCATAGCTATTAGAGTTCATCGGGTAATACGGGAGCAGCCAGTTGTTTTTGGGGGCTCGCTTGAGATTGATGCCGGTTTTCCCGACCGTTTCCGCTTAGAAATCTATCACAATTGACGTCAGCTCGTCCTAGTCTGTAAGTTCCCGTGCACCATCTCGTGGGTCGAAATTTTGACCGAGCAAGACGACGTGTTTTAGAATCTCCCTCTCAAAGTATCCGTAGTTTTCGGGCCTTACCTCGCCTGCGATCAACGCTGTCGCATTTGGTTCAAAACCTGTTCGCATAAGCATTTCATTGAGATAGTCGCACGCTTCTTCTCGACCTGGCGCGAAAGCAGCTTTTAGGCCGATGGAATCGATGTCCAAGAAATGGATTCTGCGATTGTCCTGACGGCTGAATTGCCTGGGCTCGAAGAGGATGATGTGGAAATTGAAATCAAGGATCGCAGGCTAATCCTGCGCGGTCAGAAGAATATTGCGCATGATGATACGGGCGATCTGCGTGTCAGCGAAAGAAGCTATGGGAGCTCTTCCAGAGCCATGCCGCTGCCAGACGCAGTGGAAATCGATAAGATTTCAGCAACATTCGACAAAGGCGTTCTGCATATCGAAATGCCGAAGACTGAGCCACACGATCCAAGCCGAAAGATCAAGGTATCGTCGAAAAAGACGGTCTGTTGGCGCGATACGGTGCTTGAAAATGCCAAAGCAGAGGGTCGATCATGGATCGGCCTTCTTCGAGTTGCGGACTGATGGTTTTCTTTGGTAAAATCCGGGAGCAATTCTTAAGTTATTGTATATATATGTTTTTTAACGCTCGCGCCAGACCATGGGTTTGGTGAAGCAGCGTGGTAGAATGCTCTCACGCGTTTGGATAGGGGACCACAATGCGAAAACCAGAAGAGAGCGGCATGACACCCTCAGGGAATGGTGGTGAAGGTGAGGTACGGGCCTTTCTGGAGAGCCTGACAGGTCCATCGCGCGGAAACGTGAACTGGCTTTTCGATAAAACCTTAACTGTTTCAGTTGACGGTGGAAGGGTGCTAAGCCTTCGACCTAGGGATGACCTGCCTCCCCATGATAACGATATTGCCACCCTACATTGGGCTGACGAAGGTTACACGATAACCGCGTCAGCAGGGCGCAATGTATGGGTAAACGGGCAAAATGCCTCATCGGCGTCTCTGAGGCATGGCGACATGATCGAGTTCGGCGAAAAGGGCCCAATGTCTCGATACAGATTGTGCGACCACTCATTTCCCGCACATCACACAGTCGAAGATATCCTCAGTGACGCATATGCTTACACCCGAACGAGCCGTCGACCTTTCGCTAAAAAGATGTCTGGTGCCCTGCGCGATAGCGGGCGGCGTCTTGCGTCTCAAACCACGGTACTGTTCAGGATCACAGTTCTTGCCACGCTTTTTGTGATCGCGGGGTTTGGGTACCTGCTTTATCAAAACGACCAGCGCTTGGCGGATAGTATCGAACAGGAGTCCCGCAAGATCGAAGCGGTCGCGTTTCTGCTCGCCCAGACGAGAGAAGATGCACTTACGCCTGATGACTTGGCTTCGTTGCGTGACGCTTTTGAGAACCAGGTTTTGTCGACCGAGCAGCGTCTTGGAACCTTGGAGCAACGGGCAGGGGCACCCACGCGGGTGATCGCTGCCTCCACTCGATCCGTCGCTTTCCTTCAAGGGGCTTATGGGCTGCGCCACGTGGAAAGCGGGAAGATTTTGCGGCACGTGCTGGGGCCGAAGGAAGAAAACCTGAAAACCCCGTTTGGCCAGCCTTGGATCGAACCGGACGGGACCGGCGAACCTGCGGAATTTCAGTTCACCGGAACCGGGTTTCTGATTGAAGGGGGCTCATTGATGGTCACCAACCGTCATGTTGCGTTGCCTTGGACCTCAGGGGATCGAGAGAAGGCGTTGAACGACGCTGGTCTCGAGCCTGAAATGTTGAGGCTGCTGGCCTATTTGCCTGATCAGACCGAACCAATAGAGGCGCGTTTGGTCAGGTTCAGTGACGTGGCAGACTTGGCGATTTTGGCAGTTGAGCCAAGCCGCGTTCAGGGCCTCGGAATTCCGTTGGCGGATGCCGCATCGCGCGTCGGCGAAGAGCTTTACCTGTTGGGATATCCAACGGGTTTGAAAGCTTTGATCGCGCAGGCTGGGCCAGGCTTTTTAGAGGAATTGGAAGCAGAAGGAACGTTGAACTTCTGGTCGATAGCGTCCCGGCTTTCTACACAAAGCAGGATACACCCGTTGGCAAGCAGAGGGATTGTTGCGCGGATAAGTGGGAGCGCCATCGTTTATGATGCCGAGACCACGACCGGTGGGAGCGGGGGCCCTGCATTGAATCGGCGGGGTGAAGTCGTTGCCATCAATGCTGCGATCCTGCCCGAGTTCGGAGGCTCAAACATCGGCGTCCCGGTCTCACATCTCAGAGCTCTGCTAGGAGAGGTAGAAAGCCAGTGATCATTCGCTCGTTCGGAAGCGTGAGTTTTGAACAAAGAACACTGTGGCCAGTGGAACGATCACTGAGATTAGGGCCACGGAGATCAGCAAGTACCCAAGCTGACTGTAGTCTGCAGTCGACGTGACCTCACCGGTCTCAGGGTTGGTGACAGCGCGCGTGATTACGTACGTCTGGTTGAGGTACTTGGTGCTGAGGCTGCTGGCCGACAATGCCATGTTTGTGAACGATGCCATTACCGCAAAAAAGGTCGCTTTCAACTGAACGGGTGCATTGCGGGCGATCCAAGCCAACATGGGGACCATGGCAATCTGCCCAAGCGGCGATTCAACGGCTGTATCAAGAATGGCAATGAACCTTGCGTCGACAACTCCGCCGGTACGCGCGGCTGTCCATTCATGCACGCCGTAGTAGAGGGCAAGGTTGGGCAGGGCTAGAACGCCCGCAGCGATTGTCAGCAATACGACCACATGCGCAATCGAACGATTGGCCATAAACGGTCGGAGAACAATCAACCCCAGCAACGCCAGTAGCGAAGTCAACAAAGCCAGGATTGCCAGGAACTGTTCATCGAACCCCAATTCATCGATTTCAAACCAAGTCAGGCCTGGTCCCGGCAGAGGAACGGCACGGAATACAAAAATGATTGTCGCTGTCCCGATCAAGGCTTTGGCTTGGGCTGGTTCCAGCTCTTTCAGTAGACGCGACATTAGGTACAGGATCACAGTCAGGGAAACCGCAAAAACAATCTCTTGCGCAAATTCGAAATCTGCGGTCCCCAGCACGATGCTAAGCACAACGAATGCGAGACCGCCGAGCAATATGGACCATTTGACTTCCGTGACTTCATCCGGTGTGCGGGGCGGGTGACCTCGCTTGGCAAGTTGACGCTGGATCAAGCTGTGAAGAACGACTCCGCTGACCGACAACAAGGGTATGGCCAGTGCTATCAGGTACACTTGGCCATAAAGCGCAAGGCGTTCGGGTTTTTGCAGTTCTTCGGTTCCAGAGAATATCCAGATGTTTACAGCCGCAACCGCCGCAAACCCGGAAATGATCGAGACTCTGCCCAAGGTTTGCATTGTTGTGTGCTGTGCACGGGCTTCTTCAGGCGTAAAGGGTAGGCCGTGCTGGTCAACCTTTGGGACCGCCTCAACGGTCATGGCGTCAGCAACTACGTCCTGAATGGCATAGCCCGAAGGCGCCAACAGCAACGCGACGACATACCAGTCTTCCAGTGGCATAATTGATGCCATTTGCGCAGGCGCGGTCACAAGCCCATACATTAAGAGCAGAGACAACGTGATCAGGGATGCGCCGAACAGGATCAGCAGGGACTTCCAGCGCCAGAACAGGTCCACGACATGGCCAAGCGGCATTTTGAGTATCCAAGGGATACCGGCCCAAAATGCGAGTCCTGCAACGAAAGAGGCGGATAAATCCAGATAGTCTTTTAGGAAGAAAGCGCCAACGACTGAGGTCAGCCCGGACACGCCGGCCGCAAAATAGACCATCAATGGCGGCAGATAGGACCATTGCAGCTGCTGAACCAGATCCACAAACGTTCTATGCCACCAGGCCGAAAGTTTTGATCCTATGGAAGTTTGGTCAGTCGTCATATGCCATGGCAGCTCGTTGAGGCCTTTGGGTTGTTTTGTCTAGTTAGAGAAATCCAGATCCGAAAAGCAATGCACTGGTGATCACCCCAAGGATCGGTACCACAATAGGAACGCGGAAATGCTTGGCGGCCTCGTCCGGCTGCATCTTCAGCTGGATCAGCGAAATGTTGACGAGCACAAAGACGCCCAGAACGATCTGGGATGTGCGCTCTGCCAGAGTCCCAATCGGCACAGTTTGGGTCAGCAGAACGATGATTACCACGACCAGCAAAGTAGCAACAACTGGAGTCTGCGTTGCTTTAGGCACTATCGCCAGAACCTTCGGCAAATGGTCACGGTCTGCTAGTCCGTAGATCACCCGCGAGGCCATGATCATCTGGATCAGTACTCCATTGACTGTCGCCAAAATCGCGACTGCGGAAAAGCCCTGTTTAATCACCTCGGGGGCGTTTGAAAACACAAGCGCGAGGGGTGCTGCGGACGTCGAAAGAACATCGATCGGAACAACAAGTAGAACCGTCATTGAGGTTCCAAGATACAACACGGTTGCCAGAACGAGCGTTAGCATAATCGCTTTTGGGATGGTGCGCACGGGGTCTTTAACCTCTTCCGCGACATTGGCCATGTCCTCGAAGCCAACAAATGCAAAGAAGGCGAGGAGTGATGCCGCGAAAATGCCTCTCCACGCGTCGAGTTCAAGCGGGGGAAGCATTGAACTGATCCCGTATCCCTGCGGATCTTGAATCGACATACCCCAGCCAATCACAAAGAGAAGGCCTGCGATCTCGATGATTGTAATGACAGCCGCAACGAAGACCGACTCAGTGATCCCCCAAAGCGCGATTAGACCCATAATCAAAACGACGCTGATGGTCAAAACAGGGATCGCAAATCCGGTTAAAGCGTGCAGGTATGACGCTGCGCCAATTGCAACAGCAGAGGCCGAGATAATCCCCGAAGCTGCGACCGCGAGCCCGACGAAAACCGCCATCCATCTCTTCTGAAATCCCGCCTCAACATAGGCGGCTTCACCTGCGCTGACAGGAAATTGTGTTGCGAGTTCTGCATACGAAAGCGCGGTGAGTGATACGACAAGCGCGGCTACAACGAACGAAAACGCCGCAAACGGTCCGGCAATGTCTGCTGTTGCGCCGACTAAAACGTAAATGCCCGCTCCGACCGTTACCCCAAGGCCATAAAGCGTGAGCAACGGGGTAGTAAGGGCTCGTCTGAGTTTCTGTTCGTTTGGATCAACAGAGTTCATAAGCGATTTCCACCAACTGCCCATTCAGAACGTCGTCGGTGGCGTCCTTCTCGGTTTTGTCCGCGATTGGCGGAGCGGCTCAATCCGATGGTCAAAGCTCCACCGAACGCCTTGTGTCTCAACGTCTGGGCGCATTGTGCGCCAATAAACTAACTGGGGGCTCGCCACCACTTCTGCCGAGCCCCCGGTGGGTGGAACTTCCACTCCTTAAGAATTCCGTTCACCTTTGTGTTTGCTTGGGGACAGACCGGTGAACGTAGAACACGCTAAAACATTCGTATTTCACTATGTGATTCCTGTTGGTGCTTTGATCTATGTCAATCAACTCGCGGTCGCCGGTCTGCGAGGCTGAATCCCAACCAACTGTCGTTTGCCTTCGGCCTCAAAGGCAAAGCAAACATGTGAGGCGGTTTGAGATTTAGGGTAGAATGCTATTCTGAATGCTCTGGAACCTGTTACCAACCTTGGGCTCGACTGGATGCTCTCAGATGGTAGCATCGCGTGTCGCATCACCTCTGGCGAATTCGTTGGCATTTGAACGCACTGGAAGGACTGCTGCCAGGGCGCAAGGGGGGTGAGGTCAATGACGAAGTGGCGTAGTTGGAGGCCTCCTGGATTGGACTTGGCGCGCGCTCAAGCGCCATTCGACCGAAAAACCAATCTTCGTGCTGAAGCGTGCAACATGAGCAAGGTCAAAGAAGTTTCTTAAGGATGCGGTTTAAATAGATCTGCATCCGGGGCAGTAAATTGGAGGAGCATATGCAGATTGTTAGCGGGATTTTACTGGCACTGTTCGTCACGGGACCCGTTCTGGCGCAGGACGTCAGCGTCGATGAGGGACGTGATTTGTATCGGACGTATTGCTGGCAATGTCACGGTTTCGAAGCGACCGGAGACGGGCCAATGGCGGAAATGCTGGCTATTCGAACGTCCGACCTCACCAAGTTGGCGGGCCAAAACGACGGTGTGTATCCAATAGATCGCATAGCTGAACAGATTGATGGTCGTTCACAATTGCTCGCCCATGGTGGCGAAATGCCAATCTTTGGCGCGGTGTTTGAGACAGACCAACAAATCGCGGTGGCTTTGCCCAATGGGCAACGGATAATGGTAGGCCTGCCGTTGGCGAATTTGATTGCCTTTTTGGAATCGATCCAGACTGACTAGTCACAGGCCGATTTACTAATCCGTATCAGCCGTGCGTCTGATTGACATGAGAGTCAGTGGCGGCCCCAACACTTCGAAGGCCACAGTGCTGGCTAGAGTAAAGGCCATGATGGACGCGGCCCAATTCGGAAATTGCTCTCCGGCAACGAGTGCCATTCCTACCGCGACACCAGCTTGTGGCAACAAAGCGGGACCGTACCAGTGGGTCTGACGGCGAGGCAGGCCGCCCAGTCTCGCTCCGCAATAACCCCCGACAAGGCGGGCAACGGCGCGCAAGATCAGGAAAAGAGCACCAGCCCAGCCCATCAAGCCGAAGGCTTCGATATCCAATGTGGCGCCAGCCAACAGGAAGAACAGGATCATGAATGGCCACTGAATGTGCTCGATCTCATGAAAAGCACGGTTGTGATGGCGGGCAAGATTCCCGATAACTGCGCCCGCAACCATGCCTGCTACCAAGAATGAAACCTCCAGCCAAAGCGCGAGGCCCGCTGTAAGAAAGACTATGCCCACTGCTTCTGCCTGCATTGGCTCTCCCGGGTTCAAGCGGCCGGTCAGGTAAGCGGATGGCGTGCCTAGTGCGAAACCCAACAGTATCGCCCCTCCGAAGTCCCACATCGCTGTGGTCGTGACGGTGGCCCAACCGTCCGAATGACCGGCCAGAACCAAGGCGATGCTGAAAACGATCAGACCCCAAGCGTCATCTATTGCGACTACGCCTTTTAATGTCTCAGTGAAGCTGCTGGACACCCCGGATTGTTTGATCACGTCTGTCATAGCGGCCGGAGCTGTAGCCGTGGCAATTGCCGCCAGCACCAACGCCAACCCGAACGGTACGCCAATCGCGGCCAGTCCAGCAGACACAATAACAAGGGTTGCAACCACGATTGAAATCGAAATCGTCAGAATGGCTCGACCATGCCGAACCAGGTTCTCGCGGGTCAAAGATCCTCCAAGAAGGAACGCGACCATCGTCAAGGCCACAATGGATATCTCGTCGAACCACATTACAAAGTCGATTGGGATTAACCCCATTCCAGCGTTCCCTGCGATCAGACCGAGGAAGAGTAAGGTTGTAACACGAGGAAGATGCGTGGCCCGGCCAAGTTGGTCGGCCGCCAATCCGGCAAGGAAGAGGACACCAAGGGCAATCAGAAAGCCGGCAATGTGCATAGAAAACCAAGCGTTAAGTTCTTGTCTAGACTACTCTAACCCCAACCCTGCCTGCTAGGAACCGATGACGGAGAGAATGCGAGTGTCCCGTCGCAGCTTAGGCCAAAGATACCTAAAAAGGGATATTGATCTGTATTAAGGCGAAAGCGCGCCGCACTTGGCACAATAACTCATTCGGAAATGAGGAAGAACTTTCGATGCCGACAACGAAATCTAACACAAATAGCTCGACCTCACTTTTGGGTGCTTTCAAGAAAATGCAGCCGCCCATGTCCGGCAATCCGGCCTTCGGTGCCCAGATCGAACAATATTGGGAAGCACAAGAAAAACTGCTCGAAGAAACAGAGGCCTTTGCGCAGCATTGGTTCGAACGGCGTCATGAGGCAGTCCGGACGGCTCTAAAAGCTGCACGCAATGTGTCTTCCGCGAACCCGTCCGATCCATTGAAAGCCCTTCAGAGCATGGCGGAATGGCAGCGCCATTCGGCTGAGCGGTTGGTTGCTGACGCGCAGGAATGGTTCGAAACCGTGTCCCGTTGTGCATCTTATGTCGCTGAAACCGAAGCTGAAGCTGTTAAGAAAACAGTTGATGATGTTGTAGCCGCTACAAAGAGCGCGGGGAAATCTTCAAAGTCTGAGCCTGTGTAGGTTTCCTGCTGCCGAGTAACCAAATTGAAGTCATCGGAGCAGTAGATAGGAGGTCAAATGTACAAGAATATCCTGATCCCGGTTGCTCTGGACCAAGAACACGACACACAAGCGTCGTTTGAGGCCGCGCGCCAATTGGCTGATACGGACGCTGTTTTCACCGTTGTACACGTCCAAGAGCCCATTCCGGCATATGTAGGGTCTCAGATTCCAAACGAAGTGCTTGCACATACGCGGCATGAGATATTGGAAAACCTGTATCAGACTGCCTCTGAAATTTCCGGCGCGAAGGTACAGCTCATCTCCGGGCATGCGGGTAGGGTTATTGTCGACTTCGCAAATCAGATCGACGTTGATTGCATAGTCTTGGCTTCGCACAAGCCGGGATTCGAGGATTTTTTTCTAGGTTCCACTGCGAACAGAGTTGTGCATCATGCCAGGTGTTCGGTTCACGTAATTCGGTGATCCAAAGATAGCGATGGTCTTGTCAGAAGAACTCTGCTTGAGCGGGGTAGGGGTGTTGCGTAGCTTTTGCCCATGACCAGACCCGCCTCTTTCAAATACTTCAAAACCAGTCCCGAGGTCATCCGCCTTGCGGTGATGCTGTACATCCGTTTCCCGCTCTCGCTTCGGAATGTCGAAGATCTGTTGCACGAGCGAGGCATCGACGTGAGCCACGAAACTGTCCGATATTAGTGGAACAGGTTTGGCCCGATGTTTCTGCTGAGATAAGGCGGAAGCGTGTTTAGCAGCTGCGCTCGTTCTCCAAATGGCAGTGGCACGTTGACGAGGTTTTCGTGAAGGTAAATGGTAAGCGGCATTATCTTTGGCGGGCTGTTGATCACGAAGGTGAGGTGCTGGAAGCCGTAGTCACCAAACGACGAAACAAAGCTGCAGCGCTGAAATTCCTCAAGAAATTGTTGAAGCGGCACTGTAATGCGGAAAACGTCGTCACGGATCGCTTCGCCTCATACAGAGCCGCGCTCAGAGAGCTGGGCGCGCTCAAAAAACAACAGACGGGCAGGTGGTTCAACAACCGCGTTGAGAATTCCCACCTTCCTTTCCGACGACGCGAACGCGCGATGCAACGGTTCAGACGCATGCGAAGTTTACAGAAATTCGCTTCCGTCCACTCCTCCGTCAACAACCACTTCAACCAGGAAAGATCGCTGACCAGCCGAGAATCCTTCAAGTTGAAACGCAGCGCCGCTCTTGCCGAGTGGCGCGAACTTGGCGCTGGATAAAGGACAGCGTCACTGGCCTAATAGAGACTGGTTCGAATTCGTCTGACAGCACCGTCACTCATACCCATCTCACGTTTCTTCCGTTTCCTGATCCGGATTCATGACGTAATTCCAGCCGGTTACGCGGCCTATTCTCGTGCAGAGATTATTCTGATCGCGCTCAGTGAATACTGTTAAAGCCCTGGTCCCTTGTGAGTGTCTGATCAATTGGGCCGCTCATTCCTGCAAGCGTTTCCCATTTTGGCCCACAGAAAGGGTGCCGCCATCCAGCACCTCAACGTAAACACCCATATCCATATGGCCCAGGTGCTTTCGAAGTATGAACGGGATTTTCAAGTCTCGTTGGGCCGTCTCAGGATTCACTTCGGTAGCGGCGCATCTCTTCGTCCGCGAAAGTATTCGCAGCCTGACATTGCCGAAAACAAAGGTGGAACCGACAGCGTCCAGCTCAGAAAACGGAGGTAATCCATCAATTTCAATATTCGCCCGAAATCTGGCCGGGTGGATGTCTGTGCCCAGCTTTCTGCTTAACGCATCAACAGAGCTTAAATTGAGAACCGATATCGCATTCATCATCTTCGGTGAAACGACTGAAACATCAGTGAAACGATGTGGGTGCGAAGACACGAATCTTGGCGGTTCAGGATCCTGTAGGCCCAGCGTATCGTAAAGGAGTCTGGCGGCGTCTGTTTCCCCCTGGGGTTCACTCATGTTGAAGTAGTGGGTGCTGCCGTCCACATCAATTTCCAACTGCCGAGTTGCGGCGTCGAAACGTGACTTGAGGCCGGCTAGTCCGGCTTCTTTCAGCAACACAACAAAGCGGTCTTTGGGAAGTGGCTTGGGGGCAGTTGGATCAAAGCCGGAATTGTAGCGAGCAAAGCCGAAGAGGCGGTCACCAGGAATACCCTCGCCAGCGCTCAAAAGTACTGTGTTCAGCGGTTCCGGACTCAGACCCTTGATGGGGTAACGACTTATTCTGACAATGGTGAGTCCGTTCATGCGTTGGTTTCCGGTCCGTCGTGAACAGTCGAATATGGCTTGTCTTGCATCTTTTGGACCCTCGATTTTCAGGCGCCCGGGCGGAAGCGGCAAGCCGGATATTATGCAATGCGGGGCCTGTGAGATCTGGCGACCCAAAGCTTCCAGCAGGTCAGTTTCAAAGAATTGCTTTTAGACTACCGGTTTTTTCCGTGGATTGTCGGAAAGTGTGCAAAGGGAGATGTTTATTTATAAAGTGATTAAAAACAAATAAATAATAGGATTAATTAAAGTGATTTAGGGTGGTTTGAGGTACGAACCTCAAAATTATCTAGACTTGAGGTGCGTACCTCAAATAGCCTTTGGAGTATGCCGCGATTCGCACATCCTCGATTGACGGCGTTAAAAAGGGAGGAATGGATGACTTACTCAAAACTGGCGTCTGCCAGCGCAATAGTCCTTGCCGCTACTACTCTTTCTACCAAGGCAAATGCTGAAGACCTGACACTGTGTTGGGCGGCGTGGGACCCGGCCAACGCGTTGGTTGAGCTTTCCAAGGAATTCGAGGCCGAGTCTGGCCATGCAATGAATTTCGAGTTCGTACCCTGGCCGAACTTTGCGGACCGGATGCTGAATGAGCTGAACTCCGGCGGGAAGCTTTGCGACCTGCTGATCGGCGACAGCCAATGGATCGGCGGCGGAGCTGAGAACGGTCACTATGTAAAGCTGAATGACTTCTTCGATGCCGAAGGTATCAGTATGGATGATTTCGCGCCGGCAACTGTGTACGCTTATTCGACGTGGCCAAAGGGCACGCCAAATTACTATGCGCTGCCTGCCATGGGTGATGCGAACGGTTGGTTCTATCGCAAGGACTGGTTCGAAGACCCCAATATCCAAGCCGCTTACAAAGAGGCAACCGGTCAAGATTTGCGCGAACCGGAATCCCAGAACGAGCTGTTGCAGATTGCGCAGTTTTTCCAGGGGCGCGAGATCGACGGAAAAACCGTGTACGGCGCTGCGATCTTTACCGAGCGCGGCTCGGAAGGGATAACGATGGGCGTGACGAGCGCTCTTTACCCGTGGGGATTCAAGTATGAAAACACGCCAGGCTCCTATGACATGGAAGGTGCGGTAAACTCTCCTGAAGCTGTCGAAGCTCTGGAATTCTACAAAGAGTTCTACAAGACGGCGACACCTCCGGGTTATACCAACTCTTACATGGGTGAAAGCCTGGACGCCTTTAAGTCAGGTCAGGTCGCCATGGCCATGAACTGGTTTGCGTTCTTCCCGGGTCTTTATGCCGATCCGAACACCGGTGGCGACAAGATCGACTTCTTTGTGAACCCGCCGCAAAATCAGGCGGGTTCGACGCTGGGCGGGCAGGGGATCTCTGTTGTCAGTTACTCTGACAAACAGGATGCCGCGCTTGAATACATCAAGTGGTTCGCGCAACCTGAAGTTCAGGCCAAGTGGTGGGAGCTGGGCGGCTATTCAGCGCATAATTCGGTTCTGGAAGACCCCGGTTTCGTGGACAGCCAGCCCTTCGCCGGTGACTTCCTGGAAGCCATGGCAGGCGTGCAGGACTTCTGGCAGGAGCCTGCCTATGCGGAACTGCTGTTGGCAATGCAGAAACGCATCCATGACTACGTGGTCGCCGACCAGGGCACCGCGCAGGAAGCGCTTGATCTTTTGATCGAGGATTGGACCGAAGTCTTCGAAGACGAAGGCAAGCTTTAATCCGGAAACAGGGCAGGAGCGGGTTTCGGCCCGTTCCACCATGACCCGTGCGTCCGAAACCGACAAGAACTGGCAAAGAAATGTCTGACAGGACCATAGATCGCGTTGCGCAGGCAACGCCCACGCGAGTTGCGCGCAAAATCAGGGGGCTATCCGATCGAGCGATCGCCTGGATATTCATTTCACCAACGATCTTCCTGCTGCTTGCAATCAACATCTTTCCGTTGATCTGGACGATCCAGCTTAGCTTTACGAACTACAAGGCGAACCGGATCGGGCGCGAGGTCAAGGATGTCGGGTTCAGGAACTACGAGCGTATCCTGACGGATTCCGATACCTGGCTGAATATGCAGGCAACTGCGCATTTTCTGTTCTGGACGATCTTTTTCCAGGTTCTGATCGGGTTCACCTTGGCATGGTTGATCAACAAGAAGTTCAAGGGAAACGACCTGTGGACCACGATCATCGTGTTGCCGATGATGCTGTCCCCGGCTGTAGTCGGCAACTTTTGGAAATTCCTGTATCAGCCGCAAATCGGCCTGTTCAACTACATCGTGTCCTGGTTCACCGGCAAGGAACCGTCGAGCTTTGAGATGCTGGGTTCGGTGACGTTGGCACCCTGGGCCATCGTGATCGTCGACACATGGATGTGGACGCCGTTTGTGATGCTGATTTGCCTGGCCGGGCTGCGCAGTATTCCCGACTATATTTACGAGGCTGCCGAGATCGACCGGGCCAGCAAGCTGCGGCAGTTCTTTACGATTACGATCCCGATGGTGCTGCCGTTCCTGATGCTGGCGGTGCTGTTTCGGGGAATCGAGAACTTCAAAATGTTTGACCTGGTGGTTCAACTGACCGGCGGTGGGCCGGGGTCTGTTACGGAACTCACTTCGATCAATCTCAAACGGGAAGCGTTTGAGAAGTGGCGAACAGGTTATGCCTCGGCATATGCGATCATCCTTTTCGTCACCGTGTTTGGCCTTGCGTCGATCTACGTCAAGGCCCTGAACAAGGTGAAACAGAGATGAGCAGTTTTTCCGTCACTGAACCTTCCAACCGGTCCAAGTGGATCGCCGGTTTTCTCGTCATCACTTATGCACTGATTACCATGATCCCGCTGGTGTGGATTTTGCTGACCGGTTTCAAGTCGCCCGCAGATGCCATCAGCTACCCGCCCAAGGTCGTATTCGACCCGACGCTGGAAGGATACGTCAACCTGTTCACAACGCGGACGCGGCAAACTCAGGACTTTCTGGAGGCAAACCCGCCGCAGAACTGGGCGGACGATATCGTGCGCCAGTATGACATGGTGATCGTCGGGCCTTCCAAGTTTGGCGAACGCTTCATGAACTCGGTGATAATCGGGTTTGGGTCCACGTTTCTGAGCATCTTTCTTGGCACCTTGGCCGCCTATGCGTTCAGTCGGTTCAAGGTGCCGCTCAAGGATGATCTTCTGTTCTTCATTCTCAGTACGCGGATGATGCCGCCAGTTGCTGTGGCTATTCCGATCTTCCTGATGTTCCGGAATCTTGGACTTAGTGACACGCATCTGGGGATGATCCTGCTTTATACAGGTGTGAACATCTCACTGGCGGTGTGGTTGCTGAAGGGATTCATAGATGAAATCCCCAGAGAGTACGAAGAAGCAGCGCTGATCGACGGCTACACACGCTTTCAAGCGTTCTACAAAGTGGTGCTGCCGCAGGCCGCGACGGGTATCGCGTCGACAGCAATCTTCTGCCTGATTTTCGCATGGAATGAATATGCGTTCGCCGTTCTGCTTACATCGGCCAATGCGCAGACAGCGCCCCCCTTCATCCCGACCATCATCGGTATTGGCGGCCTGGATTGGCCCGCGGTCGCGGCTGGTGCCACGATCTTCCTGTTACCCGTCATGATTTTCACCATCCTGATGCGCAAGCACCTGCTGCGCGGGATTACATTCGGAGCTGTACGCAAATGAGCGAGTTTCTGACAGGACTGATGCGACTTCGCCGAGGTCCGTGGGAGATGGTCGCGACCATCCTGATTGCAGTTGGTGTCTTCATGCTCATGCAGCCCTTTGTCCTGTGGGCGTTCACCTATTCCTTCATCGTCACGCTGATCGGAACCGTCATGTTCATCATCGTCAGCCATTTTCCGGAGTAGAAATGGCCCAGATTATTGTCAAAAACGTAAAGAAGATGTTTGGCGAGTTCACGGCTGTCCGTGAAAGCTCTTTCACGATTGAGGACGGTGAGTTCTTCATGCTGCTTGGACCGTCGGGGTGTGGAAAGACGACAACGCTCAGGATGATTGCGGGCCTGGAACTTCCTACATCCGGCGAAATCTACCTCGATGGCGAGGAAATCAGCCAAAAGCCGCCCTCACAGCGTGACATTGCATTCGTTTTCCAGATGTTCGCGCTGTATCCGCACATGAACGTTCGCAAGAACATCAGCTATCCACTGATATCACAAGGCATGTCACGTGCCGCTGTTACTGCCAAAGTCGAAGAAGTCGCCGGAATTCTGGGGATAACTGACATTCTCGATAACCCGGTGGGTGGGCTTTCAGGTGGCGACAGGCAGCGCGTGGCACTTGGGCGTGCGATCGTACGAGAGCCCAAGGCGTTCATGATGGACGAACCTCTTGGTGCTTTGGACGCCGAGTTTCGTGAGCATATGGCTGAAGAATTGCGCGCGCTGCACGATCGCATGGGAGCGACAACGGTTTACGTTACGCACGATCAGCTTGAAGCCATGCAGATGGGTGACAAGATCGTCGTCATGAACAACGCGGTGATTGAACAATTCGGAACGCCGCAAGAAATCTACGACAAACCTGCGACCATGTTTGTGGCGGATTTCATAGGATCCCCGTCGATGAACTTCCTGCCGTTTCAGGGAAAAGTGGCACCCGGTTCGGAAATGGTCAGGCTGAACGGTCATGACGAGGCGGTCCCGAAACTGATGGAGGGCGCGGAAGGGGAGCTGGTCTTTGGAGTCCGCCCGGAACATGTTTTGTTGTCCGACGACAGCGATTATCGGGCCAAGGTTCTGGCGGCAGAATACTTGGGAACAACCCAGATCGTGACAATGCAAAGCCCGAACGGCGAATTGAAGGCCCGCATTGGCGCAGGTGAAACAGTCGCGCCGGGTGAAACCGTGGGATTAGAGTTCCGTTCGACAACTGTGACCCTTTTTGAGCGGTCCACGGGCCGGGCGCTGAGATCTGCCTTGAACGATGAGGTGCTGACCGATGGCTGAAGTCGTTTTGGAGAACATCTCGAAGGCATTCGGAACTGTTCAGGCTGTCGACGATATCTCGATGACCATCCCCGATGGCGCTTTCGTTGTGCTTCTGGGTCCGACAGGTGCGGGGAAAACAACAACGCTTCGGTTGATTTCCGGCCTTGAGAAGATGGATACGGGATCAGTACGCATTGCCGGGCGAGACGTTGGACTGGAAACGCCTGCCCAACGCGATGTGGCGATGGTTTTCCAGCAGTATTCGCTGTACCCGCATATGACGGTGCGCGAGAATCTGTCGTTCCCACTTCGGTCGCCGATCCTCAAGACGCCTGAGGATGAGATCACGCAGAAAGTGAACGAAGTCGCGGAAATACTGCAAATCCCGCACAAGCTGGACAACAAAGCCACTGAATTGTCCGGCGGAGAGATGCAGCGTGTTTCGATTGGACGAGCATTGGTGCGCGATCCCCAGATTTTCCTGATGGACGAGCCCCTCAGTTCCCTGGATGCAAAGTTGCGGGCGGATTTACGCGTCGAACTCAAGAGAATTCAGGCGGACCTTGGGTCCACGCTCTTGTATGTGACCCATGATCAGATTGAGGCCATGACGATGGCCACACATATCGGAGTGCTGGAAGAGGGCAAATTGGTTCAGTACGGCACGCCCAGGGACATCTATGAAAATCCGCGCAGTGTTTATGTTGCCAGTCGGTTGGGTTTGCCACGGATAAATATCCTGCCGTCAGAGTTGTTCGGTGGGGATCACAAAGGCTCGCAGATCGGTCTTCGCCCGGAAAACATCGTAGAAGGCGAAGGCAGTGAGGCGCGTGTGATACGTGCGGAACACTTGGGCGACCAGACCCGGTTGCATCTGGACTTGAATGGCCATCCGGTCGTGACGTTGATCGATGTCCATCAGGATTACCCTGCAGGTAAGACTATCAAAATCCGTCCTCAAAACCCGTTGTATTTTGACGCGTCCGGAACGCGTGTGAATTAAGGAGCAAAAGCATGGCCCAGTTCCTCAACAAAAAAGAAACCCTCGTAACCGAGGCTATAGATGGTCTTCTTGCATCATCCGGCGGGGCACTGACCAGGTTGGATGGCTACCCCCATATCAAGGTTGTCTACAGATCGGATTGGGACAAATCGAAAGTCGCCCTTGTTTCGGGCGGAGGGTCTGGCCACGAACCTGCCCATGCAGGGTTTGTGGGCGCAGGTATGTTGACTGCGGCCGTATGCGGAGAGGTTTTCGCGTCCCCCTCGGTCGAAGCTGTTCTGGCGGGCATTCTGGCCGTGACCGGTGAGGCGGGGTGTCTGCTGATCGTCAAGAATTATACTGGCGACCGGCTGAATTTTGGACTGGCGGCCGAGCGCGCCCGCGCATTGGGGCGCAAAGTGGAAATGGTGGTGGTCGATGATGACATCGCCCTGCCTGATCTGCCGCAACCGCGCGGCGTGGCGGGAACCCTTTTCGTGCACAAAATTGCTGGCGCATTGGCAGAACGCGGGGCTGATCTGGATACTGTAACCAGGGCCGCAAAAAGCGTTGTCGAGAAAGTGGTCAGTATCGGCATGAGTCTGGACACATGTACCGTTCCAGGCTCTCCGAAAGAAGACAGGATTGCGCCCGGCAAAGCAGAGCTTGGGTTGGGTATTCATGGCGAGCCGGGTGTTGAGCAGGTGGAGTTCGCAAATGCCATGACCGCAATGTCCACCGTCGTGGAAAAACTGCAACAGCGAGTGGGGGCGGGTGACTGCGTGGCGCTGGTGAACAACTTGGGGTCTACGACGCCTCTTGAGATGTCTGTTCTGACGCACGCCTTGTCCGAAACCGGTATCGCGGGACATATTGTCGGTCCGGCACCGATGATGACTTCGCTGGATATGCACGGATTTTCTGTGTCGATCCTACCGGTTGATCCGGGTGATTTGTCAGCGCTGGAAGAGCCGGTCGAACTGGTGGCTTGGCCAGGGGTCAAAGCAATAAAGCCCGTCCAAGTTGCGCCTTTGCCTGATGGATTGACCCCGATTGATCCGATTCCTTCGAACAATCCGGCGACCAAGGAAACGATCACGCGTTTGGCAGAACTGCTGATCCGCGCCGAGAAAGCCCTGAACGAGTTGGACGCCAAGTCCGGTGATGGAGATACGGGCAGTACATTGGCGACAGCGGCCAGATCTCTGCAAGGCAGCCTGGATCGGATGCCGCTTGCGGACCTGACGCAGTTGTTTCCCGCGCTGGGCAATGAACTGAGCCAGACCATGGGGGGCTCGTCCGGTGTGATCCTTGCAATCTTCTTCAATGCGGCAGGCGACGCCTGTGCCAGTGGCGCGTCCATAGCAAAGTCTTTGGTTGAAGGTCTGAACCGGGTCAGCCAGGTGGGTGGTGCCAAAGTTGGTGACCGGACAATGATTGATGCTCTGGCACCTGCGCTTGCGGCGCTGCCTTCCGGGCTGGTTCAAGCTGCAAAGGCCGCACGCGAGGGTGCTGATAAAACCGCAAATATTCACCGTGCCAAGGCAGGCCGCGCAGCCTATGTTCCCGAAGAAAACCTGATCGGACATAACGACCCGGGTGCAGAAGCTGTTGCGTTGTTGTTCGAGGGCTTGGCACGGGAGATTGAGGGCTGAAAGAAACGTGGAAGACCAAAAACAAAAATTAGAATTGGTGAAAAAACCAACCGTTAATGACATCGCGCGCGTCGCAGGTGTCAGCTTGGCGACTGTTGACCGGGTCTTGAACAGGCGCCCCGGCGTGCGGGCCGTGACCGTTCAGAAGGTTCAAAAGGCAATCGATGAGCTGGGCTATGTGCGCGATACCGCTGCTGCCAACCTCGCGCGAAACCGTGTCTACAATTTCCTTTTTATTCTGCCGGATGCCGGCAATGAATTTGTCGAGGCGATATGCGATCAGATCGCTGAACAATCGCGCGATCAGTTCATCGAGCGAACACGGGTCACGATAAAAAAGGTCGCTCCGTTCGAGCCTCAAGACATCGTCAATATTCTGGATGGCGTCGACAGCCTGGACGTCGACGGTGTGGCCGTTTTCGGGCCGGAAACGCCTTCGGTCCGCGACGCTGTGAAGAGGGTCAGGGACAAAGGCGTTCCGGTGGTTGCGTTGGTGTCGGACTTGCCAAGTTCAGACAGAGATCATTTTGTCGGAATCGATAACGTTTCAGCAGGGCGAACGGCAGCTCAGCTGATGGGGCGCTTTGTGCATCGTCCGGGTAAGGTTCTGGTCCTGACAGGCTCACGTTTGGCACGTGATCATCTGGAGCGGCGTCAGGGTTTCGATCTTGTTGTCGCGGACGAGTTTCCTCATATCGAAGTCGTGGCGTCCGTCGAAGGCCGGGATGACCCAGAGCTGATCTACAAGATGATGCCGGGGATTTTTGAAACCTACCCGGATCTTGTCGGCATATACTCTTCCGCTGCGGGCAACGCGGGCCTGGTTCAATTTCTGTCAGAGAGCAGGATCAGCAAGGATCTGGTCATTATCGCGCACGAACTCACGCCACTCAGTCGAGACGCGCTGAACCGTGGCACATTTGACGCGCTGATCTCGCAAGACTCCGGGCACCTTGTCCGGTCCGCTGTTCGCCTTTTGCGTGCGACCTCGGACAAAGTTCCTTTCAACAAATCTCAGGAACGAATCCGTATCGACATCTATCTGAAGGAAAATTTGCCGCCATAGAGGCACAGTTTTTTGGGGAGGAAGCTAAATGAAGACGATCAAAGGGCCAGCTTTGTTTCTTGCACAATTTGCCGGAGACGAAGCGCCGTTCAATTCATGGGACGCCATTACCAAATGGGCGGCGGATTGCGGATACAAGGGTGTGCAGGTGCCCAGTTGGGACGGGCGGTTGTTCGACCTTGAAACGGCCGCTACAAGCACAGGCTATTGCGATGAATTCAAAGGCAAGGCCCAAGAGAACGGCGTTGAAGTCACTGAATTGTCAACGCATCTGCAAGGCCAGCTTGTCGCCGTTCACCCGGCCTATGATACAGCCTTTGATGGTTTCGCAGCCGAAAGCGTCAGAGGAGATCCCAAAGCCCGACAGGAATGGGCGGTTGATCAGGTCAAGAAGGCGCTTTCAGCTTCACGAAATTTGGGTATCTCTGCTCATGCAACATTCTCTGGCGCGCTGGCCTGGCCTTACGTGTATCCGTGGCCCCAACGTCCCGCCGGGCTGATCGAAACGGCATTTGATGAGCTTGCCCGCCGGTGGGTGCCGATCTTGGACCACGCAGAAGACTGTGGCGTTGATGTCTGCTATGAAATCCACCCCGGCGAGGATCTTCATGACGGGGTGACATACGAAATGTTCCTTGAACGCACAGGCAATCATGCGCGGGCTTGCATGCTGTACGACCCGTCACATTACGTTCTGCAATGCCTCGATTATCTGGACAATATCGACATCTACAAAGACCGCATTCGGATGTTCCACGTAAAGGATGCCGAGTTCAATCCGACCGGCAGGCAGGGCGTCTATTCCGGCTATCAAGGCTGGGTCGACCGAGCCGGGCGGTTCAGGTCACTTGGCGACGGGCAGGTGGATTTCAGCGCTGTCTTTTCGAAAATGGCGGCAAATGATTTTGACGGCTGGGCCGTGGTCGAATGGGAATGCTGCCTGAAACACCCCGAGGATGGCGCGCGTGAAGGTGCTCAGTTCGTTTCCGATCACATTATTCGCGTGACCGAGAAGGCCTTTGACGACTTTGCCGACGGCGGCACCGACGAAGCGGCCAATCGAAAAATGCTGGGGATAGGCTGATGGTAACAGGACGCAGTGAGGAAAGAGCGGGGCGCATTCGCCTTGGTATGGTCGGCGGCGGAAACGATGCTTTCATCGGCGGTGTCCACCGCATAGCCGCGCGGCTGGATGACAAGTTCGATCTGGTTGCAGGCGCGTTGTCCTCGACGCCGGAAAAATCCCGGGAAAGCGGCGAGGCGCTGGGCCTTGAACGGGTTTATGATGACTTCAAGCAGATGGCGATGCGGGAAGCGCGTTTGAAATCCGGGATCGAAGCGGTTTCAATCGTGACGCCCAATCACGTTCACTATGCCGCCGCACGTGAGTTCCTAAAACGCGGTATCCACGTGATTTGCGATAAGCCGCTTACATCAACCCTGAGCGATGCAAAGAAGCTGGTCAAAGCAGCCGGAAATTCAAACGCGCTGTTCATCCTTACCCATAACTACACGGGCTATCCCATGGTTCGGCAAGCTCGTGAGATGGTTGCCAACGGGGATATCGGCAAGATCCGCGTGGTTCAGGTCGAATATCCGCAAGACTGGCTGACTGAGCCACAGGATTTCAAGCAAGCTGAGTGGAGGACTGATCCGGAACGCTCAGGTGCCGGAGGATCAACCGGTGATATTGGAACTCATGCGTATAACATTGTCTGCTTTGTAACCGGGCTTAAGGCAGAAAGCCTCGCGGCGGATTTGCAGGCTTTTGTGCCGGGTCGTCAGGTCGATGACAACGCGCATGTAATGCTGAGGTTCGAAGGTGGAGCCCGTGGCATGCTGTGGTCATCGCAGGTTGCGCCCGGCAATGAAAACGCGCTGCGATTGCGTGTGTACGGTGAAAAGGGAGGCATCGAGTGGGCTCAGGAAGACCCGAACTATCTTTGGTTTACTCCTTACGGAGAGCCCAAGCGCCTGATCACCCGAAATGGGGCCGGGGCAGGGGACGCGGCCAATCGGCTCAGCAGGGTGCCGCCGGGACACCCCGAGGGCTACCTGGAAGGGTTCGCGAATATCTATGGTGAAGCAGCGGAAGCCATTCTGGCGTTCAGAAACCAGAGTTCGCCTGACGCATCCGTCGTTTATCCGACGGTTCACGATGGGCTTGGAGGCGTCAAATTCGTGACCGCATGTGTGCAAAGCTCTTCAAGAAATTCGGCTTGGGTAAAGCTGGAGTGAGGCATTCGGCTATTAGGGTTGAGTTGCCGGTTCCGTATGAAAAACCCGAGGTGAGGCGGGCGAGCGGGCGGGCACCTCAACAACTGGTGCCGGCGAACCGCACGAGCAAGATAAGGTCCGTGTCACAAGCACCGCGCCTTCAGTATTTCCGCCGCTTCATCAAAGGTTTGTACGCTACTCTCGGCCCGTGCAGTCAGATGAGCGCCCTCCAGCAAGGCCAATGTGGCGCGTGCTTCTGCTTTCGGATCCCCAACGCCCACGATCGAAAGATCTGCTTTACCAAGTGCAAACACTTCCTCGATCCACCGGGTCATCATACGCCGGAACGCGCGAATCTTGTCGGTGGCTTCTTTAGACAAGCTTTCCCGGCTGATGATCAGCGAGACACACAAGCACAGAGTTTGTCCGTCGTTCATAGCCGCGCGATACAGCGCGATCAGCGCACGCATTCGCTTGCCGGCCGTGTCATGAGTTTCCTCAATCTCGGCGCAGCGCCCGGTAAGCTCGGTATGGTAACGGTCCATCAAAGCTGCTGACAGCGCGGCTTTGGTTGGGAAGTGATAGTGAATCGATGCCTTGCGGATGCCCACCTCTTCGGCGAGGTCGGCATAGCTGAACCCGTCGAAGCCTCTGCTGCGCACGGCAAACTCGGCAGAATTCAGCAGAGCGGTCTTTGTGTCTATTTCCATGCCGCGTTCATCCTTTTTGCGCTCAACAATGCCGCGGTCGTCTCTGCTGCTTCCAATGCACCTTCAAGGTATCCCCCAAATTGTGCGGCTGTTTCAGTGCCACTGAAAATGATCCTGTCTTCCCAGATTCGCGTCATGGCCTTCGACAAGCCGTATTGCGGATGGGTATATAACGGCTGAAGGTCCAGATCGGTCGCTGTGAAGCGGTCGAACGCCCAGTCTTTCAGGAAAAGCGTGCTGGGTCTGGTTGCCTTGTGCCCGAACAATCGCCCCAACTGCGCCAGAACCTGCTGCCGCAACACCCCTTCATCCCGGCGAGTATGTGGGGGAATGCCGATGAAACCGAACAGCGCGAAGGGACCACCGCTGGCAGGTGACGCGTCGTGGATTTCCACCATGGGACCGCGTCGGCTCATGGCATCGCCAGACAGTCCGTCGTCACGCCAGAACGGAGTGTCATAGACCGCAAGCGTCTTGGCCTGACCTGCCATCCAAGTCGCGATTTCCCGCATGGCTGATAACGTGCCATCGGGCAAGGCGGGCTCAAAGATCAACTCAGCCGCGATACGTGGGGGTATGGCAAGCACTACATGCCTCGCCGAAATATGCCGACCCGATTGAGTGGTGACCCGAACCTCACCTTCAGATTGCGCCAATGCGGTGATCTGCGTGGACAGTTGGATTACCCCATCCGGTAACCGTGCCGAAAGCGCGTCTGTCAAGGCAGCGAGCCCCCCCATCAGACGATAGGACCCTTCCATAGATGAAAAGCCGCGGCTGCGCTTAACACGGCCCTGTTCATCTTCGAAACTCAGCGTGCCGGAACTGAATTGGTCAAACCTGTGCAGGCCCAGTCGTTCGATCAGCGCGGCAATCCGTGGCTGGCCGGGCCAGAACCAGGCCGGACCCATGTCGAAACGGCCGTCGCCCCGAGCCTCAGTCAGAATGCGCCCGCCCAGACGGTTGCGCGCCTCAACGACCAGCACCTCCTGACCTTGATCCACAAGCTGTGTCGCAAGGCTGAGCCCTGAAAGGCCCCCGCCGATGATGAGCGTATCCGTGCGCATGGTTCAGAACCCCTCACTTGAAGGGCGCAGGTCCAGCTTTTGGGGCCGGTCCGACCGGGGTTGTTGCGCCAGGGATGTTAGTTCACCCATCGGTTACGCCGCCGGCGGTCGCGCAAAAGGCAGGTGGCCTGTCTTCATCCAGATCCTGGCCCCGTCCGGCCCCGCAACTGCCGTCAGGCTTTTACCGTCAGGCAGGCGCAGCCAATCGTTTTTGACCAGTTCATCCCCGCCTTCGGTGATTGACCCGTCGATGATCAGCAGCTCGATCCCGCCAGATGCGTCCGATCTCAGGAACGCACCCGCGTCAAGATGGCTGTAGCTCACGACCTCGCGCTCATCCATATGCAAAACTGCGGTGGCGACACCGTCTATGGGCGCGCCCAGCTCATCCACCATGCTTTTGTGAAACTGGTTGCGATCGTCCATGTCGAACTGCCAGAGCTTGACGAAGATCGTGCAGCCCGGTTCCGAACCCGGAGTGTGTTGCGTGGTGGGCGGATTGCGGACATAAGTCCCCGCAGGATAATCGCCATGTTCATCCTGAAATACACCGTCAAGGACAATGAATTCCTCACCGCCAGTATGGGTGTGTGCAGAGAAATGACTGCCTGGCGCATAACGCACGATAGTGGTGGCCCGGGCGACCTCGCCTCCGATCCGATCCAGCATCCTGCGATCCACCCCCTTCATGGGAGAGGCCTGCCACGCAAGCTGGTCT
This sequence comes from Ruegeria sp. CDSA141, assembly GCF_059612005.1. Taxonomy (NCBI): domain Bacteria; kingdom Pseudomonadati; phylum Pseudomonadota; class Alphaproteobacteria; order Rhodobacterales; family Roseobacteraceae; genus Ruegeria; species Ruegeria sp. CDSA141. The sequence goes on from NZ_JBXWPT010000001.1 coordinate 314,115, forward strand.
GAGTGAACGACGACGCGGTCAGAGAAGTCCGAATTGATTTCCATTGGGTCAGTTCTCTTTGATGGTTACGACATGAAAACTATCTACTAGTAGGTAGATGAAAGCCAGCTTCAAAGTTTGGTTAGGCACCACTTTTCACAGAGAGTTGAACTGAGTCTGGTCAGAAGGACTTCGTTGAAGTGGGTGGGTGGACAAAAAATGAGAGGAGGTTCCACGCCGCCTTTACGGAAAGAGCGCGCGCAACTCAAAGAGCCAGACGCAATCAGTGTTTGCCGAAAGGTGGCTTTGCCTACCAAAAGGGCAAGCTGCCCGACCGTGTTGAGACTGGTTACGCTGTCTGCCCGAGCGATTTTAGCGCTCATTATACCTGTGGGCACTTCCGGTTTCGGAGATGTCGGACGCACCTCACTGAATCGCATTAAGTCGAAACTAACTTGCGATAATTCCGCATTCAAAAGGTAAAAAAACGTATCTCTTGAAGGGCAACGCATCCACATGCTTCACTTTTGGAGCCATGTAAGCCTGTGATTTTGCTGGCCCCAAAAACCCGAAAGGCACGGCCTTTCCAGACCTGAACCAGAGCGCATTACTGCCCGTATGGGCGAGAAAAACAAGCGCGGAAACTATTCAACACGGAGATATCAGATGAAAAAAACAGCAACGCTACTAGGAGGCGCGTCCTTTGCGATTGCCGGGCCGGTCATGGCCGCGGATATTGTAATCGGTGTGCCCAACTGGGCCTCGGTGAACGCGACGGCACATATTCTTGAAGTCGTGATCGAAGAAAACCTCGGCCTGGACGTGGAATTGCAAAACGGCACCAACCCGATTGTATTTGAAGCTATGGACAGCGGTTCAATGCAAGTCCACCCGGAAGTGTGGATGCCCAACCAGCAGAACCTGCATGATACCTATGTCAAGGAAAACGGCACCGTTGTCATGAACCAAAACCCGGTTCAGGCCGAGCAGGGTATGTGCGTGCCGACCTATATCGCGGAACAATATGACATCAAATCGATTGATGATCTGAGCGACCCCGACAAGGTTGCGATCTTTGATACTGATGGTAACGGAACACCTGAGGTATGGATCGGTGCGCCGGGTTGGGCTTCGACCGTTGTCGAGAAGATCCGGGCCAAGTCCTATGGCTATGACCAGATCTTCGATCTGACGGAATACGAGGAAACCATTGCCTATGCCAATTTGGCGAACGCGACAAAGGCGGGCGACCCGTGGATCGGGTTTTGTTACAGCCCCCACTATATCTTCGTGACACAGGACCTGACGGTTCTGGAAGAACCGCCCCACGATCCGGCCACTTGGACAATCGTTCAGCCCACGGATGATCCGGATTGGCTGTCCAAGTCCGAGGCGTCCTCGGCCTGGAACGGGGCGACGCTTCACTTGCACTACGCCAAGGAACTGGAAGAGACCTATCCCGAAGTGGCTGCCCTGTTCAGCAACTACCAGATGACAGGAGACGATCTGAGCGCGATGGGTAAGGCACTGGCGGTCGATAACGTCGAAGCCGCTGAGTTCGCCAAGGAATGGGTGGCTGCGAATGAGGACACCGTCATCGGCTGGCTGACTAACTAAATCACCACTCATTGGGCCGTCGCGCAAAACCGTGGCGGCCTTTTTCTGTCGGGCAGGGCATCGCCCTGTGGGGGAAAAATGGACGAACCTGTCGTAAAATTAGAAAACGTTTGGAAGATCTTTGGCTCGCGTGCTGAAGAGGCAATGGAAGCGGTCAGAAACGAAGGCATAGGCAAGCCGGAAGTTCTGGAGCGGTTCAATTGTGTTGTCGGCGTTCAGGGCGCCACGTTCGAAGTGCCGAGGGGTGAGATTTTCTGTATCATGGGGCTGTCCGGCTCGGGCAAGTCCACATTGGTGCGACACGTGAACCGGTTGATCGAACCTACGGCAGGTCGGATCGAAATTCTGGGTCACGATGTATCGAAGCTGTCGGAATCCGAGTTGCGCCGCATTCGCGCCCAGCAAATTGGTATGGTCTTTCAGCACATGGCGCTGATGCCGCATCGTTCAGTGCGTGATAACGTGGCCTATCCTTTGGAAATCCGAAAGGTTTCCAAGTCCAAACGCTGGGCTGTCTCGGATCACGCATTGAGCCTGGTAAATCTGACAGGTTATGAGGATCGACTACCCAAGGAGCTTTCGGGCGGGATGCAGCAACGCGTGGGGATCGCGCGGGCGCTGGCTTCGGACCCGGAAATCCTTTTGATGGATGAACCTTTCTCTGCCCTTGATCCGCTGATCCGCCTGCAATTGCAGGACCAGTTCAAAGCACTTGTGGCACAGTTGAAGAAGACCACATTGTTCATCACCCACGATCTGGATGAAGCCATTCGAATTGGCCACCGGATTGCGATCATGAAGGACGGCGTTATCGTGCAGATCGGAACACCCGAAGACATCGTCATGAACCCGTCCGACGATTACGTGCGGGAATTCGTTCAGGGCATCTCAAAACTTAAATTGGTCAAAGCGCATTCCATCATGGAGCCGTTGGACAGTTATTCAGGGCCACTCGACGGTGCGCCCCGAGCGGACGAGGGCGCGGATCTGGATCAACTGATCGACCTGGCCGTGAATTCTGATTTGCCGGTCGTCATCACGGATGCGGGCGTTGATGTGGGCGTCGTGACCAAGCCACGCTTGTTGCGTGGTATCCAGGGGGGCAAAAATGACTGATGCTGCAACAGAGATGAAAGTAACGGCCGCCTCTGATATCGAGGTCGATCGCGAGGCCCTGGATCTTTCCATCAAGGAGTTCGCTGGTCCGAACGGAGACTACTACGTCAACGTGTTCCACAAAATTCATGATGCGACCAGCGCAATTCCCAACACGTTCAATAAGTGGGCCGCCGTTCTGGGGCCATTCTGGTCTGCTTCACGCGCCGTTTGGGGCATGTTCTGGACCTTTCTGATCCTTGAGATCATCGCGTGGGTCCAAATCGGCAGGGGCGCGTGGGGCAATCCCGGCGCGGATTTCGCCGAGCGCGCAGCGCGTCAGCAGGAACGCGCGGCCGAGCTGTTGGCACGCGCAGCGGATGCCACGGAACAGGCCGATATCGACCGTTTCACCAAACTGGCCGAGAACATACAAAAAGCAGCGGCCACAAGTCTGGAAAGGGCTACCGCCGCCCAGTCCGAGGCGGCAGGCATCCTGATTACCGGGTTGTTGATGTTGCTGGTCTTCAAGGTGGTTCAAGGGTTCTACGCCGACCGCGTTTACGAAAAACAGTATTCTAACTGGCGCATCGATCCGGACAGCACGGAAAGCGGGCGTTCGACCCGTAACATCGTCATGGGTGCGATCCTGGTCGCTGCAATCGGACCTTTGATTGTTTACAAGTTCACCGTGAACGCATCCCTTCCATTGTTGGACGCATTCCCCGAACAGCAAGTGTCCGCGATCATACTGGGTGAAGGGAACGGCACACTGTTCTCGACTCTGGCGAGCTGGATGGAGGCCAGGATTGATGCAGCAGCAGCAGCAGGTGGCGACGTATTCGACGGGATCGTGGCGGGTGTCCGGTCGGTGCTTGATGCGCTGACAATTGCACTGATCGGGTCACCCTGGCCGGTGGTCATGTTGGTCATCTGTGTGACAGCCTGGCGTGCGGCGGGACCAAGGGTTGCCATCTTCACCGCATCTTCCTTGGCCTATATCGCGTTGCTGGGGTATTGGGACGTGGCGATGGAAACGGTTGCTCTGGTCGGTGCGGCGGTGCTACTTTGCGTGGTTTTCGGCATTCCGCTGGGTATCTGGTTCGGCAAATCGCAGCGCGCATATCGCGCGGCGGAACCGGTTCTGGATTTGATGCAGACGCTTCCCGCCTTTGTTTACCTTATCCCGATCATCGCCTTCTTTGGCACCGGCAATCCGCCGGGAATTCTGGCCACCATCATCTTCGGTATGCCGCCGGTCATCCGACTGACGGCACTGGGCATGCAAGGGGTTCCGGAAAGCATCAAAGAGGCTGCCGTCGCCTTTGGCGCGTCGAAATGGCAACTGTTGAAGGATGTTGAAATCCCTCTGGCGCTGCCATCGATCATGACGGGTGTAAACCAGACAATCCTGATGTGCCTGTCCATGGTCGTGATCATCTCGCTGATCGGCGGGGGCGGCTTGGGCAAGGAAATCCTTGAGGCGCTGCAATACGCCGCCAAGGGGCCGGGCCTGCTGGGTGGCTTTGCGATCCTGTTCCTTGCCATGGTCATGGACCGGATCGTGCAGGGCGCGTTCCGGCGAGAAGACGAAAAACTCTGAACGCAGACGCCCCCGGTTCCGATCGGGGGCGCTTTTCTTTGATCCGGGGAAACCATGACAGATCCGTATGAACAGTCGATGATGGACAACCTGTATTGGTGGGGCGTGCCTACATTGTTCCGTTGTCCCAATGTCGGGCCAGAAGGGCAGGATATCGCGCTGGCAGGTGTGCCGCACTCAACTGGCAACGGCACGACCGAAAGGGACCAGCACTTGGGGCCTCGTGCGTTGCGGCATGTCTCGGCCGTGCAACGCAGGGTGCATTCGGTTTTTGAAATTGATCCCTGGCAGAGCGCGCGGATCGCCGATGTTGGTGATGTGCCGTTTCCAAAGGCCAACGACAATGAAGATTGCATCGAACGCATCACTGAATTCTACAAGAACATAGACACCGCCGGAGCGCGCCCCGTTTCCATCGGAGGCGACCATTCCATCACCGGTGGAATTGTGCAGGCCCTGGGTGGCGGCAAACTTGCTGGCGGACAGCCGGTCAACTTTCTTCATCTGGACGCGCATACGGATGTCTTCACCAAGGTTGATCACTTTCTGGGGGCAAAGAAATCTGCGGCCCACTGGGGGGCCTATCTGGCCGATCAGGGGCAGGTGGATCCAACCCGTTCTATGCAGATAGGGTTGCGCGGCCATCCACGCAGTCTGGACTGGCTGCAGCCGTCGTACGATTACGGCTACAACATCGTCACCATGCGCGAGTTCCGACAGCGCGGATTACAGGACGTCGTAGCGCAGACCAAAGAGGTTTTGGGCGACCGCCCGGTTTACATCACCTTCGATCTGGACTGTCTTGACCCAACCGTCGCGCCGGCCGTGTCTAATCTGGAACCTGGTGAGAAGGGCTTTGACATCGATGAGGCGGTCGGCATCCTGCGCGCGGCGCGCGGTTTGAACATCGTCGGCGGCGACGTGGTCTGCATGATGCCGACCAAGGACAGCCCCAACAACATCACCGCGCTGACAGCCGCAGCGGTGATGTTCGAGATGATTTCGATGATCGCCGAGAATGTCGCGCGGGTCTAGTGCCGCGCGTCGATCGCCTGTGCCAGAACGCAAAGCAACTCGAACATCAGCGAGATGCCAAGCCACGCCGTTCCACCGTCGGGGTCGAATGGCGGTGACACTTCGACAAGATCGGCGCCGACAAGGTTCAGACCGGACATCTTGCGAATGACCTGCTGGGCCTGAAAGCTGTTGGGCCCGCCGATTTCAGGTGTTCCTGTACCGGGGGCGTAAGTTGGATCAACAAAGTCGATGTCATAGGTGCAGTAGGCCGGCTGCATGCCAACGATCTCGCGCACTTCGTTCATGACGTCGTCTATGCCCCGGTCGAACAGTTCTTCGATACGGATAATGCGGATGCCCTGTGCCTCTCCCCATTCGATATCTTCAGTGTTGTAGGCCGTGCCACGGATTCCGATTTGTACAAAACGCTTGGGGTCCACCAACCCTTCCTCGACAGCGCGGCGGAACGGGGTGCCGTGGGTGAACTTGTGACCTCCGAAATAGGTGTCGAACAAGTCCGTGTGACTGTCGAACTGGATCAGGCCAACCGGACCAGAAGCGGCCAGGGCACGCAGGACAGGCAGGGTGGTCAGGTGATCCCCTCCGGCCGTCAATGGTGTGATGTTGCGGGTTCGAAGATCAGTGTAGAAACGCGTAACCCGATCCAGCGTGTCTTCTATGTCGACAGGATTGGGGGCAACGTCTCCAAGATCCGCGCAGTTCACCATTGAAAATGGTGCTACACCCGTAACCGGGTTCATCGCCCTGATCATCGTGGAATAGTCCCTCAGTTGCCGTGGGCCATGTCGTGCGCCGGGCCGATTTGTGGTTCCGCCGTCCCAGGGAATACCTACTATGCCCAGTTCGACGTCCGTGATCCGTTCGTGTTCCATGTGCAGAATAGGCAGGCGCATGAACGCGGGGATGCCGGCAAATCGGGCGAGTTCCATGGCTGATACCGGTTGAAAAAATGAATCGGCCATGATTTCCCATCCTTTGTAAGTTTCTTCAGTGACCCTAACGGTTCGGCATCGTGCTGGGAATGCCCGCCATCATTCAGGGCAGGATACGAAAACGTCGGCGTATTTCGGCGTCTTGCTCTGAGGTGAGATACTCAGGGTGATGCGTGCTTAACACCTCTTGAGCGACTTGCCGCGCGGATGACCACGCATCCAGTGCACCGTCTGTTTGCCACGTGCGGGGCTCCTGACGATCGGCGAGCTTCGGATAGAAGTAATCTCGTTCCATGGCTTCATAGGTTTGCTCGCTGCCCAGAAAGTGCCCCTCGCCCAGAACCGAATGGCATATGGCGTCAAAGCCAAGGTTCGCTTCAGTGACCTCGATCCCGCGCAAGACGCGATATGTGTGCGAGTGCATTTCGTTGTCCAGAACAAAGGCCTCGAAGCTGACCCCGAGCAGAGATGCCGTCATCCCCGAGCTTTCATAAATCAGATTGCCTCCTGCCAGCGCTGCCGCCAGCGATGTGATGCCTTTTTCAGCGCCATGTTGGGCGTCGATGGCCTTGGCATCGGCCATCGAAGCGGCCACACCTGATGGCAAGCCCAGCCAGTTCGTGATTTGCGCTGACGCCGCATTCAGGATCGCAGTCTCTCCGCTGCCCCCTGCGAAAGAGCCGGTCCTGAGATCCACGATGAAGGGCCAGTTGGAAAAGATCATTGGAAAGCCGGGTTTGATCGTGTTGACCATCACGAGACTGGCCAGCGTTTCGGCCAGTGATTGCGCCAGAAATCCGGCCAGAGTTGCCGGGGCAGTTGCGCCCGCCTGCGCGGCCGTGATGCAGGACATCGGTATGTTATGGGCGATGCATTCATAAACCACATCCACGGCATCCTCGCCGTATCGCATTGGTGAAATGATCGGACTTATATGCGCTTTGAGGAAGGGGCGTTTGGCGAATTTCCCAGCCCCCCCGGCGACGATGTCCAGCATCTCGACGATCGGGCCGACATGTTCCGCCAACGTGAAAGACGTTGCCATTGGCTTGGTTGTGTTGCGTACCAAAGCGTAAACGGTGTTGACGTCCAGTTCGAACACATCGGGGACGTCGGTCGCCACGCAGCACCGGGTGAACCAACTGACATTGGCCAGCGTGTCCTGTAGCCGGGTGAAGTCATGTAGATCGGCCAATGTGGACGGGCGATAAAGCCCACTGTTCATATCAAGTGTCTGAACCGCAGCACCGCCGGTGCCAAAATACACGCGGTCTCCACCCACCTCGATGGACCGGTTTTCATCCCGGCCGTGGAAGGTGAACGTCTTCGCGGCCGAGGTGATGGCCTGTTTGACCATGGAACGGGGAAAAACCAGCCGGTTCTGTTCCCGGTCCTGAGCCCCCGCTTCCCTGAGGTCGATGGCCAGCCTTTCCGGAACATCTCCCATCCCCAACTCTTCCAGCAGACGCAGCGCGGTGTCGTAAATTTTCTCAATTTCCGAAATGCTTAAGGGCCTGAATGTCCCGCCTTTCTGACCGGGCGGGCAAGGATCAAAAACGGGCTTGGCCGCACGCTGTGCGTGCCGTGCCTTTCGACCGCTTCTTTTGACGCTCTCCGATGGCATTCGTTTACGTTACCTTGCGTTTTCCCGCACCGTAGGACCCAACTTGTCCCGGTATCAAAGAAGAAGTGCCGTTTTCAGAATCCGAAATCGCGGTTTCGATTTTCCGGCACCCGCAATTGCCCTGTTGTCTGCCCATCCCGTTATTCAGCAAGACTGGTGCCGAAAATGAAGGAGCAGTGCCATGAAGTCGCGTACCAGAGCCGTTGTGATAGGGGGCGGGATCGCCGGGTGTTCGACGCTCTACCACCTGACCCAGGAAGGGTGGACAGATGTGGTTTTGGTCGAACGGAATGAACTGACCTCGGGCACGACATGGCATTCGGCCGCGCAGGTAACAAATTTTGGCATGAACCAGACGATGGTCGGTCTGAAATCTCATTCGATTCATCTGTACAAGGAACTGGCCGACGATCCGGATTACCCTATCAACTATCACCACGCCGACGGTGGGATACGTCTGGCGAATACTGAAGGACAGATGCAAGGCTATCGTCACTTCGCGTCGATGGCGCGGGGGATGGACGTGCATTTCGAGGTGATCGATGCGGATGAATGTGCCCGGCGACACCCGCTGATTTCGACCGATAATCTCATCGGCGGGCTTTGGGATCCGCTGGACGGCGACATCGATCCAGCGCAACTGTGCCAGGCCCTTGCGCGCCGGGCACGCAAGGCGGGTGCCGAGGTGTATCGAAATACGCCGGTGACCGCGCTGACACAGCACAGCGATGACACTTGGACCGTGCATACCGAGCACGGGGATATCGACTGTGATGTCGTCGTCAACGCCTGCGGCTACAGGGTCAACGAAGTCGGCGCCATGATGGGTGTTCATCATCCTGTGTCGTCCATGGAACATCAGTATTTCCTGACCGAAGAAATCGAGGCTATCCGGGATGCCGGTCATCGGATGCCGCTGCTGCGCTGCCCGATCAGCGACTATTATTGCCGACAGGAAAAGAACGGGCTGCTACTCGGGTTCTACGAGCAGGGATGTAAGACCTGGGGTATGGACGGTATTGATCCGAACTTCGTGAACGCTTTGTGCCCGGATGATCTGGACCGTGTGACCGATGTGCTGGAAGGGGCCTTCGCGCGCATGCCTGCCTTGATGGAGGTTGGTATTCACACCGTGGTCAACGGGCCAATCACCTACACAATTGACGGGGCGCCTCTGGTCGGTCCAATCCCGGGAAAACGCAATGCGTTTTGTATCATTGGCCTGCGGGCCGGGCTGGGTGAAGGTGGCGGTCACGGATGGTTGCTGGCACAGCAGATCGTGCATGGCGAGGCATGTTATGACACGTGGTGCCTCGATCCCCGAAGGTTCGCCGGACATGCAAATGTGGAACTCACGGCAATAAAGGCGATTGAAGATTATCAGAACGAATTCAGGTTCCACTTTCCGCATGAACATCGCCCTGCAGGCCGACCCGCCAAGACGACCCCTCTGACGCCTGTTCTGGCATCCGAAGGGGCCGAGTTCACTGTGGTCAACGGGTGGGAGAGGGTGGATTTTATCAAACCCGATCCCGGATTTTCGCCGAAGCTCGGTTTCGATTTTGACGAAACCTTCGACTTGGTAGCTGCCGAAGTCGAAAGCACTCGAACCGGCGTCGGGCTTGCAGAGGTCAACGGGTTCAACCGCATCGAGATCACAGGATCCGACAGGCACGCATTCCTGGACCGGTTGTTTTGTGGATTTGTCTCTCGGCGTGACGGGCGTGTCGGGTTGGGATACCTGTTGAACGACCACGGTATGATCAAGGCAGAAGCGACGATTGCCAATCTGCCCGCCAGCGACCGGGGACCGGCCCGCGTTTGGTATGGCTCTGCCGCAGCGAGCGAATTTCACGACATGGATTGGTTGCGGCAACATCTGCGCAGCAATGAAGACGTTCAGTTGCGCAGCCTGACGAACGATCAGACCATTCTGGTTCTGGCCGGCCCGAAGTCGCGTTCTGTCTTGTCAGCCTGCGCCAGAGGAGATTGGTCGGCAGATGCGTTCCCTTGGCTCAGTGTGCGCGAGTGCTTTGTTGGTATTGCTTCTGCAACGGTTATGAACCTCAGTTTCTCGGGCGAGCTGGCCTACGAAATCCATGTTCCCAACGCCTCGCTCTATGCGGCCTATCTTGCCTTGCGCAAGGCGGGCGAAACGCACGGGCTGAAACTGTTTGGTGCCAGGGCTGTCGAGTCCATGCGCATGGAGAAGAGTTTTTTGCATTGGAAAGCCGATCTGATCACGGAATTTGATCCCTTTGAAACCGGTCTGGATCGCTTCGTCCGGTTGGACAAGGGCGCTTTCGTGGGGCGTGATGCCTTGTTGAAACGAAAGTCAGAAGGACCACGGCGCAAGCTGGTCCCTCTACGTATTGAGTCAACTCTCGGTCCGGCGCATCCTGGGGCTTCTCTGATGCAGGATGATAATGTCGTTGGTACTGTCACGTCCGGCGAATGGGGGCATCGCACGGAAATGAATCTGGCGCATGCCTTCGTTCATCCGTCCCTGGCGGAGGTTGGCCGCGAATTGGAATTGGATAGTTGCGGGAAACGAATAGGTGCGACAGTTATCAATCCAAGCCCATACGATCCGGATTTTACACGTATGAAAGCCTAGAAGCGAGCCTTTCGATCAACTTCACCATTGCCGAAGGGGCAATTCTTTGCTTCGCTAGTTTCGAACAAATCGAAACAATGGTCGGTTGCCGTGTCCAAATCTCTGAGTCTTCGATGGCTGGAAGTTTTTCAGCTGATCGCCAAATCCGGATCGATTCAGCAAGTCGCATCAGAAACAGATTTGTCGATCAGCACAGTTTCGAACCACCTGCGCAGCCTTGAAAGCGCGTTGGGCATTGAATTGGTTGACCACGGACGCCGCCCCATGGGCCTGACACCGGCAGGCGAGGTATTCGCTCGCTATGTGCGTGAGGGTCTGACTGTGCTGAAGCGCGGTGAGGCCGAAATTCGAACGGGAAACTGGCAGCACGCGACGGACCTGCGACTGGCTTTGATCGATGATTTTGACAATCAGATCGCGCCCGATCTTGTTCGTTTTCTGGCGCAGGCTCTGCCGCGTTGCAATTTCCGCCATTTCACCCGCCCCAGCCACGAAATTCTTGCCAAACTTCAGGAACATAAGCTTGACGTAGGCGTCGCCACTCGACCACTGGGTCGTACTGAGGGGCTGATCGAATACCCTTTGATGAGAGACCCCTTCATCGTCGTGGTTCCCAACAAGTTTGAAGGGTCTCCTGAAGAGCTGTTTAATCCAGATGCCAACCTGCCTTTGTTGAGGTATTCGCGTGACTATGTGATCGGCAAGCAGATCGAAACGCAGTTGGCCCGGAGCAAATACAGCCTGCCCAACCGGTTTGAGCTGGAGTGTAATCAATCCATCATCGGCTTGGTTGCGCAGGGCAGCGGGTGGGCAATCACGACCGCCGCGTGTTTCCATCGAACGCAGAGGTTTCACAACAGCGTAAAGGCTATGCCATTTCCCGGTAGCAACTTCGTTCGCACAGTGTCGCTGTTTACAACTGAAGTATACCCGGCAACGACATCGGTGCTGATCCAGAAGGCCATGAGCAAATTGATACGTCAGCATTTCACAAGACCGATGTGTGCCCGGCACAATTGGCTGAAAAATGAATTCCGTACCATGGAGATTGAGGGTGTGTAACCCGATTTGACCTGGCCGCCAAACAGCTGGCGGCTGAGGACACTTGAAAACAGTCGCTTGCGATATCCGCCTGCGGGATTTGTAATCCTTCCACCGGTTTCTTCTGCCTGCTTTACGCATCGCCAGGACGAGAGTTGATCTGAGTCCCAAGGTTCTACCACACTCACGGAGTGTCCTTGGGTTTGGTTTGATGGCCTTGCGCAGCCCGTTTGATCATGGCGCTTGCGGGGGCAGCAGTGTTGGTCGCCTTGAACCTGATCTATTGCCTGAAAGCATCCGGGAAATACCGGACCGCATTCGCTGTGGCAGGTGTTTTGCACCTTCTGGCATTGATACTATTCAGCAATGTCTCGGTGGTCTCAACGGTGTTGATGCTTGCTCGGCTTTGATTGGGTATGCAGTGTTGGTGGTTCGCAAACCGGACAGACGTTCGAAATGCAGTCTCCGTTGGTCGGCTCTTTTCGAAAGACTGTCGAATTCGTCTCGCCTCCGGCTCAAAGCGCTTCTAGTCTCTGAACAACAGGCAATCACGTCAACAGGAAGCCAAATGAGCTGGATCAGAACAATCCCATTCGAGCAGGCCACAGGCAGGCTGAAGAAACTCTACGACCGCGTCACGGGTCCGGACAACAATGTGGACAATATCATGATGGCGCATTCGTTGCGGCCGCATTCGATGGAAGGTCACATGGCGATCTACAAGGCAGTGCTGCATCACTCGGGCAACAAGATACCGAAGTGGTTCCTCGAGATGCTGGGCGTGTGGGTCAGTTCTCTGAACCGATGTGGATATTGCGTCGAACACCATTTCGCGGGTTTGCAGCGTTTGCTGGGCGATGAAGAGCGAGGAAATGCGATCCGGGCGGCGATTGAGGCGCGCGATCCGGCAGCCGCCCCGTTGGACGCAGCGCAAGTGGCGGCGATGACCTATGCACGCAAGTTGACTGAGGCTCCGGGCGATCTGGTCGAAGCGGATGTGACCGCTCTGCGTGACGCGGGGTGGGACGATGGAGAAATCCTTGAGATCAATCAGGTTTGTTCCTACTTTTCCTATGCGAACCGGACAGTTCTGGGGCTGGGATGTTCAACGGAGGGGGACATGCTGGGTTTGTCGCCCAATAACTCGGATAACCCTGACGATTGGGGGCATCGATAAAGCCTGAAGCAAGGGGTATCGGCAGATCCGGTGCGCTATACGGGCGCCAGCTTTGGCTATGGCCACGTCGGCCGAGGCCGGCTTGAAAATGTGTTATTGAGGATTCAGGCAAGGCCCGCTCGGGTACCACTAAACTCGGCGAATTCTTGCAACGTCAACTGCCTTGGCGCATCAGGCTTGCGCCGGTTCGGAAACAAATCGACTGGCGTCGCAGCTTGAAATACGGAGTTCGTATCGGAACCTCTGATCCGGTGTGGAATTCATGGGTTTTTGAGGCATCAATTTGACCCCAATCAAAGCGCATCCTTGGCCTTTCTGCTAGCTCCCCTTCGGGACAATAGAAAAGGAAAGATTTCATGGATGCCATTGCTCGGGTCAAAGTAGATTCAACTCAGACCAAGACTGGGCCGACCCCGGTTGCAGAGGTCGCAGAACCCAGCCCGGAAAAGATCCGGCAGGCGTTTGAAAGCGGCAAGTACCCCTACGGTCGCAAGATGGCGCGGTCGGTGTACGAAGAACAGAAGGCCAAATTGCAGGCAGAGTTGCTGAAGGTTCAGCTGTGGGCTCAGGAAACCGGGCAGCGCTTCGTTCTGCTGTTCGAAGGGCGCGATGCTGCTGGCAAGGGCGGTACGATAAAACGGTTCATGGAGCATCTAAATCCGCGTCAGGCTCGGGTCGTTGCCTTGAATAAACCCACTTGGGAAGAAAAGGGGCAATGGTATTATCAGCGCTATGTTCAGGAACTGCCAACAGTTGGCGAAATGGTGTTCTATGACCGATCCTGGTACAACCGCGCGGGTGTCGAGCGGGTGATGGGTTTTTGCTCTCCCAACGAATATCTGGAGTTCATGCGGCAGACGCCGGAGTTGGAACGGATGCTGGTGCGGTCGGGCATCCAGCTCTACAAATATTGGTTCTCGGTCACGCAGGAAGAACAGCAGCGTCGCTTCAAAAGTCGAGAGATTGATCCCCTGAAACAGTGGAAGCTGTCGCCGATTGACAAGGCGAGCCTCAGCAAGTGGGATGACTATACCGAGGCGAAAGAGGCCATGTTCTTTTACACCGATACGGCTGATGCGCCGTGGACGATCATCAAGTCGAATGACAAGAAGCGCGCGCGCCTGAATTGTATGCGGCATTTCCTGTCGACGCTGGACTACCCGGGTAAGGATCACGACACTGTGGGTGAACCCGATCCGTTGATCGTGGGGCAGGCGCATCACGTCATCCACCGGTCCGAGCATATTTTGGGTACAGCATTGCACCCGGACGCCCGTTAACCGCCAGGGTGCCTGCTCTTGCCGTGTGAGTAGGCACCGGAGTCTCATATTGAAATTTTGGTGATCTTCTCTTGTCCCGCGCCAAGCCCGCGCATATGGCTGGTGCAATGACAAAAGTGATGACCTATCCGGCCCACTTTCGGGCGATTGCCGTGCTTGGCCTGCCGTTGGTCGGTGGCCATCTGGCGCAGTTTGCCATCGGCCTGACCGACACTATCATGCTGGGCTGGTACGGGGTCGAGGCGCTGGCAGCCGTTACCTTGGCCAGCAGCTATTATTTCGTTTTGTTTTTGTTTGGCGCGGGGTTCGGTTGGGCTGTTATGCCAATGGTCGCCACCGCGGCGGCAGAAGGGGACGAAACCAGCATTCGCCGCTCGACCCGTATGGGGCTGTGGTTGTCGCTGCTGTACGCTGCGGTGGTAATGCCTTTGTTGTGGTGGTCCTATCCGATCCTGATCGCCATGAAGCAAGAGCCGCATATTGCTGAAACCGCGTCAGAATATCTGCGCATTGCCGGTTGGGGGTTGTTTCCGGCGCTTATCGTGATGGTGCTGAAATCCTACCTTGCGGCTCTGGAGCGAACGCAGATTGTTCTGTGGATCACGGTTGCGGCGGCGGTTGTGAACGGGTTTACCAACTATGCGCTGATCTTTGGCAACTGGGGCGCCCCGGAACTGGGCGTGATGGGCGCAGCGATCGCGTCGATCGCGACGCAGGTCGTTTCACTGGTTGCGGTTGTTTTCTATGTGGTCCGGACCCTGCCGGAACACAGCCTGTTCCAACGCTTCTGGCGGCCGGATTGGGAAATGTTCATCAGCGTATGGAAACTGGGCGTGCCCATTGGTCTGACAACCTTGGCCGAGGTGTCGCTGTTTGCAACATCAGCCGTAATGATGGGCTGGCTGGGTCAGGTCCCTCTGGCCGCGCACGGGATTGCCCTGAATCTGGCGTCGGCCACCTTCATGGTACATCTGGGGCTGTCCAATGCGGCCACCATCCGGGCCGGCAACGCGTTGGGCCGCCGGGACAAGGCGCATCTGGAAAAAGGTGCAATTGCCGTGACGGGCATGTCGCTGGTCATGTCCGTTGTGACCGTCATCCTGTTCCTGACATACGCCGAGCCGCTGATTTCTCTGTTCATGGAGGCCGATGATCCGCAGCGCGGACAAATTCTGGCTATCGGGACCGGATTACTGGCCATGGCTGCACTGTTTCAACTGGTCGATGGGGCTCAGGTAATTGCGCTGGGTCTGCTGCGCGGGTTGCAGGATGCCAAGATTCCCATGGTTATGGCGGCGCTCAGCTATTGGGTAGTGGGAATTCCAGCGTCATATTATTTCGGTTTCGTCCGTCAGATGGACGGCATCGGTGTCTGGCTGGGATTGGTGCTTGGTCTGGCCTTCGCGGCGGTACTGCTGATGGCCCGGTTCTGGTTGCATTCGGTGCGGCAGATGCAGGCGCCGGCAGAGCCTGCTTAATCTTTGCTCAAGCGGTCGGCCTTTTTCCGAACCAGAACCGTGCGCAGATCGTGCATCGCCATCAGCAACCTGTCGGTCACATCCTCAAGCTGTTCATCGCTTGCCTTGGACTGCGCCCATTGCGTGGTCAGATTCAGATAGTCGACAGCGCGGTGAATATCGTCAATGTCGCGCTGGGCCAGTACAACCCGGCGCTCTTCCATCCATTGGGCGATCTCTGCCTGATCCCGTTCGGACAAAGCCCGTTGCCCGTGCGGCTTGACCTCGCCGTTGCGGATGTTGACGACGGCTATCTGATCCATCTCAATCCGGCGTTGGCGGTTTTCTGTATCGATCCGAAACACGACGGCCCCGTTCTCACGGATGCGAAAGTAGTATTCGGGAAGGTCTGCAGACATGTTCACCTCAGAGATGCACAAAAGCGCTGTATACGACCGCAGGCTTCGGTCAGGGCTGCATCGGACGTAGCATAGCTGACCCGGAAGTTGGGTGAGAGGCCAAAGGCCGCGCCAAACACGACGGCGACATCCGCCTCTTCCAACAGGGCAGTGGCAAAGGCTTCATCATTTTCGATGACGGTTCCCGCGGGTGTTGTTTTGCCAATCAGCCCAGTGATTGAGGGGTAGACATAAAACGCACCCTCGGGTTTCGGGCAGGTTATTCCGTCAATCTCGTCCAACATGCGCACCACCAGATCACGGCGGCGTTTGAACGTTTCATTGTTCGGGGCCAGAAAATCCTGTGTTCCGTTCAGCGCTTCCACCGCCGCCCACTGGCTGATCGAGCAGGGGTTCGAGGTGGATTGCGACTGGATCTTGCGCATCGCAGAGATGAGTTCGACCGGACCGGCCGCATAACCGATGCGCCAGCCTGTCATGGCATAGGCTTTCGAAACACCGTTGCAGGTGAGCGTCCTGTCATACAGGCCGGGCTCCACCTCGGCAGGCGTGCAGAATTCAAAGCCGTCATAGGCCAGGTGTTCGTACATGTCGTCCGACATTATCCAGATATGCGGATGGCGCATCAGAACATCGGTGAGGGCCTTGAGCTCATCCCGGCTGTACCCTGCGCCTGTCGGGTTGGAAGGCGAGTTGAAGATGAACCATTTCGTCCTGGGGGTGATTGCGGCTTCCAGTTGTTCTGCCGTCAGTTTGAAGTTGTTGGCCAGCGTCGTTTCAACAACAACCGGCGTTCCTCCTGCCAGTAAAACCATGTCGGGGTAGCTTACCCAATAAGGCGCGGGGATAATAACCTTGTCACCGTCATTCATTGTTGCCATCAAGGCGTTGTACAGCGTTTGCTTGCCGCCCGTTCCAACCGAGATCTGCGCGGGCGTGTACTCAAGCCCGTGATCGCGCTTCATCTTGGCGCAAACCGCCTGCTTCAGTTCAGGAATGCCGTCTGGAGCAGTGTATTTGGTTTTTCCCGCTGCAATCGCTGCAACAGCAGCGTCTTTGATGTTCTGAGGCGTGTCGAAATCCGGCTCACCTGCGCTCAGGCCGATAACGTCGCGCCCGGCGGCTTTCAACTCGGCGGCCTTGGCTGTCATAGCGATTGTGGGCGAGGGTTTGACGCGTGACAGTGTCGCAGACAGGAAACTCATGGATGGCCTCGGTTTGTATGTTCAACCCGACTGTCATAGGGTGCAGCGGAATGACGATCAAGCCGTATGGACAATGTGAATTGGAGACCCGAGTGAATGAAGAAAAAGACTGGTATGGACCGGACTCTGCGACATTCGGGGACCGTTTGGCTGGCGCTCGCGAAGCGGCCGGAATGACCCAGGCCGAGTTGGCGCGTCGACTTGGTGTCAAGAAGACGACGATTGCCGATTGGGAAAACGATCTGTCCGAGCCACGCGCGAACCGATTGTCGATGATGGCGGGTCTGGTCAACGTCTCGATCATGTGGCTGCTGACCGGCGAGGGGGAAGGCATGGATGCCCCGGTGGGAGAGGGCGAAGGCGGTATGGAACTGTCAACCGCCGTGGCTGAACTGCGCGCCATTCGGGGCGAGATGCGGGTTTGTGCCGAACGTGCGGCGCGGCTGGAAAAGAAAATGCGCCTGATGCTGGAGCAGAAGAATTGAGTGAACCCCGGGACGTACGCATCAAGCGAATGAAAATGCGATCCATGCGGCGCGGGATTAAAGAAATGGACATTATCCTGTCCGCTTATGCAGATCGCAATCTGGCTGATATGGATGCGGCCGGGCTGGATGTTTTTGATGCGCTGCTGCACGAAAACGATCAGGACCTCTATCAATGGGTCACTGGTCAGGTGCGGCCACCGGCGCAGTTTGCCAGTTTGGTTTCAAGCATCGCGCAGACCTTTCAGAAATAAGAAAATACCAGCTTAACCGATTTTTCGGACTTTCAGGTCATCGTACCTCAAACAGCACGACTGAATCGGAGGGTCGGATGAGTATGGAAATGCAGGTCTCTGGGTTGGGAGCCAAGGGGTTCATGACCAGCTATCTTGAGGCGCTGGCCCTGGTGGAACGGCTGCACCGGTTGCTGCTGGACGTCATCAAGGATGAATTCGAGCGCGTTGGCGTGCTGGAAATCAACGCGGTTCAGGCGTTGCTGCTGTTCAATATTGGCGATCATGAAGTGACGGCGGGTGAGCTGAAGAGCCGCGGCTACTATCAGGGCAGCAATGTCAGCTACAACCTCAAGAAACTGGTTGAGATGGGGTATATGCACCACCAGAGATGCGAGATAGATCGCCGCTCTGTTCGCGTTCGTCTGACGCCAAGAGGCAGGGAAATCCGCAACATAGTATCCGACCTGTTTGCGCGTCACGCCGAAGGATTGCAAAGCAGAGGAGTGCTGGAGTTGGAAGGTATCGAAGACATCACCACGTCGCTGCGCCGCGTGGAGCGGTATTGGACGGACCAGATCAGATACATCTACTGACCGGGGCTGTGCATCGGACGGAATTAAAACCGTCCTGCACTGATGCACAGGCTTGGCGGCCTTGCTCAAATGCCGGTCCAGGGAACGGACCCGTGACAGCAGCAAACAGACGCGGAGTTATTGTGAGTCTTCATCGAGCGCACCAATCTGCAAACCGCTCAACTCCCGTTTCAGCTTTTTTCGCATGGCCCGTTCAAAATCCTCGAACCCCTGAGCGACTTCCAAAAAGGCGCCAGGACCATGCAAGACATTGTTTTCAAAGAAGGGAATCAGATAGAGTTCGCCTTCAAAATCAGCCGCGTTGATCACGAGGCCATTCACCACAACGTCCTGAAAGGGGAAGTGCCGATAGGCTATCTGCGGCCCGTAGCCATCGTTGTTGGAGCCATCCCCGGACAGATCAATTGTTTGAAACAAGCACTCGGGTGCTTGATTCATCAAGGTGGACCCGAAGGCAAGGGCATAGCCCATGGCGGTCGCGGATCCGGTATCCGATCGTACTGAATCACTTATCTGACCGGATGCGAAAAGCAGGTCAGAAATATCTTCGATCAGCAACCAATTCAAAATGACATGCTGCGTGGAACGTCCGCTCCATTCGTAAACAGCTAAGGCAACCGGCATGGGAGAAGAGAAAAAGGCCTCTTGCACGTCGGGTGCGATCAGCGCGGCGGCCAGTCCCTGCCGTTGCAGCATGTCCTCGGCCTCATCGACCGAAACCGAAATGTCCATCGCCAGTGCAAGGGCCAGACGACATTGTTCAGCCTTGATCGGGCTGGCCAGGACGGCCAACCCAAGTGTTATGACCCACCGGATCACCAGTGGCCGATGCTTTCCATGCTAGTCCAAGGTTCCTTGGGCTCCAGAGCATCGCCGTTTTGCAGAAGCTCGATCGAGATATTGTCGGGCGATCGTACAAAGGCCATACGACCGTCACGCGGAGGTCGATTGATCGTAACACCATTGTCCTGAAGGTGCCGGCAAACCTCGTAGATGTTGTCGACGCCGTAAGCGAGGTGGCCGAAGTGGCGGCTGTCGCTGGGCAGGTCGTCATCACCGTCCCAATTGTAGGTCAGTTCAATCGGAGCGTCTTCTTGTCCCGGAGGGGCCATGAAAACCAGTGAAAAGCGCCCGGCTTCACTGTCATAGCGGCGTGTCTCCTTCAGGCCCAGAAGTTCATAAAACGCCATGGATTTTTCCAGATCCTTCACGCGGACCATGGTGTGAAGATATGTCAGCGCCATTTGGCCATCCTTTTCGACTCAGTTTGCAAACAGCTTAGCGCGCCAACCTAGTGTGTCGAGAGCGCTGGGTATGGCGAATTGAAAATTGCGCGGGTTGCGGCATATATCGCGGTTCCGGTGTTGCGATTGGCGAGATATAGTAGGGGGCGACTCATTGCCAGAAAGGAAAATTTGATGCCGCTGTCCGCTGACCAACAGGCCGAGATCGAAGCGCAACGTGCGCAATCGCATCCCACTCGTCGCGTCGTTTCAGCGGGAATGGAAGATCACCTGTATACCGCGCATCAGGTTCTGGATCACGGTTTTGTTCGCGTCATTGACTACATGGGCGATGACGCCGCTATCTGTCAGGCTGCACGTGTGTCTTACGGCAAAGGAACCAAATCAGTTCAGAATGACGAAGGTCTGATCCGGTATCTGATGCGGCACTGGCATTCGACCCCTTTCGAAATGTGCGAGGTCAAACTGCATGTGAAGCTGCCGGTCTTCGTGGCGCGGCAGTGGATTCGGCACCGCACGGCCAATGTAAATGAGTATTCGGCGCGGTATTCGATTCTGGATCGTGAGTTCTATATTCCCGCACCCGAACATGTCGCCGCCCAATCAGAGGTGAACAATCAGGGCCGTGGCTCGGCTCTGGAAGGGGAAGAGGCTGCACGTGTCCTGGACATCCTGAAGGCAGACAGTGCCCGGTGTTACGACAATTACGAGGCGATGATCAGTCAGGACGGGCAGCAGGGTCTGGCACGTGAACTGGCGCGGATGAACCTGCCCGCAAACATCTATACGCAGTGGTACTGGAAGGTCGACCTTCACAACCTGTTCCACTTCCTGCGATTGCGCGCTGACCCTCATGCTCAGTACGAAATCCGCGTCTACGCTGATGCGATGTGCAAGATCGTCGCCGACTGGGTACCATTTGCCTACAAGGCCTTCGAAGACTACCGCCTTGGTGCCGTCAACCTGTCCGCTCAGATGGTCGAAAGCCTGCGGCGCATGCTGGCGGGCGAGGACGTCACACAGGAAAGCTCGGGTATGACGGCTCGAGAATGGCGCGAGTTCGAAGAGATCATTCGCAAATAGAACTTGAATTCGCACAGCGGTAGTTTATCCGGATTGTCATGGGATCGGAACGCTGGTTCCATGGCTCTTTTACTCAAGCTTGCAAATATTTCACGTGTGTCCGGGCTTGCATTGCATGTGCAGGCTGACGGCTCATTGCTTGGATTTGGTGAGGACTGTCGCACGTTTGCTCCAGAAACTAGAACGGCAATACTGAGCGGAAGGCGTGGCAACGTGCGTGCGCGGGCCCAGGCAGTTTGCGTAAGTCTGGACTATCCGGCTTGGAGGCTCGACCGCGGTCGTGACATACGCGAACGGGGTTTCCAGCACCGCGAAAAAGGACACAGACCAATACTGCCACGCCGATGCGAAGTCAGCGTGAGAACAATGGAACGAGACCGGTGAGGGGTGGCTGACGGCCGGAAAATTGGCCGCCATCCTTAATTGATTCACCCTGCAATCAGCGGGGATGTCGTTACAAGGGCTTCAAATCAGAAGCCATTTGCCGACCGTCGCGTCCGTCCTCCAACTCGTAAGAGACTTTCTGATTGTCAGCGAGTCCGGTAAGGCCGGACCGTTCTACGGCCGAGATATGTACAAACACATCTTTGCCCCCTTCATCAGGGGCAATAAAACCATATCCTTTGGTGGTATTGAACCATTTCACGGTGCCGGTAGGCATGTCCCGTGTCTCCTTCTACTTACGCATTGTCCCACAAATTGGTGGGGGCTGTGGTGAGCGACATCGTAAACCCGACTGGATCGCTATTTCTGAACAGTCCAATTCACATGTTTCGCCTTTTTCAACATTGCATGGTGATGTAAAAAATCAAGAATAACTGCCTGAAACTGGCAAGTTTGCCCAAAATGCAATCAAATGCAGGAACAGTAAAAAACATGCGCCTTTATGGACTGAAGACTTGTGACACCTGTCGCAAGGCATTGAAAACGTTTCCAGATGCAGAGTTTGTAGATGCCCGCAGCGATGGCGTGCCGGACTCTGTGTTGTCGCAAGCGCTTGCCGCCTTCGGCGACGCTTTGCTCAACACAAGGTCCACAACATGGCGTGGGTTGGATGACAACCAACGCGCGAAAACACCTTTGGAACTGTTGAAAGAGCACCCCACTCTGATGAAGCGTCCGTTGATCGAGAAAGACGGAGATCTGTTTCTGGGCTGGACAGCCGAAACACGAACGCAGCTTGGTATTTCTTAAGGAATGCTTATGTGCCTGCATGTAAAAGTGAGGATGTTCAATGCGTAATGCCGCCATGATTTTGGGCGTTATCGCCGGATTGATCGGTATGATCGTCGGGTTTTTCGGATATGCGAAGGTGGTCGTGATCGATCACGTCGGCGAGATAGAAGGAGTTCTGAGGCAGGCAGACAACCCTGATCTGATTCAGGCCGTGTCGATCATCGCGCCTTTGTTGGCCATTGTCGGGGGGGCGATGGCGCCTGCGCGTGCTCTTTTTGCCGGAATCTTGCTGCTCATTTCAGCGGGAGCGATGTATTATGCATTCGGATTTGGTGTCTTCACCATGTTCCCGATTGCATTTGCCGGGGTTGCCGGGGTGCTTGGGCTGGCAGCGGGTAAACCGGACCAGCCCAAAGCGCATTTCTAGGTCATTTCAGACGCAGGATCCGATCAAGTGAGATGGGGCCCGCACCGTTGATCACGATCACCAGCATCAGGAATGTCCACATCGTACGCTGATCCATTATGGATGGCGCCGCGTCGAACAGGCTGCCCAGTTTCACGCCATGGCCGGTGACATCGACCAGAGTCTGCACCCAGATGAAACCGATCATACCCAAGGCGGCCAGGCGGGTGAACAGACCGACAAGCAGCAGCGCAGGAAGGACGAATTCTGCAACCGTGCCAAAGAAAACGACGATACGTTGGAAGATTGTCATTTGGGATACGTCATAAAGGACGGCTTCGGCTGCTTTGGGGAAAATCTGACCGAAGGCACCTGCCGAAGGTGAAAAGATCGAACCGTCGATCTTCAGCATTGCCGAGTTCCAGTAATAGACCAGAAGGACAGCGACAAAGACCAGCCGCGCCAGCGTTGGTGTAAGCCAGTTGGACGCAAGGTCCACCTTTCCCAGAACGTTGTTGTGAAGTGAGATCAGGGCAGTCATGTCTCCAGCCTTTCGATAGTCACAGAAGTTAGTGCACCGCCCTGTAGAAGCAGTGCCAGAGTGGTTCCAAGGTCAAATTCAGGTTGCGTCGCTGCGGTTTTCTCAAACGCTTCGCCGATCATGTCGCCACCTTGTATGTGGGTTATCCAGTCTGCTCCGCCAGCGGGCAGCAGCTGGGCAACCGGGTCGAATTCCGGGCGTGTGATCAACACATCCTCCGCTCGTGCAACCGGTTTCGGTGCGTCGGCGTCGGTGTTGAAGCGCCAGATCGCGTGAATAGGCCAGTCTGAACGTATCACCCGCATGGCAGGGGCAAAACGCAACCGGGCCCGCATGACCTGTTCGGGGTCTACGGCCAGAGCTTCTGCCGGGGCAGGTTGGCTGTCGGCGGCGTGGTACGACTTGCGCAAGGCAAGTTCCATCCGCGCCACATCCGGCAAGTAACCAAGATGCGATAGCTGCTGCATTCCAGCCAGAAATTCGGGAAAGGCTTCACCGTAGAACATCATCAGCGGTGAAGATGGCGGGTGCTGGCGCAGAAATATCCCGGCCAGCCCATCCATATTCCCAGAGCCCAGCAACTTGGTGATGACTGGAAACGCCTGATGCATCGCCTCGGTCAAGGACACGGCGATATTGTTGCGATAGACGCTGAACCGACGACCGGCTGGCTGCGCCTGGGCGTCCAGCAAACCTTCGGGGACGGGGGCTGACGCATCCATCATGGCTGCGCGAAATTCGGATTGCGAAACGCTCATGCCGGGATCCGTTCCAGGGCGGTCTGCGCGCGAACGGCCTGTTCTCGCAAAACGGGCCAGTCCGGTACGTCGGTGTCCCACTCGACCAGGACGGGCTTCGGCCCCGTCCGTTCCAGCACATAATCCAACAACGCCCAGACCGGATCGACGACTTCACGCCCGTGGCTGTCGATCAGCAGCGGGTGGCCGTGATCGTCTTCATCCTCGTCATGACCGCCAAGGTGAATTTCCCCCACTTTTTCCAGTGGATAGGCATCGATGTAACCCTGAGGAGAGAAATCCAGATTGGTGGCAGAGACAAAGACGTTATTGACATCCAGCAACAAGCCACATCCGGTACGACGTGCAATTTCGCGCAGAAAGTCGGGCTCTGACCAGGCGCTTTCTTCAAAAGCCAAATAGCTTGAGGGGTTTTCCAACAGCATCTGCCGCCCGACAGTATCCTGCACCTGATCGATATGATCGCAAACACGTGTCAGAGTTGCGTCGGTATAGGGCAAGGGCAGCAGGTCGTTGTAGAAATGGGTGTCATGGGTGGACCAGGCCAGGTGTTCGGAAAAGCTGGCGGGGTTCAGCCAACCCACCAGTTGTTTCAGCCGGGCCAGATGATCAGGGTCCAGTGCGCCTTCGCCGCCAATGGACAGGCCAACACCATGGACCGAGATCGGGAATTGTTCGGAAAGATGGCGCAGCTGCGCCAGAGGTCGCCCGCCATCGCCCATATAGTTCTCCGCATGAATTTCCAGCCATGCGACGGGCTGCGCGTGTTCAAGTACCTGAGCGAAGTGTTGCGGCTTGTAACCTACGCCCGGAGCTGCGGGCAGGCGGTTCGACCTGTGGGCATCATCCAACATGGGCCAGTTCCTTGATCACGAAAGGGAAGGGGCGGGCGATGGTGCCCGCCCCCTGAATTCGTCAGGCGCTTCTTATGCCGGCAGGTCGCGATCCTGAGCTTCCAGCGAGCCTTTGCGCGGTGCGCCGTCGGCCTGTGCGGGCAGTTCGATATCCGCGCAGGTGCCTGCATCGACCAGGGTCCATGCGTTGCCCTGATAATCAACGGTCGAGGTGCCCGCGCAGGTGGTGCCGGGGCCAGCGGCGCAGTCGTTCTGACCGGCCAGCGATACGCCATAGCATTTTTCTTTTGCCTGAGCGGATGCAGTGGTTGCGGCGCCCGATACGGCGGCTGCGACTGCGGTTGCGACAACCAGGGACTTAGCTGTGTTCGACATCTCGGTAATCCTCTTGATGACTGGGTATGTCTGCTTGTGACAATGACAAAGGTAGTGGCTTGGTAGACAGAGTTGAATTCACGAGCCCGTGTCTCACAAGCACGTCAGGGGGCGGTGTGCCCTCTTGCAGCGTAACGCATTGTTTTTGATTGAAAAAGGGGGAAATGTTTCAATCTGGCCCCAAATCGGGGGCCAGATTTCTTGCGATTTCCTGCCGATTGTTACAGCAAATCCGGTGCGGTGGCTGCCTGCGACAGCTCGTTTGTTACAACGTCAAGCGGTTGTACCTGCGTCTGTTTTTCACCCAGACGCCGGACACTGACAGTGCGGTCGTCGACTTCGCGATGGCCGACGGCCAGAATGACCGGAACCTTGCCGACCGAATGTTCACGAACCTTGTAGTTGATCTTTTCGTTGCGAATGTCGGCTTCGGCCCGAACACCAGCTGCGCGCAGGGTTTCGATTACTTCGGCGACATAGTCATCCGCCTCAGAGGTAATAGACGCGACCACGACCTGACGCGGGGCAAGCCAAAACGGCAGCTTGCCTGCGTGTTCTTCGATCAGGATACCGATGAAACGTTCGAACGAACCCAAGGTTGCGCGATGCAGCATAACGGGACGGTGTTTACCGCCGTCAGCGCCGATATAGGTGGCGTCCAGACGCTCGGGCAGCACGAAGTCAACCTGGTGCGTACCGCATTGCCAATCGCGACCGATCGCGTCGGTCAGAACAAACTCCAGCTTGGGGCCGTAAAAGGCGCCTTCGCCGGGGTTGAGCTCCGGCTCGATCCCGGCAGCACGTGTCGCGCTGAGCAACGCGGCTTCGGCCTTGTCCCAGACTTCATCCGACCCAGATCGTTTCTCAGGGCGATCCGAGAATTTGACCGAGAAGTTTTCGAATCCCAAATCCTTGTAGATCCGGGACAGGAACCGGATGAACTCTGCGGTTTCAGACTCGATCTGGTCTTCGGTGCAGAAGATGTGCCCATCGTCCTGGGTGAAGCCGCGCACACGCATGATACCGTGCAGCGCACCTGACGGCTCATAGCGGTTGCACGAGCCAAACTCAGCCATACGCAGCGGCAGGTCGCGATAGGATTTCAGGCCCTGATTGAAGATCTGCACATGGCAGGGGCAGTTCATCGGCTTGAGCGCGTTGATCGCCTTTTCGCGCGCGTGCTCCTCGTCCACTTCGACGATGAACATGTTCTCCTGATACTTGTCCCAATGGCCCGATGCTTCCCACAGTTTACGGTCCACAACCTGTGGCGTGTTGACTTCGACATAGCCGCCGTTGCGCTGCTGGCGGCGCATGTAGTCCTGCAACTGAGTGTAGATCGTCCAGCCGTTGGGGTGCCAGAAAATCTGACCGGGCGCCTCTTCCTGCATGTGGAACAGGTTCATTTCGCGGCCCAGCTTGCGATGGTCGCGCTTGGCGGCCTCTTCCAGCATATGCAGGTGCGCTTTCAGCTTTTCCTTACCGGTGAAGGCCACGCCATAGATACGCTGCAACATCGCGCGGTCGCTGTCGCCACGCCAATAGGCGCCGGCGATGGACATAAGCTTGAAGGCATCCCCCGGAACCTGGCCGGTGTGTTGCAGGTGCGGACCACGGCACAGATCCTGCCAGTGGCCGTGCCAGTACATGCGCAGCGGTTCGTCGCCGGGAATGGCTTCGATCAGTTCGACCTTGTAGGGCTCGTTATTGGCTTTGTAGAACTCGATCGCGCGCTCGCGGTCCCAGACCTCGGTGGTGACGGGATCACGCTTGTTGATGATCTCTTTCATCTTTTTCTCGATGAGGCCGAGATCTTCCGGCGTGAACGGCTCTTCACGGTCGAAGTCATAATACCAGCCGTTTTCGATAACGGGGCCGATAGTGACCTTGGTCGCGGGCCAGATTTCCTGAACTGCGCGGGCCATGATATGGGCCAGATCGTGGCGGATCAGTTCATTGGCCTGAACTTCATCCTTCATGGTGTGGATGGCGATCTGCGCGTCGGATTCGATGGGCCATTGCAGGTCCCAGTGCTTCCCATCCACGGTGGCCGAGATGGCCTTTTTGGCCAGCGAGGTTGAGATATCGGCAGCCACCTGCGCGGGCGTGACGCCTGCGTCGAAGGAACGTGCATTGCCATCGGGAAAGGTGAGAGAGACGGATTGAGAATCCAGGGCCATATCGGCTCTCCTCGTCGGTTTGGCGCCCACTGAACGCCCGGTTGCGGGTTATGTGTGTTCGGCTGATGTGGCAGGTGCAGCAATTTCTGTCAAGTGCTGCAGGGTGCTTTGGCTGACGCAACGAGACATCGAATTCAGGAATTGCGACCATCGAGCTGCCGTGCATGATGTTCCCCAAAGAGAAAGAGGATTTCATGGCAGCGACGGAATTTCTGGAAACGGCTCAGGGGCGGCGACTGGCTTATCACAAAAGCGAAGGGTCAGGGCCGACCATCGTTTTTCTGGGTGGGCTCAAATCGGACATGGAAGGCACCAAGGCCGTGCATCTGGAAGTTTGGGCGCAGGCGCGGGGGCAATCGTTCTTGCGGTTCGATTATTCCGGCCACGGCGAAAGCTCGGGTGCGTTCACGGAATGCTGTATTGGTGACTGGCATCAGGACACATTGGCCGCAGTAAATGCATTGACGGACGGACCATTGATTGTGGTTGGCTCGTCGATGGGGGGGTGGCAGGCATTGCTACTGGCCAGGGCCATGCCCGAACGAGTTGCAGGCATGGTCACAATTGCTGCTGCACCGGATTTCACCGAGGACGGGTATTGGGTGTCTTTCAGCGACGAACAAAAAGCCGCGTTGAACACCGTCGGCCATGTCGAGTTGCCGTCCGACTATATGGAACCCTATATCATCACCAAGCGCATGATCGAAGACGGACGTCAGAATTTGGTTCTGCGGGGCGCTCTGGATCTGCCGTTCCCGGTTCGTTTCCTGCAAGGCACCGCAGACACGGCGGTTTCGACCGAAACAGCCGTGCGGCTGCTGGAACATGCTGCGGGTCCCGACATGCGGCTGTTGTTGGTCAAGGGGGCTGATCATCGCTTCTCGGACGAAAAATGCCTGGGCCTGATCGAGACCGCGGTTCTTGACGTGTTGGGAGAAACCTGATGCGGCGCTTTGGTTGGATTCTGGGGCGCGCGCTTCTGGCGCTGGTTGTTCTCGGCGGCTTGGTCTACTGGTTCGGCCCGGGCGAGGAAGTGAACCTGCACCCGACTTTTGATTCCCGGAAATTTGGTGAAGGTGTTCAGGTTTATTTTGAAAGCACCGAGTCCGCCTATGATGATATCGTTCCAGGTGTCGAAAAGCGCGTGGTCTGGCAGGACGGGTTCAAGGAACAGCGCACGCCGTATTCTGTTCTGTACATCCACGGTTTTTCAGCAAGTTCTGAGGAAATCCGCCCCGTGCCTGATCTGGTGGCTGACGCTTTGGGGGCCAATCTGGTTTTCACGCGGTTGCAAGGTCACGGTCGGGATGGGCCGGCGATGGCCGAGGGTACTGCCTCGGGCTGGATGCAGGACATGGCCGAAGGGCTGGCAGCGGCGCGTGCGGTCGGAGAGAAGGTGATCGTCCTTTCCACCTCGACCGGAGGAACACTGGCGGCGGCCGCTGCGTTGGATGTTGACCTCAGCCGGGACGTGGTTGGCATGGTCTTTGTCTCGCCGAACTTTGGTGTGAATACCGTCGCGGCGTGGGTGCCTTCCTTACCTTGGGCAAGAATCTGGTTGCCCGTTCTCATGGGGCCAGAACGCGATGTGTCAGGGCCGGACCCAGAGAAGAACAAGTACTGGACGTCGGTCTACCCGTGGGAAGCCGTCGTGCCGATGTCTGTGCTGGTGGATACGGTCTATGCGCTGGATTTCTCTGAGGCCCTGATACCCGCTTTGTTCTGGTTTTCGGATGATGATCAGGTTGTGCGGCCGGACCGGACGCACAAAGTGGCTGAGGCCTGGGGCGCTCCGGCAACGGTCAAGCTGGTTACGATGGGGCCGGATGACGATCCGTCTTCACACGTTATCGCGGGGCGGTTGATGTCGCCGGGTCAAACCGACGCGGCCGTTTCTGGTATACTGGAGTGGCTCAAGGGCTTGGGGGTGGAATAAACCCTGATCGGAAAAAAGGATGCAAGATGCTTAAGCCGGGCAGCATGTGGAGCCTTGAGACCCTGGGCCGCGTCCGCTTGTCCCGGCACTTCTTCATGCGTGATTTTCTGTATTCGGAAATCGGCAACTTCCACCAAAAGCAGAATATTCCGGACAACCCGGATCTGGCGATCGAAACAGGTCGCGCGTTTTGCGAAACCCTTCTTGACCCCTTGGAAGAGACATTTGGCCGGGTCGCCGTCAGGTCGGGCTACCGCTCACCGTCCTTGAACCGGTTTGGCAATGAAAACAAACTGAACTGCGCCCGAAACGATAATCCGTTGGAATGCCATATCTGGGATCACGGGGAAGGGGATGCGCGGATCGCCGGGGCATCCATCGTCATCCCGTGGTTCGCGGATCAATATGCGCAAGGCAGGGATTGGCGGGATCTGGCGTGGTGGATGCACGATCATCTGGAGTATTCCGAAATCTGGTTCTTCCCCAAGTTATGCGCGTTCAACCTTGTGTGGCGGCCCAGGCCGCATCGTCGGATCGACAGCTACATTGCTCCGCGTGGATGTCTGTTGAGGCCCGGCACTGAGCCGGGTGAAGACCTTTCTGCCCGGCAAGCCCGTTACGCCGATTTTCCGGCATTTCGAGCAATCGCCTACCCATGAAGTTTTCCTTGCCCGGTTGCGGCAAAACTTTCATCCTGAGAACAACTGGAAGGACTCGGAAAACCGAGCAGATGGAGACCCCCGCGTGATCGAGCCGCTGGTGTTGTTGCCTGGATTGATGTGTGATGCCCGCCTGTTTCGGCCTCAAATCGAGGTACTGTCACGGGCACGGCCTGTCACCGTTGCGCCGATATCCGGAGGTGAGCGTATCGAAGAAATCGCCTCGGGGATGTTGGATCAGCTTCCCCATCGGTTTGCCCTGGTCGGGCAGAGCATGGGCGGTGTTGTGGCGTTGGAGTTGATCCGGCGGGCACCGGAACGGGTGTCGCGCCTGTGTCTGATGTCGACAGACGCTCAGGCGGATACACCTCATATCGCAGCCAGTCGTGAGGACCTGATTATTGGCGCTCAGGGTGGGCGGCTGGAAGAAATCATGCGCCAACTGGTTGGCACCGATACATTGGCGCCGGGGCCAAGGCGAATCCCAATTCTGAATGATCTTTTGACAATGGCGAATGATCTGGGCGCCGAGACATTCGTTCGTCAAATGCGTGCCTTGCAGCGCCGGCCCGACCAACAGGGAACGTTGCGCCGCATCAAAGCCCCCACTTTGATCATGTGCGGCGTGCATGACACGCTTACCCCTGTCAAACGCCACTCGTTCATGTCTGACCTGATACCGGAGGCAGAGTTGAAGGTTGTCGAAAATGCGGGGCATCTTCTAACGCTTGAAGCACCTGATGCCGTGAATAACGCCTTGGAAACCTGGCTGAATATCCCGCAACGGTTTGACTAAGGGTAAAGCGCTGCGCGTTCGGCTTTCGAAATCACATTCGGTGTCACCGAAGGTTCGCCGGTCTCGTGGTTAAAAAACGGCGTATTCTTCCACCGTCCTGACAGGCGTGATCGCAAGGCGCGGTGCAAAAGGCCAAACGCCGCAAACCTGACCTTTTCGTGTTTTTGTTTTCCATTGGGTCGAGGGACAAACCCGCGGGTCTTGACCGGCCCCAATGCGGAACCATCACCGGTAATCCTGCTGACAATTAATCCTGCACAAGGTAAACGTGCAGTCTGTGGCGTCGTCGCCAACGGGGCGTTGCAGCAGCTGGCGTACCATCTCAGCATACCATTTTGGCTTAGTTTCATGGCCGAAAGGAATTGACCGCCAGCGGTAAAACCGATTTCATCCGGTGCCATCTGGAAAATGTCAACCGGGCCGGGGGCCGGGTCGGGCTGCCGGAAAAACAGCTGCGCCGCGCGGCAGTCATGACAAAAACACTCGACATGGGTTCCAAGCCGAACACCCCGGTCCGAGATTTGACCCTTCAACTGGCCGCAAATGCAGGAAAAGGCGAGACCAACATGTGTCGGCCCGCCCATGTTCTTCAGGCGACCTTGTTGCTATTCGCTGCGCTGCGGCGTTTCTTGCGGCTGTTTTCGTTCATGAAATCAATCACAAGCGGGCGGATGTTGTCGCGCCAGCTGCGGCCTGCGAAGATGCCATAATGGCCCGCGCCCGGCTCTACGTGGCTGGCTTTTTTGCTGTCTGGCAAGCCGGTGCACAGGTCCAGTGCAGCAATGCATTGACCGGGGGCCGAGATATCGTCATTCGCACCTTCGACCGATTTCACCGCAACGTCGGTAATCTTGCCGATATCAACCTTGTGGCCAGCGACAACAAATTCGTTGCGCGCAATCTCGCGGTTCTTGAAGACGCGTTCGACCGTTGACAGGTAGAATTCGGCCGTCATGTCCATGACCGCAAGGTATTCATCATAGAAACGGTTATGCGCATCCAGATCCGAGGCTTCGTTGCGGGTAACGCGTTGAATTTGATCGGAAAACGCCTTGGAGTGGCGATCGGCGTTCATCGACATGAACGAGGCCAGTTGCAGCAGGCCGGGATAGACCATACGCCCGACACCTTTGTACTTGAAGCCGACCCGTTGAATCATGGTCTCTTCCAGCTGACCCATCGTGACACGTCGTCCAAAGTCGGTAACGTCAGTCGGAGTTGCGTCCGGGTCCACCGGCCCGCCAATCAGTGTCAGAGTGCTGGGTTGAGCCTTGGGTTCCACCTCGGCCAGATAGGCTGTGGCCGCCAATGTCAGCGGGGCGGGCTGACACACCGCCACGACATGCGTGTCCGGCCCGAGTTCCTTCATGAAATCCACAAGGTAGAGAGTGTAATCCTCGACATCGAACTTGCCTGCAGACACAGGAATATCGCGCGCGTTATGCCAATCGGTGATGTAAACCTCACAATTGACCAGCAGGCTTTTGACGGTCGAGCGCAGCAGCGTGGCATAGTGGCCGGACATGGGCGCAACCAGCAGGACCTTGCGCGGTTGTTCTTCCCGGCCGTTGACACGGAAATGAACCAGATCGCCAAAGGGGCGTTCCAGAACAGTCGTGATCTCGACCAGATGATCCTTGCCGTCTTCGCAGGTGAAGGTTCGAATGCCCCAGTCAGGTTTGACAACCATTCGCTGGAAGGTCCGTTCAGTCACTTCGCCCCATGCGGCCATCCAGCTGAACGCCGGGTTGGGTGTCATGGAAAACAGCGGGTAGGACGCCATCGCGCTTGCGGTTGCACCAAGCCACTGGTTGGTGTTACGCATGGACTCCATGAGGTCGTAGGTCATCATATAGCGCATAAATGGGGCCTCCTGAGTGTCAGCCTGAGAGTTCGGACCATTCGTCGCTTTGCCCCCCAGCACCCACGACGTTATTCTGCATAGCAGCGAGGTTAGGGTGGAATTGTTAAAATGACAACTAGCGAAGGCCAAATGCCAGGCGTGTCCGAAGAACATATTGAACGAATTAAAGAAAATATGGAAAAGGTCGAGCAGCTCTCGAAGCGCCTGATCGAGATTATGGCGTCAAAAAAGCCGCACACCCCTGCGCTGGACGGCCCGAATCAAGAGCTTTTTGCACGAGCAGCAACGGCGTATTGGGCCGAGGCATGGCAAAACCCCGCCAAGTTATTGGAGCAGCAAATAGAATTCTGGGGAAAGTCGGTTTTGAACTTTGCCGAAGCGCAGAAAACGCTAACCTCAGCAGAAGACGAAAACGAGCTGGCCAAATCGGGTGACAAGCGGTTTTCCAATCCCCTTTGGGAAAAAAACCCGTATTTCCGCCTGATCCGCCAGCAATATCAGACAAATGCAGAAGCCATTGCTCAGGCAGTTTCGTCGGTAGATGATCTGGATGCCAAAGACAAACGACGCCTGCAATATTTCTCGCAACAGATCATTGACATGATGGCGCCGACGAATTTTCTGGCGACCAATCCGGATGCCCTGCAAAAAGCAGTCGAGACCGAAGGTCAATCGCTGGTCAAGGGGTTGGAGAATCTGGTTTCAGACCTTGAGGCCAATGACGGTGAGTTGGTCGTGAAACTGGCAGATGAAAGCGCGTTCAAGGTTGGCGGAAACCTGGCGACAACGCCGGGTGAGGTCGTGTATCGCAACCGGATGATGGAACTGATTCAATACAAGCCGGTGACCGAAACGGTTTACGAAACACCCATCATTCTGTTCCCGCCCTGGATCAACAAGTTCTATATTCTGGATCTGAAAGCCCAGAACAGCATGATCAAATGGATCACCGAGCAGGGCTATACCCTGTTTGTCGTGAGCTGGGTTAACCCGGATGAAAGCTATGCCGAAACCGGCATGGAGGATTATGTCCAAGACGGTTTCCTGACGGCAATCGAGACGGCGAAGAAGATCTGCAAGGTCAAACAGGTCAACGCTGTGGGCTATTGCATCGCAGGCACAACGTTGAGCCTGACTTTGTCCTTGCTGAAGCAGCGCGGAGACAAGTCCGTCAAGTCGGCAACTCTGTTTACGGCACTGACGGATTTTTCCGATCAGGGTGAGTTCACGCCATTCCTGCAAAACGACTTCATCGACGGAATCGAAGAAGAAGTGAACAAGGAAGGCGTTCTGCGGTCGTGGATCATGGCGCGCACCATGTCGTTCCTGCGATCACGCGACCTAGTTTATGGTCCAGCCATTCGCAGCTACATGATGGGAGAGGTGCCTCCGGCATTTGATTTGCTCTACTGGAACGGCGATGGTGCTAACCTGCCGGCAAAAATGGCCGTGGAATATCTGCGAGGTCTCTGTCAGCGCAACGAATTCGCCACCGACGGTTTTGAGTTGATGGGGCACAAGCTGAAACTCGAAGACGTGGATGTGCCTCTGATGGCCATCACCTGCGAAACCGACCACATCGCGGCATGGAAAGACTGTTACCGCGGCGTACAGAAAATTGGCTCGCGGTCCAAGACCTTCGTGGTTTCAGAATCGGGTCATATCGCGGGCATCGTGAACCCGCCCAGCAAGAAAAAGTATGGCCACTATATCAACCCGGATATGAAGCCGGACGCTAGCACCTGGCTGAAAGAAGCTGATTTTCACGAGGGGTCCTGGTGGCCCATGTGGAACGCTTGGTTGAAGAAGCGGTCCGGAAAGCAGGTTCCGGCACGCGAACCGGGCGATTCGAAGCACCCCAGCCTTACCCCCGCACCTGGAACCTATGTTGTTGCTAAGCCAAACGGCTGATTTCATTTTGAAACTTAAAAAATTCTGCATTGCAGCAAGAAAAAACTTGCAATGCTGCGATGCAGCAATCATATTGTCCTCAAGCTGATGAAAGCCGGGGTGGGCCCGGACCGGCTAAAAGGATTAGGACAATGGCAAAGACCCAAGACTTTACCGCGATCATGAAAGACATGATGGGTGCATTCCCGGTGGACACCACCGCAATGGAAGGCGCATTCAAATCGACCGCTTCGCTGAACGAGAAGCTGTCGGGCGTTGCTCTGGAAGCTGCTGAGAAATCGGCCGAGATCTCGAACAAATGGACCAAGGACACCCTGGCCAAGCTGAGCGAGATGTCTAAAGCCAAGGCAGAGCCTGCTGATTATGCAAAAGCCGCAACCGACTTCGCAAGCGCGTCGGCTGAAGTTGCTGCTGAAAACATGGCCGCTTTTGCTGAGATCGCGAAAAAAGTTCAGACCGAAACGGTTGAACTGCTGATGGCTGCTGGCAAAGACGTTGCGGAAGAAACAACCGCCGCCGTAAAAAAGGCGACCAACGAGGTCACCACTGCAGCCAAGAAAGCTGCAACTGCAAAGTAAGAAACGTCCGCGAAACGCACCCAACCCTCCCATTAGGTGCAATCGCGTTGGGCAGGTCCATTGACCTGCCCTTTCTTTTTGTGCTGCACTCGCATAACCTGTGCTGCAACGCATCATCCTTGGGGAGGGAATCCGGTGTCGGACCAAGAAAAACCGCTGCTGATCAAGCGCTATGCCAGCCGTCGGCTGTATAACACCGAGACCAGCGATTACGTGACGCTCGAAGATATCGCGGGTTTCATCCGTGACGGGCGCGAAGTACAGATCATTGATCTGAAAACCGGCGATGACCTGACGCGCCAGTATCTTCTGCAAATCATTGCCGAACATGAAAGCCGCGGTGAGAATGTGCTGCCGGTGAATGTACTGAACGATCTGGTCCGTAGTTATATGCTTCCGGGTGGGGGCATGATGCCTCAGTTCCTGCAAAGCTCGTTCGAGATGCTGCGGGAAAGTCAGAGCAAGATGGTGGAAAACATGAGTGCCATGAACCCGATGTCTCAGATGCCGGGTTTTGATGCATTGCAGGCGCAGCAGCAGGCTTTCCTGAAGGCGATGACCGGTGGGCTGTCAGGCGGATGGTCCGGTCCGGACAAGGACGAGGGAAAGTCTGAACCGAAAGAGGATCTGGAGGACATCAAGAAGCAGCTGGCGGAATTGCAGCAAAAACTGTCCAAGCTGAACTGATTTGTTCCGAACAAAGAAAAAGGCCCGCGCTATGCGGGCCTTTCTTGTTTGAAGTGCTGTCGTTTTACGTTCCATAAACCGGCATCGGGCCGGTCACTTCGCCAACCGATGCCAGCAGGATGTCTGCAATCACGTCCAGCTCATCGCGCGTCAGGCGCACGGGCAGACGAACATCGCACGCCTTCATCAGCATTTCGCGTGTCCTGGGCAGATCGAAAGTTTCCGGAAGGAACTGCCAGTTCCAGAAGGCGCGGGCATTGTCCTCACTCAGGCCGAACACCTGAACTTTGACGCCGCGCGCCTCGGATGCTTCGGCAAAGGCGCGGATCTCATCTTCCTGCATCCCGACCAGATTGAACTGGATCGAATCCGGCGCACGCTGCTCGGGGGGTAGCGGGGCAGGAACCTTGATATGGGGAGAGGTGTTCAGGCGACCGGCCACATAATCGTGGTTCGCCAGGCCATCGCGGACGCGGCGCGCCAGTTCCGGAATTTGTGGACGGATCACGGCGGCGCTGAGGTTGCTCAGGCGAAGGTTGTACAGCGGCAGCTTGTTCTGCCAGCGGGCAAAGGCCTCTTCCAGTTCGGGTGAGTTGTCGCCCTGCGGACCTTTGTGTTTCTTCCAATTGTGTTCATAGGCTCCCGACATGATGACGGCCCGCGCGACAAGATCTGCATCATTCGTGATCAGGATGCCACCTTCGCCGGCATTGATCATCTTGTAGGATTGGAACGAGAAACACCCGACCTTTCCGATCGTTCCGATATTGCGGCCGTGCCAAGTGGTGCCCAGCGAATGCGCGGCATCCTCGATCACAGGAATGTTGCGAGCGTCGCACAACGCCATGATCGCATCCATGTCGGATGTATGCCCACGCATGTGGCTGATGATGACCGCCTGAACGTTGTCCAGTTTGGCTTCGAAATCGGCAATGTCGATGCGGTAGTTTTCGCCCACTTCGCACAGAACGGGAATGCAATCGGCGTGGACAATTGACGACGGCACGGCTGCGAAGGTGAATCCCGGGATCAGAACACGCGCATCGCGGGGCAGATCAAGCGCCTTGAGCGACAGAAACAGCGCGGCCGAGCATGACGACACCGCAAGGGCGTATTTCGTGCCCAACAATTCCGCGAACTCGGCCTCCAGCAGGGCCACCGGGGCATCCTGCGGTGCGGTATAGCGGAACAGATCGCCCGACTGCATCAGGTCGTTAATGGCATCTTTTGCGGCTGTGGGGATGGGTTCGGCGGCATGAACGTTTGGTGGAAGCGTCATATTTGGATTTCCCGAATATTGTATTTGGGAAAGATAAAGCTATTCATGGGGCAATCCAAGCCCTCAATCGCCGGTTGGCAAAAATTCACCAATCTGTCGCAATTTAGGTGGATCAGATCCCAAGCCGGTCGCGCAGCGCGAACCACGTCATGGCCAGCACAAGCAGCGGATTGCGCAGGGCAGGGCCGCCGGGGAAAGACAGCGCGGGCACCCGTGCCATCGTGTCAAACCCTTCGGCCTGACCCTGAACGGCCATCGCCATGAGCTGCCCGGCATGGGTCGCAGTGCCGACACCGTGACCGGAATATCCCGAAGCCGAAAGGATATTGGGTGCGACACGGGCCAAATACGGCATCCGCCGCATGGTGATGGCCAGCGTTCCACCCCACGCATAGTCGATTTTCGCGTCCTGCAGATGCGGGAAAATCTCGGTCATGGGTTTGCGGACCTTGGCGGCGACATCCGATGGAAAGCGGTAGCCATAGCTTTCACCGCCTCCGAACAAGAGGCGACCATCAGCACTGAGGCGAAAGTAGTTCACTACGAATTTTGTATCTGCGACTGCCACATCCCGGGTCAAAACCCTCGCGGCGTCCTTTCCAAGGGGTTCGGTGGCCGCGATGAAATTATTGATGGGCATGACCCT
This sequence comes from Ruegeria sp. CDSA141, assembly GCF_059612005.1. Classification (NCBI taxonomy): domain Bacteria; kingdom Pseudomonadati; phylum Pseudomonadota; class Alphaproteobacteria; order Rhodobacterales; family Roseobacteraceae; genus Ruegeria; species Ruegeria sp. CDSA141. Next base: position 351,486 of record NZ_JBXWPT010000001.1, read on the forward strand.
GGCGGCGACGGAACGATTGAGATCGCCCAGGTACCCGTTGCAGGCCAGAATGACGTGCTCGGCCCGAACATTGCCGTGTGCAGTTCGGATCACCGCAGGCTGGGTTTCGTCAATCCCCATAACCTCGGTGCTTTCAAAGATACGAACACCCGCTTTGGCCGCGGCTTGCGCCAATCCCAACGCAAAGTTCAAAGGGTGCAGATGTGCCGCACCCATGTCCAGATACCCGCCCTTGTAAGCGGGTGATGGGCAAAGCGCGTGACCTGCGTTTTCGTCCAACAATTCGATCTGGTCATATCCGTACCGCTCAGAAAGATGGCCAGCGTGGTCATGCAGTTCTTTCTGCTCAGATCTGCTCAGGCCCAGGACGGCGACCCCGGGTTTCAGGTCACACGCGATCTGGTGTCTGGCGATCAGGGATTTGACCAGATCCTTGGCGTCTTCGGCCAAATCCCACAGCTTGGCGGCGTCAGCATCGCCAACAAGACGTTCGAGGTCTTCCTGATCCATCCGCTGCGCGCTGCCCAATTGGCCGCCGTTTCGGCCTGACGCGCCAAAGCCGACACGGTGGGCTTCAAGCAGCACGACGTCGAACCCGGCTTCGGCCAGATGGAGAGCCGCGGACAGCCCTGTATAACCGCCACCGACTACACACACATCCGCTTTGGTGTCTTCTGGCAACTCAGGAAAGCGATCCATCGGATTTGCCGTCGCAGCATACCAGCTGTCCGGGTACTCACCCTTGCAGTCATTGGAATAGAGCAGGTTCACGGAAGGTCTCAGACGTTGATCAGCAGGTGTTCACGTTCCCAAGGAGAGATGACCTGCAGGAACTCTTCGTATTCGGCCCGTTTGACGATGCCGTAAACGCGGGCGAATTCGGGGCCCAGAACCTCGTGCAGGGCAGTGGCCTCGTCAAACAGATCCAGCGCTTCTCCCATGACCTGTGGGATATCTCCTTCGCCTTCATAAGCGTCGCCATAGAACTGACGACGCGGGCGCTCTTGCTGAACTAACCCCAGATAACCGCAGGCCAGCGACAGCGCGATGCCCAGATACGGGTTGCAGTCCATCCCGGCGATGCGGTTCTCAACACGGCGCGCTTCCGGACCCGACAGGGGCACACGGATGCCGGTGGTACGGTTGTCCCGTGCCCATTCCAGATTGATCGGTGCCGCGTGATCTTTCACATAGCGCCGGTAAGAGTTAACGTAAGGTGCCATCACCGCCAGACCGGCGGGCAGATGGTTCTGCAACCCGGCGATGAAGTGATAAAACGCGTCGGTCTCGCCACCCTGTGGACCAGAAAAGATGTTCTGCCCGGTTTCCATGTCGATGATCGAGTGATGGATGTGCATGGCCGAACCCGGTTCTTCCTCGATCGGTTTCGCCATGAAAGTGGCGAAACAATTGTGCCGCAGCGCGGCCTCACGGATCAGACGTTTGAAATAAAAGACTTCGTCAGCCAGTTTTACCGGGTTGCCATGGCGCAGATTGATTTCCAACTGCCCGGCGCCGCCTTCTTGCGTGATGCCGTCGATCTCGAACCCCTGGTGTTCGGCGAAATCATAGATGTCGTCGATCACCGGGCCGAACTCGTCCACCGCCGTCATGGAATAGGCCTGCCGTGCGGCGGCGGGGCGACCTGAGCGCCCAATCATTGGCTTGATCCCTTGTGCCGGATCGACATTGGGAGCAACAAGAAAGAATTCCATCTCGGGCGCTACTACCGGTTTCCAGCCTTTGTCGTGGTAAAGCTGTACAACACGTTTCAGCACGTTGCGCGGGCTGTATGGAATCGGTTCACCATCCCGGTTGTAGGCGTCGTGGATCACCTGCAGCGTCCAGTCGCCGGTCCAGGGTGCGGCGGTGGTTGTTGAGAAATCGGGTTTCAGGATCATGTCCTTTTCGATGAACCCGTCATCACCGGCAGCTTCGCCCCAGCCCCCTGTGATGGTCTGGTAGAAGATGCTGTCGGGCAGGTGGAAATAGGATTGCTTTGCGAATTTTGATGCAGGCACCGCCTTGCCGCGCGCAATACCCGGCAGGTCTGAAATGATGCATTCAACTTCGTCCAGTCTCTGTCCGTGGAAATACGCCTTGGCGGCTTCCGGCAGTTTATCAGTCCAATCAGCCATCAGGCTCTCTCTTTCTTTAGAAAATCGGCCATGTGGCGCGCGATTTTGGCGTTGTCGTCCAGCGCGGTTTCGCGATTTGCGGCTTCGCGCATCAGATCCTCCGGGACGACGCCCTTGCCCCGAGTCCGCATCAGGCCTGCCACGAAACCGTTGGTGAATTCCGGGTGGGCCTGAACCGTCCAGATTGTGTCCCCATAAGCCAGCATCGCGTTTTCGCAGAAGGCATTCCGGCCCAGAACCCGCGCCTCTTTTGGCAATTCAACAACCTGATCCTGATGCCAGGCATTCAGCCATAATTTGTTGCCGTCATACTCGTATTCAGTACGACCTACAGCCCAACCTCCAGCGAACTTCTCGACCTTGCCACCCAGTGCCTGAGCAATGATCTGATGGCCAAAGCAAACGCCGATCAGCGGTTTTCCGCTTTGTTGGATCTCGCGCACCAACGCTACCAGCGGCGCAATCCAGGGCAGGGCTTCGTAAACCCCGTGACGAGACCCGGTAATGACCCATCCATCCGCATCATCTGCACTATCGGGGAAGGTGCCGTCCACGACGGCAAAGGTCACGAACTCGAACCCATTGCCAGCCAACAGCGTGGGGAAAAGCTCGTCATAATCCCCGAATTCATCCTGCAGCACTTCGGGGGTGTGGCCGGTTTGTAGAATACCGATTTTCATGTGTCACCAAATTTGATCAAATTAATCCTAACCGAGACTGATTGAAGCGGCAAGGGGGTCAAACCGCCTCGAGATAGCTCAGCCAGTGATCCTCGGGTGGGATGCTCGCAAATCGGGTGATCTCTTGCCGCTTGGTCATGGTCAGATAGCGGATCAGGTCTGCGGGGAACAGACGCGGCACCAATGGATCAGAGGCGAACCTGTCAATCGCACTCGACCAATCCGGCATCAGCTGAGGCAGGTCTGCAATGTCATAGGCGTTCCCCGTGATCGGGGCAGGTGGGGTCAAACCGTCTTCGATGCCAACAAGTGCCGCGCCCAGAACCGCGGTTAGCATCAGATACGGGTTTATGTCCCCGCCGGCGACGCGGTGTTCGATGCGCCGTGCAGCCGGGGGGCCGCCAGGGATGCGAATAGCTGCGGTTCGATTTTCATAGGCCCAGCAGGCCCCCGTGGGCGCATGTGCCCCTGGTATGAGCCGTGTGTAGGAATTCCCGTGGGGCGCAAATATCAGCGTACTGCCCGGCATGGCCGCGACACAGCCAGCGACGGCAGACCGCAAAATCTCAGTGCCTTCCGGCCCGTTGTTGTCGAACACATTGTGCCCGTTCTGGTCCACTACCGAGAAATGCACATGCATTCCGTTGCCGGCGTCATCAGTATAAGGCTTGGACATGAAGGTTGCCGCAAATCCGTGCTTGCGCGCCAATCCACGCGTCAATGCCTTGAAAAGCCACGTATCATCGGCACAGCGCATGGCGTCCTGATGGTTCAGGTTGATCTCGAACTGGCCGATGCCGCTTTCCGAGATGGCCGTCTGCGCGGGGATGCCCATTTCGGCGCAGCCGTCGTACAGTTCGGTGAAGAACGCTTCGAACGCGTCCATTTCAGCAACCGACAGAACTGCCTCATCGGTAAGGCGCCGCCCGGTGATCGGATTCACTGGCGGTTGCGGTTGCGCGCCAGACGCATCAACCAGTGTGAACTCCAACTCCGTCGCGGCAACAACGGACCAGCCGCGTTGTGCATAGCGGTCGAGTATGGCGGACAGAGCATGCCGCGGGTCGCCCGGGAACGGTACGCCGTCATCATCATACAGGCTCATTGGCACCAGCGCCGTTTCCGTATCCAGCCAGGGCACGGGGACCGGGCCGCGTTCGGTCGGGCGCAGCACTCCATCTGCGTCGCCGGTTTCAAAGACCAGCGGGCTACCGTCGATGTCTGCGCCCCACAGATCAACGTTCAGTGCCGAGAATGGCATTCGTACAGCCCCCTTTTCCAGTTTGTCCGCATAGACGGGGGGCACGCGTTTGCCGCGCATCTGACCGTTCAGATCACATGCGGCAACGCGGAAATTGTGCAGGGCGCTCAGGTCCATTGGGGGCTCCGTCGGTGAAACTCCCCAGTGATTTACTTCAATGGATCTGCTTTGTCATCAAATTTGATCAAATTTTGGCTTTGGTGTTCATGGAACTCCCCGCGCCGGTTTTGACCGGCGCGGGGAGGTGCTTTTAGGCGAAGCTTACGCCATGCGCTTCCATGGGCAATTGCGCCACATGCACACCTGACAGCGCATTGATCGCATTGGCCAATGCAGGCGCTGACGGTGGCGTGCCGGGTTCTCCTACGCCGGTTGGCGCTTCGGCTGATGGCACGATATGTACGTCAATTGCGGCAATATCCCCAATACGCAGCGGTTCGTAATCCGGGAAGTTGTATTGATCCACAGCACCGCTGGTCAGAGTGATCTGGTCACGCATCACGTGGCCAATGCCATAGCCGATGCCGCCTTCCATCTGGGCGCGCACAACATCCGGGTTCACGGCAATGCCGCAATCCACGGCACAGGTGACCTTTTCAATCTTGATGCCACTTTCTGGATCGCCCGAGACTTCGACCACTTCAGCCGCGTAAGACCCAAAGGACTTGTGAACAGCGATCCCCTGCGACCGACCTTCTGGCGCATTGCCCCAGTTTGCCTTTTCGGCCGCCAGTTTTAAAACAGATGCCTTTCGCTGCTGGTCCGGGTTGTCGTCGTCGGACAGATGGGCCAGGCGGAACTCGACCGGATCGCGCCTTGCCGCTTGGGCCACGAGATCCATCATGGTTTCCATCGTATAGGCCGTGTGAGTGTGTCCGACAGAGCGCCACCATAGTACCGAGGTTGCCTTGGGCGTATCTGTTAAACCCAGCGCCATTCCCGGAATCTGGTAGGGGCTGTCTGCGATACCTTCGATAGAGCTGTGGTCGACCCCGTCATGCACCGCGAAGGCCTCGAAGGCCGTGCCTTTCATGATTGATTGGCCAGCTACCTGATGCTGCCATCCGACGATTTTGCCATCGGCATCCAGGCCAACCCGGACCTTGTGGCCAAAGGCGGGGCGATAATACCCGCTGCGGATATCGTCTTCGCGCGTCCAGACCAGTTTCACCGGGCGCGAGCGGTCAGTGACGACAAAAGCCAGAGCTGCCTCGACCTGATAATCCGCATCCGGAGTTGCACGGCGACCAAAGGAGCCACCCGCCAGCATGGTCTTGATGTGGATCTTCTCAGCGGGAAGGCCAAAGATCTGCTGGTAGGCCATATGTGGCCCTGTCGGCATTTGCGCCCCGTCATGCAGAACGATGTCACCATCGGCTGTTTGCTCGATCGTGCAGTTCAGCGGCTCCATTGGAGCATGGGCCAGCAGTGGGAAGTAGAACGTTTTTTCAACGACCTTGTCCGCACCGTCGATGGCGGCTGCCACAGCTTCAAAATCTGCCTTGTTCACGTTATACGTGGGCTCAGCCTCCAGCGCGGCCATGATCTCGGCCTTGATCTGGTCCGAGTCACGGGTTTCTGCGCCGGACATGTCCCACTCGACCTCAAGCGCATCGCGTGCTTGAATCGCGGCCCAGGTGTTTTCGGCATAAACCGCGACACCGGCCTGATTGGGCAGGACGGCTGCATTGATATAGCCTTTGACCTCCTTCGATGCGCTGTCATCAAAACCCAGGGCGATGCCGCCCTTCGCTTCCGGGCGTTTGATCATGGCGACCATCTGGTTGGGCAGGTGAACGTCCATCGCGTAAATCGCCTGCCCGTTGCCCTTGATTGCCGAATCCTTGCGGCGCACCGTTTCATTTCCGATCAGGCGGAACTCGGACGGGTCTTTCAGGCGCGGCTCTGCCGGAGCGTCCAGTTGCGACGCAGCAGACACGAACTCAGCGATCGGAGCCGACTTGTCGCCCGCCTTGACGATGCCGTCTTCGATGGTGATGGCGGATGCATCCACGCCCCAGCTCTGCGCAGCGGCGTTGATCAGCATTTCGCGCGCAGCAGCACCGGCCTGACGATATTGCAGCCACGAATTCGCCATCGCGGTCGAACCGCCGGTGCCCTGGAATGGACCAAACAGCAGGTTGTTGTAGACGTTCGGATCCGAGGGGGCGAACTCGTATTCGATCTGGTCCATGGTCAGGCCGATTTCTTCGGCAATCAGCGTCGGCAGGCCGGTCGCTGGGCCCTGACCTTTTTCAAAGTGCTTGACGATGGCGGTCACGGTGCCATCCGCATCGATTTTCACGAACGGGTTGAGCTGGGCGGTCTCGGACGAGGCCGCGGCCAGTGCTCCGTCTGGACGGGTGCCGACCAGCAGGACGGCACCGGCAGCGGCGGCACTTTTCAGAAACCCACGGCGAGAGGTGTTGATGGTCATGGATCAGGCCTCCAGAATTTCAGACGCGCGCTGGATACCGGCGCGGATGCGTTGATAGGTGGCGCAGCGGCAGGCATTGCCGGACATGTACTCGTCAATCTCCTGAGCCGACGGTTTCGAGTTCTCGGACAACAGCCCGACAGCCGACATCACCTGACCCGACTGGCAGTAGCCGCACTGGACGACATCCAGCTCGACCCAGGCCTGTTGTATGGCAGCACCGATCTTGTCGTCACCGACAGCCTCGATGGTCGTGACTTCGGCACCTTCGACGTCTTCAATGAAAGTCTGGCACGAACGGACGGGTTCACCGTTCAGATGCACCGTGCAGGCCCCGCAGGACGCAACGCCGCAGCCGAATTTTGTGCCGGTCAGTTTCAGTTCGTCTCGGATCACCCAGAGAAGAGGCGTTCCGGGTTTGGCATCAACCTCGTGGGTTTTGCCGTTCAGGTTCAATGTAAGAGCCATGATGAGGGGGTCTCCTGTTGGTGCTGGTTTCCGCACTTGGTAAACTCTCGGGTTTACTCATGGCATATTGTTTTGCCTCTGTAAACTCCTGCGTTTACCTAGTGTTTGACCAAGGCGCGTCAACAGGTCTATAGCTCTGACATGAACGAATGCAGCGCACAGAATGCGTCCAAGCGCGCACAGATCATCGAAGCTGCCGTGGCCGAGTTCCAGGAAAAGGGATTTGCCGCGGCCAGTATGGACCGCATTTCAGCAAGGGCCGAAGTGTCCAAGCGTACGTTGTACAAGTACTTTGAAAGTAAAGAGAACCTGTTCCGCTCCATCGTGGTCGAATTGTCCAGTCGCTTTGCTGAAGTGCTGGAAATCCGGTATGAAAAAGGTCGTGACATTCGTACGCAACTGACCGAACTGGCCTGGGCCGAGGGACGTATTCTGATGCGGCCCGATGTTATCGCGATGGCCCGGATGGTGATCAGCGAAACCTTGCGCAACCCGACGCTTGCAGCGGAAGCTCAGGGCAAGCTGGACAAGACGGCGACGTTCATTGCCATGCTCAAGGATGCGGCAGAGGATGGGCAGCTTCGGATCGATGACCCGGAACGGGCCGGGCGCGAATTCATTGGCCTGATCAAGGCACGCGCCTTCTGGCCGCTGCTGTTCACGGGCGGGGCGCTCAGCGAACCCGAGATGACGGAAACGATCGAAAGCAGTGTCCAGATGGTGATGAGCCGATATGGTGTCTGATCGGAAACAGCTGAATCCTCAGGGTCGCCGTTGGGACGCCGCCAGAGGAATGTGTTAGGGCTTTTTGACTTGATTCGGATGGGCAAGACCACTGACAGGCAATCGGATTTCGGAGCATAGCAGGATGGAGGCGTTGCTGTGACAGGCAAGGCAACACAGGCAGCGCGTTTGAGCGTGGCGCCGATGATGGATTGGACAGATCGCCACTGTCGCTATTTTCATCGGCTGCTCAGCGCGGAAACGTTGCTGTACACCGAGATGGTGACGGCACCGGCGCTTGTGCGGGGCGGGGCGGTGCATCTGTTGGACCATTCTCCTGAAGAACACCCGGTTGCTTTGCAACTCGGCGGCTCTGACCCGGAAGAATTGGCGCAGGCCGCGCGTTTGGGGGCTGAGGCCGGGTATGATGAGATCAATCTGAACTGCGGCTGTCCGTCGGATCGGGTGCAATCCGGCACTTTCGGCGCTGTCTTGATGAAAAACCCATGCCGCGTTGCCGACTGTGTGGCTGCCATGCGCGAAGCGGTGAACGTGGATGTCACTGTTAAATGCCGCATCGGCGTGGATGACCAGGAGCCGGAAGAGGTATTGCCTGCGTTTCTTGAACAAATCCGTGCGGCAGGTTGCCAAAGGGTAACAATCCATGCCCGCAAGGCGTGGTTGCAGGGGCTGAGCCCCAAGGAAAACCGGGATATCCCGCCCTTGGACTATGACCTAGTGCATCGGATGAAGCATGAGTTTTCGGATCTTCACATATCGATCAATGGCGGCATCAACACGCTGGACGAGGCAGCCGCACATCTGGAAGCAGGTCTGGATGGGGTGATGATCGGCCGGGCCGCGTACCATCAGCCGGGCGATGTCCTGTCGGATGCTGACCGACGCATCTTTGGTACCGGAGCGACGCGTGATCCGTTCGCGATCGTTCAACATATGGTGCCTTATGTGGAACGGCACCTTGCCAATGGCGGGCGTTTGCACCAGATCACGCGTCATATGTTGGGCCTTTTCGCAGGTCGTCCCGGAGCCCGCGCATGGCGGCGTGCCTTGTCGGAAGGGGCTGTGCAGGATGGGGCCGGACCCGAGGTGATGCTGCGGGCGCTGGATCATGTGGCGCCCATGGCAGAAGTTTAAACGGCAGGGGGAACGATGCCCGAGACGATGTTGCTGGCCCAGATGCTGGGCCTTTTGCTTGTGATCGGAGCGCTGGCCGGCGTACTTGCCGGATTGCTGGGGGTTGGCGGTGGAATTGTTTTGGTGCCCGCCTTTTTCTATGCGTTTCAAACTCTGGGATATGGCGGTCCGCAGTTGATGCAACTGTGTCTGGCCACGTCGCTGGCAACGATAATCGTGACATCGGTCCGATCCGTTCTTGCGCACAATAAGAAGGGTGCGGTGGATTGGGATATCCTGCGCGGTTGGGGGCCGGGTATCGTCGTCGGGGCGATCATCGGGGTTCTGGTTGCTTCGGCTCTGCGCACCGAGGCCTTGCAGGCGCTGTTCGGCATATTGGGAATGGTGATCGGAGCTTACCTTGGGCTGGGACGTTCGGACTGGCGGCTAGGGGATGTCATGCCCGGCGGAATAACGCGGGCCATCCTGTCTCCCGCGGTCGGGTTTCTATCCGTTCTGATGGGGATAGGCGGTGGTAGTTTTGGTGTGCCGCTGATGAGTCTTTACAACACGCCGATCCACCGTGCCGTGGCAACCGCGGCCGGATTTGGTGTGATCATTGCCGTGCCCTCGGTCATCGGGTTTTTGTTCCTGGATATTGCACCGGAACATCGGCCACCGCTGACCATTGGGGCGGTCAATCTTGTGGCTTTCGGTATTGTCGTGGCAATGACGATGATCACCGCGCCTTGGGGGGTGAAGCTGGCCCATGCGATGGACCCGAAACCTTTGAAGCGCGTATTCGCTGTGTTCCTTACACTGGTGGCGCTCAATATGCTTCGCAAGGCAATAGGTTTGTGACCGACTTCCGCGTCAAGGGCTGGGTGAAATTCCCATATGATCGGGTGCTTGCAGCTTGGGTGGGTCATGCGCTGCCCGCCGCACGGGCCGCTGTAACGGACCCGGCCCATGCTAACTGGCTTGACTGCGAAGGGACGTGGTTCATTGGTGTCGACGCGTTGCCCAATGACGCGCAGGGCAGGGTTGGTCAATCGGGGCCTCTGGCCGGAGCCGCCATGTCATTCATTGCAGAGCGTTTTGGGGAATTGCCGCTTCACAAGGGGCAAGTCTCGGTCATGTATCCGGGATATCCACGTCCGCGTCGGGGGGAAAACGAAGCCGCCGCACGGTATCGCAAAAACCGGGACGCGGCCCATGTGGACGGCCTGCGCCCGATGGGGCCGGATCGTCGCCGCCGCGTGGATGAGCCGCATGCCTGGATTTTGGGTATACCGCTGACCAAGGCCAGCCGGAATGCGTCGCCCATGGTGTTGTGGGAAGGCAGCCATCATATCCTAGGTGCGGCGTTCAGGCGCGCTCTTGCGGGGAAGCCACAAGAGCGCCTGCATGAAGTCGATATTACGGATATCTACCAATCCGCCCGTCGCGAGGTGTTCGAAACCTGTCCGCGAATCGAATTGCCAGCCAAACCGGGCGAGGCTTACGTGCTGCACCGCCACTGTCTGCACGGGGTTGCCTTTTGGGCAGACACGGCAAATGCAGGGCCGGATGGACGGATGATCGCCTATTTCCGCCCGGAATGTGCCGGGGGTGTAGCGGAATGGATCGAATCCCCTTAACCTCCTGTCATTGTTTGGCTTTGGAGGTTTTGACCGATGATTACGGTCCATACGAATTCTGATGGTGCTTTGATAGAAGTCGAGTTGTCGGGGCAAGTCACCAGCGCCGACTACGCGGATGTCTTGGTTCCTGCGATCGAAGCAGCGCTGACCGAACACGACTCGGTTCGGCTTTTGGCCATCGTGCAGCCGGAGTTCAAGGGGTATGATTTGGGTGCGGCATGGTCTGACACCAAGCTGGGGCTCAGTCACTGGCGGGGGTTCGACCGGATTGCGGTTGTTGCCGATCAGGGCTGGGTGCAAACCAGCATCCGACTGGCGGCCCCGATCCTGCCGTGTCCCGTTCAGGTATTCGAATTGGCCGAGCTTGAGGCCGCGCGCCGCTGGATGCGCGAGTCGCTGGGATCCATTCACGTGACGGATCTGGAGGGCCCATGCGTGCAGATCAGCCTTTTGGGAAAGCTGGACCCGGAGGAATACAAGCAGGCAGAGCGCGACCTGGACGCTTTGTTGCATGATCGATCCGGGTTTCGCTTGTTGATTGACCTGAGGGAATTTGATGGCTGGCAGGGGTTGTCGGCTCTTGCAGCGCATTTTCGTCTGGCCAGCCGACATATCGGGCAACTGGACCGCGCAGCCATCGTTGGGGACAAAAGCTGGCAGCACATGGCGCAACGCGTAGCCAGTCATGTGTTGGGCACACGGACTCAGTTCTTTCCGTCCGAGGATATCGAAAATGCCAAAACCTGGTTGGCCGCCGGATAAGGAACTTCGCTATACCCTCACGTGTTTTGACTGATTCAACTGCCAGCAGGCGGCCCCTGTGTTGTGTCCGCAGGTCAGGGTAAAGCACCGTTGAACGCGAGGAGACCAACTCTGATTGGCTTTTTCCGCCGTTCCACGCTTTCCACCGGTCTTGACACCGTTCCGGACAAAAGTTGTGACGTAAGGGAACTGGTGGGTTTTTTCGTGGAATATCTGACGTTAACGTCAAACCAGACCAAAAACCGTGTGTTTTCCCCCTAATATTGACCGGAAGTGCCCTTACCTACGCCGTGTCGCTGCGGGCCTCCACTCACGTTGAACAGATGCGTTCATGAGCTGGCCCCTCTTGGAGCTCGACCTCGGCCCGCAGCGGCACAGTTATTGGAAGCGGGAAGTTTGCGATGACATTTAAGTTGTTGATGGAAAGATTTACTGCACGAAAGACGCCTTCATTCGAGGTGGTCAAGACCTGCAAGAAACATGTCCAACGTGCACGAGAAGAATCCGAGACTGCAAAAACGAGTAGATCCGAAATTGTAGCTCTGTTCGAGACCGAGCTGCGCGGGCAAGACACGAACAGGTCGGCCCACGACAAATCCAATGACCACAGGGATACGTCCCCAAAGCAGACTGGCTGACTTCAGGAGCCGTTTATGCGCGCTGCACGCCCGCCACGGCGTTTGCTGAGGCGCGGCTTTCTGGTTGGCAGGTTTTCCATGATTTCGGCGCGTTCGCTGCTGTCCATTTTGGACCAGCGGGTGATTTCATCAATCGTGCGATAACAGCCGGTACAGATACGTTCCGTGGGGTGAACGACACAGATCTGGACACAAGGGCTTTCGACCTCATTCCTTTTCCAAACCATATTCGTCATCACTGGTCTCCGACCCGTTACAAAAAGCGCAGCCTGTCCAGCGCCCCTTGCAAGATATAGCCGGCTGCAACGTGATCAATAACCTGTCCGCGACGTTTTCGTGTCGTATCCGCCTCAAGCAGTGCTTTTTCTGCCGCAACTGTGCTGAGCCGTTCGTCCCAAAATCCGATGGGCAAATCGGTCAGGCGGGACAAATTGCGGGCAAATGCCCGCGTTGACTGGCATCTTGGCCCTTCGCTGCCATCCATGTTCTTGGGCAACCCCAGCAAGATGCCCCCGATCTCGCGATCGGTCACAATTTCGATCAGGCGGGCGGAATCGAGCGTGAATTTCTTGCGCCGTACCGTTTCCAGCGGGCTGGCGACGCCGCGCATCCGGTCGGACACCGCGACGCCGATTGTCTTTTCCCCAAGGTCCAGCCCCATCAGGGCACTCATAGGTTGCAGCGCTGCTGCAAATTCTTCGATAGCGTCATGGATCATTGAGCGATCCCGGCTTGAAGGGCCGCCGCATCGATGATCTGCAACGCCTCTGAGTTGCCGGCAAACACTTCCATGGCCTCATCCCGTATATCGATGGCACGCTGGCCCTGGCCTAGAACGCCCAAGGCTGCGATCAGACGGGCCCATTCCTCGGGGGACCCGCCTTCTGTCGCCAGACGATCAGACAACTGGTCCACCATACCCTGAATCATCTGCTGCCGTTCTCCGGGGCTAAGCTCCGCGGCGGCGGCCATGTCTTCCTGACTGGGGCCGGGTGCCGTGCTCAGATCCGGTGCATTGAATACACCGGCCCGAAATGCCAGTTCGTCGATCTGAGCCCGTATCGCTCCGGCCCATGGCGCACCTGCCGGGGCATCCTGCAACGTTTCAACCCACATACGATAGGCGAGGTCCGGCCGCCCGATCTGGGCCAGCATCTGCCCCCAATAATAGCGTGCCGGGCCGTGACGAGGGTCACGGTTCAGCGCTTCGATCAGGGCCTGTTCCGCTTCGGGTGAGACGTAACCACCCGCCGCCAGAATCATCATTTCAGCCAAATCCGCGTAAGTGTCGGCCGTGGCAGTGTCGCCGGACAGTTCGATCACCCTTTGCTGCGCGGTGTACCCATCCTTGAAGTTGCCTGCATTCGTCTCGTGCTGCGCCAGCAGCATCTGACCCTGCAAATCGTCTGGCCGGTTCGCTACCGTTTCACGCAACTGCTTCAGCAGGTTCGCATAGCTTTCGTCCAGCTGCGCAGGTTGGGGCGGGGTCGCCAGCTCTTCCGCGGCGCTTTGGGATGGCCGGTTGGCGCGCACTTCTTTGGCCAATTCAAGCCGTGCGGTCAGAGGCATATCGGGTAATCCGACGGCCCCGGTGCGATTATACATCGCCAATGCGCCACCGATCAGAAGCAGCGAGATTGCCAAGATCGACAACGCTGAAACGGTACGAGAAGGCCCGGCGCCGGCGCCCTCTTTTTTCATCTGATCGTCTGCGGCCAGAATACGGCGGGAAATTTCCGTGCGGACCCGTTCAGCGTCGGCCTTGCCAATGACCCCGCGCGCCAGATCCCGGTCCACACCGGCCAACTGTTCGCGATAAACCCGCAGATCGTAAGCCGCAGCGGGTTCATCCCCACGGCGTTTGCGCAGCAGAGTAAAGCTGAGAAAAGCTGCGATCAGCAGCGCGACAAGAAAAATCAGAACCCAGAACGTCATGGTCCCTCCGAGGATGCTGCCCTGACTTAGACCTGTGAGGCGTCCGACAAAAGGGACAAATGGCCGCGAATGAGCGACATGTCGCAATAGTGCTATATTGCGGCGTTGCACGGCAGGGCTAAAATGCACTCACACGGCATATCTGCGCCCAATCACCGAACCGGATGGATTCGCACATGAAACACTATTCAGCCTTTGCTGTGGCGCGGGAAGCTCTGCGCTATCACACCGGATGGGAGCGCGCTTGGCGCTCACCCGAACCCAAGAAGCGTTATGACGTCATCATCGTTGGTGCTGGCGGTCATGGTCTGGCGACCGCGTATTACCTTGGTAAGAACTACGGTATTCAGAATGTCGCGGTTATCGAAAAAGGCTGGCTGGGCGGTGGCAACACCGGCCGCAACACGACGATCATCCGCTCGAACTACCTGCAAGACCCGTCTGCTGCAATCTACGAGAAAGCGCGCAGCCTCTACGAGGACCTGAGCCAGGAGCTGAACTACAACATCATGTTCAGCCCGCGCGGTGTCATCATGTTGGCGCAGACCCAGCACGAGATCCGCGGCTATCAGCGAACGGCCCATGCCAACGCCCTGCAAGGCGTAAAGACTGAATGGATCGGTCCCGAACGCGTCAAGCAACTGGTGCCTATCATCAACCTGGACGGCCCCCGGTATCCGGTTCTGGGCGGCCTTTGGCAGGAACGCGGGGGCACTGCGCGCCATGATGCGGTGGCGTGGGGCTATGCGCGTGCCTGTTCGGCGATGGGTATGGATATCATCCAGCAATGCGAAGTCACCGGTATACGCTCGGATAAAGGTCGCGTCGTCGGGGTCGACACCACCAAGGGTGCCATCGATTGTGACAAGCTGGGCATCGTCGTCGCGGGCCATTCGGGTCAGTTGGCCGAGATGGCGGGCTTCCGTCTGCCGCTGGAAGCCGTTGCGTTGCAGGCGCTGGTATCGGAGCCCATCAAACCCTGCATGGATGTGGTTGTGATGGCCAACACCGTGCACGGCTACATGTCTCAGTCCGACAAGGGCGAGATGGTGATCGGCGGGGGAACCGACGGGTTCAACAACTTCACGCAGCGCGGGTCTTTCCATCATATTGAGGAAACGGTGCGGGCGCTTGTCGAAACCTTCCCAATGATTTCGCGCCTGAAGATGCTGCGTCAGTGGGGCGGGATCGTGGACATGACCGGTGACCGCTCGCCCATCCTGTCGAAAACGTCTTTGCAGGGCTGCTTTATCAATGGCGGCTGGGGCACCGGTGGCTTCAAGGCAATTCCGGGATCGGGCTGGGGGATGGCGCAGTTGATGGCCACGGGACATTCACCGCTGACCGAAGCCTTCTCGCTGGACCGCTTCAAAGAGGGCCGCTTCATTGACGAAAGCGTCGCCGCCGGGGTGGCACACTAAGGGGGGTCCCCAAGGTGCCAGAAAACAGAATTCAGGTCGGCCCCCGTGCCGACCGACCGCCAAAAGGATGACAACATGCTAATCCTGAATTGCCCCTATTGCGGCGTAGACGCCGAAGAAACCGAACTGGCCGCTGGTGGTGAGGCGCATCTGAAGCGTTTCGGCCCGGGCTCGTCCGAAGACGATTTCCACGACTACCTGTTCATGCGTGAAAACCCGAAGGGTGTTCACTTTGAACGCTGGCGGCACGCCAATGGCTGCGGCAAGTGGTTCCACGCCGCTCGCTGCACGCAGACACTCGAAGTGTTCGGCACCTATTCCGCGCAGGTCACCGAGCCGCCGCAAGACATCAAGGATGCCATCACCGCTAAACGGCCCGGCTGGACGTGGAGAGAGTTCTCCTGATGCTTCATCTTTTCAAAAATACTCCCGCCGGAGGCTTTGACGCCTCCACATGCGAAAGGTCAGCGACATGAGCACCCGTCTCGCAAAACAAGGCCGGCTGATTGACCGGTCGAAGAAAGTTACATTTACCTTTAACGGCACTTCTATGCAGGGCTACGAAGGCGATACGCTCGCCTCAGCGCTGCTGGCCAACGATCAGATGATGATGGGCCGGTCGTTCAAGTACCACCGCCCCCGCGGAGTTGTCGCCAGCGGCGCGGAAGAGCCGAACGCCCTTGTCGGTCTGGGACAGGGCAACCGGTTCGAGCCGAACCAGCGCGCCACGACGACCGAGTTGTTCAACGGCTTGACCGCAATTTCACAGAACCATTGGCCAAGCCTTGAACATGATATCGGCGCGGTTAACACGGCGTTTGCCAGGTTCCTGCCGGCCGGATTCTACTACAAGACCTTCATCCACCCCAAGCCCTTCTGGAAACACGTCTACGAACCTTTCATCCGGCAGTCGGCGGGATTGGGCAAGGCGCCCGACAAGGACAACCGGGATGCCGACACTTATGAGCACTTCTACGCCTTTACAGATGTTTTGGTGATTGGTGGTGGTGTGGCTGGTTTGCAGGCGGCCAAGGCGGCGGCACAATCCGGTGCGAAGGTTCTGCTGATCGAGCAGACCGCGCATTGGGGCGGTCGCGCTCCGGTTGACGGAGGCACCGTCAATGGTGAGCCTGTGGATAAGTTCGTGGAACAATTGGTTTCCGAACTCGAAACAATGGACAGCGTTATTATGCGCACACGCTGCATGGGAGCGGGTGTTTACGATCATGGTTATGTGTTGGGATACGAACGTCTGACGGACCACACGCCGGGCGTGCAGGGCCCGCGCCACCGCTTGTGGCGTATTCGTGCCAAGCAAATTGTGACGGCAACAGGTGCAATTGAAAGACCATTGTCCTTTGCTGGCAACGATGTTCCGGGTGTGATGCTGGCTTCGGCCATGCGCGATTATGTCGTGAACTGGGGGGTGACTCCGGGGGATCGTGTCATCGTCGCCACCAACAATGATGACGCTTACCGCACCGCGATTATCCTGAAACAGGCAGGTGTGGATGTTTTGCGTATTGTTGACGCACGGGCAACGGCTGGACCTTTGGCGGAAGAAGCCCGCCAGTTGGGTATCCGCGTCGATCCGGGCAAAGCCATTGCCAAAGTCAAAGGCGGCAAGCGCGTCAAAAAGGTTGCCATCTGCAATCAGGAAGGTGTCGGCGGCGCGCGTGAAGAGGTTGAGGCGGATGCGGTCGCCATGTCTGGTGGCTGGTCTCCGGTCGTGCACATGTGGTCCCATTGCGGAGGCAAGCTGATCTGGGACGACGCGAACGCGCATTTCCGGCCAGATCCTGAGCGTCCACCGCTGGGGGCCGACGGCAAGGGGTTCGTTGTTGCTGCTGGCGCGTCCAACGGTCCTCTGGCGTTGCAAGATGTACTGACAGACGCGCATGTCGCCGGTAAGGCCGCTGCCAAGGCGGCTGGCTTCAAACCCAAGAACACCAAGGCGCCCGCAGGTGAGACAACCGTCGAAACGCCGATGGAAGCGGTTTGGCTCATGCCGGCAAATGCAGAAGTTCAATTGCGCATGAAGTCCTGGCTGGACTTCCAGAACGACGTCAAAGTTTCAGACGTCCAACTGGCTGCGCGCGAAGGGTATGAAAGCGTCGAACACACCAAGCGCTACACTACGCTGGGTATGGCAACTGATCAGGGTAAATTGAGCAACATCAACGGATTGGCAATCCTTGCTGATGCGCTGGAATCCGAAATCCCCAAGGTTGGCACAACGACCTTCCGCCCACCCTATACGCCTATCTCGATGGGTGCGGTCGGCGGTGAGGCACGGGGTGAGGTCTTTCAGCCAATCCGTCAGACACCGATGCACAACTGGCACGACAGGAACGGAGCCGACTGGGAGCCGGTTGGCCATTGGCGCCGTGCCTATGCCTATGTCCGCCCCGGTGAGTCTGTGCACGACGCGGTCAATCGCGAGGTCAAGAACACCCGCGAAAACCTCGGCCTGCTGGATGCCTCGACGTTGGGCAAACTGATCGTCAAAGGCCCGGATGCCGGCAAGTTCCTCGACATGATGTACACCAACATGATGTCCACGCTGAAGGTCGGCAAGTGTCGCTACGGTCTGATGTGTTCGGAAAACGGCTTTCTGATCGACGACGGCGTTGTCGCCCGAATCGACGAGGACACATGGCTGTGCCACACGACTACCGGCGGAGCCGAGCGCATCCATGGTCATATGGAAGAATGGCTTCAAACGGAATGGTGGGACTGGAAAGTCTATGTTGCCAACGTGACCGAGCAATACGCGCAGGTCGCCGTGGTTGGCCCCAACGCCCGCAAGGTGCTGGAGAAGCTGGGCGGCATGGATGTCAGCAAAGAGGCGCTGCCCTTCATGGAATGGCGCGATGGCAAGATCGGAGACTTCGTTTGCCGGGCCTACCGCATTTCGTTCTCGGGCGAGTTGTCGTACGAAATCGCCGTGCCCGCAAGTCATGGTCAGGCGTTCTGGGATGCCCTGATGGAGGCAGGTAAAGAATTCGGCGTCATGCCGTACGGAACCGAATGCCTGCACATCCTGCGGGCCGAGAAGGGCTTTATCATGATCGGCGACGAGACCGACGGCACCGTGATCCCGCAGGATTTGGGGCTGCACTGGGCGCTTTCGAAAAAGAAAGAGGACTATCTGGGCAAACGTGCCCATTCCCGCAGCCACATGGCGGATCCCGAGCGTTGGAAACTGGTCGGTCTCGAGACTGTGGATGGATCGGTTCTGCCGGATGGTGCTTACGCGGTGGGCGAGGGCGTCAATGCCAACGGTCAGCGCAATATGATCGGCCGTGTGACGTCGACATATTACTCTGCCAACCTCGACAAGGGTATCGCCATGGGGCTGATCAAACACGGTCCCGACCGCATGGGCGAGATCGTCGAGTTCCCGGGCACCGACGGAAAAACCTACAAAGCCAAGATCGTGGACCCGATCTTCTATGACAAGGACGGGGAGAAGCAGAATGTCTGAACCCATCAGCGCATTAAACCACGCAAGCTATTCCGGCATCGCCAAGATCGAGGAATGCGGTCTTCAGGGTATGATCACGCTGCGCGGCGACCTGTCCGACAAGGTGCTGGCCAAGGCCGTCAAGGATGCGACCGGCCAGAAAGTGCCCGGTCAGCGCGAGGCGCTGGTCAAGGGCGATACCGGCGTGGCTTGGATGTCGACGGACGAGTTGCTGGTGCTGGTGCCATACGCAGAAGTCGACGCCAAACTGGCCGACATGGTCGGTGCCCTGAGTGGCACCCACGCTTTGGCGGTCAACGTCTCGGATGCCCGCGCCGTCTTCTGTATCTCTGGTGCCAGCGCCCGCGAAGTTCTGGGTAAGGTTGCACCTGTCGATCTGTCGGCGGATGCTTTCCAGCCTGGCCAAATCCGCCGCTCACGTCTGGCGCAAGTGGCAGGTGCTTTCTGGATGGACGATGAACAGACCTTCCGGGTGGTCTGCTTCCGCTCGGCTGCGGATTACGTTTTCAAACTGCTCAAGGTTGCGGCGCAACCTGGCAGTGAGGTCGGGATCTACTGAAAGAAAAGAAGAATGCCCCGGTTCTACCGGGGCATTTTCTCATTTTACCGTGGAGCAGGTCCCGACCCCAAAGGGCTTGTTCGCAAAATTTCCCTGAACAAATGCCATGCGAACGGCGACTGTGTTGTCGGATGGTTTCAGGTTCGCTTGATATCGAACACGGGCATTGCCACCGGCGACCATTTTTTGATCGAGGTTCCAGATAACACGATACCCCTTGGCACCGCGGTCTTTGAATTTTGCTTTGGCCCAATCTTGGTACGACGTTGCGGCCATCGCCGAAGCTGTGGCGGGGTCAATCCGGAAAGCATACTCTGGCGCAATCCAGCCATGGGCGTCTTGCTTGGTCATCTTGCAATGATAGGTAACTGTTTCTGCCGTAGCGGTTTGTGCAAGCACTGCGGCGGTGACAATCAGGAAAAGTCTTTTCATTTTATCCGGTTGGCCGTGATTTTTGATGTACACACTCAAAGTGATACATCTCAGAAATGCAAGCAGGACTTCGCGTAAACAAAGAAAAAGTCGCCTGACGTTCTACCCATGCATGAGAATGGTGTGAAAACGGTTCAGGCCGTCTTTGGTCAGCAAGTCCGAAACCTTGAGAGGGTGCGCTTTGTCGTCCGACAGCCCCGAGTAAAACCCCAGTTCATTTATCAAAGCGCTGACACGTTCGTGCCTCTCGTTTTCCGGCAGCAATGGTGCGTGAAGCGATAGAAGCAGGGCAGGCCGCCGTTCCCTCAGCCACGCGGACAGAGTGGGTGCAACAATAAATTCCGCCCCTTCGATGTCCATTTTGACCAGCGAAACCCGTGACAGGTCGTTTGTCTTTTCGAATTGATCCCAGGCGATCGTCAGCGCATCCGATCCATGTGCGCCGTCGTGCAGAAGTGAGCTGGTGGAATCTCCGGGCTCACCGCGCACGGAGGCCATGCGTGCCACACCAAACCGATCTGACAGGGCGACTCCGAATGCCGAGACGTTCTGAACGTCATTCAGATCAAGGTTCCATGCCAGGTGCCGGAACGCGGTCGGGTCAGGCTCAAAACACCAGACATGCCGTGCCCTGCGTGCACCGTACAACACCGTCGGGCCAATCCACGCTCCGATATCCAGATAGTCGCTTTGCGGGGACAGGAACCGGTCAAGCACTGCAAAAGTTTCAGGTTCCCAAGCGCCCGCAGTGGCTTTGCGCCAGAATTTCGAATGATACGGGTCCAGACGAAAGGGCTCGCCGTTCAGATTGCCCGCATAATATCCGCGGGCGCGATAGAACATCTTGCGCACCTGTGTCAGCATCGCCTGCCTCCGGGTTTTCTTGTCTCGCCCCTTGACCTGCGGCGGCAGCCAAAGCATTTAACCTTGGGAACCGCAACTTACATTTAAACAGGGGGCCGACATGGCTTTTGAACTTCCTGATCTTCCTTATGCACATGACGCGCTGGCAGCCAAGGGTATGTCCGCGGAAACGTTGGAATATCACCACGACCTGCACCACAAGGCCTATGTCGACAACGGCAACAAGCTGATCGCCGGCACCGAATGGGACGGCAAGTCGCTGGAAGAGATCATCGTTGGCACCTACGACGCGAACGCTGTTGCACAGAACGGCATCTTCAACAACATCAGCCAGCTGTGGAACCACAACCAGTTCTGGGAAATGATGGGGCCCGGCGGCAACGCAATGCCCGGTGAGCTGGAAAAAGCTCTGACAGAAAGCTTTGGTTCGGTTGACGAATTCAAATCGCAGTTCAGCGCCGCTGGTGCTGGTCAGTTCGGTTCGGGATGGGCGTGGCTGGTCAAGAATGCAGATGGCTCGCTGGCCGTAACCAAAACCGAGAACGGTGTTAACCCGCTTTGTTTTGGTCAGACCGCGCTGCTGGGTTGCGATGTTTGGGAGCACAGCTATTACATAGATTTCCGCAACAAGCGCCCGGCTTACCTGTCGAACTTCCTCGACAATCTGGTGAACTGGGAAAACGTCGCATCACGGATGTAATGAATTGAACCGACGCCGGTTCATAAAGGGCCTGCTGGCGGTGACGCTGGCAGGCCTTGTTACGGCCGCCTACGGGTTCGTCATTGAACCCGCAGTGCGGTTGCGCGTGCGCAAATGGCGCATTCAGCGGGACGACTGGACGGCGCCGCCGCTCAGAATCGCCGTACTGTCCGATTTGCATGTCGGCGAACCCTATGTCGGCCTGAACCGCGTAAAGCAGGTGGTCCGCCGAACCAATGCGCTGGCTCCGGACGTGATCCTTCTGCTGGGTGATTTCTTTGCAAGCCACAAAGCTGTCTCGGACGCGGTGAAGATGCAGGACCTGGCACCCGTGCTTGCCGGGCTTGAGGCGAAGAATGGTGTCTTTGCCGTGCTGGGCAATCACGACTGGTGGGATGACAGGACGGCACAGCGGCGCGGATCCGGGCCCAATCACTACGCCGAAATCCTGGAACAGAATGGCATTTCGGTGTTGTCCAATACTGCCATCAAGCTCGAAACTCCGGGCATCTGGCTGGCCGGGCTTGAGGATCAGCTTGCGATCTGGCGCAAAGGCAAACCACAGGGATTGGACGATCTGGCAGGTACTTTGGGGCAGATCACCGATGACGCTCCGGTTGTGATGATGGCGCATGAGCCCGATGTTTTCCCCACTGTGCCCGAGCGGGTGGCCTTGACCCTTTCGGGGCACACACATGGTGGCCAGGTGCGCCTGTTCGGCTGGTCGCCCGTTGTGCCGTCGAAATTCGGCAACCGGTATGCCTATGGCCATGTACGCGAAGATGGGCGTGATCTGGTCGTGTCGGGCGGTATCGGATGTTCAATCCTGCCGGTTCGTCTGGGCGTGACGCCCGAAATCACCGTTGTCGAGATTTCCGCCTAAAGGGTTGATGACCAGACGGTGAAAACCCGCCGATACGCGCCCTTTTTGCATGACGGTATCTTGTTTGCTGCTCTCCAAAGCACATCTTTGAAAGGCGGAGGGAGAGAACCGCATATCACTTCAATCAATGATCGGGCTGCGCACTGTGCGTGCGCCAACGAAGCCGCATGTCCGGCAGGTCGAGGGATACCCAGAACACAACCTAATCAGGAGATCGCAATGGTCGCACTTACACAGGGAACTTGGGTTATTGTTGCAGATGGAGAGAAAGCGCTGGTGATGGAGAATATCACCGATGCCGACGATCCCAACCTTGTCGTCGTTGCTGTCGAAGAACAAGACGGTCCGACCGGGAAGCCGGCCGACCGCGCAGGTCGTCGCAACGACGGCGGACCAAATCAGAAATCAGCAGTTGAAGAACCCACGTGGAAGGCACACGCAAAATCTCTGTTTGTGCAGGATCTGGCGAATCTGTTGAATCGCAAGGGGCTGAAAGGGGCCTATGACCGGCTGGTTCTGGTGGCCAGCCCTCAGGTTCTGGGTCTGTTGCGGCGTCGGTTGCACAGCGAAGTGCTTGGAAAGGTCGTGGCAGAGGTCAACAAGACCCTGACCAATCATCCTTTGCACAAAGTCGAGCAAGTGGTGCGCCACAGTCTGCAACCCAAGGCCAGACTGGCCTGATCAATACGGCGGGCGGTTCAACCGCCCGCACGGTTTTCCATCGTCAGGTCAGTTTGTCCCGCAAGGCGACCATGGCTGTATCGGCGTCTTCAACCCAGGTGATGAAATTCGCCAGAGACGCGTCGGCAAAGCCTTGCCCGATCACCTGGTCCAACAATGTGTGCAATGCGTCCCAATACCCATTCACATTGACCACGACGATGGGTTTGTCATGCAGTCCAAGCTGGCGCCAGGTCAGCGCCTCGAACAGCTCGTCCAGCGACCCCGGACCGCCGGGCAGAACAACGACGGCATCAGCGTTCATGATCATGACCTTCTTGCGCTCGTGCATTGTCTCGGTGATCACGAAATGGGTCAGATCCGTTTTTCCGACCTCACGTTTGGCCAGGTGCACCGGAATGACGCCGAAGGTTTCACCACCGGCATTCTGTGCGGCACGGGCCACTTCACCCATCAAACCGACATCTCCGGCTCCGTAGACCAGCCGCCAGCCTTCCTGCGCCAGTAGGCTGCCAAACTGTCGGGCAGTTACAGAATAAGCCTTCTCGGCTCCATTGCGTGACCCGCAATACACACAGATTGATTTCTGAGACATTAAAGGTGGGCTCCGGGGTTGTGTCAGGGGTTTTGACCCGTGATAGCGGGATTGATAGGTTGGCTCAACTGTCCGCCGGAAAGCTCTTCAACGCAAAGCTTTTGCCAGGCGGAGTGAAAGGAAAATAATGGACGCCAAATCGGGAAACGGAAGCTCGGGCAATTTCATCTGGGGGGTGATTGCGGGTCTTGTTGCGATATTGGGCGCGGGTGGATTGTATCTGTCCGGCGTCTTCACCAAAGCGCCCGAGCCGAGCGCCCCGCAGGAAACCGCATCCGCCGTAGCCCCGGAACCTGAAGAGCAGGAGGCGCAGGTTTCGGAACCGGAAGCGGCTGAACAGGCGGCTCCCGCTGACAAAGAGCCCACGACCGAGCCTGCCGAGGACACAAGTGAAGCTGCCGAAGCCGTCTCTGACGCGGATACTGCCGCTGCAACGTCGGAAGATACCGCGCCCGAGCCAGCGGCCCCTCCGGTGCTGGATCAGATATTTGTTGAAGCGGATGGCACGGCGCTGTTGTCCGGCGATGCAGAGCCCGGAAGCCGGATCGAGGTGCTGCTGAACGGAGAACCCCTGCACACATTTACCGTAGACAGCAGCGGTCAGTTTGCCGAATTCGTTTCGATCCCTTTCAGCGACGCGGCTCAGGGGCTGGTCCTGCAAAGCTCGGATGGGTCGCGGACGACGCAATCCGACGACTACCTGATTGCGGCCTTGCCGCAACCGGTCGAAGAGGCACCCGTTACTGAAGAAGCTTCGGCATCGGATCAGGGCGCGCCCGCAGATGCAGCGGAAACCAGTACCGCGGTTGTCGATGTTGAAGCTGAGACTGAGTCTGACGCCAAGGTTCAAACGGCAGAACCTGAACCGGCTGATCCCGAAACCACGGTGCCTGAAGTCGAAGAAACGCAAACCGCCGACTTGCCGGCAGAGGCACCCGAACCGGATCAGCAGATTGCGGTGCTGCGGTCGGGCGAAGAAGGTGTTGAACTGGTACAGCCTCCTGTGGTGCGGGATACGCCCCCCGATCAGATCGCACTTGATACAATCGGGTATTCTGATACCGGAAATGTCCAGTTGACTGGACGTGTGCAGGACGGCGCAGCCGTTCGACTTTATCTGAACAATCGTCTGATCGCCGATCTCGACCCGCAAGAGGATGGATCCTGGCGCAGCGATCTGGAGGGAATTGATCCGGGTGTCTACACCCTGCGCGTGGATGCGGTGAATACGGAAGGGACGGTGCTCAGCCGGGTTGAAACTCCGTTCAAACGGGAACCGGCCGAGGTGCTGGATGCCGCAATAGCAGCCAACCAGACCAATGCGCAGGGGGGGGCACCGGTAATCCGTTCCGTCACGGTTCAACAGGGTGACACGCTGTGGGCCATCTCGCGCGACCGGTTTGGCGACGGCGTCCTGTATGTGCGGCTGTTCGAGGCCAATCGCGATCTGATCCGTGATCCGGATCTGATTTATCCGGGGCAGATCTTCACTATACCTGAACAATAATCGCCTCTGGCCCAAAAGGGCCGGGGGCAAATCTCTGACCGCAGATAAGGTACGTGATGAGACGAACACCTGCTATGACCTCGGACGATTTGGTGCGGAGTGACGAGCGAAGCTCGGGCTGGCGCACGATCCGCAAAGTGACCCCCTATCTTTGGCCGCAGGATGAGCCATGGGTAAAGCGCCGCGTGGTGATTGCCATGGTCATGCTGGTGCTTGCCAAGCTGATCGCGGTCTACACGCCGATCCTCTACAAGGGTGCGGTTGATGCGCTGGCAGGTGAGGGTGTGCCACCGGTGGCGCTGGGCGCAGTCGGACTGACGGTCGCCTACGGCGTGGCCCGGATGTTGACTGTGGGATTCCAACAGCTGCGAGACGCAGCCTTTGCCCCTGTGGGGCAAAGGGCCTTGCGGGCGCTGGCGCTCGAGACCTTTCAGCATATTCACAACCTCTCGATGCGTTACCACGTGTCCCGCCGTACCGGAGGTCTGAGCCGCATCATCGAACGGGGCGTCAAGGGGGTCGAGTTCCTGTTGCGCTTTCTGCTGTTCTCGATCGGGCCACTGATCCTGGAGCTGCTGCTGGTTGCGATCATCCTGATGTGGCTGTTCGATGTCTGGTATCTGGTGGTCGTCGCCGTCACCATTGGTCTGTATATCTGGTTCACCTTTGCCGTGACAGAATGGCGGGTGAAGCTTCGCCGCGAGATGAACGATCAGGATACCGAAGCCAATCAGCGTGCTATCGACAGCTTGCTGAATTTCGAAACCGTCAAGTATTTCAACGCCGAAGCCCGCGAAGCTAAACGGTATGATGTGTCAATGAAAGCCTATGCCGAGGCGGCACTGAAAACGGCTTACTCACTGGCGTTTCTGAACTTTGGCCAGTCTTTCCTGATCACCTGTGGTCTGATCGGAGTGATGGTTCTGGCTGCCGTCGGTGTTCAGAGCGGAAACCTGACCGTAGGCGATTTTGTCATGGTCAACGCCTACATGATCCAGATCACCGTACCCCTGAATTTTCTGGGGACGGTCTATCGGGAAATCCGGCAATCGTTGGTCGATATGGGGCAGATGTTTGATCTGCTCGAACAGCCTGCCGAAGTTACCGACAAGCCCTGTGCGCCCAATCTGAAGGTAAATGGCGGCGAAGTCACGCTGGACGACGTGCATTTCGGCTACGATCCGGAGAGGGAGATCCTCAAGGGTGTTTCATTGACCGTCCCGGCGGGTCAGACCGTAGCCATCGTGGGGGCAACGGGGTCGGGCAAGTCCACCATCGGGCGGCTGTTGTTTCGGTTCTACGATGTGACCAAAGGGGCGTTGAAGATCGACGGGCAGGATGTGCGGGATGTGACACAGACCAGCATGCACGCGGCCATCGGAGTCGTGCCGCAGGACACGGTATTGTTCAACGACAGCATCCGGTACAACATTGCCTATGGCCGCGATGGAGCCACCCCGGAAGAGGTCGAGGACGCAGCCCGAGCCGCACAGATCCACGACTTCATCACCTCGCTGCCCGACGGCTATGACACTATGGTGGGTGAGCGGGGGCTCAAACTCTCCGGCGGTGAGAAACAACGTGTGGGCATCGCGCGGACCTTGCTCAAGAACCCGCCGATCCTGTTGCTGGACGAGGCGACCTCCGCCCTGGACACGGATACCGAGCAGGACATCAAGGATGCGCTGGCGCGCGCAGGAGAGGGGCGTACGGTTATCACCATCGCCCATCGCCTCAGCACCATTGCCGAAGCTGATCGGATCGTGGTTCTGGAAGCCGGCGAGATCATCGAACAGGGCACGCATGACGAGTTGCTGGCGCAGTCCGGGCGGTATGCACAACTGTGGAACCGGCAGCAATCAGATGGGGAAGCAGCCTGAGGACCCAAAAATTGTGAGAACGTGGTAGGATGCAACGAACCAGGAGGGCGCCTGCCATGATGAACCGAATGAAATCACGACTGTCGGCTATTGTGATTACGACCTGTCTGCCAGTCGTTTTGGCCGCCGATCCCATCGTAGGTGTCTGGAAGACTGAGCCTGACCGCAAAAACCTGATCTCGCACATCAAAATCACGGCATGTGGGGATAAGTTCTGTGGTCAGATTCTTTCGGCTTATGACGCGTCTGGCAAGGAAGTCCAGACGCCGAATATTGGCAAAAAGCTGTTCTGGGATGTAACCGGTGAAGGCGGTGGAAAATACGGTGGGGGCGAGTTCTGGGTCCCGTTGATCGACGTGGATGCCGTGCCACAGATGACGTTGCAGGGGGACAAGTTGTCGGTCAAAGGATGCGAACACGAGATTTGCGCGCATCAGACATGGTCTCGATTGTGATGACGGCCAATGAAAAAGGACCGGTAATACCGGTCCTTCTCGTCTTATTCAGCGGCTTTCAGTGGCGACCCAGAAGGATGATCAGATTGTTTTGATCGGCTGTCCTGCTCAGGCCTTCCTGAATGCGTTTCATCCTCCCAGACAATCTCAGTGGCCTGCATCTGACGGGCAGAGCGTCCGATCGCCATGTCCTGCGCGATCTGGCTGGATCGACCTGCAGTCACGCGGGCTAGAACACGGCTGAGCCAGATAGCGTAGGTTGTCACCCAGACCCGCAAAGCCAGAAGCGACGGGGTCACAATCAGGGTCAGAACAGTCGCAATACCCAGACCAAAGACCACCGCCGTGGCCAGCTGCTTCCACCATAGGGCGGTGGGGCTATCGATCGAATAGCCGCCATTGATGAAGTCCAGCGACAAGCCGAACATCATCGGCGTCAGACCGGCCATCGTTGTCAATGTGGTCAGCAAAACCGGACGGATACGCGATTCCGCGGTGCGGATGATCGCCTCGATCCGGGGCATATAGCTGCTGTATTCCTGATAAGTATCGATCAGAACGATATTGTTGTTCACCACGATACCAGCCAACGCCACGATGCCGGTTCCGGTCATGATGATCGAGAAGGGCTGTTCCATCACGATCATGCCGATCAAAACCCCGGTGGTCGACAGAATGACCGCCAGCAGAACCAGAACCGAGTTGTAGAACGAGTTGAACTGCGCCAGCAGGATCACGAACATCAGCCCCAGGGCACCCATGAACGCGTTCACCAGGAAAGCTCCGGATTCTTCCTGCTCTTCCTGATCACCGGTCCATTCCCAGCTGATCGCGCTGGCGAACGGGCCGGTGTCCAGCCATTCCGTAAGAACCGCAATACGTTCGTTCGGGTTTATCAGTGAGAACTGAGCGTCACCGTCTTCAATTGCGCTGCGCAGCTGATCGACGCTTTCTGCGCCGGTCAGTTGCACCAATTCGTACGACTTTCCGCCCGCAGCGTTCAACACAGTGCCAGTAGCTGTGTAGCCTTCCGCCACTTCACGCATGACGGCCAGCCTTACGGGGTGCCCATCGGGGCCTTCGATCACGACCTTGCTCAGACCCGGTTCGACATCCGCTTTGACGTCATAGTATCGCTGCTGGTCGACGCGGTTGATCTCGGCCAGTTTGGCCACGGGCTTACGCGTCACGAAGTTGGACAAAGGCACCAAACCGTCCGGCGTGCGGACCTTGAGTGCATCCAGCGTCGATAGAACGCGGTCTTCTTCCGGCAAACGAACGCGAATTTCGATTTCTTCATCATTGCTGTCCGGGCGCATTTCGCCCAGAAGGATGCCGCGCGTGACCAACTGAACCATGGCACCAACAGTAGCCACATCGGCACCGAACCGACCGGCCTTGGCGACGTCCACGTCGATTTGCCAGTCGATACCGGGCAGGGGTAGGGTGTCTTCGGTCTTGATCAGGCCCGGCGTGGTGTCGAAGACCTCGCGGGCGGTGATCGCTGCCGCGGTCAGGTCTTCCCATCTGTCACCCTTGATGCGCAGATGCACAGGCTTGGCCGAAGCAGGGCCTTGCTCCAAGGGCAAAATCTCAACGATGATGCCGGGTATCGTCGCAAGTTGGGCATTCAGCTCATCAATTACGAAATCGCCATCATATTCGGGGGCAACGAAGTGCCGCTCGAACAAGCCCCATAGGGCGGATTCCGAGATGTTGGGTCGATCCTCCCACGGGATGATTTCGAACTGAACCCGGCCCACTGTGTCGGCCGGAGCCTGAGCGCCACCGTTATTCTGGTTCAGGCCGCCTTCGCCCGCAAAGGCAAAGACATTTATGACCGCAGGATGAGATCCGATGATCTCTTCGGCCTGAAGAACCATCGCGTCTTTTTCCGCCAAGGACAGGTTCCCGCGAGCACGAACATATGCGGTGGCCTGTTCAGGTTCGCTTTCCACGAAGAATTCAACACCTCGGGATTCCTGGGGGAACCAGACGAATGTCACGAAATACACCGCAGAGAAAACAACCAACAGAGAGACGATAGGCATGATCGGGTTGCCGACCAGGAACCGGATCACATGGCCAAACGCAGTGTGTTCGTCCGCAGTGTGAACATGGTCCTCTTCGGCGCGTTCAATTTTCGCCGCGCTCAGGGTTACGGACCCGGCAAACGCCCCGAACAGGAACAACAGTGCGCCGGCGATCGAGCCACCGGGCAGCAGGTAGTTTGGGTTAAGGACCTGCATCGCGCCCAGAAAGATCATGTACAGCGACGGCGGCACCATCAACACCCGTACCCACCATGGCGTGCGGGCCCGTAACCAGACTGAGGACCGGTCGAAGATGCGGCTTAGCCGACCGGAAACACCGCCCATGACAGGCAGATAGATCAGCGCCACAATCAGTGAAGCCGACAGAACGAAGATCAGCGTGACCGGCAGCATTCCCATGAACTCGCCAGGAATACCGGGCCAGAACAACATGGGCAGGAACGCACACAGCGTCGTCGCGGTCGAGGACACGATGGGCCAGAACATGCGCTGGGCGGCCTCGACATAGGCATGCATCGGGCCGACGCCTTCCTTGATGCGTTTGTCGGCGTATTCCACAACCACGATGGCGCCATCCACCAGCATCCCCACAGCGAGGATGAGGCCAAACATCACGATATTGGAAATGCTGACGCCCATGACGGCGAGAAACGCAAAACACAGCAGGAACGACGTCGGGATCGCAAATCCGACCAGCAGGGCGGCCCGCGTGCCCAGCGAGGCAAGAACCACGATCATCACCAGCGCGATTGCAGTCAGAACCGAGCCTTCAAGCTGGCTGACCATCGAGCCGACGATGCGGCTCTGGTCGTTCGATGTACCCAGGTCAACCGCCGCCTGAAGCTCGGGCGGCCATTTGGTCTTTGCGTTAGCTATAGTCTCTTTCACCTGCGCGACGGTGTCGATCAGGTTATATCCCTTGCGTTTGACCACCTGCAGCGCAACGGTCGATTCACCGTTGAAACGGGCCGTGCCTTCACGGTCTTCAAAGGTGTAATTGATCTGCGCCAACTCACCCAATGTAACGACCCGGTCACCATTGACCTTGATCGGCAGGCCATAAACATCCTGTGCGGTTTTGAAAGACGACGGAATCTTGACCGAGAATGTGCCCTGTGCGGTTTCAACCTCACCGGCCGCGATCAACTGGTTGTTGTTCCGCACCACGTTGATCAGTTCGTCCGCTGTCACGTTGTACGCCTCAAGCCGCAGCGGGTCGATCACAACCTCGAGCATCTCGTCGCGATTGCCCGCGATGCCGGCTTCGAGAACGGAATCCAGAGCCTCAAGATCGTCCTGCAGATCCTTGGCGACACGGGCCATCGTGCGTTCGGGAACGGAACCAGTCAGGTTCACGATGACGATCGGGAATTCGGAAAAGTTGATCTCAGTCAGGGAATATTGTTCTGCGCCTTCGGGGAAGTCCGCCTGAGCTGTGTTCATCGCGTCACGCACGTCCGCCATGATCGCGGTTTTATCCCAACCGAAGTCAAATTCCAGCGCGACCCCTGCATAGTTTTCGGCAGCAGTAGAGGTCATTTCCTTGAGCCCGTCGAGATCCGCCAGTTCGGTCTCCATCGGCTTGATCAGCAGGTTTTCAGAATCCTCCGCGGAAATTCCGGGAAACTGCACTGATACAAACAGGGCGGGGATTTCGATATCCGGCTCGCCTTCTTTTGGAAGCGAGACATAGGCAAATCCGCCTATAACGAGCGAGATGGCGATAAATGCCAATACCATTCGGGCCCGATCAGCAGCCCATGCGACAACGCCTGTCATTGGGATGCTTCCCGATAGGTCGGCGCAACGGTCACACCGCGTGTCACGAATTCCTGACCGACAACAATAATATCCGTCGTTTCGGGAAGGCCGTCGATCCACACGCCCTCTGCCGTGTCACGCAGAATGCGCACGGGCATGAAATCGACGACATTGCCGGCACCGACCGTACGGACGCCCAATTGACCTTCGTTGCTCAGGGTCAGTGCAGATTGAGGCAGCAGGTGTGCCTTGGTGCCCTCTGCCGCGATGCGAATGGTCGCGGTCTGACCGTCGCGAATGGTCAGATCCGGGTTCGGAACCGTGATTTCAACTTCGAAGGTGCGTGTTGTCTCATCCGCCGAGCGGCTAAGAAAGGTGACGCGGCCGCCAAGCTGCCGACCGGTGACCAGTGTTGCCGACGCCTCGGACCCCACCTGAACACGGTTGACCTCGGTTTCCGGAACATACCCGACCAGTTTGATCGGATCGAGCTGAATAACAGTCGCGCACAGTGACCCGGGCTGCATCAGGCTGCCCAATTCGGCGGTGTCGCTTTCCAGCAGACCCTTGAATGGGGCTTTGATGGTCAGGCGGCCAACCTCTCGCTGCGCGGCTTCGACAGCTGCTGCGGCGGCTTCGATTCCGGCCCGTGTGGCCTCCAGTCCGGCTTCTGCCGATTTAACACCTGCCTTGGCCGTGCTCATCGCAGCCTCGCTGGAAATCCGGCGGGTTTCCGAAGCAAACCCGGTTTCCGCCAGCTTGCGCGAAGCGGTCAGGTTGATTTCGGCCTCGGCCACAAGGGCGTGCGCCTCTAGCAAACGGGCTTCAGCCTCGGGGATGCGGCTTTCAGCTTCCAGTTTGCCAGCCAGGGCTTCGGCCAGTTGTGCCGGGCGCGTGCCGGGGTCGAGTTCACATAGGACATCCCCTGCCTCTACAAACGTGCCTTTGCGCTTGGGCTCCGAGATGACCGTGGACGTGGTTTCAGACAGAACTTCTACCTGCCGGTTCGCCTTGGTTTGTCCACGCAGCAGGACCGCGCTGTCAATTTCGCGCGCCTGCGAACGCAGGGCGACTACGCCAACGGCAGTAAAATCGGTATCGTCGGTTTCAACGGCTTCTGTCTGCGCCGCTTCTTCTGTGTCTCCTCGTCCGGCGAAGGCGAACAAAGAGTCACGCTCAAAAACAAGATAATAAAGCGCAACAATAACCAGAAGGGCGTTGATGAAAGAAATCAAACGCATACAGTATTTCTCCTAGAATTCGGTGCCAACAATAGCGGGCCTGTCTCGCTATGAAATGGGGCGTCGGCCGTGTAATTTCTACACTAAACTGAATAGTTCGGTTTAGTTTTTTTCGCAAGAGTGAAGCCAAGCCTTGAAAATGTGCAAAATCGGACCCTTGGCTTGGCGTTGGTGCCGGGGTATGACATGGCGCACTTATGCAAGACACACAGCCCAGGGGGCAGGAATGAGCGACACCGACAGTTTCATTGATGAGGTCACGGAAGAGGTGCGCCGCGACCGGATGTATCTGCTGCTGCGCCGCTGGGGCTGGGTTGGTGTGGCGGCCGTCGTGCTGATTGTTGGCGGAGCGGCGTTCAATGAGTACCGAAAGTCCCGCGACATGGCGCAGGCGCAGGATCTGGGTGACTCGATTCTGGCGGCATTGTCGGAAAACGATTCAGATGCTCGGGCGGCCGGGTTGCGGGATATAGAGGCAAAGTCGCCGGGCGGGGATGCAGTATTGAAGATGCTGCTGTCTGCGTCGCAGGTAGAGGCCGGATCGCGCGACGAGGCGGTCAACAGCCTGAACGCGGTTGCCATGCAGGGGGACCTGCCCGAGATTTATCGCGCGATCGCAAGCTTCAAGGCGCTGTTATTGCAAAGCGACACCCTGCCTGCTGCCGACCGTCGGCAACAGTTTGAGGCGCTGGCTGCGCCCGGTGCGCCCTTGCGTCTGCTGGCCGAAGAGCAACTGGCCCTGATTGACGTGTCCGAGGGCAATGTCGATGCAGCACTGGACCGCTTGCAAGCGCTGCGTCAGGACGCCGAGGTTGGTATCGATCTGCAACAGCGTGCGGCCCAGCTGATAGTCGCTTTGGGCGGCGAACCCGAGCCACTTGTGGCGCAACGGGGCTGACCAGGCGGGACAGAAAAGACTTAATGACAGGCGAGTTCGGAACACCATGGTAACAAGACATTTTTTCCGCGCGGGATTGCCGGTTGCGGCACTGGCTTTGACCGCATTGACCGCCTGTGAACCTCCCGAAGCGATTTTGCCCGGAGAACGTGAAGACATCCGTCCGGCATCTGAT
This sequence comes from Ruegeria sp. CDSA141, assembly GCF_059612005.1. NCBI lineage: Bacteria > Pseudomonadati > Pseudomonadota > Alphaproteobacteria > Rhodobacterales > Roseobacteraceae > Ruegeria > Ruegeria sp. CDSA141. Next base: position 384,898 of record NZ_JBXWPT010000001.1, read on the forward strand.
CTGGAAACGGTGGAAAAGAGCGGCTCTCAGCCCATTAACCTGCCGTCTCAAAAGGCGAACGCCAGCTGGCCGCAAAGCCCGGGGACGGCTGCTTACCGAACCACGAATGCGGCCCTGCGTGCCACGCCGCAGCGGATCTGGTCCGCTTCCATCGGGCAGGGCGACTCGCGCAAGCAACGGATCACCGCCGAACCAGTGGTTGCGGGAGGGTTGATCTATACGCTGGATGCGGGGGCGACCGTGTCAGCGGTTACACCGCAGGGCCAGTTGGCCTGGGATACCGACCTGATTCCGCCAAGCGACGGCGATGCAGACGCCACAGGGGGGGGCATGGCCTATTCGGACGGTGTTCTCTATGTATCGTCCGGGTTTGGGCGACTGACCGCACTGGACGCAAAAACGGGGGCAGTGCGCTGGCAGAAGCGACTGGATGCAACCGGGAGCGGCGCTCCGATGGTCAATAACGGGCTGTTGTACCTGGTAGCGGGTGACGAAACCGGTTGGACCATCAATGCCAAGGATGGCAAAATTGCCTGGCAAATCGAAGGCACGCCCAGCGTCGGTAACGTTCTGGGCGCACCGGCACCGGTGATCGCTTCGGACCTGGCAGTGTTTGCATTTGGGTCCGGTGATGTCGCAGCCACCTTCCGCCGTGGCGGAATCCGTCGCTGGAATGCTTCGGTCGCAGGAGGACGGCGGGGACGGGCAGCCGCGCAAATCGTCGACGTGACCGGCAGTCCGATGGTTGTCGGAGACACAATTTTTATCGGCAACCATTCTGGCCGGACCGTAGCCTTTGACGCTGCCACGGGTGAACGCCGCTGGACCGCTGATGAGGGCGCGGTTGACACTGTCTGGCCCGCAGGCAACAGCATTTTCCTAATCAGTGATCGCAGTCAGCTGGTGCGCTTGAACGCGGCGGATGGCTCGGTCGTGTGGGCGCAGGATCTGCCAAGCTTTGTCAAGGACAAGCGAGGCCGACGCGGACCGATCTTTGCACATTACGGTCCGATCCTGGCCGGAGGCCGTATTGTGATTGCGTCCAATGACGGGTATCTGCGCTTCTTCAATCCGGTTAACGGAGCACTGGTTCACCAGGTCGAAGTCCCCGGAGGCGCAACAACGGCGCCGGTTGTCGCCGGGCAAACGCTGTATGTCGTTTCCTCCAAGGGTGATCTACACGCTTTCCGTTGACGGTAAGATGCGCTAAAGGGCGCATCTTGAGTCTTGAAAGTTGAGTATCATGTCGCTGACCCTCGCCATCGTGGGGCGCCCGAATGTGGGCAAATCCACCCTGTTCAACCGCCTTGTGGGCAAACGTCTGGCCCTGGTCGACGACCAGCCCGGCGTGACGCGTGATCTGCGCGAAGGCGAAGGGCGTCTGGGTGATCTGCGCTTTACCGTGATTGATACGGCGGGTCTTGAGGATGCGACTGATGACAGTCTTCAGGGTCGGATGCGCCGCTTGACGGAACGTGCTGTGGACATGGCTGACGTATGCCTGTTCATGATCGACGCGCGCGTGGGTGTGACACCTACGGATGAGATGTTCGCGGAGATCCTGCGCAAACGGTCCAAGCACGTGATCCTTGCGGCCAACAAGGCCGAAGGCAATGCCGCGGATGCGGGTGTTCTGGAAGCTTACAATCTGGGTCTGGGTGAACCTGTCCGCTTGTCAGGCGAACACGGTGAGGGGATGACAGACCTGTATGCACAGCTGATGCCTCTGGCTGATGCGGCAGAAGAAAAAGAGGTCGAGGAAGCCCCGCAAACGGACATTGAGCTGGACGAAGACGGTGAGGGCGATACGCCGCTGATCACCTCTGCCAAGCCCTTGCAGGTTGCAGTGGTGGGGCGTCCGAACGCGGGCAAATCCACCTTGATCAACAAGATCATTGGCGAAGACCGTCTGTTGACGGGACCAGAGGCTGGGATCACGCGAGACGCAATCAGTTTGCGAATCGACTGGGCCGACCTGGACGGCGAAAGCACTCCGATGCGGATCTTTGACACCGCAGGGATGCGCAAGAAAGCAAAAGTACAGGAAAAGCTTGAAAAGCTTTCAGTGTCAGACGGTCTGCGCGCGGTAAAATTTGCCGAGGTCGTCGTTGTGTTGCTGGATGCCGCGATCCCATTTGAACAACAAGACCTGCGTATTGCCGATCTGGCCGAACGCGAAGGCCGGGCTGTTGTTGTCGCCGTGAACAAGTGGGATATCGAAGACAACAAGCAGGAAAAGCTGCGCGAGTTGAAAGAGTCGTTCGATCGTCTGCTGCCACAGCTGCGCGGTGCGCCGCTGATCACGGTATCTGCCAAGACGGGTCGGGGATTGGAGCGATTGCGCGCCGCGATTCTCCGCGCCCATGACGTCTGGAATCGCCGGGTGCCGACCGCTGCACTGAACCGCTGGCTGACCGCCATGCTGGAACAACATCCGCCGCCAGCCCCACAGGGCCGACGGATCAAACTGCGCTATATGACTCAAGTCAAGACCCGACCGCCGGGGTTTGTGGTGATGTGTTCGCATCCCGACAAGATGCCTGAAAGCTATACCCGCTATCTGGTCAATGGTCTGCGCCAGGATTTCGACATGCCGGGCACTCCGATCCGCCTGACGCTGCGCGGGCAGGGGGACAAAAACCCATATAAAGGGCGGCGCAAGAAAAACGCGGGTGCGCTGGCCAAGCATCTGAAGGGGCGCGGGTAAGCGCATTTCGGTGCGAGCAGATCAGTCTAACCGCCTGTCCTAACGTGCGGGTCAGTTGTCTAAGCCCTTGTTGACGAACAGCCGGTTGGCTTCTGCTGCTTCCGTGAAGCCTTCCGCATTACTGCTATCAGCTTCAATCGCTGTAGCCAGCGCCGTCGCTGCCGTGCCAGTCGTAAAGATTGAAGCGATGCGTGTGGTGCCGCCGAAAAGGCCTTTTTGTGCATCGGCATTATTGTAGGTCAGATCAAATGTTGAGACTAAACTGACCGCTTCGTCGGTGGGCCGTCTGTTGTTATTACGAGATTTAGGTGGGACAAGTGTTGTGACGCGCCGCTGTACACCCGCGTTCACTTCTACTGGAAGAGCTTTGGCCGGGTCTGAGCGCAGGGCGATATTCACGCCGCTGCGTTCGCCATAGACCAAGGCGCGGTCCTGAACTTCGGTGCAGTTTGAGAGGCAAAAGCTGCATAGCGACAGAATGAGAAAAGCGATTTTGGATTTGCATATTTTACCCATTGTCAATTTCTCCTGCAGACTGATTTCCGTTTCCGTTCCCGTTTTCGTCTTCACCGCAGGTCGCGAGTCTGGCGGCACCACTTGTTTTTTTTCCACTTCCGAGTTTTGCGGCAAGCTTGTTAGCGGCTTCGCCGGTAGAGATCACATCCGAATAACGGGTCAGGAAAATACTTTTGGTTTCCATTCGCGTGCAGCCGAAGACCGCCATGGCTTCGCGGTTGGTTCGCGGGTTGCCGTCGGAGTCGGTCCCGCCGGGTTCGATCACCGGAACAAGCGCGGCGAAATCGCGGTCGAAGCCGATCACAACTTGGCCTTGCTGCCGATTGGCACTGACTGCAGCATTGACGCCGACGACGGTATCATGTGCGACATAGAGCTGGTCGCCGCAGGCGCACAGGCCGCATACTCCTAATATTGGTAATAGTCCTTTCACGTTCGCGTCTCCTTCTCACATGAGGTTTCATCAAGCTGGTCAACTCTGGTCGAGGACAGGTCATCGAGATCCAGATACAGACTGCGTGCGATCTCGGCGTCTTTCGGGATATCCGCCAAAACAGCGGCCTGATGGCGACCGAGGGTCAGACCGCTCCATCTTCGGCCAAAGGCAATCTCCAGCCCTGTCGTGTCTGTCACTGATGCCGCAAGAGTTTGGTTGTTGATCAGCGCCTGACGGCCTGTCAGCTTTGTCGGTTCATCTTCGCAGATTCCGGCAAACACCAGAATCTCGTGATAGATGCCGAAACTGAAGATTGCGGTGCCTTGCACTGTGGCGACATGTAGTCCGCGACCGCGCAACTCGTGTACAACTGCATTGCCAGTCATGATAGCCGCTGAGGATGAGGTGCCGAAAGCGTTATACGAGCACCCCGCAAGCGAGACGCAAATCAATGGCGCAAATCGCAATATAATTCTCGAAATAGTCAATCAATGGACCTTAAAATACTGGTTCATATTCTGATTGGAAGTTTCCTTAGCGTCAACTCTGTGGGTTATGCGAATGATGCTGAAGCACTTCGAGACACGGTAAGACTGTGTTTCACAGGCGCGTCCTTCTCATGAGTGATCGCGTATTTTCTGGGTCGGTGATCCTCATGCAAGCGCGTAACTGCGCCAATTTTCAGCATTTTAGCTCTGGGGGCGTGACAGCCCGAGTTCTGCGCGTTAGCATTCAGGTGTGTGCATCTGTCTGCACATGCATGGATTGTACGCGGCCAACCCGCATCTAGATTTTGAACAGACAATAACAGGGCCATCGTGGGGAGCCGACTGGATGGATCTGAGGGAATACACAAGACACTACGCAGTTCAGGACAACAGATTGGCTGCACTGAGCTATTTTGGCACGTTTGCGGCGTATTTCGCATCGCTGGCTGTGGCGATCGCATTCGTGGATCGCTGGTATATCATGGTCCCGGCCGGGATTGTCTTCGCCTTTTCGGCAGTACGCCTTTACGTGCTGCAACATGATTGTGGGCACCATTCCCTGTTTGAAACGCGAACGCAGAACGAATGGGCGGGGCACGGTCTTTCCCCTTTCACCTTTGCGCCGTTCGAGGTGATGAAGCAGAACCACAATCTGCACCATGCGGGCATCGGCAACCTTGAGCATCGCGAGACCGGCGAAATTCACACGATGACATTGCGGGAATGGAATAACGCGGACTGGAAAACACGTTTGTTTTACAGGCTATACCGAAACCCCTTCATTCTGGTGCCGGTCGGTGCCTTGTTCACATACTTCATTCGCTATCGCTGGCCCAAGAATACTGTTCGTTTCGGTATCAAAGGCGTCTTGCTGCACAATGCCTCGATTGTCGTATTTTTGGGCCTGTTGTATCTGATCGCGGGCATGACCGGCATTTGGGTCTGGTTGGTGTTTTCTTTCCTTGGCGGAATGCTGGGTGTGTTTCTTGTGTATCTGCAACACAATTTTGAAGATACCTATTGGGATCGCCGTCCTGACCTGAACCCGCAGACTGCGGCGCTACATGGGTCTTCTGCGCTGGATTTCGGATGGTGGTTCGATACCGCCGTAGCCTGCATCACGCTACATGACATCCACCACTTCAATGCACGTATCCCATCGTATCGGTTGCGGGCCTGCCACTATAACCTGCCGCCTGAATTCACCCCTCGTCGGATCAAATTCCCCGAGGCAGTAGCGGCTTTGAACCTCAAGCTTTGGGATGAGGATGGGAAACGCCTCGTGCCATTCCCGAAAAATGACCAAACCGCTGGGCTGGCGCATAGCTGAGCCATCGGATCTGAGAAGGCAAGCGCTGAACTTGCGGATATGCATATCCAGTGTATATGCGATGAGGCAGGGCGATGGAGAAAGGACCCTTGGATGACTGTAGTGACCGACGTTAAAGGTGTGGGAGAGGCGCTGAAAAAAGCCCTTGCTGCCAATGGCTTTAAGACCGCAGAAGCGATAGCGAAGGCGTCACCCGCAGATCTGGTCAAGGTTCCTCGGGTCGGTGAGAGCCGAGCCGCCGTATTGATCGAAGCCGCAAAAGCGGCAATAGCCGCAACGCCCCCTGCGGGGAAGACTGGGGCGCGCAAGGCACCGGCACGAAAGCCGGCGGCCCAGAAGCCAACAGCTGCAAAACCAGCCGCCCGGAAGCCGGCGACACGAAAAGCCGCCCCGCGCAAGACAGTGGCTGCTGTAGCGGCCGAAAAACGGGCTGAAGAAGCTGCACGCAAGGCGGCAGAAGAACAAGCGGCGGCTGAAAAAGCCGCAGCCGCAGCCAAGAAAAAGGCCAAGGCCAAGGCGAAAGCTGAAAAAGCCTCAAAGAAACGCAAAGAAATAGAAGCAGTGTTTTCCAAGGCCAAGGATAAGGTGAAGGCAAAGTCCAAGAAGGACAAAAAATCGAAGAAGGACGGCAAGAAAAAAGACGCCAAGAAGGGCGAGAAAAAAAGTGACAAGAAGAAAAATCGCAAGAAGGGAAAGAAAAAGGCGAAGAAATAAATTCCTTCGCCCCCTCTTGCATAGTGAACCGGCGCCTGGTGGTGCCGGTTGCGTTTTTCAGGCCAGTGTGCCGTCCAGTTGCAGGGTCAGTTTGCCGCCCAGATAGGGGCTTAGGACTTCGGGCAGGGTCACGGTACCGTCCGCGTTCTGGCCGTTTTCCAGCACAGCGATCAGGCAACGCCCAACGGCCAAACCCGAACCGTTCAGCGTATGGACGTATTCCGGCTTGCCGCCACCTTCGGGACGGAACCTTGCGTTCATGCGGCGGGCCTGGAAGTCACCACAGGTCGAGACCGAGCTGATCTCGCGATAGGTGTCCTGGCCGGGCAGCCATGCCTCGATATCAAAGGTGCGGCGCGCGCCAAAGCCCATGTCACCGGCACACAAGATGACGGTGCGGTAGGGGATGCCCAGCTTTTCCAGAATGCCCTCGGCGCAGCGCAGCATGCGCTTTTGTTCTTCGTCCGGTTTATCCGGATGCGTGATCGAAACCATCTCGACCTTTTCGAACTGGTGCTGCCGCAGCATCCCGCGGGTGTCTTTGCCCGCGGATCCGGCCTCGGACCGGAAGCACAGGGAATGCGCGGTGTATCGGCGGGGCAGATAACTTTCCTCGATCAAAGTGTCGTTGACGATATTGGTCAGCGACACTTCGGAGGTCGGGATCAGCCACCAGCCCTCGCGGGTCTGATAGCTGTCTTCGCCAAATTTCGGCAATTGGCCGGTGCCCTGCATCATCTCGGATAGAACCAGAACCGGGCCGTTCACTTCGGTCAGCCCGTTTTCGGTGATATGGGTATCCAGCATGAACTGCGCCAAAGCGCGATGAATCCGGGCGACGCCACTGGACAGCAGCACAAATCGCGAGCCGGATAGTTTGGCTGCAGTTTCGAAATCCATGCCTTTTTGAACGGCTTCGATCTCGAAGTGTTCTTTGGGCGCGAAATCCAGTTCGCGCGGCGTACCCCAGCGGCTGACCTCGACATTGTCGTTTTCATCCGTGCCATCCGGCACGTCTTCGGCGGGCAGGTTTGCAATTCGGATCAACTGATCTGTCAGTAGGGCGTCCAGATCCTTGGCTTCGGTCTGCATACGTGCGATCTCGGCTTTTTTCTCGGCGACCAGCGCGCGCAGACGCTGGAACTCGGCCTCGTCTCCGCGACCTTTGGCAGCGCCGACTTCCTTGGACGCTTTGTTCTGTTCGGCTTGCGCCGTTTCGGCGGCCAGAATCTTGGCGCGGCGACTTTCGTCCAGCCTTAGCAAATCTGACGACACCGGCGCGTCCCCACGGCGCGCTAAAGCGGCGTCGAAAGCGGCAGGGTTTTCGCGAATGGCGCGGATGTCGTGCATGTCTCAGATCCTTGAATGCGTGAATCACTGAAACCGCTTATGCACCATCTGTCGGGCGGGGTGTAGCACCGGTTACGACTTATCAGCCTCTTCGTGGATTTCATGCGCCAGATGTCCGTCCCATTCTTCTGCCGGGATTTTTGGTTCCGGTGGATCTGCCATGTAAGACGGCGTCATGATCTGCACTTTGTTCTCGTTGAATACGGCGACAATGTTGCGATGCAGGTCCGAGCGAATTTTCGGAATGCTGCTGCCGCGGGTGGTATAGCCGTTGATCTGATAGTTGATGGCGTAGTCGGCCAGCGCTGTCCACAGCACGAAAGGTTCAGGCTTGGCCTTGATCCCCTTGGTGCGGTTGGCCGCCTCGATCAGCATTGCTTCGACCTTTTCGGGCGGCTCCTCGTATCCGATGCCAACCGTCGTGTGCAGCAGCAAACCACTGCCATCTGTTTTCTTCGAGAAATTCACGACGTCCGAATTCATCAATTGGGCGTTCGGGATCGAAATCAACTCGTTCTTGATGGATTTCAGATGCGTTTCCATGAGTTTGATCTGAACCACGTCGCCGATATGCTTACCGATCTGAATGCGGTCGCCTATTGAAGTGGAGCGGCGATAGATCACAAACAGCCCCGCCAACATGTTGGATACGACTGAGTTTGCACCCAGCGACAGCATGGCGCCGACCAGAATTGTCAGACCCTGGAAGGCGGCTGAGTCTGAGCCTGGGATGTAGGGAACGGCAAAGACCAGCGCGATCAGAATGACGACAACCCGCGCGATGTTGAACGTCGGATTGACCCAGTGCTTTTCAAAATCGTCCATTTCGAACGAACCGGCTTCGACCGCGTCGAAAAATACGCGCATGCCCTTGATTATGTACAACGTGATCCAGGCGATCAGGCTCAGCATAATCAGGTTCGGGATATAGCTGAGTATACCCTTGAATATCAGCAATACGGGCTCTGTCAGATATATCAGCAGCAGTTGAGCGAAATACCGTGTTTCAGCAAAGGCCAGAAGGACGAAGGACAGGTAGTAGTAGAAGCCAAGAAAGAAGATAACCAACAGGACAAAGTTAAGCCCGTATCGGATCAGGGCGGCTATCGCTTCGGCCTGAACGCTTTTGGCCGTCGCTGTTTCAACATCCTGCAGATAACGCTTTACCAGCTTCAGAGTGCGCCGCCTGATCCGACGGTGCAGCCATAGGATAACAAGCACGAAGACGACAAAGCCAATGGTCCATCCCGCAGCTTCAATTGCACCGGATACCCGCGCCTGCTCTGTACGGTTGGAACGGTAGGCAAGGATGGCCTCTTCGATGGCCTGACCGTGGAGAAAACCGAGGACGTCCAGCTCCATCTGGTCCAGTTCGGCATCTGCAACGGTCACGATGGATACGATCTCACCGTCGGCGCGAATGCGTATGCCCAGATCGGTCTCTTCGAAGGTGATGTCGACTGTGGGGCTTTCCGAGGCTTCGGCCACCTCAACAATCTTGTTCTGAACGCTTTCGGCCCGTTCCGGCGCGGGCAGGGCGCTGGAGCCGCGCAAGAAGAACAACATGTCGCCGTCGACGATGACGGGTGCTTTGAAACCTTCGGTTTCTTCCGCATTGGGCTCGGTGATTTCAGCAGGTGTTTCCTGGGCCTTTAGCGGCACTGCCAGGCACAAGAGAAAAGTCAGCAGGGAAAGCAAAAGCGTCAACGATTGGAACGGCTTGTAACGAGTTTTCATTGTCCCCCCTGACGCCTGACTATAGCAAAACTGAGATATCTGCATAGGACATATCTGCAACGTTCAAACGGTTCTTTAGGCACCTTTGTCAGGTTGCGGCCGGTCACATGACCACCTTTGCTTGCAAACACGCATTTCAAAGCATAGGTTCCGGCCAAATTTGCGGAACGGTGCCGCAAGATCTGAACAAAGGAATATCCCATGGAAGGTGGCGCAATCGCCCAGTTTCTCCCGCTGATCCTGATCTTTGCGATCATGTATTTCCTGCTGATCCGTCCGCAGCAGAAGAAGATGAAGGAACATCAGGCCATGGTCGACGCCGTGCGTCGCGGGGATCAAGTTGTCACCCAGGGCGGGCTGATCGGCAAAGTGTCGAAGGTCAAGGAAGGCGACAACGAGATCGAAGTCGAGATCGCCGAAGGTGTTAAGGTGCGTGTGGTCAAGTCGACCATTGCTCAGGTTCTGAATAAAACCGAACCCGCGAAGTAAACTCGACTTACAATTCCTTGAAAAGGCAGGGTAATGCTGCAAATTGATACCTGGAAGCGGGTTCTGATCTGGCTGGTCTGTGTGACTGGCCTGCTCATGGCCCTGCCAAACGCGTTTTACTCGCGGGTAGAACAATCGAACGACGCCAAGGCCGCGATTGAACTGGGCGTTGATACGCCTGAGATGCAGGCCGAAGCCGGGCAATGGCCGAACTGGTTGCCCTCATCACTGGTCAATCTGGGTCTCGACCTGCGGGGCGGTGCACATCTGTTGGCCGAAGTTCAGGTGCAGGACGTCTACGAGACCCGGATGGAGGCGATGTGGCCGGAAATCCGTGACGCCTTGCGCGATGAACGTTCAACCGTTGGAACAATCCGACGTCAGGACTCGGCCCCTGATGAGATTCGCGTGCGCATCAGCCAACCCGAGGGCATGTCGCGGGCATTGGAGGTCGTGCGCGGTCTTGCCCGTCAGGTGCAGACGCTGACCGGCGTCGGGGCCACGGATATCGAAGCACATGCCGATGGTGACACCCTTGTGGTTAAATTGTCCGAAGCAGAAAAGCTGGCCTCAGACGATCGCACAGTGCGTCAGTCGTTGGAAATCATCCGCCGCCGGATCGACGAAGTGGGCACCCGAGAGCCCACCATTCAGCGTCAGGGTGCTGATCGTATCCTGATTCAGGTGCCCGGCATCGGCAGCGCGGGCGAGTTGAAAGAGATCATCGGCACCACGGCGCAACTGACCTTTAACCCGGTTGCCGGACGCGGCACCGACCCGGATACCGTTGCAAGCATCGGTGAGGAAATCGTGCCGTCGATTGACGAAACTGGCGTTTACTACACCATTGAGTCCGCGCCGGTTGTTACCGGCGAGGAACTGGTCGATGCGCAGCCTGCGTTCGACCAAAACGGTCGTCCTGCGGTCAGCTTCCGGTTCAACACGTCTGGTGCGCGCAAATTCGGGGATTACACCCGCGACAATATCGGAGCCCCCTTTGCCATCGTTCTGGACGATGAGGTGATATCGGCCCCCGTGATCCAAAGCCATATTCCGGGCGGTTCGGGCATCATCACCGGCAACTTTACAGTTGAGGAAAGCACCAATCTGGCCGTCCTGCTACGAGCGGGCGCACTGCCTGCAGGTTTGGAATTCCTCGAAGAACGTACCATCGGACCCGAGTTGGGGCAGGACAGTATCGACGCGGGCAAAGTCGCCACCATCGTGGCCTTTGTCGCGGTGCTGGTATTCATGGCGCTCAGCTATGGTCTGTTCGGGATCTTCGCCAACATCGCGCTGATCATCAACGTGGGCCTGTTGTTCGGTCTGCTGTCCATGATCGGAGCAACCCTGACCCTGCCGGGTATCGCGGGGATCGTGTTGACAGTTGGTATGGCGGTGGACGCCAACGTGCTGATCTTCGAACGTATTCGCGAGGAACTGAAATCCGCCAAAGGTCCGGCCCGTGCCATTGAACTAGGCTATGAAAAGGCGTTGTCGGCCATTCTGGACGCGAACGTGACGACGTTCATCACTGCTGTGATCCTGTTTGCAATGGGCAGTGGCCCTGTGCGCGGCTTCGCAATTACTCTGGGCCTTGGCATTCTGACCTCGGTCTTCACCGCGATCTTCGTGACGCGCCTGATGGTCGTCATGTGGTTCGAACGCCGTCGTCCGAAAATGATCGAGGTTTGAAATGAGACTGAAACTCGTACCCCAGAACACCTCGTTCGATTTCTTTAACCGCTGGAAGGTCTGGCTGGGCATCTCGGCCTTGATGATGATCGTGGCGTTCACGTCCTTCATGCTTCAGGGGCTGAACTTCGGCATCGATTTCCGGGGTGGCACCACAATCCGGACGCAAAGCGCGGTTGAGATCGACGTGGGCACCTATCGTGACGCCATCGCTCCTCTGGAACTGGGCGATGTGACCATTACCGAGATTTTCGATCCGACTTTTGCGGATGACGAAAACGTTGCGATGATCCGCATTCAGGCGCAAGAAGATGCCGAGGCTGTCGAAGCTGCGACCATCACCGCCGTGGAAGAAGCGCTACAGCTGGTTGTTCCCGACATTCAGTTCGTGTCAGTGGAATCCGTCGGCCCCAAAGTCTCCGGTGAGCTGATCCAAACTGCCGTTATCGCGGTGGTGTTGGCGATCGGCGCGGTGCTTGTCTATATCTGGCTCCGGTTCGAATGGCAGTTCGCACTGGGCGCTGTGGCGGCACTGGTTCACGATGTGATCCTGACCATCGGTATATTCTCGGAACTGCAAATCCGCTTTGATCTGGCTATTATCGCGGCCCTTCTGACCATCGTCGGTTATTCGCTGAACGATACCGTGGTCGTCTTCGACCGGGTGCGTGAGAACCTGCGGAAATACAAAAAGAAAGACCTCAAAGAGGTGCTGAACATTTCGATCAACGAGACCCTCAGCCGGACCGTCATGACCTCGGTCACCACGTTGCTGGCGTTGATCTCACTTTATGTTCTGGGCGGCGATGTGATCCGCGGCTTCGTTTTCGCGATGATTTGGGGCGTGATAGTGGGCACCTATTCATCGGTCTTCGTGGCCTCGACCATCCTGCTGTGGCTGGGTGTCAAGCGCGACTGGTCCAAGCCGTCGAACACGGCGGGCAACCAGTTTGCAAATATCGATGCCTGAGGCTTTGCAACAGGCCCTGTCCCTGCCGGGGCTGGGTTGGTTGGTACTTACCATCGGAGCCGCGGGACTTGTCCGCGGCTTCACTGGTTTTGGCACCGCGATGATCTTTGTGCCGGTGGCCACTCAATTTCTGCCGATTGCTGATGTCGTCTTTCTGATGGCGGCGACCGGGATCGTATCGACCTTTGCGTTGGCGCCGCAGGCGTGGCGCGAATGCGACAAGACCGAAATCAGCACGATGGGCATTGCGGCGGCTGTGACCGTACCACTGGGCCTATGGATCATGGCGCAGGTCGATACCGTCGTGTTGCGTTGGATCGCCTGCGGCATCACTGGTGTGACCCTGTTGGCGATCGTCACCGGCTGGCGCTGGCAGGGGCAACTGAGGGCGGGCGGACGACTGGCTATTGGCGGAAGCGCGGGCGTGGTCGGCGGCATGACGGGTCTGACCGGACCGGTTGTCATTGTATTCTACCTTGCGAGTTCTTCGGATGTACGCAAGATCCGCGCCAACACGATCATTTTTCTGGCGTTGCTGGATGTGGCCATCGTCTTCAGTATCCTGATCGGAGGTGCTGCGGATCTGTCGATCCTGTGGATTGTCCTGCTGCTGGGCTTGCCCTATCTGACTACAACACTGATCGGCAAGGCTCTGTTCGATCCGAAACTCGAACGGATCTATCGCGCGGCGGCTTACTCGGTCATTCTGATAGCAGTGGTGTCCGGTTTGCCGATCCTGGATTGAAGGAGGGAAGAAATGCGCCTGAACCAGGTTACCTTTACAGATGCCAAACCAGTTGATGGTTACGGCCCGGGGTTCTTCCGCATTGGCGGTGATGTGTTTGAAGGCGCAGTTCTGACGGGCCCTGCAGGACCTGCAAACTGGGGTGGGTATGCAGACGCGCAACCACTTCTGGAATTGGCTGACGAGATTGACGTCCTGTTGATTGGTACAGGCAAAGACATGGCCCACATTCCCCAATCTTTGCGCACCCGGCTGGAGAGTGCCGGAGTCGGCGTCGAAGTCATGAATTCACCGGCTGCGTGCCGCACCTACAATGTCTTGCTCTCTGAAGGTCGCCGAATAGCGCTTGCTCTGATCCCGGTCTGACGGGATCCTTCATCTGGCTGAGAATATCCCGGGGTGTATGAGGGGCTGGCCCCTCACTCGGCCCTCTCTCAACAAGGCTCTCACAACCGAACTGCGGCAAATCCCACCTTTTGCCTCTGATGACATTCCGATAAGCGGGTGTCATGAGTCTGATTGTAACTGACCTGTCGATCACCCGTGGTGGCATTCCCGTCCTGGAGCATCTCAGCTTTCAGCTGCCTCCGGGCAAAGCCCTGATTCTGCGCGGACCGAACGGGATCGGTAAAACCACACTTTTGCGCACATTGGCCGGATTGCAACCGCCGCTGGAAGGTGAGATCCAGGGGGCAGAGGATCAGATCGCATATGCGTCCCATTCAGACGGGCTGAAACCGACGCTGACAGTGACTGAAAACCTAACGTTCTGGGCTGCTGTCTTTGGCACTAACGGTATTCAAACCGCGTTGGATGCTTTCCAGCTGAATGAGTTGGCGGACCGTCACGCAGGCAACCTGTCGGCAGGTCAGAAACGGCGGCTGGGACTGGCACGAATGCTGGTCACCGGGCGGCCGATCTGGATGCTGGACGAGCCGACCGTTTCGCTGGACAAAAATGCGGTGCAAATGTTCGCCGATGCAGTCCGCGCGCATCTGGGTCAGGGCGGGTCAGCCCTGATCGCCACCCATATCGACCTTGGTCTGGATGGCGAGGTTTTGGACGTCGGCCCGAACAAGGCCAAACCCAAACCCATTGACGATTTCGACGGAGGCTTCCTGTGATCGCCCTTTTGCTGCGCGACCTGAAACTGGCCTTCCGTGCGGGCGGCGGGTTTGGGTTGGGTCTGGCCTTTTTCCTGATCGTGACCGTAATGGTGCCGTTTGCAGTGGGGCCACAATCCTCGCTGCTGTCCACCATTTCGCCCGGTGTGCTCTGGCTGGGGGCGTTGCTGGCGTGTCTGTTGTCTCTTGACCGTCTTCTGGCGCTGGACTGGGAGGACGGATCGCTGGACCTGCTGGCCACGGCACCGCTGCCACTGGAATCTGTTGTGACCATCAAGGCGCTGGCCCACTGGCTGACCACAGGCCTGCCTTTGGTTCTGGCCGCGCCCTTTCTGGGTGTCTTGCTTAACCTGCCTGTGCCGGGCTTCTTCTGGCTTGTCATCTCGCTGCTGATCGGAACCCCGGCCATGAGCGTGATCGGCACATTTGGCGCAGCCCTGACCGTCGGCCTCAAGCGCGGCGGTTTGCTGTTGTCACTGTTGGTCTTGCCGCTTTACGTCCCCACCCTGATTTTCGGGGCCGAGGTCGCCCGGCGTGGGGCTACAGGGATGGACGTGCAGACGCCGTTGTTGATGCTGGCAGGGATCACGGCTGCGACGATCGCATTGTTGCCTTTTGCCAGCGCTGCTGTGTTACGTATCAATCTGCGGTGAACCGTCCTAGCTTTGATTGATGTCAATTGAGAAAACCTCCAACTCGGACTAGATAGGGCCCATGACAATCGCAGCCAAAGCCAACGCCCTCTGGGAATACGCCAACCCGCGCAAGTTTCTTGCGACCAGTGAACGGGTCCTGCCGTTCTTCTGGATCGTCTCGATCATCTGCATCGTCGTTGGGCTGGTCTGGGGGTTCTTCTTCACGCCGGACGACTACAAGCAAGGGTCGACGGTCAAGATCATCTATCTGCACGTACCGGCAGCGCTGATGGCGATCAATTGCTGGCTGATGATGCTGGCAACTTCTCTGGTCTGGCTGGTGCGGCGTCACCATGTCAGCGCGCTGGCGGCGCGGGCGGCCGCACCGATTGGGATCGTGATGACCCTGATTGCGTTGTTGACCGGGGCGATCTGGGGGCAGCCCATGTGGGGCACTTGGTGGGCCTGGGATCCGCGCCTGACCGCGTTTCTGATCCTGTTCCTGTTCTATCTTGGCTATGTCGCTTTGTGGGAAGCCATCGATGATCCGGACACTGCGGCCGACCTGACCTCGGTTCTGTGTCTCGTAGGGTCAGTGTTTGCGCTGCTCAGCCGATATGCAGTCAACTTCTGGAACCAGGGCCTGCATCAGGGCGCATCGGTCATGCGCGCGGCTGCCGTGACGGGTGCCGATACCGAAGAGAAGGTGAGTAACATCTACTTCTATCCGTTGTTGTTGTGCATCATCGGATTTGTTCTGCTGTTCATTGCGCTGGTATTGTACCGCACCGGGACTGAAATCCGCGCGCGTCGTATCAAAGCGTTGCTGGCGCGGGAAAGGGTGGGCGGATGATCCCCGATCTTGGAAAATATGCTGACGCCGTACTGTCGTCTTATGCCGTGTCCGTCGTGCTGCTTGTGGCATTGATCGTGTTCAGTGTGAAGCGAGGGCGCAAGATGCGCACTGAAATGGAAAAAATCGAACAAAGGATTTCGCGCAATGGCTAAGATATCGCCCCTGATGATCGCGCCGCCTTTGATTTTTGGCGCTTTCGCCGTGTTGGCCGGGATCGGTATGTTCCGTGAAGACCCCAACGCGTTACCCTCTGCCCGCGAAGGCCAACCGGCTCCGCCTGTGGTTCTGAGCGAGTTCCCGGAAAAGAAGCTGTTCGACGATGCCACGCTGCGGGATGGAGAAGTCAAACTGGTCAACTACTGGGCCAGCTGGTGCGCGCCATGCCGTGCCGAGCATCCCAATCTGGAAGCCCTGGCTGCCGAAGGTATCCCGGTCTATGGCATCAACTACAAAGACCAGCTGGGCAACGCCGAAGCGTTTTTGACCGAGCTGGGTGACCCGTACGCCGCGATTGGCCGTGACGAGCAGGGCCGCATGGCCTTGGATTGGGGGCTCTATGGCGTGCCCGAAACCTATGTAATCGATGGTGACGGCACCATCATCTTGCGCTTTGCAGGCCCGATTACGCAGCGTGTGATTGAAAACACTCTGCGACCGGCGTTGGAAAAAGCCGCGGGCGGTTAAGGCAGATCCTAAAGCCAAGCGAAAGCGGGTCTACAGGCGATACCCTCCTGTCACGCCCAGAACCTCTCCGGTTACGAATCCCGCCGCGTCCGAGGCCAGAAACCGAACGGCGCTGGCGATGTCTTCGGGTCTTCCGATCCGGCCCAGAGCCGTTTCCTTGACGAAAAGCGATGTCAGATCGTCTGGACGGGGGGCTTCGGGGATGTTGATGGCGCCCGGCGCAACCGCGTTGACACGGATGCCCTCCGGGCCAAGCTCTTTCGCCATTGCGCGTGTCCAGAGGTTCAAAGCGGCCTTGCTTGCCCCATAGGTCACGGCGTCGCGCGGTGGCAGTGTCGCGTTCATCGACGAAATGCTGACGATTGATGCGCCGCGGTTCAGATGCGGCAATGCCGCAGCCAGCAACGCGGCCGGGGCCAGAAGATTGAGGTCAAGAATGGCGCGATGGTCTTCAACCCTGAACGCTTGTTTCGGAGTGGCGCGAACAAGACCGGCGTTGTTCACGATCACGTCCAGTCGTCCGAAGTGATCGATGACCTTTTCGACGACCTGGGTGGGTTGATTGTCTTTTGTAAGGTCCGACTGAATTGCCAGAACCCCGCCTTTCAGCATTTCAGAATCGGGCTGGCTGGCCAACCAGGTGAAGGCAACATGGTGATCACGGCTCAGGTCTTCGACTATTGCCTTCCCGATCCCACGGGCGCCACCGGTTATCAGTGCAACTTTTTTCATGAACTCAGATGACCGGCAAAGCGCCCAAGATTCAACGTTGATTTTTGCGCTGTCGGAATGCTGTCACTTGCGCAGCAAAATCCAGAGCATTGCCGCGATGAACGCGAAGGTTACGAGATTCATCAGCGTGTCCGTGAGATCACCGATCAGCATTGCGTTGCCCCTCCTCACTGAGCCCGCGGAACAAGCAAACCATCAGCAGGACTGAAATGAAGACAAAGGGCAATGCGCCAAGCGAAATGAGGGTTTTCACCGAGTCCACTGATCCCGAAAGGATCATCGCGACACTCAGCAGCCCAAGCAATCCCCCCCAGATCAGCCGGACGCGCGGCGGGGGATTCTCGTCCCCGCCCGTCGAGAAGGTGCCCAGAACAAATGCCGCACTTACGACGCTGGTTACAATGAACAAAAAGGCGGCCAGTACCGTGGCAAGCGTCGTAATCACAGACAGTGGAAGCCGGTCGAGCAGGACGAAGGTTACGCGTTCAATGTTTGTCTGCGTATAGGACAAGAGTTCGCCAGCGCCATTGAGCGCCTCGAACAGGCCAATGCCACCAAATGCACCGAACCAGAGGATTGAAAACAGGGTGGGGGCGAACAACACTCCGATCACGAATTCCCGTATCGTGCGACCGCGAGATATGCGGGCGACAAAGACGCCCAAAAATGGGCCCCAGGCGATCCACCAGACCATGTAGGTAAGTGTCCAGTCGCTGAACCATCTGGTGACGTCATCGCCGAAGAACGTAAAGGTTTGAAAGCCCCTGGGAATGACATTGGTGACATAGTCCCCGAACCCCTGAACGATAGTATTCAGAAGGTATTCAGTGGGGCCAAGCACCACCGTGTAGGCAACAAGGCCGATTGCGATCAGCATGGCGGCATTGGACAAGCGCGCCATACCCTGACCCAGGTCGATTAGGAGTGCCGGGATATAGGCCGCGACCATTGCCAGAAACACGGCGCCAATCAGAAGGGCACCGACGGTTTCACGACCGCCCAGAACGGCGATGCCGTCTGCCACCTGAAATACGCCCATGGCCATGGAACCGCCGACACCAATGGCAATGGCGATGATCGCCATGAAATCCGAAAGCCATCCGACACGTTCAGCCCAGCGTTCGCCGGGAAACAGGCTTTTGATCGGCGCGCTGACCATCATCCCGGTGCCGCGCCGAAAACTGAAAAAGGCGATGGAAAGCGCGGTTGATCCGTATATGGCCCAAGCGTGTAAGCCCCAGTGAAAGTTCGTCGCCAGCATGGCTTGTTGCGCCGCGATGAAATCCGGTGCCATACCGTTGATAAAGTTGAAATGGGTCAACGGTTCCGCCACTGCCCAAAACAGCAGGCCGACGCCCATGCCCGCAGAAAACAACATCGAAATCCATGTAGCCGTGGAAAACTCTGGTTCCTCGTCATCCCGGCCAAGGCGAATATTGCCATAGGGTGAAAAGGCCAGAAACAGACATCCGATCAACATGCCCGAAGCGGCGAGCATCACGAACCAGCCGCGGCTGTGGAAGGTCTGTTGGACAATGCCACTGGCCCAGGTCACCAGACTTTGAATGTCCACGACGCCCCATATCCCGATCACTGCAATTACGCTGAGCGAACACACCAGCAGGGCGTTGGGTTTCTTCATAGCGATTGGTTTCCGTTTATGACCTTGCCTAACAGTTTCAGGTTTTCGAATAAATGACCAGAATACAAAAAACCCCCGGCAGATGGCCGGGGGTTTGAATTGCATGCTTTGCTATCGGTTATGATGCCTTTGCAAGATTGCGCAGGACGTAATGCAATACGCCACCGTTTTCGATGTATTCAATCTCGGGCGCGGTATCGATACGGCATTTCAGGGTGATGGTCTTTTCGGTTCCATCGCCATAAACGATGGTGCAGGGGACTTCCTGTAGCGGCTCGATTGTATCCAGCCCGTGTATCGAAACGATTTCATCCCCCTTCAGCCCAAGGGTTTTGCGGTTGTCGCCTCCTGTGAACTCGAACGGAATGACACCCATACCAACAAGGTTCGAACGGTGGATACGCTCAAAGCTCTCGGCGATTACGGCCTTCACGCCCAGCAGCGCCGTGCCCTTGGCCGCCCAGTCGCGGCTTGAGCCCGCCCCATATTGCTCGCCACCGAATACCACCAACGGGGTGCCATTCGCTTGATAGGCCATCGAGGCGTCGTAGATTGACGTCTGTTCGCCGTCCGGACCCTTGGTGTAACCGCCTTCGACGCCGTCCAGCATCTCGTTCTTGATGCGAATGTTGGCGAATGTGCCGCGCATCATCACCTCGTGGTTGCCGCGGCGTGAACCATATGAATTGAATTCACGCGGCTGAACCTGACGTTCGATCAGGTACTGGCCTGCGGGCGAAGTCGTCGCGAATGACCCAGCAGGTGAGATGTGGTCGGTCGTGACCATGTCACCTAGAATGGCCAGAACCTTGGCGCCTTCGATGTTGGAAATCGTGCCTGGTTCGGGGCCCATGCCCTGGAAATAGGGCGGGTTCTGGATATAGGTCGATGTCGGTGGCCAGTCATAGGTTTCTGCATCAGTGGTTTCAACCGATTGCCATTTTTCGTCCCCTTTGAAAACGTCGGCGTATTTCGACTGGAACGCTTCGCGCGTGACGGTCCGTTCGACCAATTCCGCGACCTCGTGTTGGGTAGGCCAGAGGTCTTTCATATAGACGTCATTGCCGTCCTTGTCCTGACCGATCGGCTCGGATGTCAGGTCAATATCCATGGTGCCCGCCAGCGCGTACACGACGACCAGAGGCGGCGAAGCCAGATAGTTGGCCCGCACATCGGGCGAGATCCGACCTTCGAAGTTGCGGTTGCCCGACAAGACCGAGGTGGCAACAAGATCGCCCTCCGCAATTGCCTCCGAGATTTCTTTTTGGATTGGCCCCGAGTTGCCGATACACGTGGTGCAGCCATATCCCACGAGGTTGAAGCCGATCTTGTCCAGATCCTCCTGCAGGCCTGCGGCCTCCAGGTAAGCGGACACAACCTGCGAACCTGGTGCCAGCGAGGTTTTGACCCAAGGTTTACGATCCAGACCCAGCGCGGCTGCCTTGCGCGCCACAAGGCCCGCTCCGATCATCACATAAGGGTTCGAGGTGTTGGTGCAGGAGGTGATCGAGGCGATCACGACCTTACCCGATTCCATGCCATAGTTTTCGCCTTTGACCTCAATCTGTTTGCCCATCGGGCGCTTGAAGGTCTCGGCCATTTCCCTGGTGAAAGCAGCTTTGGCGTCGGTCAGCGCGACATAATCCTGCGGGCGTTTGGGCCCCGAGATCGCCGGAACAATAGTGCCCATATCCAGGGACAGGGTGTCGGTGTAGATCGGCGCGTAGTTCTCGTCACGCCAGAAACCGTTTTCCTTGGCGTAGGCTTCAACCAGAGCGACACGATCTTCGTCGCGCCCTGTGTTGCGCATGTAGCGCAGCGTTTCGCCGTCGATTGGGAAAAAGCCACATGTTGCACCGTATTCCGGTGCCATATTGGCGATGGTCGCGCGGTCGGCCAGCGGTAGACGATCCAGACCTTCGCCGAAGAATTCAACAAACTTGCCGACAACGCCTTTTTCGCGCAACATTTCCACGACTTTCAGAACCAGGTCGGTGCCGGTGGTGCCTTCGACCAGATCGCCGGTCAGTTCAAAGCCCACGACTTCGGGGATCAGCATCGAGATTGGCTGACCCAGCATTGCGGCCTCGGCCTCGATCCCGCCAACACCCCAGCCCAGAACGGCCATGCCGTTAACCATGGTGGTATGGCTGTCAGTGCCAACCAGAGTGTCAGGATAGGCGACTTCGTCGCCGTTCTGGTCAGTATCGGTCCAAACGGTCTGTGCCAGATATTCAAGGTTCACCTGGTGGCAGATACCGGTGCCGGGGGGAACTACACGGAAGTTGTTGAACGCGCCCTGACCCCATTTCAGGAACTGGTACCGTTCCATGTTGCGTTCGTATTCGCGGTCCACATTCATCTGGAACGCACGCGGGTTGCCGAATTCGTCGATCATGACCGAGTGGTCGATGACCAGATCGACCGGGTTCAGCGGGTTGATCTTTTGCGCGTCGCCGCCCAGCGCCTTGATGCCGTCCCGCATCGCGGCCAGATCCACAACGGCCGGAACGCCGGTGAAATCCTGCATCAGTACACGGGCCGGACGATAGGCGATCTCGCGCGGGTTCTTCCCGCCTTTGGCACCCCATTCGGCAAAGGCTTTGATGTCATCGACCGAGACCGAGAACCCGTCATCCTCGAACCGCAACATGTTTTCCAGCACTACTTTGAGTGCGGCAGGCAGTTTGGAGAAATCGCCCAGGCCCGCCTCTTGCGCGGCGGGGATGGAATAATAGGAAATGGATTTACCATTCACGCTCAGACTGCGGCGCGTATTGGCGGTATCCTGTCCGACTTTGATGGGCATCTGTGGCCTCCCTCTCAAATGACTTGGATTTTAGGATTTGCTGAGTGTTATCTGCATCACCAAGGCCCCGTGTTCAAGGTCGAACAGGCGTTGAGAGGTAAATTTGTATACTATTGTACACTTTTTTCCTTGAGGGCGTGTGTCAATGTCTCAAGAAACCTTGATTGGCCGTTGAGCGTCAAAGCAGCTATCCCTGAGACCCAACCGCTCAACCCGAGAGTTCTCATGTTCAGATCCATTGCATTGACCACCGTGTTTTCCTGTTTTGTGGCGGCACAGGTCGCGGCCGAGGAAGACCCGGTGGTGGTCGAACTGTTCACGTCTCAGGGGTGTTCATCCTGCCCGCCGGCGGATCGGATCATGCATGATCTGGCCAAGCGGGACGACGTCATAGGGCTGGCTTTGCATGTCGACTACTGGGACTATATTGGCTGGAAGGACGAATATGCAGACCCTGATCATACGCTCCGGCAGCGGGCTTATGCCCGCGAGGGGGGGCGATCGATGATCTACACACCGCAGATGGTGATCAACGGGCAGCACGATATTGTCGGGGCGCAAGCCCGGGAACTTGATCAATTGATCGAAGCGCATCTGAAAGCAGCACCCGAAGCGTCGGTGACTGCCATTCGCTCAGCCGATGTGGTGACAGTGGATGTCACTCCAGTTGAGTTGCCGAAAGAAGAAACCTACGACGTGCATGTCGTTCAATACTCACCTATGCGGCACGCATCGATCCGTCGTGGAGAACTGGCCGGGCACGAGTTAGACTATGCCAATGTCGTTGAGGCCTGGCAGATTGCAGGGCAATGGGATGGAACTGCACCGCAAACATTCGCGGTTCAGCTTGGTTCAGATTTGCCGGCTGTCATTCTGGTGCAAAGGACAGGTCATGGGCCGATTGTTGCCGCGACCCGAGTCAAATGATCAGGGCATCTCTTCAGGCTTGATTCCCAATCCATTCCAATGCTTCCAGCGTCGGTGAATCCAGAACCATTGCCCCATATGCCGCCGTACCATCTTTTCCAGATCGTCGTTGGTGAATTGGGTCATCGTTTTCGGGTCCGTATGTGGCACCGGTTCATGCAGAACGATCTCAAAATCGATGCCGTTGGGCTGCCGTACCGCGTAACACGGAATCAGCTCAGCTTTGTATTTTATCGCCAATTCGGCGTTCAGCACGGATGTCACGGCGGGTTTGCCAAAAAACGTCAGCTCTTCACCGCCCATTGCGTGAAGATCGGATACAATGGCAATGATCCCGCCCTTTTTCAGCGAGCGCACCATTTCGACCATTCCGCGCCGTCCCTGTTCGAACATCGGGGCGCCTGTCTTGTAGAAGGCTTCGACATAAGCGTCGTTGAAATACGGGTTGGCCATCCTCCGATACAGGCAGCCGATGGGCTGACCGCTGTAGGTTTGCAGGGCGATACGCGCGGCAAGGTAGTGACCGAAATGGGCCGTAATCATCATGACCGGACGACCCTCGGCAATAGCCGCGTCAAACGCTGCGATACCTGGTCCTGAAATCTTGGCCTTGCTCTGACGTTCGATAAAGTCTTCCGGAGAAAAATGCTCCATGATCGCACGACCGGCATTGTCCGGCACATCGCGGCAAATCTGCCTGACTTCGGCTTCAGGCAAGTCTGGGCACGTCAGTTTCAGATTTCGACGGACACGTTTGCGAAACCCGACAACAGGTGCCAGAAACCGCACGATGGCGCCCATTGTTGCTATACGCCGTTCGTAGGGAATCATGCGCATAACGCCGATGACCCCCTGTAGAAACAGATTGGCGACATAGTATTTCCCAAGCTCAAACCGGCTGAGCTCCGACTTTTCAACGGGCATGGAGGTGTCTCACCGCGTGTTGCGAATTGCTGAGACAGACATACAGCCCGATGCCTGCAAGCTCAAGCGCCCAGGCGGGCAGAATGCCTGAACCTGCATCAGGTGATCGGACAGCGCAAAACTCCTGGTTTCACATATCAGGCCGTATCTTCCTCATCATCTTTTTCGATCAGAGTAATTGAACCGGCGTCGACCAGAGTGCGAATGGCGGCAACGACCTGTGTCATGGCGTCTTCGGCCTCTGTTTGCTTGACACGACCACGTTCGGCCATTTCCTCGCGCAGATTGTCGGCCATGCGGGACGAAATGTTTGACAGAATGAATTCAACAGAAGCCTTGTCATCATCAGCGGCGGCACCCGCCAGCGCCGTGACAAGAGCCGGCTGTTCCACTTCGCGCAGGATGGCGGGAACCTCGCGGGCAGCAATGCGGCTTGAGATATGGGCAAAGGTGAAGATCGACTGGCGCACCAAATCCGCAAAATCGGCGTCGTCCTCGTCAAGTGCGTTCAACAAGTCGTCTCGTGTAGCGGCCGGCGACTGATTCAGGATCGCGCCGACCCTCGCGCCGGGACCATTGTCGAAAGCCTGAGCAGGCTGCTGATCCAGTTGCGCGGCCAGCGACCAGCCAATGCGCTCAACCGCTTCCGGGGTTACATTTGTTGTTTTCGAGATGGCATAGGTAATTCGTCGCGCAACCGGGCCCGGCATGCGGCCCAGCATCTGTGCCGCCTGTGCGGTATCCATTTTTGAAAGCATGACAGCCGCCACTTCGGTGCTTTCCGCCTGAGCCATGGCCGCCAGATCCTCAATGGGTACGTCACGCAAGCGTTGCCATGGATCGCCGATCTGGCGCACCCCGGCGAGCTTGCGCAGGCGCGCGGCAGTCGATGGTGCGATCTTTCCGTTCACCGCGTCCAATGCACCTGCAAGCCCATGTGGAAATGCCAGCCCGATGTTGTCCAGAGCATCGCTGAATTCCTGGGTCACTGCGCCCAGAGTTGCGCGATCCACAAGGCCCATTTGCCCAAGCTGATGGGTCAACGTCTCTTGCAGGTCGTCGGGCAATTCCTCAAGCGGAATATCGGCGCCTTCGTTCAACAGAAGGCGCACGACAACGGCCGCTTTTTGCCGGCCGGTCAGTGTTCGCGGAACAATTTGCGGCGCACCGTCATCTCCCGCAGCAAGAGGGGCTGACCCCCCATTTGCCATTTGTATCAATGCGTTTGTGTCCTGCATCTGCCCGTAGTGCCAAAAATTCCGAACCACGGGCAGATTAGAGAGAGTCGGGTTAAATATTCCTGAAGCTCAGTAGTTGTAGGTCAACCCTGTCCGGATGGCGTCGCGCAGGGACGCTTCGGCCCACGTTCCTTCGCCGCCACGGGCTTTGATCTCACGCCATTGCTCGATTGCCAGATCGGTTTTGCCTTCGGCTACAAAGCCTTGCGCCATGTAGCTGCGCGCCAGAAGATTGTCGGGATTGGCATTGATGGCATTCTGATAAAAGACGTTCGCCAGCTCCAACTCGCCCATCTTGCGGTAGGTAAAGCCCCAATAGGTCAGCACGCGGTCATTGTCCTGATCCATGATCCGCAGGATATCCTGAGCGTGCCCATACTGCCCGTCATAGGCCAATTCGCGGACGGCATCGTATAGCTGATCATCCGATAGATTGGTTTTGTTGGGTTTGACGCACCGACCTCTGGATTCGTCGTAGACCCGACCGAACAAACACTTCTTGGTCGTATTCGTCGGTTTCGGCGGGCTGCTGCTGTCGCCGCCTGCGGCATGGACCACAGGGGCAAAGGTGAAGGCTTGCAAAGCAAGGGCTGAAGCTAACAAAAGGCGCATAATCCTACTCCGTTCTCGGGGCTGCTCTCAAAATCATAGTGCGATCTACAAAAAAGCTAACAGTTGAACGGTTGCTTTTATTCACAAGTCGGACAGAAATTCGTCAGCTGTTGACCGATTTCGTGCAGCTTTGCGTTTCAGTGTCCCAAGTTGTGCCCGGTGCGCAGGATTGCGTCTGTTTGGAATGCGCGCTGCATGCAAGGCCGGCAGATGCCACGCAAATAAGTGCAAGTGAGCAAAGAACGGTACGGATCATGGTGCCTCTCCCCAAAAGATCGTCCACAGAATAGCCGATTTCGGGCGGTCTGGCAAAAACAAGGCCCGGCCTGCGCATTGCAGACCGGGCCGTGCGAAGGGGGCGTCGACACGTACCTTATTCGCCGAATACCCGGGCGAAGATCGTATCCACGTGCTTGGTGTGATAGCCGAGGTCGAATTTCTCTTCGATTTCTTCGGGGCTGAGCGCGGCAGTCACATCGGCGTCCGCCAGCAGTTCCTCTTTGAAATCGGTGCGGTGTTCCCAAACCTTCAGCGCGTTGCGCTGGACCATGGCATAGGCATCCTCACGGCTGACCCCTGCTTGGGTCAAGGCCAGCAGAACCCGCTGGCTCATGACAAGGCCGGGGAATTTGTTCATGTTTTCCAGCATGTTTTCGGGGAAGATCAGCATCTTGTCGATCACGCCAGTCAGGCGGGCCAGCGCAAAATCCAGAGTGATCGTGGCATCCGGCCCGATCATGCGTTCGACCGACGAGTGCGAGATATCGCGTTCGTGCCAGAGGGCCACATTCTCCATTGCCGGGATCACAGCTGCGCGCACCATGCGCGCCAGCCCGGTCAGATTCTCGGTTAGCACGGGGTTTTTCTTGTGCGGCATGGCCGAGGAGCCTTTTTGCCCCATCGAGAAGAATTCTGCGCCCTCCAATACCTCGGTCCGCTGCATGTGGCGGATTTCGATAGCGATGTTTTCGATACTGCTGGCGATGACGCCAAGCGTCGCAAAGAAGGCCGCGTGCCGGTCGCGCGGAATCACCTGGGTGCTGATCGGTTCGGGCACAAGACCCAGTTTGTCACAGACATGTTCCTCGACTGCGGGATCGATATTGGCGAAGGTGCCGACGGCGCCGCTGATCGCGCCGGTTGCGATTTCCGAACGGGCATCGCGCATGCGGGACAGGTTGCGGTCCATCTCGGCATAGAACCGGGCAAAGGTCAGGCCCATTGTTGTGGGCTCTGCGTGGATACCGTGGCTGCGACCGATGCGTACCGTGTCCTTGTGTTCAATCGCGCGGCGCTTGAGCGCTGCCAGAAGCCCTTCAAGATCGGCGATCAGGAGGTCGGCCGCGCGCGTCAGCTGGACGTTGAAGCACGTGTCCAGCACGTCCGAGCTGGTCATGCCCTGGTGCACAAACCGGGCCTCTTCACTGCCAACATGTTCAGCGAGATGGGTCAGGAAGGCTATGACGTCATGTTTGGTGACGGCTTCGATCTCGTCGATGCGGGCGACGTCGAATTCCACATCCTTGGCCTTCCAAACGGCTTCTGCATTCTCACGCGGGATCACGCCCAGATCGGCCATGGCATCGCAGGCGTGGGCCTCGATTTCGAACCAGATGCGAAACTTGGTTTCGGGCGACCAGATGGCAACCATGTCAGGGCGGGAATAACGGGGAATCATTGGCGGCAGCACCTTTATGTGATTGGGATGAGGCGTTGGCGCGGGGTTTAGCCGCCTGTGCGCAAGGGAACAAGATGTGAGAGCAGGTATGAGACGGTTTGCCCTGTTTTTCTCCCTTTGGCCGGGTGTTTTGGTCGCCGGAGACTTCCAGAAACTGTCCGGAGAGGAAATCCTGACGACCTTGGCGGGCAAGAAGCTGGAATACGGCGCGGGTGTTTGGCAGGTTTTTGAAGCCAGCATGACCACGCAGTATTTCTCGGGCGGGCCCAGTGTCGGGCGCTGGGCGGTGAGAGGGGATCAATACGGCTCGACATGGCCACCTGCCGATTTGTGGGCTTGCTACGACGTCTGGCGAAATGGGGAAGCGATCCGTTTCGTTGATGATGCGGGCGGCCAGACCGTCGGGGTCTATGCGAAATAGATATCATGCGTTTGTCTGCAAGTTGGGGTGCGATGCTTGCAAAAGTCAGACAACATGTGTGGGGAACGGCAATACCAGAACGTGGTTTTCTTGGGTCTTTGCAACGCAGTGCTGGACAAGTCGCTCTTTCAGGGGTCAAGCTGAAGGCGAAGAAATTATCAGGTTATTGAGATATGCGTTTTTTATCATCTCCAATTCTTGCCGCTTGCGCCGCTGTCTGGCTGGGTGGGGCAGGATCAGCATTGGCCGACACTCCGGTGACATATACCGATGATGGTCGCGCGCTGTTTCGGTTCGACGTGCCCGATTTCTGGGTGCTGCGCACAGGCGGCCCGCGAGAGATCGAAGACACCGGGTTGGATGATCCGCGTGCGGTGGCACGGGTTATGGGGCTGCGTCCCGTAACGGACGATATGGTCTGGATGGGCTTTGTTTCGCCTGCCGGAGTTGCAACCATCCAGGATGGTGTCCGGTACTTGCAGGATATCGACAAGTTTCTGGTTAAAGACCCGACCATCACCAGCACCAGCGACACCCGCATCGGCGGGTTGCCCGCCCGGGTCTATCGCGGGACCGGGCGCAGGGATGGCAAGGGAGTGAGCTTTACGGCCACCATCATTGACTTGCCGCGCAACCGCGTCGCCATAGCCGTTGCTATTTTGCGAGATGGGGCAAACCCGGATTATGCTGACGATCTGAATGCCGTATTCGCGTCGTTCCAGTCGCTTCAGTGAGGGGGGGTAAGATGAGCTTTAGACTGATCAAACGGATTTCCCTCGCATTGGGGCTGGGGGCTGCGACTTTGTCGCTGTCGGCCTGTGACGGTGTAACAGTTGGCGTCGGATACGGGTATGACCCGTTCTATGACTCGATGCTGTGGAACGATTACTACCGCCGTGACATCAATGTGGATATCAATCCACCGGACCGGCCAAATCGTCCAGATCGACCAACGCGCCCGGATCGTCCGAAACCACCGGTTGCCAAACCGCCTGTGCGGCCAAGGCCCCCAACGGCACGGCCACCTGCCGCGCGTCCGCCGATACATCGGCCATCGCCACGCCGCTGATGGCATGAGGGCCGCCAATCTGGCGGCCTTCCATTCAAGGAAGAAGTTCGGTTGTTATATGTGCCGAGCCTTCGAGTGTCCGGTGAACCGGACATTTGTCTGCGATCTCTAACAAGCGCTGTTTTTGTTCCTGATCAAGCGGGCCACTCAGGCGGATCTTGCGGCGGAACTGATCCACTTTGCCCTCATTTGCCAAACCGGCATCCTGAGCATGAACTTTGTCATGGCAAACATCGACGCTGACACTGGTCAGTGGCCAGTGTTTGCGTCGCGCATACATTCTTATCGTCATGGACGTACAGGCGCCGAGACCGGATGAGACAAAGCCATAGGGCGACATGCCCTTATCCGTGCCGCCATAAGACACCGGTTCATCTGCAACTGCATGATGGTGCGGACCTGCCTGAATATCCTGCATAAAGCCATTCAGATCCGCCTCTGTCACGCGAACGACACCTTCCGGTGCACCAGGAGGTGGCGCAGGTGGGCAAAGTTTCAGATAGCGCGAGACCCAAGCCGAGATGACATCCGCGGCATATTCAGCGTCAGAGGCCCGCGTGATCAGGTGATCGGCATCGTCGAGGGTGACGAAGCTTTTTGGGTGCTTTGCCGCCAGAAAGATGGTGCTTGCGTTGTCGATACTGACCGTTTCGTCCCGTGGGGCGTGCAGGATCAGCAGAGCGGCCTTGAGATCAGCGATCGAGGCAGACAGGGCCGATCCCGCAATGTCGTCCACAAACGCTTTGCCAATTCGAAACGGGCGTCCGCCCAAGGTAACCTCGGCGCTGCCGTCCTGTTCGATCTGGGGCAGGGCATCCTCAAAATGATGGGACACATGAGAGGGATCGGCCGGTGCGCCCAAGGTGACCACGGCCTTAACCGTCGGAATTCCGGCACGCGCCCGCAAAACCGCTGCGCCGCCAAGCGAGTGACCGATCAACAGGGCAGGGGCCATGTTTCGTCCGGCCAGATATTGCGCGGCCGAGATCAGATCCTCGACATTCGAAGTGAAGGTGGTGTTGGCGAACTCTCCTTCGGAGTGACCCAGGCCGGTAAAGTCGAACCGAAGCACTGCAATTCCCATGGCCGCCAGACGGGCCGAAATGCGCCGGGCCGCAGGTATGTCCTTGGAGCAGGTGAAGCAATGGGCAAACAGGGCCGTCGCAAGGACCGGACCATCCGGCAAATCCAGCCGCGCGGCCAATTGGCTGCCGTCATGTCC
The DNA here is from genome assembly GCF_059612005.1 of Ruegeria sp. CDSA141. NCBI lineage: Bacteria > Pseudomonadati > Pseudomonadota > Alphaproteobacteria > Rhodobacterales > Roseobacteraceae > Ruegeria > Ruegeria sp. CDSA141. The sequence goes on from NZ_JBXWPT010000001.1 coordinate 414,648, forward strand.
GGCAAAAGTGATGCGTTCCGTGGGCATGTCGGCTCCTTGAGCGGTTCCGGGAAACATCCCCAATACTGTGTTCAAGGCCGCCGGGTCACAACCCTTATGTCAAACGCGTCACGTGAAGGTGAGAACGAAGCGAGCGCTTTGCGATCTGACAGATGCCTGAGGTGAGTGGCAGAAGCGGTCGTAACTCTGGGGTAGGTTGGATGGACATCAAAAATTGTGATGTTTTATTCAACAAACATTGGTTTCACTTATGGCATTGCCAGGCCCATCTACTCACCACAGCAATTGATAAAGGAGACACAGATGACACATGCAGACGCCGCCGCACACCTTCCCAAGATACTTCCAGTTACAGTTCTGGCGATTGTTCTGGCTGGCCTTTTGGGCTTCGCCGTCGGGCAGTCCCGGCCCGTTGTCTTCAGCGGGCCTCAGGATCAGGTAAGTCCAACTGTCGAAGACTGGCACGGCAACGTTCGCCGGTCGCATTGGTCAGAATGAGGCTTTGGCCTCAATCGAGTCCCATCAATCGGGCATCGAAGGGGTATTTCGTCAGGTTTTCATATCCGTCTTCGGTTATGAGAACCTGGTCCTCCAACTTGATACTGAAATCGCCGCCGACTTCGCCCACGCAGGCCTCGACACACAAGACCATTCCAGGTTCCAGCGGATAATCGTAAGCCCCCTCAACCGCCTTGTCCGGATAAGCAACCAGCGGCCATTCATCGCAAAGGCCGACGCCGTGCATCAGGCAGCCATATTTCTGCGCCTGAAACTTTTCGTCCAGCCTGTGGGAATTTGCAGTCAGTTCAGGGATCATCACGCCGGGTTTGAGCATTTCCATATTGGTCATGATGTGTTCATGTGCGTGTTGCATGGCGTAGATCATGTCTTCGCGCGGCTTCTGATCGCCAATCCACCAACTGCGGGAAATGTCGACGCAAATCCCGTAAGATCCAATAAGGTCGGTGTCGAACGAGATGATCTCGTTCTGCTGGGTGATCCGTGGGCCGCATTCCTGAAACCAAGGGTTGGTCCGCTGACCCGAAGCCAGCAGGCGGGTTTCGATCCACTCTCCACCACGCTTGATGTTTTCGGCGTGAAGAACAGCCCAGATATCATCTTCTGAGGTCTTGCCATCGCCAACATTGGCACGGGCAAAATTTTCCATTTCAGCAACGGCAGTTTCGCAGGCATGACTGGCGCAGCGCATGGCGAGGATTTCGTCGGGCCCTTTGACGGCGCGGGTCTTTTCGGTCAGCTCTTCGCCTTCCATTATGTCGAACCCCTGCGCCTCAAGCGCGCGCAATCCGTGCAGCATGATTTTGTCGACAGCCAGACGCTTGTTGCCGCCGCTGTGTTCTTCGACCAGCACGCGTACCTCGTTCGAGAATACATCCGCGGCCACGTCAACCTTGTCGCCCCGGTCAAAGTAAAACAGGTCAGCGCCAGAGCGCTGCTCGCGTACAAGTGGGTTGAAGGTGCTGAGGAAGGGTGAGTTCTTGTAATCCCAGATCACCATATAGCCATCCGCACACAGCAGGACCGCCCGAAACGGATTGTGGGTGTTCCACAGCTGCATGTTCGTGCTGTCGGTGACATAGCGGATATTCAGCGGGTCAAAAATCAGCAAGCCACCAAAGCCGCGGTCCACGATGGCCTGCGTCAGCCGCTTCCAGCGGTGTTCCCGCATCCGTGCCAGATTGGGAAGCTCCAGCCCCGCTGCAGCCCATTCGTCAAACGCAAGCTGCGTCGGCCCAATCTCGATCCTGTCATTTTCGTTTGGCGTACCATCGCCCAACGTCGCGCCTTGGCTGGGGTCAATCTTGCGCGTGTCTCGGTAGTGCTGGTTCATGGCTGGCCTCATTGCTTGTTCCAACTACAATTCATCTGCCGGAAACAATCGTCTGAGAAAAATGCGACGGCGAGGTTGTCGTTTTCGACCGACAAGAAAAGCTGCGCGTGCTAAGCCACTGGTATGAAGCGTATTCTACAAAACAAAATCCCATATGATGTCGGCAACCCACGCGCTTTGCCGGGTATTCAACCTGCAACCATGGAAAGCTGGCTGCATCAGGATGAGGCCTTTGCCGACCAGATGCAGCGCCGCGAGGAAGTGTTGGCTGAGCGGCGTGACGACGTTCTCGCGCTCGATCCTCAGGCCAAGCCTGCTGCCGTGGAATTACTGGATCTGGTGCTGATGCAGATCTACCCCACGGCCGGTGCAGAGGTCGTACGACCGGACGGTGTATCAGTCGCGATCGACCGGGATCGTCCGCTTGATACGCTGTGCAGGCTGGTACAGGAGGATTTTTGCATCCTGCAGAAACGGGCAGATGAACATGTACTAACGGGTGCCATACTGTGTTTTCCCGCCAGTTGGCGTTTGTCTGAGAAATTCATGCGACCGCTGATTGATATCCACGTGCCCGTGGAAAGTTATGATGCCAATCTCGCGAAGCGGGTGCAGAGGCTATTTGACGGTATTCAACCCGGCCGCCCGCTTTGGCGCTTCAATGCCCTGTGGTACGAAGACCCGGAGCTTTTCCAGCCTCGCAGTGCCAGTGAGCCGCGCGAAATACGGGACCGGCGTCAGGCGTCTTATCTGCGAAGCGAGCGGCAGACGTTATTGCGTTTGCCGAAAACCAACGCGATCGTGTTTTCCATCCACACATACGTTCTGGCCGCAAACGCGATCCCGGAAACGGAAAACCCCGCCTGATGGCGGGGCCTCCTAGGAGGGTCTTCGGTAATTCTTTTACATGCCCAAGGCGCCAGCTACATCTGCTAACGCGTTACTAGCGTTCAGCGAGAAAATGGCGAAAGTGAACACAAGCACCTGTGTGTTGAGGCGGAAATCCTCGCCCCGGATCAGGTTGACTGCGGCCATCGATACGGCAATCGGTGCCGAAACGCTGGCCAATACTCCGGTCATGCACCAGCTGCTGAGACGGAGGATGTCGCTTGGCCTGTCATCTTCCTCGGTGATGGCAGCGCCGGGTTCATTCTGGCCTGGCAGGTCGGCTTCGTCGCTTCGAAAAGCGATGCTGAGCAATTGTTCATCCGTCAGTTGAATCGGACGCGCGGCAGGAGCAAGAGGGGCGCTGATCGCGTCATCCTGTTCCGTCTGTTTCACCCCGGCGAACTGTCCGGTCAGTGACTGAAAGATTTGCTTGCGGTCCCGCGTTGCCCTGCTTGGTGTCAGCGTGTCAAAGGCGCTCATGAAATGCTCAACGGTAAGAACCGTGTGCGGTGATAACCATTCGACCCGCCGGGTCGAACAGATATCGACCATACGATACAGTGTAACCACCAGCATCAGTTCGGATATCTCGGCGTCATCCAAAAGTGGCGAGACTGGCGTGATCGTTAGTACCAATCTGTTTTGCGGATGCGACACGCGGGGCCTTGCCATGGTTTTCAACCCCGCGGCGCGATCCATGCGCTCGTAACGGTCTTGCTGTTCGGAGGCGCCGGTATCCAGAGTCATACGTACAAGATACTGGCTCGAGACGATGCTGGCCTCGGTTGCGCTGAGCAGGGTCTTGCGTTCGACCAGATGACCGTAGTCTTCCAGCGTCGTGGCAACGATAGATCCAAAGCGCTCTATCGCGCCGGTTGCGTCGCCGTCAAATTGCAGGCCGCCATGGTAGCTGTGCTTCCGAGCCACTGCCCCGTCCTTTATTACGTTCTGTTAGCTAGAGGCTAGCACCTCTTCTTGGAGAGAATTGGGCGAAAAATGCAAAAAAGTGAAATTTCCCGGCGATTGGTTACGCTTTGGAAACCAAGCAACTAAAGGCTTTTGTTTGTCACTGTGGCGGAAATGTGGCGAAATCGGGCGCAGCACGTGTTGCCGGTGCGGCGGGGCTATTTGTCGATTCGGGCGCCCATGATTGCGATGGATTGCTGATAGACAGAGGCTGCATTCCACTGCTGCAAGACGCGATAATTTGGTTCTCCGGGTTGATAGCCGCGCCCTGGCTTCCACCCTTTCTTTCGAAGAAAATTAGCGGTTGAGGCCAGTGCATCCGTCATGTTGTAGAAATCCACGCGCCGGTCCCCGGTGGCATCGACACCATAGGTCAGGGCGTTGCCTGGCAGGAATTGTGTGTGGCCCAGCTCGCCATGTTTTGCCCCTTTTGTCGCCATCGTAATGCTGCCCATGTCGACCAGTTTCAGTGCCCCAATTGCGTGGGGAATGAAGAACTCGGATCGGCGACAATCATAGGCCAGTGTTGTGATTGCGGAAACAACCTGACTGTCGCCCATGAAATTGCCAAAGCCGGTTTCCATGCCGTGAATGGCGATCAGAACGCCGGCAGGTACACCGTATTGCCGCTCAAAGGCTGCATAGTAGTTCGGATTGGCGGCTTTGCGTTTGCGGCCCTGTGCGACAATTGTATCGGCCCCCCGAACTCGCATGAATTTGTCCAGCGAGTATTTAAAGCTCTTCTGATTGCGATCCGCAGCAATCGTCCGCGAAGCATACTGTGTCTGAGACAGCGCTTGCAGCCCCTTCTTTTTTACCCCCGCCTTGCGTGCCTGTTTGGCAAAATCTGCCTTCCAAGCCTCGAACCCTGCGCTGGTGTTCCCGCAGGGTGCGGCCAGAACCGGAGAGGTCAGGGAAAGGGCAAGAATGGTGGCTAGGCGAAACATGGGCGCAATCCGATGAAATTAAAATCTGCGGTTAGCCTAGCGTGGGCTGCGTCTCGGGCAAAGCGGTTAGTAAAGGTCCAACTCGCCCTTTTTCCTTAACGTTTCGAACCATTCCTCAGGGGTGGCCTTGATGTGGGCGTGTTTCACCATCATTGCATTCATGTTTGGCAGGTTGGTCGAGTCCGGCCAGTCTTCGGGCTGCCACAGGTGCGAGCGGATCACACATTTCGGACAGTGTGCGAATGCAGTCTCGACATGAATGAGCAGGGCAAGTTTGGGTGGGTGTTCGTCAACGGCCATACTATCCAGCAACTGGGGGGCGGTACAGATGCGGGCTGTGCCGCGAATGCGGAGCGTCTCCATCTTGCCTGGAACAAGGAAGATTACACTGACGCGCGGGTCCTTCAGAACATTGTGGAACGTATCCACGCGTTTGTTGCCCGGTCGATCGGGGATCGCGATCAGCGTATCGGACAGCACCTGAACAAAGCCGGGCGGGTCGCCACGGGGGGAAACATCAAGGTGCCCGTCCGGGTTGGCCGATGCGATCAGGCAAAACGGTGAGATCGCGATGAAATCGCGGCACATCTGATCGAGTGAGGACAACTCCTTGGCAACGATCTGTGGCAGCGGATGGCCAGAGATCCGTCTCAGTTCCTGTTCGGATGTCACAAGGTTTGAGAATTTCGAGAAAGGTGAAGTATCGCGAGGCATGCTGTTGTCTCCGATCGGGAGTTTTCTCACCAGTCTGTTGGAACAAAGGCGGTTCGTCAAATCTTGTGGGCGGAAATGACAAGGGCGCCCAAACGGGCGCCCTGACAATTCGTTCCAGTACTCAGCTTAGCAGCTGTAGTACATACCGTACTCCACCGGGTGCGGCGTGTGCTCGTAGGTTTCCACCTCTTCCATCTTCAGTGCGATGTAGCCGTCGATCTGGTCTTTGGTGAACACATCGCCCTGAAGCAGGAAGTCGTGATCGGATGCCAGAGCTTCCAGAGCCTCGCGCAAGCTGCCGCAGACGGTCGGGATGTCAGCCAGTTCCTCGGCGGGCAAGTCGTACAGGTTCTTGTCCATCGCCTCGCCGGGATTGATCTTGTTCTTGATGCCGTCCAGGCCGGCCATAAGCAGGGCGGCAAACGCCAGATAGGGGTTGGCTGCCGGATCGGGGAAGCGCGCTTCGACACGTTTGGCCTTGGGGCTTTCGGTCCATGGAATACGCACACAACCTGAACGGTTGCGTGCCGAATAGGCGCGCAGAACAGGGGCTTCAAACCCGGGGATCAAGCGCTTGTAGCTGTTGGTCGACGGGTTGGTGAAGGCGTTCAGGGTCTTGGCGTGTTTCAGGATGCCGCCGATGAAGTACAGCGCCTCGTCCGACAGGTCGGCGTATTTGTCGCCAGCGAACAGCGGCTTGCCATCTTTCCAGATCGACATGTTCACATGCATGCCGGTGCCGTTGTCACCTGCGATCGGCTTCGGCATGAACGTGGCCGATTTGCCGTAGGCGTGCGCGACGTTGTGGATGACGTACTTGTACTTCTGCAACTCGTCGGCCTGCTTGGTCAGGCTGTCGAAGATCAGGCCTAGCTCGTGCTGGCACGAGGCCACTTCGTGGTGGTGCTTGTCGACCTTCATGCCCAGGCGCTTCATGGTCGACAGCATTTCCGAACGCAGGTCCTGAGCTTCGTCGATGGGGTTGACCGGGAAGTAGCCGCCCTTGACGCCCGGACGGTGGCCCATGTTGCCCATCTCGTATTCGGTGTCGGTGTTCCACGACGCATCTGTTGCATCAACTTCGAAGGATACTTTGTTGATGCTGTTTGAAAAACGAACGTCATCAAACAGGAAGAATTCAGCTTCGGGGCCCATGTAGGCAACGTCACCGATACCGCTGGACTTCAGGTAGGCTTCGGCTTTCTGCGCGGTTCCGCGCGGGTCGCGGCCATAGGCTTCACCGGTGTCGGGTTCAACGATCGAGCAGTGCAGACACAGTGTCTTTTCAGCATAGAACGGGTCGATATAAGCCGATGTCGTGTCGGCGATCAGTTTCATGTCCGAGTTTTCGATCGACTTCCAGCCTGCAATGGACGAGCCGTCAAACATGAAGCCTTCTTCCAGGAAGTCTTCATCGACCAGATCGACGTCCACCGTCACGTGCTGCAGCTTGCCGCGCACGTCAGTAAACCGGATGTCGACATAGGCGACGTCTTCTTCGCGGATTGTATTGAGAACTGCGTCTACGCTCATTCCCTTGGTCCTTCTGATAGATGTGTCAGTAATCTTGTGGGTTATAGTGCGTCCGAGCCGGTTTCACCGGTCCGGATACGAATGGCTTGGTCGACGGGGGACACGAAAATCTTGCCGTCTCCGATCTTGTCGGTTTTGGCGGCCGACACGATGGCCTCGACGGCGGCGTCGACCTGGTCGTCGTCCAATACGACCTCGACCTTAACCTTGGGCAGAAAATCGACGACATACTCGGCGCCGCGATACAGCTCGGTATGGCCTTTCTGGCGACCGAAACCCTTGACCTCGATGACGCTGAGGCCCTGGACGCCCACATCCTGCAATGCCTCTTTCACTTCGTCCAGTTTGAACGGCTTGATGATCGCTTCGATCTTTTTCATCCCGGTTCACCTTGAATGGTTGTCTCAGGGGCAGTGATCACGTCTAAGATCGGGCGGCAATGTGATTGCGATATCGTGGGGGTCGGAACGCTTGGAAAAACGGCTTGGCGCTAATTTTTGAGCGATATGCACAAAAAGTAATCAAAATAGAATCGAGCGAGGGGTGAAAGGATGGAATTGCTGACAGCGGCACAGATGCGGACCATCGAGCAAGCCGTCATCACATCCGGTGAGGTGACCGGTCTGGAGCTGATGGAGCGGGCCGGGCAGGGTGTTGTTGACGCGATTTTCGAGGAATGGCCGGTGTTGGACAGGCGAGGGGCCAGCCCCTCGCGCTCCCCGGGGTATTTGGGGCCAGATGAAGAGGATCCGCTGCGCGCAGTGGTGCTGTGCGGACCAGGCAACAACGGAGGTGACGGGTTTGTTGTGGCGCGGCTTTTGCTGGAGCTGGGGTGGGAGGTTGAGGTGTTTCTTTACGGGAACCCGGAAAAGCTGCCACCGGATGCGCGGGTGAATTATGAGAGATGGGAAACAAAGAACGAAGTTCGCGTATTCGCCGTCGACCGCGCCCCGTTAGAGGATGATTTTCTTCGGTTTCCGAATGAAATTGACCTGGTGGTCGACGGGGTTTTTGGCACGGGTCTCACCCGACCATTTGCCGGTGTGTTTTCCATGTTGGCCAACGCACCGGCTAGAACCCTGCTGCGAGATCGAGGCGTAAAGGTCGTCGCAATTGACGCGCCAAGCGGCTTGTGCGCCGACAGTGGTCGCATTCTTGGCAATGCGATAGTTGCAGACATGGCGGTGACGTTTCACAGCAGAAAGCTGGGGCATGTGCTGGGTGATGGTCCGGTAACCTGCGGAACGGTACGAACCAAGTCGATTGGCCTCGAAACATGGGAGGACAGTCAGATCGTTCACATGGCCCATCCCGACAGGATGAAGCTTTTGAAAGCTTCGGTCGACCACAAATATTCGCATGGCCACGCTTTGATCCTGTCCGGAGGCTCGGGCAAAACAGGTGCTGCGCGATTGGCGGCGCGGGGGGCTTTGCGGATTGGGGCGGGTCTGGTGACGCTGGGCGTGCCGCCGTCAGCGCAGACGGAAGCGGCCAGCCAGATCACGGCCCTAATGTTGCAGCGGGTGGACGGGACCGATGATTTGTCCGAAATACTGGAGGATACGCGCCTGAATGCGCTTTGCCTGGGGCCTGCGCTAGGATTGGCGAGGGCGCAGGCACTTGTGCCTATGGCCTTGGCCGCACGGCGGGCAACCGTGTTGGACGCGGATGCTCTGTCAGCCTTTGCCGAGGATCCCGACACCCTGTTCGCGCATTTGCACGGCAAATGTGTACTCACCCCGCATGGCGGGGAATTCGCCCGGTTGTTTCCGGATGTTGCCGGGGAGATGAACGCGCACCCGACCAAGGGACCGGCGTATTCCAAGGTGGACGCAACGCGTGCTGCTGCAAAACGAGCTGGGTGCGTGGTTCTGTTCAAGGGTCCGGACACGGTGATCGCTGCGCCAGACGGACGATGCGTGGTCAACGCGGCCGTATACGAAAGAGCGGCCCCCTGGCTGGCGACCGCTGGGGCCGGCGATGTGCTTGCAGGATTCATCGTAGGTCTGCTGGCGCGAGGTTTTTCGCCGATACAGGCGGCGGAAACTGCGGCGTGGTTACATGTGGAATGCGCGCGCCAGTTCGGGCCGGGTTTGATCGCGGAAGATTTGCCGGAACAGGTGCCGGACGTTTTGAAAAAGTTGAATATCTGAGTGGGTTGGGCGTGGAACGGCTCAATTCACGGCGAGTCGGCGGAAATTCGCCGTCAAGGTCCGCGTCAATGCAGACCGAATGTTTGCCAGACGCATAGCCGGAGGCCACAATTCATTTGCACAATTTGCTGTAAACTTGTGGTAAGATTCGTAACTGTATGATTTATAATGTTAAATGGTCGCGTATTCGATGAGATCTGTTGCGAATTTGCAATGTTTGCGAGGGAGTGAATGCGGACCACTGGAACGCTCGCAGTTAGTAAACAATTGGACATTACCTGAACCCCGAACCTTTCATGGTGAGTGAAATGAACCTTAACATTAAACCGATATCAGTAGCCGCTGTTCTGACTGCGACGACCGCCATCCCGGCTGCGGCGGAAATGAAGTACGAAAATAATAGCGGCGGATATGTACTGCTGTATGGACAGCTGCACCCCGCCTTGATCTCGGTGGATGACGGACAGGATACCGAGACCCGAGTTCTCGACAACGATCTGTCGAACAGCCGTGTCGGCCTGCGTCTTGTGCAGCCATATGGAAGTAACGAGTTCCAATTTTGGTTTGAAACAGGCCTTGGCCTGCCGGGGTCGGCGTCGGCCGATCAATTCGGAACCAACGCAGATGGTTGGAATCGTGAAGACATTCGCCACGTGGATTTTTCGCTGAAAGGTGGCTACGGCAAGTTTTCGGCAGGTCAGGGCAGCATGGTCGCTGATGGAGCCGCAGAGGTTGATCTGTCATATGTCGGAACCGCGCTGTATTCGTTTACCAACGATGAAAATGCAGGGTTCTTCTATCGCGACACGACCGGTTTTCTGAGCGGTATTACGGTTGGCGACAGCTCAAGCAACTTTGACGGCGCGCGCCGTGGACGGGTGCGGTATGATACCCCAGCCATCAACGGGTTTTCGGCCGGTTTTGCTTATGGTCAGAACATTTTGTCCAGCAGCGATGATGACGATTATTACGACGTCGGCCTGTTCTATGAAAACACCTTTGCTGGCGGTGTGGAATTCGCGGCAGCCGTTGCCTATTCGGTGCGCGAACGCGATGACAATTCGGGCGACCGCAAAGACACCATTGGTTCGGCGTCTGTTCTGCTGCCCAGCGGTTTGGGCTTTACGGTTGCAGGCGGTACGCGCGACGATGACCAGGCCGGTGCTACGGATCCGAACTATTGGTATGGTAAGATCTCGTACGAAGGCAACTGGGTGTCCTGGGGCAAGACCGGCGTCGGCATCGACTATTATGATGGCTCGGATTTCGAGAGCAACGGCTCGGATACCAAAGCCTGGGGTATCGCGGTCGTGCAGAAGGTCGAGGCGTTCAATACGGATGTTTACCTGAAATACCGCAACCACGATTTCGATGACGGCACATCCTTTGACAACAACGAAGCATGGGTTCTGGGCGCACGCTGGAAGTTCTGATCGTCTGACTGATCCAAGCGCGAACGCCCTGGTTTCCGGGGCGTTCTTTTTTGCGGTTTTGGTGATCAAATACCACTGGATTCAGCCTTTGCCCCTTGCGCGTGGGCGGCTGGGCAAATAGAAGGCGTCAAATTTGCCCGGCGCGCCCTTTTTGCGCGCCCCGAATCCTATGGGGACTACCATAATGCAGGTTACCGAGACGCTGAACGAAGGTCTGAAACGTGGCTACAACATCGTTGTGTCCGCAGCCGAGCTGGACGAGAAGGTCAACGAAAAGCTGACTGAAGCGCAGCCGGAAATCGAAATGAAAGGTTTCCGCAAAGGTAAAGTGCCAATGGCGCTGCTGAAAAAGCAGTTTGGCCAACGCCTTTTGGGCGAGGCGATGCAGGAAACCATCGATGGCGCCATGAACAAGCATTTCGAAGACAGCGGTGACCGCCCCGCGCTGCAGCCCGAGGTCAAGATGACCAATGAGGACTGGAAAGAAGGCGATGACGTTGAAGTCGCCATGTCCTATGAGGCGCTGCCAGCGATCCCGGAAGTCGACCTTAAATCGGTGAAGCTGGAAAAACTGATCGTCAAAGCTGATGATGCGGGCGTCGAAGAAGCGCTGAACAATCTGGCCGAAACCGCTCAGGACTTCAAAGCGCGCCGCAAGGGGTCGAAGGCCAAGGACGGAGACCAGATCGTGTTCGATTTCGTCGGTAAGGTTGATGGCGAAGAATTCGAAGGTGGTTCGGCAGAAGATTACCCGTTGGTTCTGGGCTCGAACAGCTTCATCCCGGGCTTCGAAGAGCAGCTGGTTGGTGTGAAAGCCGAGGAAGTAAAAGACGTCAACGTCACGTTCCCTGAGGAATACGGTGCCGAGCATCTGGCCGGCAAAGACGCTGTTTTCACCTGCACCATCAAGGAAGTTAAAGAACCGGTTGCAGCGGAAGTGAACGACGAACTGGCTAAGAAATTTGGCGCCGAAGACCTGGAAGCCCTGAAAGGCCAGATCGCAGAACGTCTGGAAGCCGAATATGCCGGCGCGTCGCGCGCTGTGATGAAGCGTGCTCTGCTGGACGTATTGGATGAGAAAGTCTCGTTCGATCTGCCGCCGTCGCTGGTTGAAGCCGAAGCAAAGCAGATTGCGCATCAGCTGTGGCACGAAGAAAATCCTGAAGTCGAAGGCCACGACCACGATCCGATCGAGCCCACGGACGAGCACATTAAGCTGGCCGAGCGCCGCGTGCGTCTGGGCCTGTTGTTGGCTGAACTGGGCCAGAAGGCCGAGGTTGAAGTTACTGACGCCGAGATGACACAGGCGATCATGAATCAGGCGCGCCAGTACCCGGGTCAGGAACGTCAGTTCTTTGAGTTCGTGCAGCAGAACGCGCAGATGCAACAGCAACTGCGAGCGCCGATCTTTGAAGACAAGGTTGTCGATTACGTGTTGGAACTGGCTCAGGTCACTGACAAGGAAGTCAGCAAGGACGACCTGCAGAAAGCTGTTGAGGCACTGGAAGAGGAATAATCCTCTTCCTTCCCTTCATCAGGAGAAGGGACAAAAAAACGGAGCCGCCTGAAATCAGACGGCTCCGCATGGGTGGCTTTTGTATCTATGAGGTGAGGGGGTCAGGCCTCATGAGCAAAAGCACGGGGGGTTTCTAAAAGAGCGGTTCTTTGCTCTGGCGTGAAAGTATCCGTGAGCGCTTCGATCAGCTTAAGGACGTCCTGCCGTTCAGCTTCCGTTTTTGCAGCGCTCATCTGTTCCACAAAGTATTTCTCGAGGTCGGTAAGTGGTTTGTGATCCTGGTTCGCCGGGTTTTGTTCTGCGGCTTTCTTCGCGGCAAACAGATCCAACGCCTGTTCTTCGTCCATAAAGACATCGTTGTGAATGCCCGCAAACTCACGCAGGCCGGCGATGCGTTCTTCCGTGCAGTCCAGCAGAGCGGCCAAGGCATGAACTTTGCCCATTGGCACTGTTTTGCCGACATAGTCGTATGGAGCGCAGTTCGAACGCTTCAGCACCCGATCCATGACCGGATCGATCACGGTGATGATGTCCTGAATACCTGCATTCTTTGCATATTCCAAAGATCCGATCATCAACTCGCAAGTTGCGTATGAGACCGAGTTCTTTTCTTTGCCACGAGTGAGACGTTGCGTGTCTACGCAGAAGCGGGTCGATTCCCACATGGTTGCGCTGCGAAGTGGTGCTTCGCCACAAAGAATCGACGAAAAGACATCCGACAACATGTGAGGTCCGGTGGTCTGGAGGGCACGCACGGCTGCGACGACATTCCCCTCGTCGTCGAGTCCGATTACATATGCCGGGTCCAGGTGATCGAACTCGTCGATTTCTTTTCCGTCTTGAATGTTGACGTCCCATCCTAGACGTCCCCCAAAAACACGTGCTCTCAACTCGAACATTTCGTCAAGAACTTCGCTGAACAAATGTCTGTTCAGGCCATCTACCACGATGATCATTTCTTCCCCCTTCGAGTGGTTGTTCGGTAACCTTGAAGTTACCGGACTCGGGGAGTTTTTCTATTGGGGGTTTCCCGTATTTTGGCGAAATTTGGCGTTTTTTTTGTTTAACTTGGGGTAATAAGCCCAATTGCAATCGCCCGGCCAACGGCCTGAGGGGTGGTCAGCGCAGTAAGCTTTTCTCGGCTGGAACGCAAGTGCACTTCTACGGTTCGGTGCGAAATAGACAAAATATCGCCGATGTCCTGTTGCGATTTCCCTGCCGCGACCCACTGCAAAATCTCTGTTTCACGTCTGGAGAGCGTTGGATGATACAATGCGCTGGTCAATTCGTCCGACGAAACCACGTTGTCATGGATGTGCACCGCCATGGATTGCAAGTCACTGATGACATGCGTGTATAGCTTGCGCCATTCCTCTTTGCTGCAGTTGCGCGTTGCGCTCAACAGGCCGATATCCCCGTAGGGGCCGCGCACGGGTATTGTAACGCCTTGGTTGGGCAGTCCAAAATCATGGGCATCCCGGAATACACGTTGGAAGTCAGGGCTGCGCTCCAAGCGGCTCCAATCCACTGGCGCAATGCTGCGGCGGGCCATATGGATGGTCGGGTCGATCATGATCAGACCCTGGTTTGTGTAGTGCTCATTCCAGGCATCGTCATACGTCACAAAGCCGGCCACCGTGCCTGCAGCAGGGTTCATGCCAGCATAAGCGGCATGATCCATGTCATGCTTCTCACAGATTTGCCTTAGAAATTCGGTGTAACGAACCTCGGAATCCGGCAGTGTGCTCAGATCGACAATTTCCATGTGGTGCCTACTAGCTGCGGCCCATCTTACAGCTCGATGGTGTCGTCGAGCATGCATATAACACAGAGTGGAACCCGTTTACCTCACCGAGTCAGAACACCACACTTTCCTAAACATGACAAGGCGAGGTACTAATTGTCTGCGCATTTCAAAATATTGAGACATTCAATAGAACATTTTTGTCACTATTCGGTAAAAAGTGCTAAAATCACGCGGCTTTCTGACGCCAATCACCGTCAGTTGGCGGATTTCAGTCCAGTTTCCACCAACAATCCGCGCGCTTTGGCCTCGGGGTAAAACCCTTTGGCATAGAGAAATATGGCCCGATCCTGATTGCCATCAGACAGAAGCCAGGCGCCGCGAAGGTATTTCCCGGCAAACTCGAGGTTGGTGTCCGCGTCCAAGAGGCCTTTGGCGTTTCCGGTGTATCCCATCGAGCGCGCGGTAGCCGGAAGGATCTGTAGCAGGCCGTAATAGGGGCGGTTGACGGCCCAGGGGCGATGTGTGCTTTCGCGAATAGCCAGCTTGTGAACAAGCTCTCGAGGAAGCTGGTAGTGGTCTGCCCATTTGTTGATCGACGCGCGAAGTTCCGGCGTTTCGTTTGGATAAAGCGGAGGGTTGAATAGCGGTGTTTCTGCCTTGGATACTACTCCTGCACTGCAAGCAGCCATCGGTGCTGTCAATAAGAGTGCCAAGAAACTGCGACGGGTGAACGGGGGCATTTTATTTCTCCGGACTTCGAGTGGCAATGATATGGCCTGAGTATTTTGCTGCAAGATTGTGGATGGAGTTGGGCTGAAATTTGCTGGTTTGGCTCGGAAACACAAAAAAGGCCGCGCTGAAGCACGGCCTTAATAGTATTCGAAGCGTCGCCGGATCAGGCTTTGGCTTCGTCTTCCTCAGCAGGGGCTGCTTCCGAAGCCAGCTCTTCGTCCTCGGACGCGGCCGAGCCGATGTCGTCAAACAGTTCAGCAATCTCGAATTCAGCGGCTGCTTCTTCTTCTGCGGCCAGTTCCTGGATCGATTTGCCCGAGGCTTGCAGTTCGGCTTCTTCTTCCGAACGCGCCACGTTCATTTTGATTTCGACTTCGACTTCGGGGTGCAGCTTGACTGCAACAGAGTGCAGGCCCAGCTCCTTGATCGGATTGATCAGGATAACCTGCTTTTTGTCGACGGTGAATCCGGCTTCGGTTGCAGCCTCTGCGGCGTCACGCGGGGTAACCGAGCCGTACAGAGCACCTGCATCTGATGCAGAGCGAATCACTACGAATTGCTGTCCGTCCAGCTTTTCAGCCAGTGCTTCAGCTTCTTTCTTGGTCTCCAGGTTGCGTGCTTCCAGCTGCGCTTTCTGGGCTTCGAACGACGCGATGTTGGCGTCCGATGCGCTCAGGGCTTTGCCCTGGGGCAGCAGGAAGTTTCGGGCGTAGCCGGACTTTACGTCAACGACGTCGCCCATCTGACCCAGTTTCGCAACGCGTTCGAGAAGGATAACTTGCATGTCAATCTCTCCTTACTTCACGGCGTAGGGCAGCAGGGCGAGGAAGCGGGCGCGCTTGATAGCACGGGCCAGCTCACGCTGCTTTTTCGCCGAAACGGCGGTGATGCGGGATGGAACGATCTTGCCACGCTCAGAGATGTAGCGCTGCAGCAGACGGGTGTCTTTGTAATCGATCTTCGGCGCGTTCTCACCCGAGAACGGGCAGACCTTGCGGCGGCGGAAAAATGGTTTTGCGGCCATGGTTTAGTGTCCTTTTCTCAGGCGTTGATCAACGACGCTCGCGGCGGTCGCCACGCTCGTCACGCTTCTGCATCTGAACCGATGGGCCATCGGTGTGGCCATCGACCTTGATGGTCAGAACGCGCATGACATCGTCATGCAGACGCATCAGGCGCTCCATTTCCTGAACCGCACCCGAGGGGGAATCGGTTTTCAGAAAGGCATAGTGGCCCTTGCGGTTCTTGTTGATCTTGTAGGCCATCGTCTTGACGCCCCAATACTCGCTGTCGACAAGCTTGCCGCCGTTGTCAGCCAGAACGGTGCCGAAATGTTCGACGAGGCTTTCCGCCTGCGCGTTGGACAGATCCTGACGCGCGATCATTACATGCTCATACAGTGGCATGTGCACTCCTGTTTATATCAAGGCGCATTTCATAGGCGGGGCCATCCGGTCCTTCGCGACCCTGCCACGAGAGGCTGCGCGATTCATTTGATTGCGAAGGATGGCCCCGTATACACGTTTGAACTACAGGAGCAAGCCCCGCCACATGTGCCTTTGAGACGCCGCCCATTTTCCTTTGGGCCGCCCAATTGCTGACGCTTTTCGGCTCAAAGTTGTTTTGCATACCGGACGTTACCCGGAACGAAACTGAAATTCGACAGTAACCTGATAAAGGGTGAAGTGTTATGACCGCGACAAATACAAACACATACCGGGAAGAAGCGGCAAGCTCGCGCTTTGAGCATTCGGTGCCGGTAATGATCGCCTTTGCGCCAAACTGGAAGGCCCGTTTGATCCTGGCGCGGTTGGTAGGAGCGTTCCTGATCTTTTCGGCGTTTTCGATGTGGCTCATGCCGGGTTCGATCGTTGGCGCAGATGTCTGGCCGATCAAGATGGTGGCCTCGATGCTGTTTCTGATCGTCGGTGTCAGTTTGCTAACGATTGAAGTCCTTGATCAGCGCCCGGATGCCTATTTTGATCCGATACGTCGTGAAGTCCGTGTTCTGCAAAAGAACGAGGACGGGCGCCCGCAGACGGTGTTGCGCCGCAGCTATGAGTCGCTGGGTGGCGCACGTTTTGAAGAAAACGAAGTTCACCTGTTTGATGTGGACGGAAGCCTTTTGATGAAGCTGCCCCTTGAATCGGCGGATGTCAGCCGAGCGCTGAAGGGACAGCTGAGCAAGAGCGTAACAATTTTCGGCTGAATTTTATTCTGTTCAAAAAGGAACAGATGCTGTGACTCGAAAAAGGTTGTGTGCCGCCGATAGGCGGCACATTTTGTTTGTAAGCAACCCAGACGGTTTGCATTCACAAAAACGCGGAGATTGTTATGAAATCCACCCTTCTTGCTGCTGCACTGGCCGTGTCGGCGACCACGGCATTCGCCAGCGCCGAGAAATACGTGTTGGACTCGAGCCACAGTCAGGTTGTCTTCAGCTATGACCACTTGGGCTTTTCAACCACAACCGGCATGTTCTCGGGTTTTGAGGGCGAAATCATGTTTGATCAGGAAGATCCCGCCGCCTCCAGCGTAAGCGTATCCATGCCGGTACTGGAAATGTTCACTGGCTGGAAACCGCGTGAAGATCACTTCATGACCGAGGATTTCTTTGGTGCGGTCGAGGGCGATCTGATCACCTTTACCTCGACGGGTATCGAAGTGACGGGTGAAAACACTGCCAAGATCACCGGCGACCTCACCATGAACGGCGTGACCAAGTCCGTTGTTCTGGATGCCAAATTGAACAAGGTTGATACCCATCCAATGGCAAACAAGCCATGGGCCGGTTTCAACGCCACCACAACTCTGGTCCGTAGTGAGTTTGATTTGGGCCAGTTCGCACCGTTTGTCAGCGACGAAGTGCAGGTGCAGATCTCGGTCGAAGCGCAAAAAGCCGAATAATCGCAAGACAACGAACAATAAAACCGCCGGTGATAGGATCACCGGCGGTTTTTTTTGCATTACTGTCCGCGAGACGCAGCGAGTTCTACGGTCACTGTTACGGTGAAGCCGAGCGAGTCTTCTGTGGGCTGTGATGTGCCTACGTCAAAATCCAACCGGTTCAGGTCAACCGAGCCAGCCATGGTCGCGGTGCCGTCCTGAAGGTCCAGCGAAAAGGGGAGTGTGATATCGATCGTCTTGTCACGGATTGTCAGCGGTCCGCGTGCTTCGTATCCGCTTTCGGTTCTGAAAAGGTCAGCTGTGAACTGGGCCGTCGGAAACTGGGCGTTGTCGAAGAAATCCGCCCCCATGGCCTGTTCAGTTACGGTTCCGAGGCTGAGAGATCCTATTGCAATCGTGACTTCGGCGGACCCGGCCGGGCCGGGGTCAGTGGGTTCGTCAAAAGCAATTGCGGCCGTCCAGTCGGAGAACGAGCCGGTGACAGGGCTGCCCAATTGCGAGATCGTAATGGACAGGGTGCCGTTCTGAACCTGCCAGTCTGATTGCACCTCGGCCAGTTGGACATCGGCGTCATCATCGTCGGCCTCACGTGCAAACTCGCCAGAGACCCAGCCGCCGGTGAGGGCAAGCGCCCAAACGGCCACCGCGGCGACGGCGGGGACAAGGGAATGGTGCTGCCGTGGAGGCTCCGGTGCGTCAGACCCACCCGGCAACATCCTGCGTAACGTGCTGTCTTTGTCTATGACGTGATGCTTCAACGCTCCGGCAACATGCAGGACCAGCGCGCCGACGAGCGTCCACATGAACAGCCAATGCAGAACGCCTGTCACCTCGGCCACAATGGTTGATTTCGGTACAAAAGGCAGATTTTGGCCGAAGGGCCAGAGGATTGGAGCAAACCCTTCGGTTGCGGCGTGGTGCACCCAACCGGTGAGTGGCACAAGCACCAGTGACCCATAGAGAAGCCAGTGGACAGTTTCGGCGGCGAAAGCCTCGGGCTTGTTGTCGGCATTCAACAGGCCGGGCTTGGTTTGCGTGAAGGCCCATACTATCCGAGCCAAAGCAACGAAGAACACGGTGACGCCAACGGTTTTGTGCAATGAGAATATGCGCGCCGCGCGTGCGATTTCGGCCTCGCTTGGGGCTGTGGGGGCATGCAATACGGCGTAGGCCAGGTTGTCCGCGATCCAGCCGAGCGGCAGGGCCGTGAAGATCAGCAACGCGGTGAGCCAGTGAAACGTCTTTGCGACACTTCCGTAGCTTGAGAAGGAATTGGTCGAGGCCATGGGTGCAACGCTCCGGGATTCTGTGCTGCGCCCAAGTTAAGGTTATCGGAGGTCGGCACAAGTAAGCGCTTGTGCACAGCCAAGGTGCCAGAATGCAGAACACAGGCAGTGCTTGTGCCAGACGATCAGTCAGTTTACACCCCGCCGCAACCTGACATCATCCATGAGGTTGCAATGACACTCGCGTTCGTTTTTCCGGGGCAGGGCGCCCAGACCATCGGTATGGGCAAAGCACTGGCCGATGCCTATCCGGCGGCACAGGCCGTCTTCGATGAGGTGGACGAGGCACTGGGAGAAAAGCTGAGCAGCGTAATCTGGGAAGGCGACATCGCCGATTTGACGCTGACTCAGAATGCTCAGCCGGCTCTTATGGCAACATCCATGGCGGCGATGCGAGCGCTGGAAACCGAAGGTGTTTCGGTCAATAAGGCGACTTTTGTGGCGGGCCATTCTTTGGGCGAATACTCGGCTCTTGCAGCTGCAGGGGCTTTGTCGATCGCGGACACCGCGCGCCTGTTGCGCACCCGTGGTCAGGCGATGCAAAGTGCCGTACCCGTAGGCGAGGGTGCAATGGCGGCCATTCTTGGATTGGATCTGGAGGCGGTACGCGCCGTAGCAGAAGAAGCCGCGCAGGGAGAGGTCTGTCAGGCTGCCAATGACAACGATCCAACTCAGGTCGTTGTGTCCGGTTCCAAGGCTGCTGTCGAGCGTGCCGCCGAGATTGCCAAAGAGAAAGGCGCAAAACGTGCCGTTATGTTGCCTGTAAGTGCCCCATTTCACTGCGCGCTGATGCAGCCTGCGGCAGATGTCATGGCGGAAGCGCTTGCTGCCGTCGAAGTAAAGGTGCCCTCGGTACCTTTGGTGGCCAATGTACGCGCCCAAGCAGTCAGTGATCCGGATCTGATCCGCCAGTTGTTGGTTGAACAGGTGACGGGTTCGGTTCGCTGGCGTGAAAGCGTGCAGTTCATGGCGGCGCAAGGCGTGACTGAGACATGGGAAATCGGTGCTGGCAAAGCGCTGTCCGGCATGATCCGCAAGATCGATCGTGCCATTTCAGGCAAGGCTGTCGGCACCCCGGAAGATGTTCAAAGGGCCATTCAGGCCGAATCGTAAGCTCAAAACGCGTCGTGGCCGGCGCACCAAGAGGAAAACCGAATGTTTGATTTGAAAGGTAAGAATGCGCTGATCACTGGTGCTTCGGGCGGCATCGGAGGCGATATTGCACGCGCGTTGCATGGTGCTGGCGCAGCGGTTGGATTGTCCGGTACACGGGTCGAACCTCTGCAGGCTCTGGCAGACGAACTGGGCGAACGCGCGCATGTGTTGCCGTGCAATCTGAGCGATCCGGAAGCCGTTGAGGCGTTGCCAAAGCAAGCGATCGAAGCAATGGGATCGGTGGACATCCTTGTGAACAACGCTGGTATCACGCGCGATAACCTGTTCATGCGCATGTCCGATGAGGAATGGCAGAGCGTGATAGACGTGAACATGACCTCGACGATGAAACTGTGCAAAGGTGTGATCCGGGGCATGATGAAGTCACGCTGGGGTCGGATCGTGAATGTCTCGTCCGTGGTGGCCGTAATCGGTAATCCGGGTCAGGCGAACTATGCGGCGTCAAAAGCCGGAATGATTGGTTTTTCCAAGGCCTTGGCGCACGAAGTTGCAACCCGCGGAATTACGGTTAACGCCGTGGCGCCGGGTTTTATCACGACGGCAATGACCGAGAAGCTGACCGAGGAACAGAAAAAGGGTCTGCTGTTGAAGGTTCCGGCGGGTCGCATGGGTGATCCCGAAGAAATTGCGGCGGCGGTTCTGTATCTTGCCAGTCCAGAAGCCGGCTATGTTACTGGAAGCACCTTGCATGTGAACGGCGGTATGGCCATGTTGTGATCGCCACAGGGGCGGCGCGAAAGCGTTTGCCTCTAGCGTCGACTATGCTATAGGCGGCGCATCTATGCGGGGCCGGTTGTTCAGGTCGGCCTTCGACTTCCCGGTTCGCCGGGACCCAAACCGCCCGAAACGGGCAAATCAAAGCCAACCCGTGCGGGCAAGGGCAGAATCGGGCAGACCGCCCTGTAAAGGAATGAGGAATAGACATGAGCGACGTCGCAGATCGCGTTAAGAAGATCGTTGTTGAGCACCTGGGTGTTGAAGAAGATAAAGTCGCGGAAAACGCGTCCTTCATCGATGATCTGGGCGCAGACAGCCTGGACACCGTTGAACTGGTCATGGCCTTCGAAGAAGAGTTCGGCATCGAAATCCCCGATGATGCAGCCGAAACCATCCAGACCTTCGGCGACGCGGTCAAGTTCATCAGCGAAGCGTCCTAAGCGTTTCCTTCTGATTAAAAGCGGCGCTTCCGGGCAACGGAGGCGCCGTTTTTTTGTGCCCGCTCAAAATTCATGCTTGCGCGTTTATATTCGGATACGCACTGTTTCCATTGAGGCAAAATTCAAAGTGGACAGGGCATGATAAGATCCACTCCCATGATAAATACCGCGCGTTTGACACTGTGTGCCATGCGCCCGGAGGACTTTGACCGGTTCGCCGAGATCTGGCGGGACCCGTGCGTTGTCCAGCACATCGGCGGCTCACCCCGTTCACGTGGCGAGGCGTGGGATTCATTTTTGCGCAACGCCGGACATTGGCAGATGGCCGGATTTGGTCAATGGGGTGTGCTTCAGCAGTCGAATCGAAAGCTGATTGGACAGGCCGGTTTCTTTTACGGAAACCGTCGGATGGGAGAGGATTTCGACGGCTTTCCCGAGGCAGGCTGGGTTCTGGCCCCTGAGGTACAGGGGCAGGGCTTGGGATATGAGGCGGCGAAGGCTGCTCATGACTGGTTTGACCGGGTGATTCCCGGGCCTTTGGTCGCGATGGTGAACGCGTCGAATTCCTCGTCGCAGAAGCTTGCCAAAAAGCTGGGCTATGTATTGATGCGTGAAGGGGTGTATAATGAAACCCCGGTGCACTTGTTAAGGCGCAACGGCCCACCTGCGTTCGCGTAAATCCGCCACTTCAACAGTATGCCGCAAAATGGCCAAACTGTGCCGATCCCGGTAATATTGGGAGGGCGTTCCAAGTGTATGCTGCCGAGGATTTTCAGAGCGATTGAGCGGAGGACCGAGCTCATGAGGATATACCCCACTATGGAACTGCAGAACGGCCGGTGTGTCACGTTGGACAAAGGTCGTTTGGACAACGCTATGATTTGGCATGTAAACCCGGTTGAGACAGCGCGAAGCTGGGCCGAGGCGGGTGCCGAATGGATGCACCTGACCGATTTCGACGCGATTGAGGGCAAAGATACCAACGTCGAATTGATTGAAGAGATTATCCGAGCGGCCGAAATTCCGGTTCAGTTGGCGGGTGGTATGCGGACACGTGAACAGGTGGAACGCTGGATCGACAAAGGGGTCGGTCGTGTCGTGATCGGCACGCTGGCAGCGCGCGAGCCGAATCTGGTCAAGGAACTGGCCAAGCTTTACCCGGATCAAATCGTGCTATCGGTTGATGTCTGGCAAGGTTTTGTGATGACGGATGGCTGGCGCAGCCAAAGCGCATTCACGCCCGAAGCGTTTATCGACGCGTTCGAAGATGCGCCGTTTGCCGCCATCGTAGTGACGGATATCGACAGCGACATGGATGACGTCGAGGCTCAGCTTGGTTTGATCTCGGGGCTTGCCGGACATTCGCGCACTCCGGTGATCGCAAGCGGGGTTGTGCGCACTGCAGACGATATCTCGCGGCTGGCGTATATTCCCAATATCTCGGGTGCGATCGTAGGGCGTGCATTGTTTCACAAGACACTTGACCTGACGGATGCTCTGGAAATGGCAAAATCGGCACATGAGCCGGTGGCACAGTTCCAATAAACCGCTCCGCCCTTTCAGCAGGACGCGTGAAAGGGCGGGCACCTCTTCCAATCGTTGAAAACAGTATAGTTTCGGGTGATAGGCGGCGGGAAGCCTCCTTGAAGTCGCCGTTGCTCTTGCCCCCGCACCCCGGGCCGGGGTAAGAGCGGTTCTCATAACAGGAAGCAGGCAAGAGGCACTTCATGCGCAGAGTCGTTGTTACCGGTCTTGGATTGGTCACTCCTTTGGCCAGCGGGGTCGAGGAAACCTGGTCGCGGCTGTTGGACGGAGAGTCCGGCGCTGGTCCTATCACGCATTTTGATGCGGAAGGCAGTGGCGTCACCACGACCTACGCCTGTGAGGTGCCGCGCGGGGATGGTACCAACGGAACGTTCAATCCTGATGACTGGATGCCGCCGAAAGAGCAGCGCAAAATTGAAGACTTCATCCTGTATTCCATCGCGGCCGCAGAAATGGCCTGCAAGGATGCGAACTGGTTGCCCGAAGATGAAGAGGACCGCCTGCGAACAGGTGTTCTGATCGGTTCAGGCATCGGTGGTTTGGGCTCGATCGCCAACACCGCCAATCTGATCCGTGACAAGGGCCCGCGCCGGGTGTCGCCGTTCTTTATTCCAGGTGCTCTGATCAACCTGGCGTCAGGTCAGGTGTCGATCCGTCATGGCTTCAAGGGACCCAACCATTCGGTCGTGACGGCGTGTTCCACCGGTGCCCATGCTATCGGCGACGCCAGCCGTATCATCCGTGCAGGTGACGCAGACGTTATGGTCGCAGGTGGCGGCGAAGGCTGCATCTGCGAGATCGGCATCGCCGGGTTCAACGCTTGCAAGGCGTTGTCGACCAAATATGCCGATAACCCCAAGGCGGCCAGCCGCCCTTATGACGTGGACCGTGACGGGTTCGTCATGGGCGAAGGTGCAGGCATCGTCATTCTGGAAGACTATGAGCACGCCAAGGCCCGCGGTGCGAAGATTTACGCTGAGGTGCTGGGCTATGGTATGTCGGGTGACGCTTATCACATCACCGCGCCTTCAGAAGATGGCGACGGGGCTGAACGCTCGATGCGGGCGGCGCTGCGCAGTGCGGGGCTGGAGCCAAAAGATCTGGACTATATCAACGCGCATGGCACCTCGACCATGGCAGATACGATCGAGCTGGGCGCGGTTGAGCGTTTGCTGGGGGATCATGCCGGGAATGCGACCATGAGCTCGACCAAGTCGGCAACCGGTCACTTGCTGGGTGCTGCGGGCGCGATCGAGGCGATCTTCTCGATTTTGGCGATCCGTGATCAGGTAGCCCCGCCGACAATCAATCTGGACAATCCAGCAGTGGAGACCCCGATCGATTTGGCTCCGAACGCAAAACGTGAGCGTGAGATCAATGTGGCCCTGTCGAACTCGTTCGGGTTTGGCGGCACCAATGCCAGCGTGATCTTCGGAAAGGCCAGCTAAATGTGGCGGGCCATTGCTTCGAACGCGCTGACCATTCTGGTGGTCGGCCTGTTCATGATGGGCGGGCTGATCCTTTGGGGGCAGAGCCAGTACAAGGCCGAGGGCCCGCTTGAAACCGCAATCTGCCTTCAGGTCAGAAGCGGATCGAACATGACGCGTGTCAGTCAGCAGCTGGAAGAGCAGGGCGCCATCAGCAGTGCCACGATCTTTCGGATGGCCGCTGACTACACGGATCGGGCGCAGCAGTTGAAAGCCGGTAGCTTTCTGGTACGGGAAGGTGCGTCGATGGAGCAGATCATCGACGAGATCACCAGCAGCGGTGCCAGCACCTGTGGGTCTGAGATTGAGTATCGTATCGGTGTGACGCGTGCTCAGACCCGTGTTCGCGAGTTGAACCCTGCGACCCTGGATTTCGTCGAAATCGCGTCGTTTGATCCGTCGGGAGAAGAGGTGCCTGAGGCCTATACCGAGAAACGCAATGAGGCGGACACGCGTTACCGCGTATCACTGGCCGAAGGTGTGACCTCGTGGCAAGTGGTCGAGGCGTTGAAGGCATTTGACGCTTTGACAGGTGAGGTGAGCGAAATACCTGCTGAGGGTATGCTGGCGCCTGACAGTTACGATGTTGTGGCTGGTCAGGACCGTAACGACATTCTGCAGGCGATGCAGGACACGCAACAATTGCGGATCAACGCCGTTTGGGAAAGCCGCCAGGACGAGTTGCCGCTGGAAAGTCCCGAAGAAATGCTGATCCTTGCGTCGATCATCGAAAAGGAAACCGGAGTTCCGCAAGAGCGCGGGCAAGTGGCCAGCGTTTTTGTGAACCGGCTGAAACAGGGGATGCGGCTGCAGACGGACCCGACCGTCATCTATGGCGTTACCAAAGGGCAAGGCACGTTGGGCCGCGGGCTGCGTCGCAGCGAGCTGAACAAGCCAACGCCATGGAACACCTACCAGATCGACGGCTTGCCGCCGACGCCGATTGCCAATCCGGGCTTGGCCAGCCTTGAAGCTGCTGTTGCGCCGGATGACACGGACTTCGTGTTCTTCGTTGCCGATGGTACGGGCGGCCATGCGTTTGCCGAGACTTTGCAGGAACACAATCGCAATGTCGCCAAATGGCGCGAGATTGAAGCAGAGCGGAACTCGGGAAATTAACCGGAACGAAACTGGTTTCGTTCTTAGTGTTACGCCAACGCCGGCTTGTGACCCGGCGTTGGCCTTTTATTGTGCAGGCCGACCTTACGCCGCAGGGCGTTTGCCGCGTGGGCGACGCCGTTTGTTTGCTGCGGGTTTTCCTTCCCCGTTGGCGGGTTTGGGTTTGAACCCCCGGCGGCGGTTGTTCGGGCGGCGCGCCGGTTTTTCAGGTTGCACAGCTTCGGGCATCGAGCCACTGGCAACTGGGATCTCGATCTTCATCAGCTTTTGAATCTGACGCAGCAGATCAACTTCTTCCGGGGAGCAGAAGGCGATGGCTTCGCCCTCGCGCCCAGCTCGGGCGGTGCGCCCGATACGATGGACGTAGTTGTCAGGCACCTCGGGCAGGTCAAAGTTGATCACGTAGGCGACGCCCGGGATGTCGATGCCTCGGGCCGCAACGTCGGTGGCCACCAGAATGTTGATTTCACCCGCGCGGAAGGCCTTGATCGCGCGATCGCGCTGACCCTGGCTTTTGTTGCCGTGGATGGATGCGGCGTTATAGCCGTCAGCTACAAGGCCCTTCATCAGCCGTTCTGCACCATGTTTGGTGCGGGTAAAGACCAGTGTTAGGGCATCCACATCTTTCGACAGGATTTCACGCAGCTTGATTGGTTTTCCGGGTTTGGAAACGAAGTGCAACGACTGCGTAATCTTGTCCGCCGCTTTGCCCGGAGGCGAGACCTGCACCCGCTGCGGGTTGGTCAGGTAGGCCCGGCTGAGTTCTTCCATCTGCTTCGGCATGGTGGCCGAAAACAGCATGGTTTGGCGTGGAGTGCCCAGTGCCGGCGCGATTTTGCGTAGTGCATGGATAAAGCCAAGGTCGAGCATCTGGTCAGCTTCGTCCAGCACCAGATGGCGTACCGCTCCGAGATTTACTGCACCACGTTCCATCAAGTCTATCAGGCGACCCGGTGTGGCGACCAGAATATCAGTGCCACGAGAGAGAAACATTATCTGTTTATTGATCGACTGGCCGCCTACAACGGTGGCCACGCGCAGCTTGGTGCCCTTCGTCAGGGTACGGAGGCTGTCGGCGATCTGGTTCACGAGTTCGCGGGTGGGCGCCAGGATCAGCGCCTTGGAGGTTTTCGGATCTGGCTTACCAGACTGGGCCAGAAGGTGATCGATCAGAGGCAGGCCAAAAGCCAGTGTCTTGCCGGTGCCGGTTTGAGCCAGTCCCAGAATGTCGTGACCATTCAGAGCAAGCGGAATCGCCTGGTTCTGGATCGGTGTGGGTTGAGTGAAATTGGCGCGTTTAAGTGCCTCGTTCAGTGCCGGGGCAAGGCCCAGCATATCAAAGTCGAACAAATAACTATCCTTTACAGCCCGGAGCGTTGGCCCGCGGACAGGTCATGAAGGGTCGCTCGTGGGCGACCGGCAGGGGTTGTGCGAGACCTCGGAACGAGCAGGCGCATCCTGCGCCATCCGGCCGTCGCGTCAAGAACCCTGCGTGATGGGGAACTGGAATGATAAACTGGCGCTGTGGGGCGGACCAGGTCCGCTCGGGCTCACGCTACAGCGCTGTGATGGTAGGCACATGAGGGTTCGGTGGTGGAATGTCAAGCGCGGTTAAAAACTCGGGTGATCTTCCGGGTTGAAAAAGGCACTAGGCAGTAGGTGATCACAGTGGCAAGCCAACAGCCCTGCTGATCTCTTTTCCAGCATTCACGGCCTGATAGGTTGGAAATGGCATCCTCTCGGCAGTGTCAATGTTGCGCCGGATCCAGTTTCGTTCTTCCAGCTGGTGAAGGGATGAGGACAGCGCCCGATCTGTAATGATCGTGAGGCCCGATTTGATTGCCGAGAAACGATGAGGGGTGCCTGCCAGCGCCAGAACTGGCACAGTCCATGTTTTTCGCAGAAGTCTGGTTTCATCCTCAGTTCGGGCGGTAATAATTATCTTGCTGGCGACTGACGCGGCTTTGATTCCGGTTGGCGTCAGTCGAAATTCTGAACGTAGAGGATGCCCGTGACCGGGATTTCTTTCGATCATTCCTAGATCAATAAGATGAGCAAGGCTGGTTGCAAAGGCCGTTCGGCTTGCGTTGGTTGCGGCCAAAAGCGGGGCTTGTCGGCCCGGAACTTTGGCATGCAGCAGGGCAAGAATGTTCAGTGACCAAGCCCGAGATGTCAGCTTGACAAGTGTATTGATGTCCATAAAGTACAGTAGCTATATTTTTGAGCAAAAGGAAGCCTTATGCCTCTCGTTTCATTGAAAAACACTATCACACTTGCGATGTCCGTGCAGGATCGACATGCCAGCGCAGATTGGTATGCCGTCAATCTCGGGTTTGAGCTTATCCACCACATTGATGAAGCGGGGTGGAGCGAAATGCGGACGAATGTCGACGGAGTCACTTTGGGGCTGGGCGAACAGGCCGAAGCCTCTCCGGGGAACTGCGTGCCTGTCTTCGAAGTCGCGGATATCGTGGATGCGCGCAGAAAGTTGGAGGCGGCTGGAGTGGAATTTGACGGTGAAACGGAAACGATTGAGGGGATGGTCAGCACGGCCACGTTCTATGATCCGGACAGGAATGCGCTGATGTTGGCGCAGGATTTGACAGGCCAGGGCTGAGAGCATCAGGTAAAGGAATACTCAACACAGCGGTCGCCCTGCGTTGCGCTCGTGTTGCGTAACTTATTGACATTACGTACGTAATTCCGTATTGGTTATGTCATGCTAGAAGAGGCGGGCGACGGCCCGGGGCGACCCGGTGGCCGTTTTTCGCTTCTCTCGTGCGGAGAAAACTCACGCATGAGGTCGCAGGCAAACATGACTTTGATTACCCCGGAAGAGCGGATTTCCCAGACGGCTGACTTGTTGCAGTCGCTTGAGAGGTCCATTCGAGATCTGCGGCAAGCAGCGGAAGAACTGCGCAAACAGATCGGAGCCGGGGAGGATGCAGATCTTGCTGGTTCAGCCAAGCAACTCGGGCAGTTAGAGGGGCTGATCCGAAGTTGTCAGAAAGTGGAGACAAGCTTTGTCGAACAACATCACAGACAAGCCGGAATTGCCCAAGGAGGGTACGCGCTCGATCTTGACCGAGCTCGGTTTGAAGTCGCGTGCAGGTTGGCTCGCCTCCGCGCCTGTTGCGGTGCAGAACAGATTTCTGAGTGAGATCGGGGAGGGGGGGCTGTGCGCCCTCCCTTTCCTTTTTGAATTCTGGGCACTGCCGCATCAATTGCCGCCTGCTGGTGATTGGCGGTCCTGGGTGATCATGGGCGGGCGTGGTGCGGGAAAGACCCGCGCCGGGGCCGAGTGGGTTCGGTCAATGGTCGAAGGGTCGAAGCCGTTGGATAAGGGGGAGGCATGTCGTGTGGCTTTGGTCGGTGAGACCTTTGATCAGGTGCGCGATGTGATGATCTTTGGCGATAGCGGGATATTGCAATGCTCGCCGCCGGATCGTCGGCCTGTGTGGAAGGCGTCCGAGCGCAAACTGGTCTGGCCCAACGGAGCCGAGGCGCAGGCGTTTTCGGCGCATGATCCCGAAGGGTTGCGGGGCCCGCAGTTCGATGCGGCCTGGGTGGATGAGCTGGCCAAGTGGAAGAAGGCGGGCGAGACATGGGACATGCTGCAATTTGCCTTGCGGCTGGGGGATCGGCCCCGGGTCTGCGTGACGACCACACCGCGCAATGTGAAAGCATTGAAGGAGTTGCTGGCGTCTCCGTCCACTGTTGAAACCCACGCACCGACCGAGGCAAACCGGGCCAATCTGGCGGATTCATTCTTGGCAGAGGTGCGCGCGCGGTATGCGGGCACGCGGCTGGGACGGCAGGAGCTGGATGGAGTGCTGCTGTCGGATGCTGAGGGGGCTTTGTGGACCGGATCGATGCTGGAGGCGGCGCGGTGTGCGCAAGTGCCCGAGCTGGACCGTATCGTGGTGGCGCTGGACCCGGCGGTGACGGCGGGGGCGGATGCGGATGCCTGCGGGATTGTGGTCGTGGGTGCTCAGCTACAGGGGCCGCCCGAAGAGTGGCGGGCTTATGTGCTGGCCGACCGGACGGTGCAGGGCGTTGGCCCGGCGGGCTGGGCGCAGGCGGCGATTGATGCGATGGATGAGTTCGGCGCCGAGCGGTTGGTGGCCGAGGTCAATCAGGGCGGGCAGCTGGTGGAAGAGGTTGTGCGGCAGGTGGACCCTCTGGTGCCTTATCGCGCGGTGCGGGCGTCACGCGGCAAGGTAGCGCGGGCGGAGCCTGTAGCGGCCTTGTACGAACAGGGGCGAGTGTCGCATGTCGCCGGGTTGAACGCGCTGGAGGAGCAGATGTGTCAGTTGACCGCGCGCGGGTTTGAGGGGCAGGGATCGCCCGACCGGGTCGACGCGCTGGTTTGGGCATTGCATGAACTGGTGGTGGGGCCTGCGGGGGCGTATCGGCGGCCGAGGGTGCGGAGTTTGTGAAATAGGGTTTCGCAAAGCACAATGCGGTTGCGCGAATGAGGACGAGGCTCTGGCAGACTTGAACTCTACGCTTGGTTGAGTTCAATTCAGAGATATGAGTTCAAGCGCTACACCATTCGAATATTGGGACCAAATAATTGCTCAAGACACCCTATCTTCTGGTAACTGCTGCACTTGCTGCAGCGGTCGCCGCCCATTTGTATTTTGAGCCAAACCCAGAGCTTGTCATAGGATTGATATTTGCCGCTGCAGGGCTTGGCGTGCTTATTGCGCACGTGAGAGCTCGTCGCACCTGGACGAAGACAAAGGGCAAAGTGGTGAAACTGGACTACAACAAGGAACGAATTGAGTTCGAGTTCTTTGTCTCAGGTCGTTCGTATTCCGGCATTAGTGGATCGGATCCAAATTGGCATCAGGTTGGGCAAGAAATAACCGTATACTACGATGAAAATAATCCAAATAACCACAAACACCACAGTTGGTCTAACGAACTGATCTTCGGTTGGGGGGTCCTTGTGATTGGGATATTTGCAGCAATTATGAATTCGGGGTTTTAGCCTTTAGGATGCATCTGATGAATTTCCTCCAAAACGTGTTTAGACCGCAGACTGCAGATGAGCTCCCCGTTCTGACGCGAGGTTTGCATGTCCGGTTAGTCTTTGTCGCAATTTTGGTGGTTGCGTCGATTTCTGGACAAAGATCAGTTCTTTACTACGTTCTTGCATTGCCTTGGGTATACGTCATTCTCATGTTTAGTGTGATCGAGGATAGGTTCGCAAACCGAAACGATCCAGGTGAATGACCCGTTGCCCACCCCCCGTACGCCCCATTCCCGAGGCTTAAACTTCTTTCCGTCATAACTCCTTTCAACAAGCCGGGCAGAGCGGCGGCAGAAAGGAGCACAGATGGTATTCGATTTCTTGCGTCGTGGATCGGCTGGTGAGGCGCCCGAGGCGAAGGCGAGCGCTGCGGGGCCGGTGGTGGCGTGGCAGACGGGCGGGCGCGTGGCGTGGAGCCCTCGGGATGCGGTGTCGCTGACGCGGACGGGGTTTTCGGGGAACCCGGTGGGGTTTCGCTCGGTCAAGCTGATTGCCGAGGCGGCGGCGGCACTGCCTCTGGTGCTGCAGGATCAGGCGCAGCGCTATGATGCGCATCCGATCCTGTCCCTGATGCGCCGTCCGAATGCGGCGCAGGGGCGGGCGGAGTTGATGGAGACGCTGTTCGGGCAGTTGCTGCTGTCGGGCAATGCTTATGTTGAGGCGGTGCAGGCCGAGGAAGGCCTGCCGGTTGAGCTGCATGTGTTGCGATCTGACCGGATGAGCGTGGTGCCGGGGACGGATGGGTGGCCCAAGGCGTATGACTATGCAGTGGGCGGCAAGAAGCACCGGTTTGCGGCGGAAAATATCTGTCACATAAAGTCGTTCCACCCGCAGGATGATCACTATGGGTTCTCGCCGATGCAAGCTGCGGCAATGGCGATTGATGTGCATAACAGTGCGTCTCGCTGGTCAAAATCTCTGCTGGACAATGCTGCGCGGCCTTCGGGGGCGCTGGTGTGGAAGGGCGGCGATGGCCATGGGGTGATGGCCGAGGATCAATTCCGCCGTCTTAGCGATGAGATTGAGCAGAACTATCGCGGGGCGCGCAATGCAGGCCGTCCGATGGTTCTGGAGGGGGGGCTGGATTGGAAGCCAATGGGCTTTTCGCCCTCGGACATGGAGTTTCAAAAGACCAAGGAAGCCGCCGCCCGCGAGATCGCGTTGGCCTTTGGGGTCCCGCCAATGTTGCTGGGGATTCAAGGCGACGCGACCTATTCGAACTATCAGGAAGCCAACCGGGCGTTTTACCGCCTGACCGTGCTGCCCCTGGTGACGCGGGTGGCGGCGGCGGTGTCGGAGTGGCTGGTGGGGTTCTCTGGTGAGGATTTGATGCTGAAACCCGACCTGGATCAGGTATCGGCGCTGTCGGCAGAGCGAGATGCGCAATGGGCGCGTGTCAGCCGTGCCGAATTCCTGTCGGACGCTGAGAAACGCGCGTTGCTGGGGCTGCCGGAGCGTGCCGATGAGTGAGGGATATCCGCCGTTCGATTGCGCGCCGGGCCTGCGTCTGGCCGCGCATGAGCGGGTGGCCGAGATTCAGCATGCGCATTTGTGTCGGCGGCTGGATCAGATCGAAGAGATGATGGAGCGGCTGGAACGCCGGTTGTGGCTGACGGTCTATGGCGTGGCGGCGGTGATCCTGGCACAGGCGTTTCAGTCTCTGTTGGTGGTGGCGCCATGAGTTCAGCAAGTTACACGGAGAAGTTCATGGATTTGGAGCATAAGTTTGCGCGGTTTGGCGACGGGTTGTCGGTGTCCGAGGACGCAGTGATCGAGGGCTATGCCAGCCTGTTCGGTCAGGTCGATCAGGGCAGCGATGTGGTGCAGCGCGGGGCCTATCAAAGCTCGCTTGACGGGCTGGTCAAGGCGGGTCAGCGGGTCAAGATGCTGTGGCAGCACGATCCGGCGCAGCCCATCGGTATCTGGGACGAGGTGCGTGAGGATAACCGGGGCCTGTGGGTCAAGGGGCGTTTGCTGGAAAGCACGCAGAAGGGCCGCGAGGCGGCGGAGCTGATCCGGGCAGGCGCGATGGATGGTCTGTCGATTGGCTATCGCACCAAGCGGGCGGTGAAGAATGACAAGGGCCAGCGGGTCCTGACCGAACTGGAGCTGTGGGAGGTGTCCTTGGTGACGTTCCCGATGCTGCCCAGTGCGCGGGTGGCGGCGGAGGGGCGAAACCCTGACGCCGAGGAGGCCCTGCGCTGTATTGCCGACGTATTCAACGATGCCCGGCAGGAGCTGGCGCGGAACTAGCGCGCCTCAAAACCACTCAGAACAGGACATGCTGATGAGCAAGACCGAAACCCCGGCCTTGACCGGAGAGGGTGCGCCCCTGGTTCAGGAGGTGAAGCAGGCGATGGCTGGCTTCGTAAATGAATTCAAGGGCCTGAAAGCCGAAGTTAAAACCAAACTGCAACAGACAGAAGAGCGACTGACCATGCTGGATCGTAAATCAACTATCGCGGCACGCCCGCATCTTGCGGCTTCGATCGAGGACGGAGCCCCACATCAGAAGGCATTTGATGCCTATGTGCGGTCTGGCGAAGATGACGGGCTGCGCGGCCTCGAGATGGAAGCCAAATCGCTGTCCTCAGCGGTCAACAGCGATGGTGGCTATCTGGTTGATCCGCAGACCGCCGAGACGATCAAGTCCGTTTTGAACTCGACGGCATCTATCCGGTCGATTGCATCGGTTGTGAATGTCGAGGCAAATTCGTTCGACGTGCTGATTGATCACACCGATGTAGGTGCGGGCTGGGCGGATGAAAACTCGGCCACGGCGGAAACCGGAACCCCGTCGATCGATCGCATCTCGATCCAGCTGCACGAGCTGAGCGCTCTGCCCAAGGCGTCGCAGCGTCTGCTGGATGACAGCGCCTTCGATGTCGAAGGTTGGCTGGCCGGGCGCATTGCCGACAAATTTGCACGCGCTGAGGCGGCGGCTTTCATCAACGGCGATGGCGTCGACAAGCCCAAAGGGTTGATGATCCACCGAGCCGTACCGAATGATGCGTGGTCCTGGGGCAGCCTGGGCTATGTTGCGACTGGTATTGATGCAGGTATCGACGCGGATGCGATTGTCGATGTGGTTTATGCGCTGGGCGCGCAATACCGGGTCAATGGCACCTTCGTGATGAATTCGAAGACCGCAGGTCTGATCCGCAAGTTGAAAGACAGCGATGGCCGCTTCCTGTGGTCCGATGGTCTGGCCGCAGGTGAGCCGGCGCGTCTGATGGGGTATCCGGTACTGATCGCCGAGGACATGCCGGATGTGGCATCCGACAGTTTCTCAATTACATTTGGTGACTTCCAGGCTGGTTACACCATTGCCGAGCGTCCTGATCTGCGCGTGCTGCGCGATCCGTTCAGCGCCAAGCCGCATGTGCTGTTCTATGCGACCAAACGCGTCGGCGGCGATGTCAGCGATTTCGCTGCGATCAAGCTGGTGAAATTCGGCACCGCCTAACGCGGGCTGAATCCGGGGGGCGCTGGCCCCTCGGACGGCGGGCGCGGGCCGGGGTGAGATCCTCTGCGTTGTCTAGCTGCTCCCCTCCGTCCGAGCAACGTGGGGCGGCGCGTGCCCGTCATTTTCCAAGGATGGGGCCCCGGAGGGGTCCGAGATTGCGGAGTGAGTGGATGATGTTGATCGAAGAGGCCGCCATCGCGGATGCGGCGCTGCCGGTGGATCAGTTCAAGGCGCATCTGAGATTGGGCACGGGTTTTGCCGAGGATGATGTGCAGAACGAAGTGTTGAAGGGGTTCCTGCGAGCCGCCATTGCGGCGATCGAGGCACGCACCGGCACGGTTCTGATCGCGCGGAACTTCTCGTGGAGTTTGTACAGGTGGCGCGACCCATCGGGAGAGGTGTTGCCCGTGGCCCCGGTGGTTTCAGTGCTGGCTTTGACGCTGACCGACAAGAGCGGCGCTGAAACGGCTGCAGACGCCGCAACTTATCGGCTGGAGCATGATAGCCAACGGCCCCGGGTGCGTCCTATGGGATCCAGCCTGCCTGCCATCAAAACGGGTGGTTCTGCTAAGATTTCTTTTGTCGCGGGGATGGCTCAGGATTGGGGCGGGTTGCCTGCTGATCTGGGGCAGGCGGTATTGCTGCTGGCGGCGCATTACTATGAATACCGAGATGAAACCTCATTGGGCGCGGGTTGTATGCCCTTTGGTGTCACCAGCCTGATCCAGCGCTATCGCATGGTGCGTTTCGGGGCGGGGATTTCGCAATGAAAACGCCGCATCTGAACCGTAAACTGGTGCTGGAGGCGCCAATGCGAAGTGCTGATGGGTCGGGGGGTTATACCGAAACATGGGCTGCGATGGGGACACTGTGGGCCGAAGTGACGGCGCGCAGTGGAGCAGAACGGCAGATCGCTGGAATTTCCGTGTCGCGTGTCGGGTATCGCATCGTGGTGCGTGGGGCGCGCATGGGGTCTTCGAGGCGTCCCGCGCCTGATCAGCGGTTTCGCGAGGGCAATCGGCGTTTTGTAATCCGGGCCGTGGCCGAACTTGACGCCCGCGGCAAGTACCTGACCTGTTTCGCAGATGAAGAGGTGGCGGCATGAGCTATGGCGTTTCTGCCGTTTTGCAGGCGGCCGTGTATCAGCAGCTTTCAGCGGACGCAGCAGTCAGCAGTCAATCGGGTGGCGCGATCTATGATGCAGTACCCGCAGGAACCGTGCCGCAGACCTATGTGATGCTGGGCCCGGAAGAGGTGCGAGACGCCTCGGACCGATCAGGCACGGGCGCAATACACCGTTTCACCGTTTCAGTGGTGTCCGAGTCGGCAGGATTTGGCGCTGCTAAGACACTGGCCGGCGCGGTGTGTGACGCGCTGGAAAACGCGCCACTTAACCTGGATCGCGGTCGGCTGGTGGGACTGTGGTTCGAGCGCGCTTCGGCCCGGCGTACCGGGACCGGCGGCACCATCCGCCAGATCGACCTGAAATTCCGCGCTCGCGTGGAAGATGACTAAGCAATCAACGGAGAGAGCACATGGCTGCCCAGAACGGAAAAGACCTTTTGGTCAAAGTGGATATGAACGGCACCGGCCTGTTCCAGACGATCGCGGGGCTACGGGCCACGCGAATCAGTTTCAATGCTGAAAGTGTGGATGTCACCAGCCTGGAAAGTCAGGGTGGATGGCGCGAGCTATTGTCTGGGGCAGGGGTCAAATCAGCTTCGATCTCCGGTTCCGGTGTATTCAGGGATGCCGGCACTGATGAGCGTGCGCGGCAGTTGTTCTTCGATGGTGAAACTCCGGCCTTTCAGGTCATCATCCCTGATTTTGGGGTTGTTGAAGGTCGCTTTCAGGTCACCAGCATCGAGTACGCAGGTTCGCACAACGGTGAGGCGACCTATGAGATGAGCATGGCCAGTGCCGGTGCTCTGACCTTTACGGCGCTTTGATCCGATGGCCAATCCGTGGACAGGCGAGGTGGCGCTGACCATCGATGGCGAGCAGCGGGTGCTCAAGCTGACGCTTGGTGCTTTGGCGGAGCTGGAGCAGGAGCTGAATGCAGGATCGCTGGTTGAGCTGGTGCAACGGTTTGAGGGCGGAGCGTATTCCAGTGCGGATGTTTTGGCCCTCATCGTTGCCGGTCTGCGGGGCGGTGGCTGGAACGTTGCCCGGGCCGACCTGATGCATGCCGAGATCGAAGGCGGCCCCATGGCTGCAGCCAGAACTGGAGCCGAATTGTTGGCGCGCGCCTTCATGGTGCCGGAGGGCACATGAGCGGGTTCGACTGGCCTGCCCTGATGAGGGCCGGATTTTTGGGGCTGCGACTGACGCCGGATCAATTCTGGCGTCTGACCCCGGCAGAGCTGCGGCTGATGCTGGGGCAGGGGTCCGGCGTGTCCGCAATGAACCGGGCGGGGTTGGATGCTTTGCTGGCGGCTTATCCGGACAAGACACAAGGAGAGCGTGATGACAGATCGTGACGGGTTTGATGACCTGCAAGAACGTGGAGAAGCGCTGGGCGATTCCCTCGGCGATGCTGCGACTATGGCGGCGGCGTTTGACAGCCAGATGAAGCGCATCAGTGCCGCATTTGAAGAGACCGGCAAGGATGTCGCCACGCTGGAGCGTGGCATGTCCAGCGGATTGCGCAAGGCCTTCGATGGTGTCGTTCTGGATGGGATGAGTCTTTCCGGCGCGCTGGATGTCCTGAAGAACTCCTTGATCCAAACGGCTTATGCGGCTGCGATCAAGCCGGTAACGGATCACTTTGGCGGAATGCTAGCCAACACGGTTGGCGGGTTGGTGAAGGGAATTCTGCCTTTTGCTGATGGCGGCAGCTTCAGCCAGGGCCGGGTGATGCCCTTCGCCAATGGTGGTGTGGTCAGCGGCCCGACAACGTTTCCCATGCGCGGCGGCACCGGGCTGATGGGAGAAGCCGGGCCTGAGGCGATCATGCCGCTGGCGCGTGGGGCCGATGGCAAGCTGGGCGTGCGGACGCAGGGTGCTGGGCGTGCTGTGAATGTGGTGATGAACATTTCAACACCGGACGTTCAAGGGTTCCGCCGGTCTCAGGGGCAGATAGCGGCCCAGATGAGCCGCGCGCTGGGGCGTGGCAATCGCAATAGATAAATCAGGGAGCAGCTGATGAATTTCCACGAGGTGAGATTTCCCGCCAGTCTAAGCTTTGGCTCGGTCGGCGGCCCGGAACGGCGGACGGACATTGTGACGTTGGCCAATGGCTTTGAAGAGCGCAACACGCCCTGGGCCCATTCGCGCCGCCGATATGATGCGGGGTTGGGAATGCGTTCGCTGGACGATATCGAGACGCTGATTTCGTTCTTCGAAGCACGACAGGGTCAGATGTTCGGCTTTCGCTGGAAAGACTGGTCGGATTTCAAATCCGGCAAGGCCACGGTGGACACCAGTTTCGGAGATCAGGTGATCGCCAAAGGCGACGGTACACGCACCGAGTTTCAGTTGATCAAGACCTACCATTCGGGCGGGGTCAGCTATGCGCGCCCTATCGTAAAACCGGTATTGGGTACAGTGCGTCTGGGTCTGGATCAGGATGAGGTCCGCGAGGGCGTGGATTTTGATGTTGAACTGACGACGGGCAAGGTCACGTTTGCGGACCCGCCGCCGGAAGAGATCGATATCACCGCGGGTTTTGAGTTTGATGTGCCGGTGCGCTTTGACACCGACAAAATCCAGACCAGTGTCGCCAGTTTTCAGGCCGGTGATGTACCGAACGTTCCTGTGGTTGAGGTGCGCATCTGATGGCTCAAGATATACAGGGCCTGCACACGCATTTGCAGAGCGGGATGACAACGGTCTGCCGTTGTTGGGCGATCAAACGCAAGGACGGTCAGGAATACGGTTTTACCGACCACGACATGGAGCTGAGTTTTGACGGGTTGACCTTCAAGGCCAGTACCGGCCTGACGGCCGCTGCCATCGAGCAAGCCACGGGCCTGTCCATCGACAACACGGAAGCAATGGGCGCTCTGTCTGACGCGGCCATTCGCGACGTGGATATCGAGGCAGGACGTTTTGACGGGGCCGACGTGCGCGCCTGGTTGGTCAACTGGGCCGATCTGGATCAGCGCGTCCTTCAGTTCCGTGGTTCAATTGGTGAGTTGCGCCGCTCTGGCGGCGCTTTCCATGCGGAATTGCGTGGCCTGACCGACTTGCTGAACCGCCCTTTGGGGCGTGTTTACCAGAAGCCCTGCACGGCTGTGTTGGGGGATCGGGCCTGCCGGTTCAACACCGACACACCGGGCTATTGGTTCGAAGGTGTGATCTCGGGTTTCGATGGCGGCACCCTTCTGCATGTTGCAGGGGGTCAAACCATTGAAGAAGGCTGGTTCGAACGGGGTCGCGTTGATGTTGTTTCCGGTTCTGCCAAGGGGTTGTGGTCGTCGATCAAGAACGACAGGCAGACTGCAACAGGGCGAGAGATCACACTTTGGTCCGGATTCGGGGCAAGCCTGGCGATTGGCGACAGTGTTAAACTGCGGGCAGGATGCGACAAGCGCATGGAAACCTGCCAGTTCAAGTTCGACAACTTTCTGAATTTTCAAGGGTTCCCAGATCTTCCGGGCGAAGACTGGGTCATGGCTGTTCCCAAGAAAAGCAAAGCCAATAGCGGAGGCAGCATACGGTGACGACGTGTAGAGAGGATATTGTGGCCGAGGCGCGCAATTGGCTTGGAACGCCCTATGTGCATCAGGCCTCGTTCAAGGGTGCCGGTGCGGATTGTCTGGGCCTGTTGCGGGGCGTTTGGCGCGCTGTGATCGGGCAGGAACCTGAATCTGTTCCGGCATACAGCATAGACTGGTCCGAGCCGCAGGGTGAGGAACGTATGTGGGTGGCTGCCAGGCGGCATCTGGTCGAAAAACCAATAGGCAAGATGGCTTCGGGGGACGTTCTGTTGTTTCGGATGCGCGACACAAGCGTCGCCAAGCATTTGGGCATCGTTTGTACCACGCAACCCGAGCCCCGCTTTATTCACGCGTATTCCGGCCATGGCGTGGTGGAAAACGCACTGAGCAGGCCTTGGTACCGCCGTATCGTTTCCTGTTTCGAATTCCCGATGGAGATGTATTGATGGCCACTATTCTTCTTTCCGCAGCCGGGGCTGCGCTGGGCGGTTCGATTGGGGGCACGGTCGCGGGCCTTTCAACCGCAGTTATCGGTCGGGCCGTCGGTGCGACGGTCGGGCGGGTCCTTGATCAGAAGTTCTTTAACCAGTCCGTTATGGGCAGTGGCAGTGAAGTCGTCGAAACCGGCCGCATGGATCGATTTCGGTTGACGGAAACCGGCGAAGGCGCGCCGGTGACCACCGTGTTTGGCCGTATGCGTGTGGGTGGTCAGGTCATTTGGGCTTCGGACTTTTTGGAGACCCAGACGACGACCACAGAGGGTGGTGGCGGGGGTGGCAAAGGAAAACCCAAGACCCCTGAGGTGACTACCGTCACGTACAGTTACTCGATTTCGCTGGCAATTGCGGTTGGCGCCGGTGAGATTGCCGATGTCGCGCGCATTTGGGCGGATGGAGAAGAACAAGATCGATCCGGCCTCAACATGCGGGTTTATCATGGCACGCGGGATCAGTTGCCGGATCCGCTGATCGAGGCAATTGAAGGTGCTGGAACAGTTCCGGCATATCGCGGAACGGCCTATGTCGTGATCGAGGACTTCCCGCTCGGCGCTTTCGGCAACCGGGTGCCGCAGTTTTCATTTGAAATTGTTCGCCCCACGCAGCGAGACATGCCCGATCATGACAGCGCGGTGTCTCAGATCGTGCGCGGGGTCGCCATGATACCGGGGACCGGAGAATACGCTCTGGCCAGCTCTCAGGTGAATTACTCACAATCTGGTAAAAGCTGGCCAGCCAACGCACATTCCGCGTCTGGTGCCTCGGATCTTGTATCCTCGACCGGTGCTCTGGAAAGCGAGTTGCCCAATTGTGATGCCGCATCACTGGTGGTGTCGTGGTTCGGCGACGATCTGAGATGCGGGCAATGCAAAATTCGGCCCAAGATCGAACAGCGTGAGATAGACAGCAACGATATGCCCTGGATCGTGTCTGATCAGGCCCGAAGCGACGCGGGGCTTGTGGCTCGGCAGAACGGCCGACCGGTCTATGGGGGGACTCCGGCCGATGCGGCAGTGGTCCAGGCGATCCGCCATCTGAACCAATCCGGTAAACGGGTGATGTTTTATCCTTTCATCCTGATGGAGCAATTGCCGGGGAACGGGCTGCCTGATCCCTGGTCGGATGCTTCAAGTCAGCCTCACCTGCCATGGCGTGGGCGGATTACCCTGGATGTGGCGCCGGGGCACCCGGGTTCTTCGGACCAGACGGCATGGGCCGATGCACAGGTCGCTGCGTTCTTTGGATCAGCACGTGCACAGGATTTTGCGATCAACCAGGATTCGAACGGATCGGGCGGTACCGGCGGCGGCACGGGTGGTCCGGTCAGGCCCAGACCGGGTGGCCGACCTGATGACAGAGGCGATACCGGTTTAACCTAGGTAACCGGGGGCGGTAACCTTGGCGGGTTGCTGGGGGACAGCGGCGTCACGGCCAAAGAAATCATCAAATACACCGGCCCTCAGGAATGGAGCCTGCGGCGTTTCATTCTGCACTATGCCATGTTGTGCAAGGCTGCCGGCGGTGTTTCGTCATTCTGCATATCGTCCGAGATGCGGGGCCTGACCCAGATCAGGGGGGCTTCGGGCTTTCCGGCCGTTGCGCAGCTTCGCGTCTTGGCGGCCGAGATCCGTCAGATTCTGGGGCCGGACACGAAAATCGGCTATGCAGCGGACTGGAGTGAGTATTTTGGATACCAGCCAGAAGGCACCGGCGACAGGTATTTTCACCTCGACCCTCTTTGGGCGGACGACAACATCGATTTCATCGGCATCGACAACTACATGCCGTTGTCCGATTGGCGTGATGGTGAACACCATCTGGACGCCGAGGCCGGCGCGCCTTCGATCTACGACCTGAGTTATCTTCGCAGCAACATTGAAGGCGGTGAAGGATATGACTGGTATTACGCCTCTCCGGAAGAGGCGGAAGCGCAGATCAGAACTCCGATCGAAGATCAGGGGCATGACGAGCCGTGGATCTGGCGATACAAGGACCTGCGCAACTGGTGGTCGAATCCGCATCACGAACGGATCGGAGGCGTGCGTCAACCCAACCCGACCGATTGGGTGCCCGGCTCGAAACCGATCTGGTTCACCGAGTTAGGGTGTGCGGCAATCGACAAGGGCACGAACCAGCCGAACAAATTCCTGGACCCAAAGTCATCGGAATCGCTGTTGCCTGCGTATTCAATCGGGCTGCGCGACGACTTCATCCAGGTTCAGTATCTGGCCGCGATGCTTGGCTATTGGAGCGATCCGAAGGTCAATCCGATCTCGGACATCTACAACGCGCCGATGCTGGATATGGCAAACGCGTATGTCTGGGCATGGGATACCCGTCCATTTCCTACCTTTCCAAACCTGAGAAGCCAGTGGGGCGATGGCGAGAACTATCCCAGAGGGCACTGGCTGAACGGTCGGTCCGGGTCTCGTACGTTGGCATCCGTGGTGACCGAGATCTGCCACGGCGCAGGTGTCACGGATATCGATGTCTCTGGTCTGTACGGTGTGGTCCGCGGGTATGTCATCGAAGATGTAACAAACGCCCGTTCCGCCTTGCAGCCGCTGATGCTGCGCTATGGGTTTGATGCGATCGAAAGGGATGGAGTGTTGAAGTTCCAGATGCGCGACGGGTACGGCGCAGTTGCCTTGAACCCCGATCATCTGGCGATCAGCAGCGATCTTGAAAGCTCGCTCGAATACCGGCGCGAGGCCGAGGCCGAGATGACCGGGCGCGTTCGCCTGCGTTTTGTTCAGTCGGACGCGGATCATGATGTCGTCGCGGAAGAGGCGGTTTTGCCCGATGATCGCACCCATTCCGTATCGGTGAATGAGATGCCCCTGTCCATGACCCGCACCGAAGGGCGGCAAACCGCCGAACGTTGGTTGAGCGAAGCCAGAGTTTCCCGCGATACGGTTCGGTTTGCGCTTCCGCCGTCTCAAGTGCACCTGGGGGCAGGAGATCTGGTTCGTTTGACAGACGCTGAAACCGGGCCGGTGTACCGGATTGACCGGTTGGAATCCGCTGACCTGCAACTGGTTGAAGCGGTCCGGATCGAGCAGGGCGTGTACAAGGCATCCGAATTGAATGACGACCCGGCAACGGTCAGACCGTATGCCGCGCCGGTTCCCGTGCTGCCGGTCTTTCTGGACCTGCCCTTGATCACCGGGGCCGAGGCCCCTCACGCGCCCTATCTGGCGGTTACCGGAGACCCATGGCCTGGGGCTGCAACGGTCTATTCCTCGTCCAGTGACGATAGCTATCGCCTGAGCGATGTCATTGCCCAACGGGCAGTGGTCGGCGTAACCGAAACACCGCTGAGGCGCGCCAGTTTCGGTGTCTGGGATGAGGGCCCTGCCTTGAAGGTCAGACTGCTTGCGGGTCAGTTGGAATCCCGTCCTCGCAGCTCGGTAATGAATGGTGTCAATCTCGCTGCAATCGGTGATGGAACACCCGGTAACTGGGAAGTTTTTCAGTTCTCTGACGCGGCGCTCGAGGCCCCGGACGTATACGCATTGTCCGGGCGGCTCAGGGGGCAATTGGGAACAGACGCTTTGATGCCTGATGTCTGGTCGGATGGATCAGTATTCGTTCTGCTGAATGACAGGGTGCAACAGATCAGCCTGCTGCGAAACGAAAGGCGTCTTGCCAAGCATTATCGCATAGGGCCTGCAACCCGCGGCTATGATGACGCGTCCTATCAACACCTGATTGCCTCGTTTGATGGCAACGGATTGCGCCCGTACGCGCCAGTGCACATGCGGCTTCGGTCTGGTGCTGCCGTTGATGAGCTTACCTGGATTCGACGTGCCCGAACAGATGCGGACGACTGGTCGGGGCTGGAGATCCCCTTGGGAGAAGAAAGCGAATCCTATCTGGTCCGTGTCATTGCGGGTGGAACCCTTGTGCGTGAAGAACTGACATCCGAGCCAAGGTGGACCTATTCGACAGCCATGAAAGCGGCGGATGGTCTGACAGGGGGTTATGAGGTCGACGTGGCCCAGGTATCTGCTGTATTCGGACCGGGTGCTTGGTCGCGTCTTGTGGTTGGCCAAGCAGCCTGATGCGGCCGGTTCTTCATGGGGATGTCAGTGCTGCGGCGCGCGCCTTGCTGGTCGTGCCGCAGCCGGACCGGGAGGCTTTGTTTACCCGGATGATCCACGAGGCGGAATTGGCCGACAGGCATTTGGAGCGCACGGGCAAGCTCCACCCGATTTACGGCAATGGTTCACTTATGGCCGTTGCGCGAAACAGGGTCCTGGCAGATGAACCCGGGTTTGATGATCTGCAATACTGTCAGTGTTTTGAGGTGGTTCTGCACCAGCTTGCCAGATTTCAGACTATCCGGACGCGCAGCTGACGCATTTGCTGGCCGCCAGATCCAGATTCAGCCGCCCATCCGGAATACGTTCGCCGCAGTCTTCGCAATATCCGAACTCGCCGTCGTCAAGCCGCGCCAACGCGGCCAGAAGCCGGCGTGTTTCTACATCGCGATTGGCCTGCTGTGCCTTGGCCATGGCCTGGTTTTGCAGTGCATCCATGCGACTCAGCCGTCCAACGGCCTGTTGATCCAGCTCGACAATGGCCTGAGCCTGCTGTCCCGAGGCTGACACCTCTTGCAATTCCGCCAATCGTTCGCGAATTCGTGTTTCGAATTGGGTGCGCTCTGACTCATTCATTTTCGTTACATGACCGATCATGGGTTTGCGTTTGGTCTTTTTGCCACTAAATGGCATTCTAGGCGCAGCAAAGGATTAAAACCATGTTCGAAAAGCGCAGCCATGTGACACCGGTTGATCCGGTCTGGAACCGTATCACATCCGAGGCCCATGCGGCCGTCGAGAAAGAACCCCTCATGGGGGGTCTCGTGCACGC
The DNA here is from genome assembly GCF_059612005.1 of Ruegeria sp. CDSA141. Lineage (NCBI taxonomy): Bacteria > Pseudomonadati > Pseudomonadota > Alphaproteobacteria > Rhodobacterales > Roseobacteraceae > Ruegeria > Ruegeria sp. CDSA141. The sequence continues at coordinate 458,343 of NZ_JBXWPT010000001.1, forward strand.
CTGTATCCTACATCACCGCAGCCTTGAACGCGCGCTTTCATATCGGGTGGCGGCCAAGCTGTGCTCGAACGAAATGTCGATGATGGTCCTGCGTGAAGTTGTGGATGAGGCATATGCCGACGATCCGGGTTTGCTCGAAGCCGCCCGCGCGGACCTAATGGCCGTTTACGAACGTGATCCGGCCTGCCACCGGTTGCTGCAGCCGATCCTGTACTTTAAAGGTTACCAGGCCATGCAGGCGTATCGCGTGGCGCATTGGCTGTGGCGCAAGGGTCGTCACGATCTCGCGTATTTCTTCCAGATGCGTTCGTCCGAGATTTTCGGCATCGACATTCATCCGGCCGCAAAGATCGGCAAAGGCATCATGATCGACCATGCCCATTCCATCGTGATTGGCGAGACGGCAGTGGTTGGCGACAATGTATCGATGCTGCATTCCGTGACGCTGGGTGGAACCGGCAAGGAAGAAGAACAGCGCCATCCTACAATCGGAAATGGCGTGCTGATCGGGGCAGGGGCCAAAGTCCTGGGCAATATCGAAGTTGGCCATTGCAGCCGCATCGCCGCCGGGTCAGTGGTTCTGCAAGAAGTGCCGCCTTGCAAGACGGTCGCCGGTATCCCCGCCAAGATCGTGGGGGAAGCCGGGTGCGACCAGCCTTCGATCTCGATGGATCATATGCTGGGCAAGGATCAGTAAAAATTCAGCGGGAGCGGTTGGCACGTTTGTCCAACCGCTTGCGCCGCTGTTCTTCCCGCTTTTGTTTGCGAAGCTTTTGCTGGCTGTCCTGTGCGGCTTTCTGCTGGGCAATCGCGGCCGGATCGTTCGGCTTGAACTTTGAATGCGCACCCGGATAGCTGTTGGGTTTTGCCATGGCAAATTCAGGTGCCGTGGCTGCCGGAAACGCCAATACAATCAGGCTGAGAATGAGATTTCTTGAGAGTATCGCGCACCTGCCTTCCGTAGGCGTCTAAAGGAAGGAAGTGGGACGTCTTGATACACAGGGCAAACGGCGCCCCGATCACGTAAGTTCAATTCAGTGCCAAGAGATGAGACTGCACTCGCCCCAGGTATCAGGGGCGAGTGCATGTTTCAGGTCCTCAGGCCAGCATGACCATCGGGTTTTCAAGGTTGTCGACAATTGCCTTGAGCAGTTCTGCCCCCAACGCGCCGTCGATAACGCGGTGATCGACGGACATGGTAACGGACATCACAGTTGCCACCGTCAGCTCACCATCATCCCCGACGATCGGCTTTTTCACTCCTGTTCCCACCGCCAGAATACCGGCGTGAGGCGGGTTCACGATGGCGTCGAAATTGTCGATGCCGAACATACCCAGATTCGAGATTGCAAACGTGCCCCCCTGATATTCATGCGGTGCCAGCTTGCGCTCACGGGCACGGGCGGCGAGGTCCTTCATCTCGGTAGAAAGGGCTGACAGAGATTTCATGTCGGCGTCCTGAAGAACCGGGGTGAACAGGCCGCCCTCGATTGCGACCGCAACGGCCACGTCCGATGGCTTCAGTTGCAGCACCCGATCGCCCGCCCAGACTGCGTTGCAGGCCGGAACCTGCTGCAACGCGTTGGCAACGGCCTTGATGATGAAGTCGTTGACGCTCAGTTTCACGCCACGGCCTTCCAATTGCTTGTTCAACTGGCTGCGGAACTTCAGCAGTGCATCCAGCTTGATGTCGCGGCGCAGGTAGAAATGCGGGATGGTCTGTTTGGCCTCGCCCAGACGCGCAGCGATGGTTTTGCGCATACCGTCGAGCTGAATCTCTTCGTACTCGCGGCCCTCATACATCCGCGCGACCATATCCGCGGAGGGTCCAGCGGGAGCAGCTGCAGCAGCCGCTGGCGCTGCGGCCGCAGGAGTTGGTGCCGGTGCAGTTGCAGTTGCCCCTTCGACATCCGCTTTGACGATGCGACCATGCGGGCCAGAGCCTGCGATCTGCGCCAGATCAAGGCCTTTCTGCGCGGCAATCCGGCGGGCCAGAGGGGACGCAAAGATACGACCGCCATCTGCCTTGACCGGGGCGGCCGGGGCAGGGGCAGGCGCCTCGGATACCGCTGGCGCGGCAGCCTCGTTGCCCGCAGCGGCTGCAGGGGCAGCCGCCGGAACAACGGCGGACGAGGTCGAGATATCATCAGCGCTTTCGCCGTCTTCCAAAAGAACCGCAATGGCGGTGTTGACCTTGACCCCTTCGGTGCCCTCGGGGATCAGGATCCTGCCAATGGTGCCTTCATCGACGGCTTCGAACTCCATCGTAGCCTTGTCGGTTTCGATCTCGGCCAGCAGATCGCCGGAGGAGACGGTGTCGCCTTCCTTGACCAGCCATTTTGCAAGCGTGCCTTCCTCCATGGTCGGTGAAAGGGCGGGCATCAGAATTTCGGTGGGCATCTGTCTGTCGCTCCTTACCGGTAGGTCACTTGTTTGACGGCTTCGATCACCTCGTCCGTAGTGATCAGGGCCAGTTTTTCGAGGTTCGCGGCGTAGGGCATCGGAACGTCCTTGCCGGTGCAGTTGATGACCGGCGCGTCGAGATAGTCGAACGCTTCCTGCATCACAACGGATGAGATGTAGCTGCCGACCGAGCCTTGCGGCCAACCTTCTTCAACTGTCACAAGGCGATTGGTTTTCATCACCGAGTTGATTATCGCGCCGGTATCCATCGGGCGGATGGTGCGCAGGTCGATCACCTCGGCGCTGATGCCCTCTTCGGCCAGCCTGTCGGCGGCTTCCAACGCGTATTGCATGCCGATGCCAAAGCTGACGATAGTCACGTCCGAGCCTTCGCGCCAGATACGGGCCTTGCCCAGCGGGATGGTCAGGTCGTCTACCTGTGGCATGTCGAAGGAGCGACCGTAGAGGATTTCATTTTCCAGGAAGATCACCGGGTTTGGGTCGCGGATGGCTGATTTCAGCAATCCTTTGGCGTCTGCCGCCGAATAGGGCATGACGACTTTCAGGCCGGGGATCTGCATGTACCAAGCGGCATAGTCCTGGCTGTGCTGGGCCGCGACGCGTGCGGCGGCACCATTGGGGCCGCGGAACACGATCGGACAACCCATCTGACCACCGGACATATAAAGCGTTTTGGCGGCCGAGTTGATGATCTGGTCGATCGCCTGCATAGCGAAGTTGAACGTCATGAACTCGACGATCGGTTTCAGACCGCCAAAGGCCGATCCTACGGCGATACCGGCGAAACCATGCTCGGTGATCGGCGTATCGATCACGCGCTTGGGCCCGAACTCGTCCAGAAGACCCTGGGAAATCTTGTAGGCGCCCTGATACTCCGCGACTTCTTCGCCCATGAGATAGACGTCTTCGTCGTTGCGCATTTCTTCGGCCATCGCGTCACGCAGCGCTTCGCGAACGGTTTCGGATTTCATCTCGGCATCTGCCGGCCAGTCGGGCGAAAGATCCACCACCGGAGCGGCCGGGGCTGCGGCGACAGGAGCGGGGGCCTCGACCGCCGCAGGGGCGGCTTCTTCGGCCACCGCAGCGGCCGCGGGCGCAGCCGTGGGCAGGGCCGAGGCGTCTTCGCCTTCTTCGACCAGAACCGCAATCGGGGTGTTCACTTTGACCCCTTCGGTGCCTTCGGCGATCAGGATCTTGCCGACGATGCCCTCGTCGACAGCTTCAAATTCCATTGTCGCCTTGTCGGTCTCGATTTCGGCCAGGATATCACCGCTTGATACAATGTCGCCTTCCTTGACCAGCCATTTGGCCAGCGTGCCCTCTTCCATGGTGGGCGAAAGGGCGGGCATGAGAATTTCGGTTGCCATGTCTTTTTCGTCCTCTCAGGCGTAAATATCGGTCCAGAGCTCTTCAACGGCGGGCTCGGGGCTTTCTTTCGAGAATTCGGCAGCTTGATTCACGATCTCTTTGATTTCTTTGTCGATCGCCTTCAGGTCATCCTCGGTCGCGTGTTTGCCAGTCAGCAGCAGCTCGCGCACATGTTCGATCGGGTCGCTTTGTTCGCGGACTTTCTGAACCTCTTCGCGGGTGCGGTACTTGGCCGGGTCAGACATCGAGTGGCCGCGATAGCGGTAGGTCTTAATCTCAAGGATGTAAGGGCCCTTGCCGGCGCGACAGTGGGCAACAGCCTTTTCGCCAGCAGCTTTGACGGCCAGCACATCCATACCGTTGACGATCTCGCCGGGAATGCCGAACGCTTCGCCGCGCACATAGATATCAGGTGACGAGGTCGAACGCGCCTGCGCTGTGCCCATGGCGTATTGGTTGTTCTCGATCACGAAAACCACGGGAAGATCCCACAGGGCGGCCATATTGAAGGTCTCATAGACCTGACCCTGGTTTGCGGCACCGTCGCCGAAATAGGTAAAGGTCACGCCGCCGGTTTCCTTGTACTTGTCAGCGAAGGCCAGACCGGCACCCAGCGGAACCTGCGCGCCAACGATGCCATGGCCACCATAGAAATGCTTCTCTTTCGAGAACATGTGCATCGAACCACCCTTGCCCTTGGACAGGCCGCCTTCGCGCCCGGTCAGTTCGGCCATCACGCCGCCCGGGTCCATGCCACAGGCCAGCATATGGCCGTGGTCACGATAAGAGGTGATCCGCTTGTCGCCGTCCTGAGCTGCCGCTTCGAGCCCAACAACAACCGCCTCTTGTCCGATGTAAAGGTGGCAGAACCCGCCGATCAGACCCATGCCGTAAAGCTGGCCCGCCTTTTCCTCGAATCGACGGATCAGAAGCATCTCGCGGTAGTATGTCTTGAGTTCTTCCGCAGAAACATTTGGTTTCTTTGTGGTTTTTCGCGCAGCCATAGTGGCGATCTCCCCCTTTCGGCAAGATAGTTTAGCGTTAAACTATCTCATAAAGCATTTGGGGCTTTCTGGCGAGGGGAAATGTGACGCAGCGTCCGCGCGGGCGCGGCTGAGCTGAAATGCAAAGCGGTGCAACGATGTACCGAAGAATTACAGCGACCAAAAAGGATCAGCGGATTACGATTTCATCTGCCCGGATCATACCAAGAACCGAACGCGCCTGCTGATCGAGCAGGTCGAGATCCAGATAGGTATCAGACAGGCGCCGGGTCAGATTTTCCAATTCGGCGATTTGGGCATTAAGCTTTTCCAGGTCGTGTGACAGGGCGTCCCGTTCCCCAGCAATTTCGACCCGCCGAAACAGGCCATAGTCACCTTGCACGGCGGCGAAGGTGAAATACACACCAAGCATGAAAGCCACCGAGAAGAAGACGATTGAGCCCAGACCGGGCCGATGGGAACGGGACACTCTGTTTACCGCCGTATGAAAACTTGCCTCAAAAATGTGCCCTTTGCGGACATCTGAACACACTATGTCACAGGTGATTCGGGTTGTGAATCCCCTGATTCGATTTTTCATCAGTAATTTATGCCTGCTCTGGTGCAGGTCAGCGCCACGCTTGCAGCGCCTGGTTTCGTGCCTCGGTCTGCTCTTTCATGCAGGACCAGTAGAACATCGGGGCAGCACTGCCGCCTCCCGACAGTTCTTTGTCGCAGGTTGCGTCTCGGGCTTTCAGCCAGGCGCGTTGTTCGGTCAGAAGAGCATCACCTTCGCCGCGTGCAGCGGCTGCGGGTTTGATCTGTGCCCACAGCCGGTTGAGTTCGCGATCAGCGATTTCCCATTGTTCTTTGGCGCAGAAATTGGCGTCAAGTTGGGTCTGACCGCCGCAACTGGATTGAGCTGCGGCAGAGCAGGGCAGGATGGTAAGGACAAGAAGGTAAATTGGCTTCACGGTGAAATCCCCCGTTCAAAAAGGGATAATACCATGAACCCTATCAGGCGATCAAAAGCGGTAAGTGACGCCTATTGATCCAGCGCCGCGACACCGGGCAGCGCCTTGCCTTCCATCCATTCCAGGAATGCACCACCTGCGGTCGAGATGTAGGTGAAGTCCTTGGCTGCACCCGAAGCATTCAGGGCCGCAACCGTGTCTCCACCCCCGGCGACCGAGATGAGCTGGCCCGAACGGCTAAGCGCGGCCGCCTTCAAGGCGGCGGCATTGGTGGCGGCGTCAAACGGTTCCAGTTCGAACGCACCCAGCGGACCGTTCCAGATCAGGGTTTTGCTTTTGTCAAAAATCCCTGTGATCGCGGCGACACTTTCGGGGCCCGCATCCAGGATCATGCCGTCCTCTGGGCATTGATCTGCGGGCAGGACCTGATGAGGGGCGTTGGCCTCAAACTTTTCGGCCACCACAACATCGCGTGGGAGAACGATCTGACAACCAGAGCTTTCGGCTTTGGCGAGGATTTCGGCGGCGGTGTCTTTCATCGCAGTCTCGGCCAGTGATTTACCAACACTTATGCCCTGTGCGACGAGGAATGTATTGGCCATGCCGCCGCCGATCACCAGATAATCGACCTTGTCGATCAGGTTGCCCAGCAATTCCAGCTTGGTCGAGACCTTGGCTCCGCCCACAACCGCTGTTACCGGGCGTTCGGGCGCGCCCAACGCGTTTTCCAGAGCTTGCAACTCGGCCTGCATCAAACGACCGGCGCAGGCGGGCAGAAGGCGCGCGATGGCCTCGGTCGAGCTGTGGGCCCGGTGCGCCGCTGAAAACGCGTCGTTGCAGTACACGTCACCCAGCTTGGCCATGCCTGCGGCCAGATCGGCGTCGTTCTTGGTCTCTGCAGCGTGAAAACGCGTGTTCTCGAGCAACAGTACCTGACCGGGCTGCAACGCCTCTGCTGCCAGTTCGGCCTCGGTTCCAACACAGTCGGCGGCAAACAGGACTTTGGCGCCAAAAGCGCTTTCGAGGGTGGGGACCAGTTGCTTGAGCGACAGGTTTTCGCGTCGCTCCCCACCGGGGCGACCGAAATGGGCCAGAAGGATCGGTTTGCCGCCTGCGGCCAGAATGTCGCGCACAGTGGGCACGATTCTCTGAATACGAGTGGCGTCGGTAACTACGCCATCCACGACCGGAACATTGATATCCACACGTACCAGAACGCGTTTGCCGTTCAGGTCCATATCGTCCAGCGTTTTCCAGCCCATCGCGCAATCCTCGTCATTTGCAAATGATTTAGGCGGTTCTTTTCCTGCATTTTGCCCTCAGGTCAATGCGTCACTTGGCATTCGTACGCGTGCATCATAGGTATTTGCGCAAGATAAACGACAGGAGGGCCTCATGGCCGAGATCAAGGATCCCGAAAACACAATCATCATCGAGCTGAAAGACGGCAATGTCGTCATCGAGCTGCTGCCGGATGTGGCGCCTTTGCACAGCGCGCGGATGAAAGAACTGGCCCGCGACGGACAGTACGACAACGTAGCCTTCCACCGTGTGATCGACGGTTTCATGGCGCAAACCGGCGACGTGCAGCATGGCGATATGGAAGACGGTTTCAACCTGCGTATGGCTGGGACCGGCGGTTCGTCGCTGGCGAACGTTCCGGCAGAGTTTTCCAAGCTGCCCCATGATCGCGGCACTTTGGGCGCGGCGCGGTCGCAGAACCCGGATTCGGCCAACTCGCAGTTCTTCATCAACTTCAAGGACAACCACTTCCTGAACGGCCAGTACACTGTTTATGGCCGTGTCATCGACGGAATGGAGCATGTGGACGCCATCGTACGAGGCGAGCCGCCGGCGAGCCCTGACCGCATGATCAGCGTCAAGGTGGCGGCTGATGTATAAGTTCGCCGCCGCTTTTGCCTTGCTGGCCAGCCCTGCGCTGGCCACGGGTCTTGAGGTCGAGATCGAAGGTGAGGGAGCCAATGGCACTGTCACCATCGACCTGTTCGATGATATTGCTCCGAAACATGTTGAGCAGATCGCTGCTCTGGCCAATGAAGGCAAGTACGATGGCGTGGTGTTTCACCGCGTGATTGACGGCTTCATGGCGCAGACCGGCGACGTGGAACATGGCCGCCTGGGTGGTGACATGCGCCGCGCCGGAACCGGTGGTTCCGACCGTGCAGACCTTCCGGCAGAGTTTTCGGATTTCGAATTCGACCGGGGCGTGGTTGGCATGGCGCGGGCGCAAGACCCCAATAGCGCCAACTCACAGTTCTTTATCATGTTCGAACCGGGCCCGTTCCTGAACGGCAAGTACACGGTTGTTGGTCAGGTGACTGACGGCATGGACGTAGTCGACGCGATCAAACGCGGTGAGGGCCAGAACGGCGCCATTATCGGCCAGCCGGACGTGATGAAAAAAGTCACCGTTACCGAGTGAACGTGAAAAGCCCGGCGCTCCTCAAAACGCCGGGCTTTTTTATATGGTTGATTGCAAGAGAATCAATCGTCCGGTGACATTGCTTTCCAGATAAGCGCTCCGATCGCGCCGCCGATCAGCGGGGCCACCCAGAACAGCCACAGCTGCGACAGGGCAGGGCCGTCGGCAAACAGGGCGACGCCTGTGGACCGGGCCGGGTTGACCGAAGTGTTGGTGACCGGAATTGATACAAGGTGGATCAGGGTCAATCCCAGACCAATCGCGATGGGGGCGAAACCCGCCGGTGCCTTGTCCGAGGTCGCGCCCAGAATGATCAGGATGAAGAAAGCGGTCATCACGATTTCGATCACCAGAGCGGACATCAGGGAATACCCCCCGGGTGAGGCCTCACCATATCCGTTTGACGCAAATCCTCCGACGCCAGAGAACTCGGGCGCACCGCTGACAATCAGATACAGAACCACTGCGGCAGCGATGGCTCCGATGACCTGAGCGATCCAATACGGCAGCAGATCCTTGGCCGGAAACCGCCCGCCAATCATCAAGCCCAGGCTGACCGCCGGATTGAAGTGTCCGCCCGAGATATGGCCAACCGTGTAGGCCATTGTCAGAACCGTCAGGCCGAAGGCGAAGGACACGCCAAGCCACCCTATTCCGACATCCGCGACGCCCGCTGCCAATACGGCACTGCCGCAACCTCCGAGAACCAGCCAGAAGGTGCCGAAGAACTCGGCCAGTAGTTTTGATGACATGAAATTTCCTCCACAATGCAATGCGCTTAAGTGTAATTCATAAATTAACTTTTGTTAAATTGTGTCGAACGGGGAATTTCCCGGATACCCTCTCACCTTGGGTCGGAAAGCCATTAGGTCCATTGAGCAGGATCCAGGCGGAACAGCTTTGACAGTTGTTTGTAAACGCCCGGGTCCGAGTTGCGCAGCGCCTTGGGGCGCTCAAAGAACACTTCAACCGAAACGGCAAAAAACTCCTCGTGCCCTTCCGCGCCATAGGGGTCGATTATAGTTGGCTGCCTGGATTCAACGGCGCGCACATGCGCATCATAGGCTGTTAGGAACGCGGACTCCCATTCTGAAAAACTCTGGTTGTTGCTGAGAACAGGCACCCCGTTGGCCGACCCGGTCAGATCGTCGATCTGGTGGGCAAATTCGTGAAAGACAACATTTTGCCCGTCATGATCATTCATGGCGCCGCGCCGGCTGTGGGCCCAGGACAGGATCACCGGGCCGCGGTTCCAGCTTTCCCCGGTGCGCACGATTTCCTTCTCGGTGACGACATAACCGCTGTGCCGGCTCTGCCTGGATTTGAAAACGCTGGGATAGATCAGGATGGTGGTCAGGTTGTCATACCAGAGGTCGGTATTCACAACCAGCAGACAGGCTTGCGCGGCGATGGACACTTGCATGTCTTCGGTAACGTCCAGACCGTCGCACCCGGTGAATTCAACCTGATCAAGGAACAAGTTGATCTTGCCTTCCAGCTTTGCGCGCAGGCTCTGCGGCAGCCTTCGCAAGATCGGGACCTGAGCGTCAACAAGGTGCCGTTGACTGTCCGTCAACGGCGCGGCCAACAGGGCGTGACGCGCCTGTCGTTTGGACCAAAAGTAAAAGGTCAGACCTGCCGCGATCACTGCAACAAGTGTCAGGAAAATCAACATGACCCGACCCTAACGTGATCCCGACGGGATCAAAACAAGTTTCCCGGACAAGGGCTGCGGCCCCAAAAAAGAGACGCCGCTGGTCTCCCTGCGGCGTCTCCGGTCTGACCTGAGAGGTCGAATTATTGTTTGACGTCCGCCGCCGGGTTCGATCCGGCTTTGGCGCTGCGACCCGGGTTCAGCGGATCGTCCTGGCGCTGTACCGACCCTTCGAAATGCGCACCGCTTTCGATGGCGATGGTCTTGTGGATGATGTCGCCTTCAACGCGTGCGGTCGACGTCAGGCGCACCTTGAGGCCACGCACGCGACCAACGATGCGGCCGTTGATCACAACGTCGTCTGCGGTGACTTCACCCTTGATCGTCGCCGATTCACCAATGGTCAGCAGGTGGGCGCGGATGTCGCCTTCAACCGTGCCTTCCACCTGAATGTCACCAGAGGTCTTGATGTTGCCGGTGATGTGCAGATCCGAAGACAGAACCGATGCTGGCGGCTTGGGCTTGGGCGCTGTCGCAGGTTTCGACTCGGTCGGTGCAGGGGCCGCTGGGGTCGCCGGAGCGGCGGGTTTGGCCGCCTCAGGTGCCTTGGATGCGGGTTCGTTGATTTTGCTTTTAGAAAACATTTCTCGCAGCCTTGATGTAAGTCATTGGGTTTACAGGTTTTCCGTTCACGCGCACTTCATAGTGCAGATGCGTGCCGGTCGACCGTCCGGTGCTACCCATATCAGCAATATGATCCCCGCGCGAGACCCTTTGACCAACCTTCACATTGATCTTGGTGTTATGAGCGTAAAGTGTCTCAATTCCGAATGCGTGCTTGATTTTCACAAGCCGCCCGAAGCCGGATTGCCAGCCTGCGTGGGTAACGACGCCGTCCGCGGTCGCAAAGATATCCGTGCCTTGCGGCCCTGCGAAATCGACACCGTTGTGCATCCGGCGACCACCGGATTTAGGATCGCGCCGGTTACCGTAGCCACTGGTGAAACGCACGGCCGAATGTACAGGATTGGCAAAGGGGGCTTTTTCCGCCACAAGACGATACAGGTTCAGCTGATCCATCTGTTTCAGCAATGTGTTCGCGCGGGCTTCCTCGGCGGACAATTCGTCCACCTCACCACGCGTGCTAAGGGATAAAGGGGTCAGCGGACCGCCCATACCGCTATATCCGCGCCGGACCTCTTCGATGATGCGGTCTGTTGGCATTCCCGCTTGACGGAACATCTTGTCCAGCGGCTCGACCGATATCACCATGGCTTCTTCCAGCTGACGGAAAATCTCGTCGCTGCGTTCCTGCATAAGGCGGATTTCCAGCTCCAGATCGTCCCGCTGACCCAGTGCGTCACGGGCGTCTGCAGTGATCTTGTCGCGTTCCTCGGCCGTGCGTGCCAGAGCGTCCGTCATGAACGCCATCTGCACCGGGGCGCTGGAGGCTGCAACGTACATGTCAGCGTTGCTGGTTTCCTGCTTCAATGCAGCCAGTTCTGCCCGTGCATCTTCCCGCTGTTTCATGGTCGTGCGCAGCGTGGTCTGGATGACTTCGATCCCCGTCTCAAGTTCGCGACGTCGGTTTTCCGATGCCAGCAGTTCGGACTGCATGGCGGAAATCTGCTCCAGCGCGGCGTTGAATCGATCCTGGGCGGCAAGGGCTTCCTGCGCACGCGCGTCACGTTCAGCGGACAGGATATTCAAACGTTCCTGATAGGTGGCCTGGTCGCGTTTCGCCTGTTCCCGGAAGTTACCCGATCCGATGCTGTCCATCAGCAGAATGGCAGTTGCCACCGCGGTCCAGCCGACCATGACGGCAACACCGGCCACCGCGACCACCTGCGTTTCCGAACTTAGACGGATAAAGCGTGTATCTTTGTCAGATTTCAGAAAGACCCGGCGTTCCGGGAAGTACCGTTCAAGTACCGAGTGTATTTTTATTGCCAGACGTGTTCGCACGCGTCCTACCTCTCATCCCCAAGATCGGGACCGGTCGTGAGTGCCTGCCGCCCCTTGGGCCGATTGCATAAAGGGCAGGCAGCGTTCGGGCAAGTTTGTTGACACGCCAGTGGCCAACAGCGCAGAAATCCCCCCAAAGATCGGCGGGAAATTGCCGATATCAGTGTTCAAGCGTCAGTTTGTGATTTCGCCGGGCGCGGGCAGGTCTTCGGTCAGCGGCCAGTAAAAGTCGGGTGGCAGTCCGGCCTCTGCACGCTTTTCCTCGTTGAAGGGCGGTTTCAGGACGCCGTGGAAATACCGGCGAACCAGAGTGTGAAACACATCCTTCGGGTCGGCATTTTCCCGGCCGCACAGGGACTCGAACCACTTGGACCCATAGGCGACATGGCCGACTTCTTCGGCATAGATCACTTCAAGCGCTGCAATGGCCTGCTCGGCCCTGGCTTTGCGAAATATCTCGATCATGCCGGGGGTGACGTCCAGACCGCGCGCTTCGAGCACCATGGGGACAACCGCCAGCCGCCCCATCAGGTCGTCTGCGGTGTCCTCGGCCGCTCGCCACATTCCTGCATGGGCAGGCAGGGCGCCGTAGTAGCTTCCCATCTGTTCAAGGCAATCACAGACCATCTCGAAATGGCGCGATTCTTCCTCGGCGCATTTTACCCAATCATCATAAAACCCGATCGGCATCGACACATGGCCAAAGCGGGCGATGATGTCCCAATGCAGATCGACGGCGTTCAGTTCGATATGCGCCACGGCATGCAACAGGGCGATGCGTCCCGCTTCGGTGCCCGGCTTTCGCTTTGGTACTTCGCGCGGAGACAGGAGTTCGGGCTGGTCCGGGCGCGCGGGTTGCAGCGGCGGTGACGCGGTACCGATCTCGATCGGGCGGGCGTCGCCTATGCGCGACGCAAACCACGCGGCGGCGTGCTGTTTGGACAGGGTGGTCTTTTCCCGACCATCGGCCGTTTCAAGAACCTCGGTCGCCATCTGAGTCAGCGATTTGGACACCATGTTTCTCCGCCTGGTTATTTCTGTGGCTCTTAAACCGGATGGCGACCGCGGTCGAGAGCGTTACAGCGCGCGCACCGCTTCCAGCACCTCATCCACGTGGCCGGGAACTTTGACCTTGCGCCAAACGCGGGCAATCTTGCCTTCGGGGTCGATGATAAACGTCGAACGTTCAATCCCCATCGACTTGCGCCCGTACATGTTCTTTTCGACCCACACCCCGTAGTCTTCACAGACGGTCGAGTTCTCATCCGACAACAGCGGTGTTGTCAGCCCATGCTTGGCGACGAATTTGTCATGTTTGGCGACGCTGTCACGGGAGATGCCGAAAACTTGAGCGCCCGCATCCGCAAAGGCCTGAAGTTGTTCCGAGAAACCGATGGATTCCTTGGTGCAGCCCGGCGTATCATCGCGGGGGTAGAAGAACAGAACCACGGTGCCACCGCGCAACGCCGAAAGCGTCACCTCGCCGCCGCCGTCGCGCGGCAAAGTGAAGTCAGGGGCGATGTCTGAAACGTCGGGCATTGGAAACTCCGTTAAAGGTTTTAAAAGGCTGCCTGATATCATAGGGCAACACGTGCGGGTTGGAAGGCGTGGATAGCAATTTGAAGCAGCACGAAGACGACGATGGAGCAAAGCGGGAAAAACCCGCGCGCCGTCGGTCTCGCCGCCGGGCCGCCGGACTATGGGCCATGCGCGGCACTTTCATGCTGGTGCTGTTGGCGTTGTTCACTGGTTTCATGCTTGTCGGACAAAGAATGCACGCACCTGTCTGGCTGCGGGACAGGGTCGAGGCGCGGCTTGAAAAGGCCTTGGGCGGGCTGCAAATCCGGTTTGGTGACGTCAGTTTCATCATTCACGAGGGTTGGCGACCGCGTCTGCGTCTGACCGATGTGTTCATCAGCGATGCGGCTGGTCAGCAAATTGCGCAGGTGTCCGACATGCGCGCCAGTCTGGCCATGCGCCCTTTGTTGCGGGGGCACGTCCGCCCGAAAAGAATAATTCTGAGCGGTGCGCAAATCGCCGTGACCCGGAACAAGGACGGGGCACTGAGTCTTACGGTCGGATCCGGCAGCGCACCCGTGCAGGAAGCCCCGAACCTAGCACAGCTTATCGAAGCCTCGGATCAGGTCTTCCTGTCTCCGGCCCTGTCTGCACTGACGTCTGTCGAGCTTGATGCGATCACACTGGATTATCTAGATCTGCGGCAAGGGCGGTCCTGGATTCTGGACGGTGGACATATTCAGGCCAACCGGAGCGGCAGCGAGGTGCGTTTGGCGACCGGGTTCTCGGTTTTGGCAGGGCGTGACTATGTCAGTGCAATCGAGGCCAATTATTCAAGCGTCCTGGGGACGCCTGCGGCACAATTCGGGATATCGGTCACTGACTTGCCGGCCGAGGATATCGCGGGCCAAACACCCGCCCTTGCCTGGTTGCAGGTTCTGCGGGCCCCGATTTCGGGTGCCTTACGGGGTGGAGTCGATGAAAAAGGAGCTATCGGTACCGTATACGCAACTCTGAATCTGGGGGCGGGGGCCGTTCAGCCAAACCCCGAAACACGCCCGGTCCCCTTCGAATCTGCCCGCACGTATTTCACTTATGACCCTAAAGGGCAGATGCTGGACTTCAACGAAGTTTCAGTTGTCTCGGCCTGGGGCGAGGTGCAGGCTGACGGGAAGGCGATTTTGGAAGGTGCTGAAGATGGCGTGCTGGACAGCCTGTCTGCGCAGTTGCAGTTGTCCGGTATCAATGTGAACCCTGCAAACCTGTTCCCACAGCCTATTCAGCTTTCGCGGGCCAGCCTGGATTTCAAGATGGCGATCAACCCGTTCCAATTGCGGCTCGGTCAGATGACCATCGAAGATCCGGGCCATACGGTGCGTGCCTTTGGTGTCCTGAACGGGCGACCGGATGGCTGGGCGGTCGAGCTGGACGCACATCTGGACCAAATGACGTCGGACAAGGTTCTCGGATACTGGCCCGAGCGTCTGGCGCCGAAACCGCGAGAATGGGTGACCAAAAACCTGTACGAAGGGGTTCTGTCGGATATGGATTTTGCCCTGCGCCTTTTGCCCGGTTCGAAACCGGATCTCTATCTGGACTTCGGATTTGAAGAGGCGAAGATCCGGTTTGTCAAAACGCTGCCTCCGATCGAACAGGCGCAGGGTCAGGCCAGCCTGATCAACCGTAGGTTCACGGTCACTGCGCAGCAGGGTGTAGTGATTGCGGATGACGGCGGTGCGGTGGATGCAACGGGAACGTCCTTCATCATTCCCGACACGGATATCAAGAAATCTGCGCCCGCGATTGCGCGCATCCGGGCCAGTAGCAGTGTGACGGCCGCGTTATCCTTGCTGGACCGGCCTCCGCTCGAATTGCTTAGCAAGGCGGGGTTGCCCGTTGATGTGGCGAAGGGAACGGTGTCGTTGGCAGGAACTCTGTCCTTGCCCTTGAAAAAAGATCTCAAGTTCGAGGACACCGAGTTCCATTTCGATGGCAGGCTGGCCAATCTGTTCAGTGACAGGTTGGTGCCTGACTTTACCGTCAGCGCTGATCTGCTGGATCTTTCGGGTGATCAGTCCGGCGTTCAGATTCAGGGGCTGGGGCAGTTTGGGGACGTACCGCTGACGGCGCTCTGGCGGCAGCCGATAGATGGCAAGTCCGCAAAGCGAAGTACCCTGACGGGTCAGATCGAGCTGTCGCCGCGATTGATGGATGAGATCGGTGCGGGTTTACCTCCGGGCATGCTGACCGGAAAAGGGATTGCGGACATCATCTTGGGGCTTGGTGCCGGACCTCCTCCGAAACTGTCCGTTTCATCTGATTTGCAAGGCGTGGGGCTGGCCATACCCGAGCTTGGTTGGCGAAAGGGAACTAATTCGACAGGATCTCTGACAGCCGAAGCGTCTTTGGGATCGCAACTGAAAGTGGACAGCCTGCGCATAGATGCGGCGGGTTTGCGTACTTCTGCCTCGATTACGTTTCGTGAGAATGGCGAATATGATCGGGTTCGCTTCAGCTCTTTTGACCTGGGCGACTGGCTGGCGGTCCCGGCAGAGCTGATCGGACGCGGGGGCGCCATGCCGGATATCCGTGTTCTTGGCGGCGTACTTGATATGGGCCGCGCGAATTTCGGCGAAAGTGGCGGATCAGGCGGCGGGGGCGGCGCCGGGCCGAAACTGGACGTGTCGCTGGATCGCCTTCAGGTGACGGACACCGTCGCACTGACCGGGTTCCAGGGCGCATTTCAGACGACCGGCGGAATACAAGGGAACTTCAACGCGCGGGTCAATGGCGGCGCGCCGGTCAGAGGGCAGGTCAGCCCCAGAGGGAAACGAAGTGCTGTTGACCTGACGTCGCAAGATGCGGGTGCCGTGCTACGATCGGCCGGGGTTCTGACACAGGCACGGGGCGGAGAAATGGACCTCAAGCTTGAGCCTGTGGCCGCACCCGGCAGCTATGACGTGATATTGAAAATCACCAATACGCGGATCACCGACGCTCCGGCCATGGCAGCCTTGCTGAATGCCATCAGCCTTGTGGGACTATTGGACGAAATGGCCGGGCAGGGCATCTTTTTTGCAGCAATCGACAGCAGGATGCGGATCACGCCGACGGATATCAAGGTGCTCAGCGGCAGTGCCGTCGGGCCATCCATGGGCCTGTCTTTTGACGGTACCATCGATACGGTGAACGGAATGCTGAACCTGCGCGGTGCAATTTCGCCAATATACCTCCTCAACGCAGTTGGCAGCGTGTTCACGCGCAAGGGCGAGGGCGTCTTTGGCTTCAACTACACACTGACCGGTCCGCTTGCTTCGCCCAAAGTGTCGGTAAATCCTTTGTCCGGTCTTGCTCCTCTGTTCCTACGCGACCTGTTGCGTGCCCCGGCACCGCAAGTTCAGGATGGCCCGAACGCAGTGCCGCAGAAACCTGATGAACCAAAACCCACGTTTGGATCATCCCCAAGTGACCGCTGACAGGATATGGCCGAATCTGATGCAGGGTTGTAAGGCGCGGGCATGAAACTCAGCGATTTTGATTTCCACCTGCCCGAAGACCTGATCGCCACGCGGCCTGCCAGCCCGCGGTCCTCTGCGCGCCTGTTGGTAGCGCAAGGGAACGCGACGACCGACAGCCATGTGATCGATTTGCCTGAATATCTGCAGCCGGGCGACCGGCTGGTGTTGAATGACACCCGTGTCATCCCGGCGCGGCTGAACGGTCGGCGCCATCGCGACAGCGCGCAAGGGCCGGTTTCCGCCGGGATCGAGGCAACCTTGCTGGACCCGCAGGCCGACGGCACGTGGTCTGCGTTGATCAAGCCGCTCAAAAAAGTGAAGCTTGGGGAAGAGATTGTCTTCTCAGATGATCTCAGCGCCACACTGGACAGGGTTGCTGACGGCCAGGCGTATCTGCGCTTCAATCTCAGCGGCGAGGATTTCGACGCGGCGCTGGATCAGGCCGGAGCAATGCCTCTGCCGCCCTACATCGCAGCCAAACGCCCGGCTGATGAACGGGACAAAACGGACTATCAGACTATCTGGGCAAACCGTTCCGGCGCCGTGGCCGCCCCGACCGCATCGTTGCATTTCGATGATGCGCTGATGAAGGCGTTGGCCGAGCGAGGTGTAAGCTTCACGCATGTGACGCTTCATGTGGGGGCAGGAACTTTTCTTCCGGTTAAGGTTGAGGATGTCACAACCCATAAGATGCATGCTGAATGGGGACAGGTAAGCCCGGAGGCCGCGGCACAGATACGGGCAACCAAGGCGGCTGGCGGGCGTGTGATCCCGGTGGGGACAACAGCTTTGCGCCTGATCGAAAGTGCGGCAAGGTCAGGAAAGATTGAACCCTGGGAAGGCGACACGGATATCTTCATTTATCCCGGTTTCGAATTCCATGTCACAGACGCATTGATGACCAATTTTCATTTGCCGAAGTCCACTTTACTTATGCTGGTTTCGGCATTGATGGGGCAGGACCGGATGCGCGATGTCTACACGCATGCCATAGCCCGGAAATATCGGTTCTTTTCTTATGGCGACGCGTCGCTTTTGATCCCCTGAAGGGCGCGTATACAGCATCACGGATCGGGAATGTCGTAGACAAGCGCGACGTAGGCGGTCTTTGATCGCAGAACGACACTAAAATCAGGTTGGCATTAGTCGGAGGCCCCAATGATTCAGGTCCTTTCCAGCGCATGGGCGTTGTTGCTCGGCATGGGGTTGCTGATGGTCGGAAACGGCCTGCAGGGCACTATCCTGGGCGTTCGGGGTGAGATCGAAGGCTTTTCGACCCTTGAGATGTCATTTGTCATGTCGGCTTATTTTCTGGGTTTTCTGGGCGGTTCACGCCTCGCACCCGAGATGATCCGGCGCGTCGGCCATGTTCGGGTCTTTGCGGCCCTTGCGTCGTTCATTTCGGCCGTGATGATCATGTATCCGATGCTGACAGACCCGATCGCGTGGGCCCTTGGCCGAGTGGTGATCGGGTTCTGTTTTTCGGGCGTCTACGTCACCGCGGAAAGCTGGCTCAATAACGCGGCAAGTAATGAGAACCGCGGGCAGGCGCTGTCGCTCTATATGATTGTCCAGATGACGGGTATCATCAGTGCGCAGGCGCTTGTTCTGGTCGGCGACCCCGCTGGATACGAAACCTTTGTAATCGCCTCGATTCTGGTTTCGGTGTCTTTCGCACCTATTTTGTTGTCAATCTCGCCAACACCAGCCTTTGATACCACAAAACCGATGACCCTGAAGAAACTGCTGGAAACCTCGCCTCTGGGCTGTGTGGGCATGTTTCTGCTGGGGGGCGTGTTTTCGGCGCAGTTCGGTATGGCGGCGGTTTTCGGCGCTCGGGCCGGGCTGTCGCTGGTAGAAATTTCGACCTTCGTTGCGGCGTTTTATATCGGAGCAGTTGTTCTGCAATATCCGTTGGGCTGGTTCTCTGATCGCATGGATCGACGCTTTCTGATCCTTCTTGTGGCGCTCGCCGGTGCCGGCGGCGCAACTATCGCAATGATGATGGGTGGATCGTTTCCAATTCTGCTTGCCTCGGCTTTCCTGATCGGCGGCACCTCCAACCCGCTCTACTCATTGCTGATCGCGCATGCGAATGACTTTCTTGAATACGAGGATATGGCGGCAGCATCTGGCGGACTGGTGTTTATCAACGGTCTGGGAGCGATTGCCGGGCCGCTGATAACCGGTTGGTTGATGGGTGATGCCATTTTCGGGCCGTCGGGCTTTTTTCTCTTTATTGCGGCACTGTTACTCGCAATGGCACTCTACGCACTTTATCGAACGACACAGCGTGCTTCGATCCCTGTGGACGAAACCGGCACAATGTCGACGCTGTATCCAACATCCTCGCCAGTTGCGCTTGAAGTGGCACAGGAGGTTGCGATCGAAGCCGCCGAGGCCGAGCAGGCTGAGCAGGAAGATGCCTAGGACACAGGATTATGTCGCAAGTGTTGCAATATGTTACTGTAACAGTTCTGTAAAACGGCCTTAAATGACGTTACGTCCCAAATGCGGGCACAAGACGGAGTTTAAGGCAATGGTAACGCCTGAAGAAGTATTGAGTTTTTGGTTAGATGAGGTGGGTCCAAAGGGCTGGTATATTGAGGATGAAGCGTTGGATTCAAATATCCGCGCACGTTTTCAATCAACATGGGAGGCTGCGGCCGAGGGCAAGTTTTCGCTCTGGCTGACCTATCCCAGCGGGTCACTGGCTTACATTATTCTGACGGACCAGTTTTCACGCAACATGTTCCGGGGGCAGGCGCGTGCTTTCGCGACGGACCGAGCGGCTTTGGCCGCAGCAAAATGCGCTGTCGACAGGGACTGGGACAAGAAAATCGACGAACCGGCCCGGCAGTTCTTTTACTTGCCAATGATGCATTCGGAAAACCTGTGCGATCAGGAACGCTGCGTGCGTCTGATCTGCGAAAACATGAGCGGCGATACAAGCAATCTGCTTCATGCCCGAGCGCATCGTGAAGTGATCCGCAAGTTCGGTCGTTTTCCTTATCGGAACGAAGCACTGTCGCGCAATTCGACCCCTCACGAAGAGGCTTATGTCGACATGGGTGGCTACGGTTCTACTGTGCGTGAGCTGCAAGCGACAGCCTGAGATCGCCGAGACAGATTATGGAACCGCGCGACAACCGATAGAGCAGGGGCCCTTAGGACTCCGGCTTACACCCCTTGAGCGCCAGGACGCGCTCGGATGCGATGTCTGCTCCGGTCTGTATGGTCTGAGCGATCAGAACCTCTGGCGTGTCTGCAAGTTCAGTGAACCGCTCCTGCGTAGATTGCAGCTTTTGTTCAACAGCGTTTAGGCGGCGCAATGTTGCCTGGATGTTTTGCGCGGTTTGACTGTCCGTAACCTGGTGTTCCCTCATCAGCGTCGTCAAATCACCGCGCAACGCGGAAAGTTCGCCCCGAATGCCCTTCGCATCATCCCGAATAGGGGCAAGAACTTGTACGGTCTCTGAGAACTCTGCCGAGACGCTTTCGACTTTCGATGCCAGCTTCCAGCCCAAAAACAGGCACAGCGCCACAAGTATCAAAGTTGCGTTTAGCAGAGCAAGCGCCAGATCTTTTAGTGTTTTGGCCATGGTAAACTCCTTGATTTCAATGTGTTCACAAATGTCCGAACGGCGTCGGCGTTTCTGTTCTAGCCATAGCTTTGGCCGGGGTATAGGCTGAAATCCGCATATTCCGGTATGGTTTACCCTGCGTCGCATTTGTCGCGGGAACGCTTGTTGATGCGTTTCTGAAAATAGTTTAATGGTAAACTAAATTTTCATCACCTGCGCCGAGAGGAACACATGGCTGCACAATCCTATGATCTGATCGTAATCGGGGCTGGCCCCGGTGGCTATGTCGCCGCCATCCGTGCGGCCCAGCTTGGTCTGAAAACCGTCGTGGTCGAGCGCGAGCACCTTGGTGGCATCTGTCTGAACTGGGGGTGCATTCCCACCAAGGCATTGCTGCGGTCCTCCGAAGTGTTCCATCTGATGGAACGCGCCAAGGATTTCGGATTGAAAGCCGACAAGATCGGTTACGATCTGGACGCGGTCGTCAAAAGATCCCGTGGCGTTGCCGGGCAGCTTTCGGGCGGCATCGGCCATCTGCTGAAGAAGAACAAGGTCGCCGTGGTGATGGGTGAGGCGACGATCCCCGCAAAAGGCAGGGTCAGTGTCAAGACCGACAAGGGCACCGAAGAACTGACGGCCAAGAACATCGTTCTCGCAACCGGCGCACGGGCCCGCGAACTGCCCGGTCTCGAGGCTGACGGCGATCTGGTGTGGACCTACAAGCACGCGCTGCAACCGCCCCGGATGCCCAAGAAATTGCTGGTCATCGGCTCGGGCGCGATCGGCATCGAGTTTGCGAGCTTCTACAACACGTTGGGGGCTGACACGACTGTGGTCGAAGTAATGGACCGCGTGTTGCCTGTGGAAGATGCGGAAATCAGTGCATTGGCCAAGAAAGCCTTCACCAAACAGGGCATGACCATCATGGAAAAGGCCATGGTCAAGCAGCTGGATCGTGGCAAAGGCAAGGTGACCGCTCATATCGAGGTCAAGGGCAAGGTTGAGAAGCACGAGTTCGACACGGTGATCTCGGCTGTCGGTATCGTCGGCAACGTCGAGAACCTTGGTCTGGAAGCTCTGGGCGTAAAGATCGACCGCACGCATGTGGTGACGGATGAGTATTGCCGCACCGGTGTCGATGGTCTTTATGCGATCGGCGACATCGCTGGCGCGCCCTGGCTTGCACATAAAGCCAGTCACGAAGGCGTCATGGTCGCCGATCTGATCGCGGGCCAGCATGCACACCCGGTCAAACCCGAAAGCATCGCGGGATGTACCTATTGCCAGCCTCAGGTGGCCTCGGTCGGATATACCGAAGCAAAAGCCAAAGAGCTGGGATATGACATCAAAGTTGGTCGTTTCCCCTTCATCGGCAATGGCAAGGCCATTGCTCTGGGCGAACCGGAAGGCCTGATCAAAACCGTGTTCGATGCCAAAACAGGTGAACTTCTGGGGGCGCATATGATCGGTGCCGAGGTTACCGAACTGATTCAGGGGTATGTGGTTGGGCGGCAGTTGGAAACGACCGAAGAAGACCTGATGAACACGGTCTTCCCGCACCCGACTCTGTCAGAAATGATGCACGAAAGCGTGCTGGATGCGTATGGCCGCGTGATCCATATGTAAGGTCGTGCGCACGTTCCGGTCAGGCAGGGGGCTCTGCCCCCGCCTTGCTGCGCGCGGCTCCCCCGGGATATTTTGGGCCAGATGAAGCAGAGGTCCTTTATTCATCTGGCTGCAAGTATCCCGGAGCGCGAGGCCGAGCCTCGCTGAAAGCCGTTACCTGTTCAAAGCATCCAGAATTCGGGCCCAGGAACGGATGCCCTTGTGGAAGCTTTTGACGTCATATTTCTCATTCGGTGAATGGATGGCGTCGTCCTCGTTGGCATAGCCGGCCAGCATCGAATCGAGCCCCAGGACAGTGTTGAAGTACCCGACGACTGGGATCGAGCCGCCCATGCCTGTAAACACCGCTTCGCGGTGCCATTCGTCCGACAGTGCTTTGCGGGCGGCTTCGAATTCCGGGCGATCGATATTCATGACCGAAGCGGGCGAACCTTCCAGATCGTTGTCCCAAACAACTTTTGCATCCGGGGACAGGCGGTCCTCGACATGTTTGCGGATCTTGGTGCGTAATGCGTCCGGGTCCATGTCGCCGACCAGACGGCACGTGATTTTACAATGTGCTTCCGAAGGGATTACGGTTTTTGAACCGGCGCCATTGTACCCGCCCCACAGCCCGTTCACTTCAAGTGTCGGGCGCGCCCATTGTTGCTCTAGCGTTGAATAGGCTTTTTCGCCGTGCGGTTGGGTATATCCGACCGAGTTCAGGTAATCCGCTTCGTCGAAGCCGCAGTTTTGCCACTGACGCAGCTGGTCCTGAGGCACTTCATGAACGCCTTCATAGAAACCATCGACCGCGACACGCCCGGTTTCGTCATCATAGAATGAGGCAACGATTTTCGACAGTTCGCGCAGCGGATTCAGGCCCGGGCCACCGTAATGGCCGGAGTGCAGATCGATGCGGGGTCCGATGATGGTGAACTCGTCCTTCAGCATGCCGCGCAGTTGTGAGGCAATCGACGGAACACCTCGCGATAGCATGGATGTATCGCAGACCAGCGCCAGATCCGCTTTGAGTTCGGCCGCGTTGTCTTCGAGGAAGGGGACCAGCGAGGGTGAGCCGGATTCTTCTTCGCCCTCAAAGAAAAAGGTGATGCGGCAGGGCAAGGATCCGTGCACCGCTTTCCATGCGCGGCAGGCTTCGACGAATGTCATCAACTGACCTTTGTCGTCCGACGCCCCGCGCCCGCGGATGACAGGGCCATGCTCGGTGTCTTCGATGGCGGGATCAAACGGATCGCGTGTCCAAAGGTTCAGCGGATCGACGGGTTGCACGTCATAATGGCCGTAAAACAGGATGTGAGGTGCATCCGGGTCCTCTCCCACATGGCCTACGACCATCGGGTGCCCCGCGGTTTCCCGTTTTTCTGCTGCGATTCCGATACTGTTCAGGTCGGCAACCAGCCAGTCGGCTGCACGGCTGACGTCGGCCTTGTAAGCGGGATCGGTCGAGATCGAGGGGATGCGCAGCAGCTCCATCAGGCGGTCGATCGATGTTTGCAGATCTTCGTCAATCCGGTTCAGCACGGTGTCTAGCGACATGGGGATCTCCTGCTTGTCTGTGTTCGGGCGAACCCTAGCAGCGTTGACAGCGCCGTCCAGAGCGGTTGATCTGAATTCTGCATGCAAGACAGAACCGCGAATGACGCGGCGCGGCTGCGTCGTTTCCACGCGTCCGATGGCCGGAACTATACTTGCCGTGAGGATTGCAAGCTTATATTTGATGCAAATCAAAGTTGGGTTCACCTGTTCGGCTGTAACCAGCTGAATAAAGGAACACAAAGCTGCGGAAACAGGTTAAGCTGTGAGATGTGGCAGACTAATTGCCCAAGGGAAACCGGAAACGGGCATTCAAGGAGGGTCCGTTGGACTATACTGCTCAGCTCGATTCAGCGATTGCCAGGCTGCATGAAGAAGGACGTTACCGGACCTTTATCGATATCGAACGTCGCAACGGACATTTCCCCCACGCGGTGCGCACACGCTCGGACGGGTCGCAGCAGAACATCACCGTGTGGTGCGGCAATGACTATCTGGGCATGGGCCAGCACCCCGTTGTACTGAATGCCATGCACGAGGCGATCGATGCGGCTGGTGCGGGCTCGGGCGGCACGCGAAATATCTCGGGCACCACGGTTTATCACAAAAAGCTCGAGGCCGAACTGGCCGATCTGCATGGCAAGGAAGCCGCGCTGTTGTTTACCAGCGCGTATATTGCCAATGACGCCACCCTCAGCACGCTGCCCAAGCTGTTCCCGGGGCTGATCATCTATTCTGACGCGCTGAACCATGCTTCAATGATTGAAGGGGTGCGCCGAAACGGGGGCGCCAAGCGCATTTTCCGTCATAACGACGTGGCGCATCTGCGCGAATTGCTTGAGGCGGACGATCCTGCCGCGCCCAAGCTGATCGCCTTCGAGTCGGTCTATTCCATGGATGGCGATTTTGGGCCAATCGAAGAAATTTGCGATTTGGCCGATGAATTCGGCGCGCTGACCTATATCGACGAAGTGCACGCCGTGGGCATGTATGGCCCGCGCGGTGGCGGCGTGACCGAGCGGGATCGCCTGGCGCATAGGATCGACATCATCAATGGCACTCTGGCCAAGGCCTATGGCGTCATGGGGGGCTATATCGCGGCCAGTGCCAAGATGTGCGATGCCGTGCGGTCTTATGCACCGGGCTTTATCTTTACGACATCGTTGCCGCCTGCTGTTGCCGCGGGGGCTGCTGCATCCGTTGCTTACCTGAAAACCGCGTCTGAGTTGCGCGAGCAACACCAGACCCAGGCGAAGATCCTCAAGCTGCGGCTGAAGGGGATGGGCCTGCCGCTGATCGATCACGGCAGCCACATCGTGCCCGTGATCGTCGGCAACCCTGTGCACACCAAAAAGCTCAGCGACATGTTGCTGGACGATTATGGCATCTACGTGCAACCGATCAATTTCCCAACCGTCCCGCGCGGAACCGAGCGCCTGCGTTTTACCCCGTCTCCGGTGCATGGACCTGACGAAATGAACCGTCTGGTGCAGGCGATGGACGAACTTTGGTCACATTGTGCGCTAAATCGCGCCGAACTTGCCGGATAACCTAACGCCAAAGTGTGCAACGAGTTTGCCGCGTGTTAAGCTTACGTTAACAAAACGAGTAGACGAATCATTGTGGGGATGATTCGCCACTTACGCGAAATACGCGACAGGCAGAATGGGGCAGCAGGGATGATTGGGCGCAGATCTCAGCGCGATTCCGAAGAGGACTTAGATGTCAGACCAAAAGGGTTTGATGACTATGAGATTCGCCTAGGCGACAAGATGCGCGGTGAACGCGCTACGATGGGCAAATCCCTTCTGGATGTTCAGCGCGAGTTGCGGATCAAAGCCAACTATATCGCTGCAATTGAAAACGCCGACCCCGATGCGTTTGATACACCCGGCTTTATCGCCGGGTATGTGCGTTCCTACGCACGCTATCTGGGCATGAACCCCGATGAGACCTTTGCGTCTTTCTGCCAGGAAAGCGGATTCGAGGTCGCGCATGGCATGTCCGCCGAAGCCTCGGTGGTGCGGAAGCCTTCAGGTGCTCTGCCCGCACGCGGCCCAATGGGGCGTGACCCGTTCATCTCTCCCAACACGCCTTTTATTCCGGGCAAGGAGCCTCTGGTCAGCCAGATCGAACCCCGTGCCATTGGTTCGTCACTGGTATTGCTGGCGGTG
Organism: Ruegeria sp. CDSA141; assembly: GCF_059612005.1. Taxonomy (NCBI): domain Bacteria; kingdom Pseudomonadati; phylum Pseudomonadota; class Alphaproteobacteria; order Rhodobacterales; family Roseobacteraceae; genus Ruegeria; species Ruegeria sp. CDSA141. Next base: position 484,110 of record NZ_JBXWPT010000001.1, read on the forward strand.
ATTGGTGGCATCGGCTATGGCGGCTGGGCTGTTCTGAACAGAATTCAGCAAGTACAGGTCAGCCCGGTTGAACAAGCTCCGGTGGTTTTGTCTGATCTGGATCCGCTGGATGCGGCGCGCAGCAACGCGTCAGATGATGCTGCACAGGTGGCAAGTGCCGAAGCATTGGACCGTCTCTATCGTCCGCAGGCACTGGATGTTCCGGTGCTGGTTGCGCGGGATGCTCCGATCTCTACGCTTGATCCGCGCGAGGTTGGAACTTTCCGCCCGCCCGAATTGCCGCAGTTCGAAGTGGCCGAACTGCACACAGTTGAAAAACCTGCCCTGCCGCAAGTGGTCGAACAGATCGACACCACGCTCAAGATCGTGGCTGTTGATCCGGCATGGATGCGCGTGACAGCTGCGGATGGAAGCGTCATTTTCGAAGGCACACTGGGTACCGTTGAGCAGGGCAGTGTGTTCGAAGTGCCCCTGACCGAAGAACCGCCGTCATTGCGTGCCGGCGCATCCGGATCAGTTTATTTTTCGATGAACGGTAAGCACTACGGCCCGGCGGGTGCTCCGGGCACCGTCGCCAAGGGTGTCGTTCTGTCGAAAGACGCCGTGTCCGAGGCCTATGCCGTCGCCGATCTTGAGGCGGAACAGAACAGCGCGCTCAAGCAACTGGTGGCGGAACTGCAAACCGAGGCGATAGAAACGCCCGCCGAGTGATCTAGCCATTGCGGTAACTCGGTTGCCGAACTATCTACAGTCGCAACTCAGGCAGACGCGGATCCGTCCTTATGTCCCTCAATCACGTACGCCCCTGGCGCGACATCTACCGTCGTAAATCCCGTCAAATTATGGTCGGTAACGTCCCCGTTGGTGGCGATGCGCCTATTGCCGTTCAGACCATGACCAACACGCTGACGACCGATGTGGCGGCGACCGTGGCGCAGGTGCAGGCGGCGGCTGAGGCCGGTGCAGATATCGTGCGTGTCTCGGTTCCTGATGAGGCGTCGTCCAAAGCGCTGAAAGAGATTGTCCGGGAAAGCCCCGTGCCCATCGTGGCAGACATTCATTTCCACTATCGGCGCGGCATCGAAGCCGCCGAAGCGGGCGCCGCATGTTTGCGCATCAATCCCGGCAACATCGGTGACGAAACCCGCGTGAAAGAAGTCATCCAGGCTGCGCGCGACCACAACTGTTCAATCCGGATCGGCGTGAATGCAGGAAGTCTGGAAAAGCACCTGCTTGAGAAATATGGCGAGCCGTGCCCCGAGGCGATGGTCGAGAGCGGGCTGGAACATATCCGCATCCTTCAGGACAATGATTTTCACGAGTTCAAGATCAGCGTAAAAGCCAGCGACGTGTTTCTGTCCGCCGCGGCCTATCAAGGTATTGCCGAGGCGACGGATGCCCCCATCCATCTGGGCATTACCGAAGCGGGGGGGCTGGTCAGCGGTACGATCAAATCCGCAATCGGCCTTGGCAACCTGCTGTGGATGGGGATCGGCGACACGATCCGCGTCAGCCTGTCTGCTGATCCGGTGGAAGAGGTGAAGGTTGGGTTTGAAATCCTCAAATCTCTTGGCCTGCGCCATCGGGGCGTCAATATCATCTCATGCCCGTCCTGCGCGCGACAGGGTTTTGATGTCATCAAAACCGTCGAGGCGCTGGAACATCGCCTTGAACACATCAAGACGCCGATGTCCCTTTCGATCATCGGCTGCGTGGTCAATGGCCCGGGCGAAGCGCTGATGACCGATGTTGGTTTCACCGGCGGCGGGGCAGGGTCCGGCATGGTCTATCTGGCCGGTAAGGCCAGCCACAAGATGTCCAACGATCAGATGATCGATCACATCGTGGAAGAGGTGGAGAAAAAGGCGGCTGAACTGGACGCGGCGGCTGAAGCGGCTGAGTAGTCGGGTTCCTCGCTACATCTAAAAAACCGGCATCTGTTGCGTGGCGCAATGGATGCCGCCGCCAAGTTCTCCCAGCACATCAACGTTAAGTGTTACGACGTCACGTCCAGGATAGTGTCTTGCAAGCGTTTCTAACGCGATCTGGTCTGTTTCCGCGTCTCCGAACCGGGCCGCAATCACGCCGCCGTTGCAGACGTAGTAATTGGCGTAAGAGGCGACGAAGTCCGGGTTCTTGACGCGGCGATAATGTGGTTCGGGTATCACGTCCATGTCCATGCCCGCTGCAACCAGACGATCATGGGTGTCCAACGCGGCCATGTGGAAAGGATCATGATTGTCCGGTCTATCCGGCAAGTTAATGATGCCCCGACCGGGGCCGGTAAAGCGGGCGAGACTGTCTATATGATAATCGGTGATATCTTCGCCCCAGACACCTTCGGACCAGATCATGCGCTTGGCCCCATAGGCTGCCAACAACCGTGCTTCGATCTCGTCGCGAGTGAGGCCGGGATTGCGGTTGTCATTCACCCACGAGCTTTCATGCGCCATAAGTGCCCCATGCCCATCCTGTTCGACACCACCTGCTTCGCCGATCAGTCCGGTCGGCTGCAGGGGCAGTCCCAGCCTTTCGGCCACTCTGTCGGCAATTCTCGCATCATGTGCGTGAACCTGCTTTCGCCCCCAACCATTGAACTGGATCTGTTTGACCGCAAGCTCGCCACGGTTGTTGATCGCGAACACCGGGCCTGCGTCCCGGCACCACAGATCTTCGGTCGGGACATCCCAAATCTCGATCGCCGCAGAAAGCTGTTTGCTGATATCTGCGTGGTATTCTGATCCGGCAAGCATTATGACGGGCTCAAAAGCAGAGATCGTGTTTGCGATTTCGGCAATGGTCCTCTGCACCATCTTCAGAAAAACGGGGTCGGGATGGACAGTGCGGCTGACCGGCCATTGCATGAAAGTACGATCATGCCGGGCTTCTTCGGCCGGGACGTAGAAGCCAGTCGCGGGCTGCGCAATAGACTGGCCAGAGAAACATGTGATGCCCAACGCTCCTCCGGCCATAAGAAATCCTCGCCGCTTCATGGCAGGCCGTCGACCAACCCTGCCTTAGCCGCGTTCGGCACGTATACCGTCAACGATCTGCTGCATCTGATCGGATGGCAAGAAGCCACGCAACATTTCGGTGCCCAGAACAAACGAAGGCGTGCCCGAGATCTGCATCCTCTGGGCCAGAGCGCGGGTGCGGGTGATCTCATCCGTGACGCGATCGCTGTCCATCGCCGCTATGATCTCGTCGCTGTTCAGCCCCAACCCGTCGGAGATGCGGCGCAGGGAAACTTCGCTTGGCTCGCCGGTGAATTCCAACAGGGCATCATGAACCTGCTTGTACGCATCATCGCCCGCCACGTGTTTGGTGGCCACAGCAAAGCGTGAGGATAGCACGGACGCATCACCCAGAATTGGTAATTCCTTGATCACAAGGCGAATATTGCCGTCTTCGGCCAGCAGACTGGCCACTTCGGGAACGGCACGGCGGCAATAGCCACACCGGTAGTCCATGAACTCGACCAGAGTGATGTCGCCATCCGGGTTGCCGCCAACCCAGCTAAAACCGTCATTGAACAGCTCATCCGCATTGGCGGCGACCAGCTCTTTATCCGCAGCGGCTTCGGCGACGGCATTGCGCTGTTCCAGAATGTTGATCGCTTCTACGATCACTTCGGGATTTTCCAGCAGGTATTCACGCACCTGAGCGCCAAATTCTGTTTTCTCGGCATCGCTCATCGCGTTCAGGTCCAGCGCCTGCGCCGAGGTTGCCGCCATGGAAAGCCCCAGAAGGGCGGGTGCAGCATGTCTGAGGATCATTTCCGTTTCCTTTTGTCTTTGTTGAGTCGTTCCGACGCAATCAACACGTCTTGCGCCCTTTGCCAACCCGGTGAGCCTTCGGGCAGTCGCGCCACGGCGCGTTTCGCGTGGATTCCGGCATCTTCCAGCCGCCCTTGCAGCGCATACCGTTCCGCCGTCACGGTCGACGCCATACCATCATTACCAACCTGAGCATAGGCAACACCAAGATCCTGCAACAATCTGGCGTTCCGGTAATCCCGGGCGCGGGCTTTTTCCAGCACGCTCAGGGCTTGTTTGGTTTGACCCTGCGCCAGCAACGCCCGCCCGTATCCAGCCAGGATCAGCGCATCGTTTGGAGCCATTTCAACAGCGTTTCCGTACGCTTCAATAGCCGCGCCTATTTGCCTGTTTTCCAAAAGAATTTGCCCCTTCAGATCATAGTAGTACGGGTCGCTTGGGCGCAGCACCAGGGCCTCGTCGATCGCATTGCGCGCGCGACCCAAATCACGGTTCTGATGATGGGCCGAAGCCTCTCGCATCAGGCGGATGTCCTGGGCGGTTTCCTCTTTGGCGCGCCGTAACGTCCAACTGGGTGAGCGCAAAAAGGCCGACAGCTTGCCTTTGACGCGGGCAAACCAGTAATCGGCATTGGCATTCTGAACTGCCTTGTCGCCAAACTCGTCCAGAAAGGCTTCGGCGGCGCGCAAACGTTCACGGCTGGTAGGGTGCGACCGCATATACGGGTCCTGGTTGGCGACGCTCAGCAATTCCTGACCTGCGAATTTCCTGTGCAGCTCCACCATGCCGCTGGGAGAAATTTGAGCCCATCGCAGATAGCTTGCGGCGCTTCGGTCAGCCGAAGCTTCTTCGGCGCGGGTATGACCCAGAAAGCTGCGGATTGCAGCGCCCTGGGTGCCAGCGGCAATACCAATGGCGGCTTCACCCCCGCCTGCCGCGGCCGCAAGCAGCGCCAAAGCTGTGCCAAGGCCAGCATTGCGCCGCGCGGCCTTCAGGTTTTCGGCGCGGCGGGCCAGATGGCCATTCGCGATATGCGCAGCCTCATGCGCGATCACCGCTTGCAGCATTTCGGGGCTTTCAACCGTTAGAATCAGCCCGTAATTCACATAGATCGCGTTGTAGTCGATGACGAATGCGTTGAACGTGTTGTCATTGACCACCAGGATTTGAACCCGGTTGGTGTTCAGACCTGCGGCACGCAGCACTGGAAACGCCAACTCGCGCAGCCCATGCTCGATATCGGGGTCGCGGATCAGGCTTTGCCCATGAGATTGCGTTGCCGCCGTCAGCCAGACGACAACCGACAGTATCAGAGCCGGGATTGACGTCAGCCGGGATACGCGTTCAAAAGCCATGGCTGCAACATGGGAGATGGGCATGAGAAACTCAACCCGGTCCGAGGTCGATCCCTTCATCGTGATGGACGTGATGGAGGCCGCGCGCCGTGCGGAAGAAGCGGGCCGCCATGTGATTCACATGGAAGTTGGACAGCCCGGAACCGGCGCACCCAAGGGCGCGACCGAAGCGCTGGCGAGGGCGATGGACCAAAGCCCGTTGGGTTATACGGTGTCCCTGGGGTTGCCTGCGCTGCGAAAGCGTATCGCGCGGCTTTATGGGGATTGGTACGATGTGGACCTGAACCCCGAGCGCGTGATCATCACGCCTGGATCGTCCGGCGGGTTTCTGCTGGCCTTCACTGCTTTGTTCGACAGCGGGGATCGGGTTGGAATCGGTGCGCCGGGATATCCGTCGTATCGCCAGATTCTCAGTGCACTTGGATTGGTACCGGTCGATTTGCCGACCGCGCCCGAGAACCGTCTGCAACCCGTTGCAGCGGATATTCAGGGAATGGGCCTGAAGGGTCTGATGGTGGCATCTCCGGCGAATCCTACCGGCACGATGCTTGATCACGCCGCCATGGGGTCGCTGATCGAAGCCGCACATGGGCAGGGGGCGTCTTTCATCAGCGACGAAATCTATCACGGTCTGGAATATGAAGCCAAGGCCGTGACAGCGCTGGAACTGACGGATGAGTGCTATGTGATCAACTCGTTCTCCAAGTACTTCTCGATGACCGGTTGGCGCGTGGGGTGGATGGTCGTGCCCGAGGATCAGGTGCGCGTGGTCGAGCGGATATCTCAGAACTTGTTCATCTGTGCGCCGCATGCCAGTCAGGTCGCGGCACTGGCCGCAATGGACTGCGAGGATGAGCTGCAGGCCAATCTGGACGTGTACCGCCGAAATCGCGCCCTGATGCTGGAAGGACTGCCCAAGGCCGGCTTCACGAAAATCGCGCCGCCGGACGGGGCGTTTTACGTCTATGCCGACGTGTCTGATCTGACCGATGACAGCCGCGCATTTGCGGCCGAGATTCTGGACAAGGCCGGTGTCGCGGTCACGCCGGGTCTGGATTTCGATCCGCAACGCGGCCATACGACGCTGCGGTTTTCCTATGCGCGTTCAACGGTCGACATTCAGGACGGGCTGGAACGGTTGCGCGTGTTCATGACCGAGCGGAAGGTGATCGGGGAACCTGCCTGAGCCGTTCACAAATCACCCCTTGTGGTATAGGCTGCCGGACAAACGATCTCGGGAAAACTTGAGGCCATGAGCAGGATCATCTTTTGCATCGCCCTGATCTGGGCGCTGTGCGGCAGTGCCGTCGCGCAGGACTTCAGTGCGCTGGCACGCATTCATCCGGACAAAAGCCGTATCACGGATGTAGGGCGAACCGGCGTCAGGGTGGATATCGGCCTCAGTCAGGGGGTGCCGTACCGGATATTCACCCTTCAGGATCCGTATCGGATGGTTCTGGACTTCAACGAAGTGGACTGGACCGGGCTGAACCGAACGGATTTCCTGCAATCCGAACGTGTCAGTGGCGTGCAATTCGGGGCCTATGTTCCGGGTTGGTCGCGGCTGGTATTGGAACTGGGCGCGCCAATGGCCGTGGACACTGCCGAGCTGTCGGTTGCCGAGGATTCGGGGGCTGCGCTGCTGTCCCTCAACCTCAAGGGCACGGATTTTGACACGTTCAACGCAACCGCGGGTGCGCCGCGCAATCCGGGTTGGGACTTGCCGGAACCGGCAGACCTGCCGCAGGTACCTTCGCGCTCTGCGGACCGACCACTGCGCGTGATGCTCGATCCCGGGCACGGTGGTATCGATCCGGGCGCCGAGATAGACGGGGTTGATGAGAAAACTCTGATGCTGACTTTTGCGCGTGAATTGCGCGAAGTTCTATTGCGATCAGGTGGTTATGAAGTGGTCCTGACCCGCGTTGACGACCAGTTCGTCTCGTTGGAGCGGCGGATCACCTTGGCGCACCGGGCCGGCGCGGATCTGTTCATTTCGCTGCACGCGGATTCCCTGTCCGAAGGCCAGGCGCATGGCGCGGCGGTGTACACCCTGTCTGCGGATGCATCAGACGTGGCCAGTTCAAAACTCGCCGAACGACATGATCGTGGGGATTTGATTTCAGGTATCGATCTAAATGGCGCCGACGATCAGGTGGCCGATGTTCTGCTGGATCTTGCGCGCCAGGAAACGGTGCCGCGGACAAAGCTGTTGGCCGGCGCGATCGCCAACGGAATGGCCCAGCAGGGCGGGCCGATGAATCGCAAACCGTTGCGGACCGCGTCGTTCTCGGTGCTCAAGGCGGCAGATATCCCGTCTGTTTTGATCGAGCTTGGGTTCCTTTCCAGCCCCAGAGACCGGGAAAACCTAAGAGATTCGGAATGGCGGGCCAAAATGGCGCTGGGGATTTTTCAGGGGCTCGAAGACTGGCGTCAGCAGGATGTGATCCGCAAATCCCTGATTGGCCAGTGACCTTACGACGCAAAACGGCTAGAATACGCTTGGTGTTTTGACCCTTGGGCGGTGCAACACTATATAGGCACCACCGCGAGAAAAAGGCAGTAACGTGATCCGGTTCATTCTTTCGATTTTTGGGGCGATCTTCAGCATCGTCACCTTGGGTATTTTCATGGTCGCACTGGTAATTGGTGCGGTGTTCTGGATGTATGGCCGTGACCTTCCCAGCCACGAATCTCTGGCCCAGTACAAGCCCCCGACTATCAGCCGTATCTATTCGGGCGAAGGGCAACTGATCGACGAATTCGCGCAGGAACGCCGCCTGTTCACACCGTCCGAGGAAATCCCTGATCTGGTGAAACAGGCGTTTATTTCGGCGGAAGACAAGAATTTCTACACTCATCAGGGGTATGATCCGCGCGGCATTATTGCAGCAGGCGTTGAAGCAGTCCGCACCAAAGGTGGCACCGTGCGGGGAGCGTCAACCATTACCCAGCAGGTGATGAAGAACTTCCTGTTGTCGGGCGACCGCCGGGCAGAACGAAAGATCAAGGAAATCATCCTCGCCACCCGGCTTGAGGATACCCTGGACAAAGAGCAGATCCTTGAGCTTTACATGAACGAGATCTTTCTGGGTCAGAACTCGTACGGCGTGACGGCCGCAGCGCAGACCTATTTCAACAAGACCTTGCAGGAACTGGCCCCGCATGAGGCGGCGATGTTGGCTGCGATGCCCAAGGCACCGTCGGATTATCACCCGGTTCGGCAAAAGGAACGCCTGCTGGCCCGCAGAAACTATGTGCTGCGGGAGATGTACCAGAACGGTTACATTGATCAGGCGACCTATGAGTCAGAGGTCGACATGCCGTTGCGCTCGGTCCAGAACGGTGATTTCGAAAGCTTCCGCACCGCTTTGCCGCCGCGCGATTACTTCACCGATGAAATCCGTCGACAACTGAGCGAAGACTTTGGTGAAGGTGAATTCTTTACCGGGGGGTTCACGGTTCGTGCGTCGGTGGACGAGCAAATGCAGGTCGAGGCCGCAAAGGCCCTGCGCACGGCGTTGCAGAAATATGACCGGTCTCGCGGGAAATGGCGCGGCACCGGCGAAGTGATTCCGGAAGAAAAACTGGCAGATGAGGCGCAGTGGCGCGAGGCGCTGTCGATCCTGGAAATCCCGCGCGATGTGGTGCTGCCGACCCGCTGGTATCCTGCCGTGGTTCTGAATGTTTCGGATCAACAGCTTACCGTCGGGATCGAAAACGGACCTGCAGATGGCATCATTCCGCGGTCCGATATCAAGTGGATGCAGGGTGATTTTGCTGCGAACTTCAAGCGCGGGGATGTGATCCTTGTTGTCGAGGGCGAAGAGGGGCAGTGGTCTGCCCGTCAGGTGCCCGAAGTTCAGGGCGGCTTTGTGGCGATGGATGTGAACTCGGGCCGCGTTCTGGCGATGCAGGGCGGGTTCTCGTATCAGGACACCGTGTTCAACCGCGCCACGCAGGCGCAGCGCCAGCCGGGGTCCAGCTTCAAGCCCTTTGTCTATGCTGCCGCACTTGACAGCGGATACAGCCCCGCAACCATCGTTGTGGACGCGCCGATCGAGGTAAACACGCCGCAGGGCTTGTGGCGGCCCAAGAACTCGTCGAACAAGTTCTACGGGCCGACGCCCTTGCGTACCGGGATCGAGCAGTCGCGGAACCTGATGACCATCCGTCTGGCACAAGAAGTCACCATGCCGGTGGTTGCAGGTTACGCCGAACGCTTTGGCGTCTATGACCGGATGGGGGCGTTTCTTGCGAACTCGCTGGGGTCCGAAGAGACGACGCTGTACAAAATGGTCGCGGCTTATGCGATGTTCGCGAACGGCGGTGAGCGGGTTGAACCCACTCTGGTAGACCGTATTCAGGACCGGTTCGGCAAGACCATCTATCGTCACGATGACCGTCAGTGTCTGAATTGTAACTCGACCTGGCTGGAGCCCGACGAGGCCCCGACTCTTGTTACAGATCGCGCGCAGGTCATGGATGCCATCACCGCCTATCAGCTGACGTCGATGATGAAAGGCGTAGTTGATCGCGGGACGGCATCGCGCGTTGTGAACCTGCCGGTGCCGACAGCGGGCAAGACCGGAACCACCAACGAATCCAAGGATGCGTGGTTTATCGGGTTTACCTCGAACATCGTTGCGGGCTGTTACATCGGCTATGACCGTCCGCGCCCGATGGGTCGGGGGGCCTATGGCGGTACACTGTGTGGCCCGGTGTTCCAGAGCTTCATGGAAAAAGCTGTTGAGAAATACGGCGGCGGTCCGTTTAAGGTTCCGGAAGGTGGTCATTTCATAAAGATCGACCGTTTCAGCGGTGCCCGTCTGCCGGACGACGCCAGCGGCGACTATGTCGTGGCCGAATTCTTCCGCGACGGCGTCGATGGGTTTATCGACCGTGTCTATGACGGTGGTTTTGCAATTGGTTCCGACCTGCCTTTGTTCGAGGAAGTGCAGCGCGCAGGCGTTCAGATTCAGACGTCAACGGGTGAAACCATCACGGTCGGGCCCAAGGCAACGCAAGGGGATCTGAGTACCGGTGGTCTTTACTGACAGGGACTGATCAAGTTGGGTAAGACACCCCTGATTCCGCAAATTTTGCTGGGTAAGCCTGGGCAGCTAAGCATCTCCCCGGGTGTCATCTCGGGCGGGCACGTGTTTCTCACCGGTATGACGGGGAGCGCGGCAGACGGTTCAATGCCGTATGATCCGGAACTACAGTTCCGGAACGCCTTTTCCAAGATTGCCGAGGTGTTAAAGGAAGCGAACCAAGGTTTGGATTCTGTGGTCGAGATGACGACCTACCATATTGAAATGCGAAAACATTTCGATCTGTTTGACCGTGTGCGCCTTGAGGTTCTGCCTGCGCCTTACCCGGCTTGGACCGCAGTTGAAGTTGCGGGACTTCGACGGGAGGGTGCCTTGGTTGAAATTCGGGCGATCGCACATCTTTCCGAGTGAGTCACGAGAGTCGCTCCATCCTTCCAGCCTGTCTTGTGGTGTCTCGCACCTCTTGCTATCACGCAGGCCTGATTGAGCAAGTTGGGACAAGACCATGCGCGCCGAAACCCAGAACATCATAGCGGAAATCGAAAAGTCGCTGGAGCTGCTGGCGCAGCGCATGGACTATGAGACCGCGCCGCATCGCCTTGAGGAATTCAATGCGCGTGTCGAAGATCCCAACCTGTGGGACGATCCCGAAAAGGCGCAGAAACTGATGCGCGAGCGGCAGATGCTGGTCGACGCGATCGAGACCTATGAGTCCATCAAAACCGATCTCAGCGACAATATCGAACTGATTGAGCTGGGCGAAATGGAAGAGGACGAAGAGGTCGTCCAGGACGCCGAGGCCGCGATCAAGGCGCTGCGTGGCAAAGCCGCAAAGAAAGAGCTTGAGGCACTGTTGGACGGCGAGGCCGACAGCAACGACACCTTCCTCGAGATCAACTCGGGCGCGGGCGGAACTGAAAGCTGCGACTGGGCCTCGATGCTGGCGCGGATGTATGTGCGCTGGGCCGAAAAAAAAGGGTATACGGTCGAGCTTCAATCCGAAACCCCGGGCGAAGAGGCAGGGATCAAATCTGCTGCGTACAAGATTTCCGGCCACAACGCTTATGGCTGGCTGAAATCCGAAAGCGGCGTACACCGGCTGGTGCGGATTTCACCTTTTGACTCCGCGGCCAAGCGGCACACCTCCTTCTGTTCGGTCTGGGTTTATCCGGTGGTGGACGACAATATCGAGATCGAGGTGAACCCTGCGGACATCCGCATCGACACCTACCGGTCATCGGGGGCGGGCGGTCAGCACGTGAACACCACGGACTCGGCTGTTCGGATCACGCACATTCCGACCGGGATTGTTGTGACCTCATCCGAGAAGTCGCAGCACCAGAACCGCGATATCGCCATGAAGGCTCTGAAATCGCGCTTGTATCAACTGGAACTGGACCGCCGGAACGCCGACATCAACGCAGCACACGAAGCCAAGGGGGATGCGGGCTGGGGCAACCAGATCCGGTCATATGTCTTGCAGCCGTACCAGATGGTCAAAGACCTGCGGACCAATTATGAGACCTCGGACACCAAAGGTGTGTTGGACGGCGATCTGGACGGGTTCATGGCGGCCACACTGGCCCTGAACGTTGCAGGCAAGAGCCGCTCCGAGGCGCAGGGCGACAGTTAGGGTGAAGCGTAACAGCCCTTTCCTGAACCTTCTGAAAGGGCATTGGCAGCTTATTCTGATCACAACTTTGGTCTTTTTGCTTTGGAACACACCGGTCGTGGTTCCGCTGAAGATACTGGTTGTCTTTTTGCATGAGTTGTCCCATGCCGTGACGATCCTGTTGACCGGCGGCTCTGTCGAAAGTTTTTCGATCTCATCGCAACAGGGCGGAGTGGTCGTCGGTCGGGGCGGCAACCGGTTTCTCAGCCTGTCTGCCGGATATCTTGGCTCACTGTTGCTTGGCATGGCCTTTTTGATCCTTGCCTTGCGAACAAAGGCCGACCGCGCCGTTCTGGCGGGTTTTGGCGGCGTCATGTGTCTGGTGACAGTTCTGTATATCCGCGACCCGTTCGCCCTGGCTTTCAGCATCGGAACCGGGGCTGCGATGATCGCTACGGCGTGGTATCTGCGCCCGGATGTGAGCGATCTGGTGCTGCGCGTGATCGGATTGACCAGCATGATCTATGTCCCTTTCGACATCTTCGATGACACGATCCGACGGTCTGGTGCGCGTTCGGATGCATTCATGCTGGCCGAGGAGTTCGGCGGCTCCACCATGTTGTGGGGCGGGATCTGGCTGGTGCTCAGCTGCATGGCGATTGCTCTTTGCCTGCGTCACTGGCTTGGGGTCGACAGCAACCTGCATTTTCGCAGAGCAGCCCGCTGACATTGCCGCCTGGGACGTTATTGAAAAGATACATCCAAACAGTGGGTTTAAATGATCTGAACTGCCCGCTAGGCTGCTGGAAACAACAGCAGAATGGCGTGCCATGGACCTGATCCGGATATCGGCTACAAACCTTTTGAAACAGTTGGCCAGCCGACAGGTTTCAGCCTCGGACGTGATGCAGGCCACACTTGATCGTATCGCTAAGGTCAACAGAGAAGTGAACGCCATCGTCGCACTGCGGGATGAAAATGATTTGATGGCCGAGGCGCAGGCCTGCGACAATAGCCCTGTCACCGGTCCACTGCACGGTCTGCCGATTGCGGTTAAGGATCTTGTGAATGTAGCTGGTGTCGTCTCGTCTCAGGGTTCACCGATGTTCAAGGGCTTCGTGCCGGATACTGACGATCTGATTGCCACCCGGATGCGTGCCGCGGGTGCTATCCTGATTGGCAAGACCAATACGCCGGAATTTGGGCTGGGCTCACACACCTTCAACCCGGTCTATGGCGCAACGCGCAATCCGTATGACGCCGATTTCACCTGCGGTGGTTCGTCCGGCGGGGCGGCGGTTGCACTGGCGACCGGCATGGTTGCATTGGCCGATGGCTCGGACATGATGGGCAGCTTGCGCAACCCGGCGGGCTGGAACAGTGTTTACGGCTTTCGTCCAAGCTGGGGCAGGGTGCCTTCCGATCCCGTGGGCGACAGTTTTTTGCATCAGTTGTCGACACTGGGCCCCATGGCGCGCTGCCCCGAAGATCTGGGTGTTCTGCTCGACGTTATCTCGGGTCCGGACCCGCGCTTGCCGTTGGCCGCTAAAAGTGCCCCGGTATCCCCGGTGACCGCCGTAGATTTGCAAGGGCTGCGGATCGGGTGGCTTGGCGACTGGGGAGGCGCTTTTCCGACCGAGCCCGGTATTCTCGACATCTGCAAAGACGCGATGGACGTTTTCGAAACTCTTGGAGCGCGGGTCGAGGACATCGCCCCGCCTTTCGATGCTGAAAAACTATGGACCAGCTGGATCACCTTGCGGTCGTTCAGCGTGGCCGCAGGGCTCGAACCTTTGGCTTCGCAAAAAGAGCATTTGAAAGACACGGCACAATGGGAGCTGGATCGGGGTTTGGCGATGAGTGCGATGGACGTGCACCACGCCAGTGTCATCCGCTCGGAATGGTTCCGTTGCGCGGTGAAACTGTTCCAACAGTTTGACGCATTGGTTCTGCCTTCTGCTCAGGTCTGGCCGTTTTCGGTTGATTTGCCTTACCCGACAGAGATCGCTGGCCGGGCCATGGATACCTATCACCGGTGGATGCATGTCACGGTACCGGTCAGCCTGATCGGCCTGCCTTGTCTGGCTGCGCCTGCGGGATTTGGTGCACAGGGGCTTCCCATGGGGTTTCAACTGTTCGGACCCAGAGGCTCGGACCAGAAACTACTGTCGGTCGGAGCGTCATATCACGCCGAAACCAACTGGCCAAACAAGAGGCCGGCGATGCCATAACGCCGGTCGGGGAGGAGGAAGACAACATGGACAAACCCTTTGGTGTTCCGGATATGCGACCGGTCGATACCGCCATGCTGCGCACTGCTTTGAAGCGTGCCTGGGCCGACTTTCGCCGCGCACCGCTAATCGGCCTGATCTTTGCCGGAGTTTACGTGCTGGCTGGCTGGGCGATGGCATGGGTAACCGTCCAGACCGGAACAACCTTCTGGCTGGTGCTGGCGGCCATCGGGTTTCCGCTGATCGGCCCGTTTGCCGCTGTTGGTCTGTACGAGGTATCGCACAGGTTGGAACAAGGCGAGCCACTCGATTTTGGCGCGATCTTCGGGGTCGTGCTGCAGCAAAGCCGCAGACAGTTGCCCTCGATCTGCGCGATCATAGTCGTCGTGTTTCTGTTCTGGTTTTTTCTGGGGCATATGATCTTTGCCCTGTTCATGGGTTTGGCGACGATGACCAATGTGTCGACGTCGCTCGAAGTGTTTCTGACGCTGAATGGCCTGACAATGTTGGCAGTGGGCACGGCGGTCGGGGCGGTTTTTGCAACCGTTCTGTATATGATCACGGTTCTGTCGATTCCGTTGCTGCTGGATCGTGAACTGGACTTTGTAACGGCAATGATTACCAGCTTCTCCTACGTGTCAGAGAACTTCCCTGTGATGCTGGCTTGGGGCGCGTTCATTGCGGTGCTGACATTTCTGGCGATGGTGCCGTGGTTTCTTGGGTTGCTGGTGGTCCTACCGCTGCTGGGGCATGCCAGCTGGCATCTGTACCGGCAGATCACGCAGAACGATGAAGGGGAAACACCAACCTGAGACGTTGTTTACGGATGCTGAGCCACATTGTTGGTCGACAATCGCGCAGCAGCAAAAATGGCCGTCGAGTCGTGCCCAAGATATTTCAGCACAACGGGTTCCGGTATTGTTGCGTTTGTTGGACTGATGACCGACCCACGCCACTGAACTGCCGTTCCCGTAGGGTCAGGAGAAATCAGATAGACCCGGCTATTCTGACCTTCCCGCTGGGAAGTCAGCATATAGACAGTGTCACCGCTTGAGGCCGCTATCCCTTGGATTTCCCGTGCTTTTGGTGTTGCGTCGGGCATCGCGGCGCGAGACACGTACCCACGGATCAACGTGCATTGGGCCAGCGGGCGGGCGTGCAGAAGGGTCATCCGGCGTTCAGCCGAGAGGCTTTCGATCACCGCGTAGAACCCGGGTAAAAACGGGGACTTCTCGATTGCATCCGCACCAGAACCCAGAAACTCGGTCAGGGCCGGAGTTGCGGGGTGTTCCTCGATCTTTTCGATCTCATCCAACGGTTTCAGAAGAATGCGGGCGTCCACGTCGAAGAACCGGCATATGCGATCCAGCACATCCGGTCTGGGTACGCTTTCACCCGAAAGGTATCTGTTGAATTGGGTGCGGTTCACGCCAAGTTTGCGGCACAGTGCCGAAACAGATCGGTATCGCCGTGCCAATTGCCGAAGATTCGCACCGAACGTTGCGCGAAGCTCAGCAGGACTGCGAATGTCGTCGGTCATTGGTGCCCACGTCTTGCTTAGTTTCCGGAAGAAACCATCATCGCACAGAAGCCAAAGCCCGGTGCGCATCGAAAAATCGTACAGAATGACCCCAAGCAACGTATCCCCACGTCGCGTTGCGGCCACAAGGCTAACGGCCCTATGCGTAAAGGCAATAGGCTTTATCTGGAAATGCCTGATCTTTATCTGGAAAAGCTGGCCTTATGGCAATTTTGGCGCATAGAGTGCGTTTGGGTTGAGTCCCCAGAGCTGCTTCAGCCTAAAAAGTGTTCCCGCCTTGGATGCCACAATGACCCCAAGGCGGGATGGGTCTTTAGTCGCCACGCAACAGGGCAGCAACGCCGGTGCGGGCGATTTCCATCAACCCCAGCGGGCGCATCAGATCGGCAAATGCGTCGATCTTGTCCGGCGCGCCGGTGATCTCGAAAATGAAAGAATTCAGAGTACTGTCGACTACATTGGCGCGGAAGATATCGGCCAGTCGCAGTGCTTCGACCCGCTTGTCACCTTCGCCGACGACCTTGATAATCGCCAGTTCACGTTCGACTGATGCGCCCTCGACGGTCAGATCATGCACGTCACGCACCGAAACAATCCTGCCAAGCTGCGCCTTGATCTGTTCGATGACCTGAGGGGTGCCGGTGGTGACGATGGTGATGCGACTCAGGTGGCCGGTGTGATCAACCTCGGCCACCGTCAGGCTTTCAATGTTGTACCCACGACCCGAGAAAAGGCCGATGACACGGGCCAGCACACCCGGTTCGTTTTCTACCAGAACCGCGATGGTATGGCGTTCTTGAACGTCCGAGAAGGTGGGCCGTAGGTTATAGGCAGAATGGCGGGTAGAGCCTTTTTTGATATGTAGGGCAGACATTTATGTCCCTTTCATCATCCATGAGATGTCGGGCGCAACGCGGCGCCCAACCAAATCTGTCGAATTTTGTTAAACCAGCACCGAACCTTTGGAGTCGATCACGCCCTGCGTCTCGGCCTCGCCCAACAGCATCTCGTTGTGCGCCTTGCCCGACGGGATCATGGGGAAGCAGTTCTCGTGCTTTTCGACCAGACAATCAAAGATCACAGGACCGTCGTAATTGATCATCTCCATGATCGCATCGTCCAGATCGGCGGGATCCTTGCAGATGATCCCCTTGGCCCCGAAGGCCTCGGCCAGTTTCACGAAATCGGGCAGGGCCTCGGACCATGAATGTGAATACCGCTCGCCATGCAGTAACTCCTGCCACTGACGGACCATGCCGAGGCGTTCGTTGTTCAGGATGAACTGTTTCACCGGCAGGCGGTACTGAACGGCGGTGCCCATTTCCTGCATGTTCATCAACCATGATGCTTCACCGGCGACGTTGATCACCAGCGCGTCCGGGTGTGCCATCTGAACGCCGATCGAGGCGGGGAAGCCGTAGCCCATGGTGCCCAGACCACCGGATGTCATCCAGCGGTTGGGGTCTTCGAACCCGAGATACTGTGCCGCCCACATCTGATGCTGACCCACCTCGGTGGTGATGTAGCGATCATGCTTTTTCGTCAGTTCTTCAAGACGTTCCAGTGCGTATTGCGGCTTGATCGACTTCTCGCTGTTGGTGAACGCCAGGCAGTTGATCTTGCGCCATTCCGCAATCTGGTTTTGCCACTGCTTGACATTAGCGGCGTCCGTCTTGCGCCCGCGCGACTTCCAGATCTTCAGAATATCCTCGAGCACATGCGCCACATCGCCGACGATCGGGATGTCCACGCGAATGACCTTGTTGATTGAGGACGGATCAATGTCGATATGTGCTTTCTTCGAGTTCGGCGAGAACGCATCGATACGCCCGGTGATCCGGTCATCGAACCGCGCACCGATGTTGATCATCAGATCGCAATCATGCATCGCCATATTGGCCTCGTAGAGACCATGCATCCCCAGCATCCCCAGCCAGTTTTCACCTGAGGCAGGGTAGGCGCCAAGGCCCATCAGGGTTGACGTGATCGGAAACCCTGTTGCGTCCACCAGTTCACGCAGCAACTGGCTGGCCGCGGGACCGGAATTGATAACGCCGCCACCGGTATAGAAAACAGGTTTCTTGGCGGTTTCTATTGCCGCAACCAGTTCTGTGATCTCTTCCAGATCACCTTTCATCGTCGGTTGGTAATGCGAGGTTGAAGGTTTCGGGCTGGCATACTCACCAG
This sequence comes from Ruegeria sp. CDSA141, assembly GCF_059612005.1. Lineage (NCBI taxonomy): Bacteria > Pseudomonadati > Pseudomonadota > Alphaproteobacteria > Rhodobacterales > Roseobacteraceae > Ruegeria > Ruegeria sp. CDSA141. Next base: position 501,865 of record NZ_JBXWPT010000001.1, read on the forward strand.
AAGCGAACTGCACGTCTTTCGGGATATCGATCAGCACCGGACCAGGACGTCCCGAGGTGGCCACGTGGAAAGCTTCGTGCAGGGTTTCAGCAAGAGAGTCCGTGTCCTTCACCAGCCAGTTATGCTTGGTGCAGGGGCGGGTGATGCCAACGGTGTCGGCCTCCTGAAACGCATCCGATCCGATCATGAAGGTCGGGACCTGTCCGGTCAGAACCACAATCGGGATTGAATCCAGCAACGCATCGGTCAGGCCGGTGACTGCATTGGTGGCACCGGGGCCGGACGTTACAAGCGCGACGCCCGGTTTTCCGGTCGATCGGGCATAGCCTTCGGCGGCGTGGATCGCACCTTGTTCGTGACGCACCAGTATGTGGCGAATGTCGTTTTGCAGAAAGATCTCATCATAGATGGGTAGCACGGCGCCACCGGGGTATCCGAATACCGTGTCCACGCCCTGATCCTTGAGGGCCTGAACCACCATCTTTGCGCCGGTCATCTCACGTGTCATCTGCTTTGCTCCGTTCGCGACATGTGTCTTGCGTTCGACAAAAAAAAGCCCCCGAGATTTTCGGAGGCGCATGGGTTCGATTATGGTTTACCGTTACCGGCCCATGCGCGTGGTTCCTACGATTACGACTAGCGTTCTCATCGCCAGAGGCTCCTTTTTGCTTGGAGGGGACATTATGTTCGGGGGGAAGGGGCGTCAACAGGCAATTGCACCAATTTTCTATCTCAGAGGCGGTATTTTGCGACATTTTATTGCGCAGATTGCCGCATGTCGGGAATTTCCGGGAATTGAGCCTGCGGTTTCACGGTTTCAAGCGCGGATGTGACGGTCTGAAAGCGTCAGGCCGATGTCCGAAACTGGCATGATCGACGCGTTTTTCTGCGCCACGCTGACCGTGAAGGGGTAGAAATCGGAGGCGAAAAATGTTGCAGAACCTGGTTGATCTCGGACGCTATCCGATCGATCGTCCGGATTCTCCGGCTTATGATCGACTGATCGAAGATCTGAGACGCGAATTGGAACAGGATGGATGTGCTGTTCTGCCGGGTTTCGTGCACGAGACAGGGGTCGAGCTTCTGGTGCAAGAAGCCGATGAGGTCGCGCCCAAGGCGCACCGGTCTTTCAATAGAACAAACGCCTATTTCACGAAGGACGATCCTAGGCTTGGCATCGCTCACCCGATCCGCCGGTTCTATGATCGTTCGAACGCCTTTGTTCCGGCGGACAATCTTTCAAAATCCGGACCGCTGCGTCGTATTTACGAGTTCGACGGTTTTCTTCCCTTTGTCCGGGATGCCCTGAATGAACCCGAGGACCGCTTCTTTCGCTATGATGATCCGTTGGCGGACGTGATCATCAATGTCGTGGAAGAAGGGCAGGGCTTTCCCTGGCATTTTGATACCAACAACTACACTGTGACACTGGCCATCCAGAACGGAGAGGTGGGCGGTGCGTTTGAATACGCGCCCAACCTGCGCTCGGCAGAGGATGAAAACTTTGAACTCGTGGCCTCGGTTCTTGATGGGAACATGGCACGTGTTCGTCGGCTGGAGTTACAGCCGGGGGATTTGCAGATTTTCAAGGGAAGGTATTCGCTGCACCGGGTCGCTCCTGTCAGAGGCAAGCGCCGCCGTTATGTCGGCATCTTTTCCTTTGTCGAGGCTGAAGGCATGTGCGGTGGCGTCGAGCGGACGCAGCAGTTGTATGGCCGCGTTTTGCCGCATCATTACAAGCGTGCGGGGCTGCGAAAAGATCAATTGCTGGATTGAAAGTTCAGCCTTGGTAGAATGCATCTGTTTCTTGCCCGGAGAGTCAGATGCCTCAGATTTTACAACTAACACCATTTGTGTTGTGCTCGTCCCTGCAGGACCAGATCGACTTTTATTGCAAACGCCTTGGGTTCACATGTGGGTTCACGCAAGACAATTATGCCTTTTTGAAACGTGGTCCTGTTGCGATCCGCCTTTTGGAGTGCCCACCCCGGGATGACGGCAAGCCACTGGGCGATGATCAGTCATTCTACATTGATGTTGAAGACATCGACGGGTTGTATGACAGCATGCGTGAAGGGTTGGCTGACTTACCCGACGGTCGTGTACGGCCACCCTTCAACCAGCCGTACAAGCAGCGTGAATTCCACGTTCTGGACGAAGACGGGACACTGGTTTTTTTTGGTGAGGGTATCTAACCCGGCGCGTAGTGCTCCCGCCCATCGTCAACACGCCTGCGGCGCGTATCCTCTGGTTGGGCCGGTCAGCGCTGCGTGCTGCGGCCCCGCAAAATTCAGAAACCGACGCCAGTACCTTGCAGTACGCCGTGTTCCAGCGCGTAGCGTGTAAGCCCGGCGGTTGAAGAGATGCCGAGTTTTCGCTTGATATTCTTGCGGTGCGTTTCGACCGTTCGCACGGAAATATCCAGCGTTTGTGCAACTTCCTTGTTGGATTTGCCCTGCGCCAGTTCCAGCAGAATGGTCTGTTCACGTCCGGTCAGCGCTTCGCGAACGTTGTCGCCTTTGGGCTTCAGTGATCCGCTGGCGCCTGTGCACAGATACTGTTCACCCCGCATCACCGCATCAATGGCCTGCTTGATCTCTTCAGTGGGTACATCCTTGAGCACGTAACCTTTGGCACCGTGGCTGAGCGCGGTCGAGATATATTCCGGGCTGTCATGCATCGAAAGGATCAGGACACGCGTTGCCGGCAGCCGTTCCAGAATGATTTCCGTGGCGCTGAGACCGCCGAGGCCGGGCATGTTCAAATCCATCAGGATCACATCCGGGGCAAGATCAACAGCCTGATCCACTGCCGCCTGTCCGCTGCCGAGCGTACCGACCACTTCGATCTCGTCATAGCTTTCGAGGATGGACTGTATGCCCTCGGCCACCATGGGATGGTCGTCGACGATAAGAACTCGGATGCTTTCGGCGCTCATGTGCCGGCCTTTCGGTTCGGAGTTGCGTCTTCCTGCGGTGGCAGAAGGTGGCTCAGCGGCAGGCTGACTTCGATGACAGTGCCGCCACGCGGTCCGCGTGATGACAGAATGCGCAGGGACCCGTCAAGCTGTTCGATGCGCTCTTGCATGTTGCGCAACCCGATCCCGGTGCTGGGGGTGCCCGGATCGGTCCGCAACCCCCGGCCATTGTCGGTGATCCGCATGGTCGCACCTTTCTTGTGCCCGCGCAGGTCTATCGTAACATGTGTGGCGCCCGAGTGGCGCTCGATATTGGTCAGCGCTTCCTGGGCAATACGATACAGTGCAATCTTGCTGTCCTGATCCAGCCGGTTGCGGAATACCACGGTCGAGAATTCGGTCTCGATCCCGGTTCGGTCCCGGAAATCGTCGGTCAGGGCTTTCAGCGCAGGCCCGAGGCCCAGATCGTCCAGCACGCCGGGGCGCAGGTCGCGACTGATGCGGCGGACCTCGGTGATGGCGGTGCCAAGATGGTCAATCCCTTTGTCCAGTGGATCGCGTGCGCCCGCGTCATCGCCACGGGACAGGCGCCGCCGCGCGTTGTCCAGCGCGTAACGAACACCGACCAGAATCTGGCTGATTCCATCATGCAATTCACGGGCAACCCGGCCTCGTTCTTCTTCCTGGGCATCAAAGACTCGCTGGGTCAGTTCCTTCAACTTGGCGTCCGCAAGTCTCCGCTCGCGGATGTTCAGCAACATGCCAGATGCAAAGACAATGAGCACTGCCGCCACGACGATCGCGCCGATATACATGAAGGTGCGTTGAACGCGGGCCTCGACCTCGGCCCGTGCATTGGCCACCGTTGCGACGATGTCGTCGATAAAAACCCCGGTGCCCACAACCCAGCGCCAGTCCTGAAGCCCGACGACATACGCGATCATCTGTGCCTCTTCCCCGGTCGAAGGCTTCTGCCACATGAAGCTGTGCCAACCTGCCCCCTGGCGGGCGAGACGGATGAACTCATCGACGATGGGGGTACCATCGCTGTCAGTCAGCCCTTCCCAGTTTCGGTTGATGAATTGCGTCTGGCGAGGGCTGACCAGATTGTTGCCGTCATAGTCGTAGACAAAGAAGAACCCATCCTGACCGTAGATCATTGCCGAAAGGATTTGGGATACGAGGTTTTTTGCGATCTCGTCATCTGGCTCGGCCCGGCCATAGATGTACGCGAACCCGTTGCGTGCCTGTGTCACGTAGTTGCGCAACTCTTCCTTCTTGGCTTCGATCAGACTGCGTTCCAGCGCCTTGATCTCACGCTCGGCGGTCGCGCGCGCCTCGTATGCCACAAGCACAGCGATTGCCGCCACGGCCACCACCAGCGGGATTGCCGCCACCAGTGACAATTTCTGCGCATAGGTCAGCGAGACCAGATGTCGGAGTCTTTGCATGGACGAATCGATACGCAAGCAGCGGCGAAAATGCAAAAAGATTGGGCTTTGCCCGGCAAATACAACGATAATCATTGTAATTGCCGGGCTTCACCGCCCGATTTCTGGTCGAAAAAAGCAAAGAAATCGATTCTCTACGCAGTAGTAGGTATTCCCTTTCACTTCGGCCACATTAGGCTGACGCGCACTGAATGCGACAGGTCCGGTTTTGCCGGACCGTGACTATGAAGGGGAGGAACACTCATATGGATCGTCGTTCATTTCTTAAAAAATCCGCGCTGGGCGGCTCGGCGGCTGCAGCGACCGCACTGGCGGCACCGGCTTATGCGCAGGGTCAGCGCACTCTGACCATGGTGACCTCATGGGGTCGTGGTCTGGCGGGTGTGTTTGACAGTGCGCAGCGTTGTGCCGACAGCATCAATGCCATGTCGGATGGCAGCCTGAATGTTGAAATCAAGGCAGCAGGCGAACTGGTTGGCGCGTTCGAAGTATTCGACGCGGTGTCGTCAGGTCAGGCCGACATGTATCACGCGGCCGACTATTACTTTGTAGGTCAGCACCCGGGCTATGCGTTCTTCACGGCCGTGCCTTTCGGTATGACGGCACAGGAACTGGTGAACTGGTACTATCATGACGGCGGTATGGAGCTGCATGACGAACTTGGCGAAATCTTTGGACTGAAGTCCTTCCTAGCCGGTAACACCGGTGCGCAGGCGGGTGGCTGGTACTCGAAAGAGATCAACAGCCCCGAAGACTTCAACGGTCTGAAGTTTCGCATGCCGGGCCTGGGTGGCAAAGCACTGGGTAAACTGGGCGCATCCGTTCAGAACATTCCGGGGTCGGAAGTGTATCAGGCGCTGTCGTCCGGCGCGATCGACGGTACCGAGTGGATCGGTCCATGGGCGGACGAAAAGGCCGGTTTCCAGGAAATCACCAAGACCTACTACACTGCGGGCTTCCACGAGCCGGGCGCAGGTCTGTCGCTGGCAACCAACCGCGACGTGTTCAATGAACTGACCCCGGCGCAGCAGAAGATCATCGAGATCGCTGCCGCCGAAGCGCACCAGTGGAACCTGGCGCAGTTCCTCGCCAACAATGGCGCAGCACTGCAGCGTCTGCAGGCCGGTGGCGTCAAGGTTCTGGAATTCCCGGACAGTGTCTGGGACGCGTTTGGTCAGGCAAGCCAGGAAGTTCTGGACGAGAACATGGGCGATGAGCTGTTCAAGAAGATCCATGACAGCGCCATGACGTCCATGGCTGCTTCGTCTGCCTGGAACAACCTGTCGTCGGGTGTCTACACAGCTCAGCGTGACCGTGTTCGCGGCTAAGCCTTTCTGATCCAAGGACAACCGGTTCCCCCGCGCGGCGGGGGAACCTTTCCCGTTGCGCTTGAAGACTTGGGCAAGCAACAATAATCCATGCGCAACTGAAGACGACCTGGGGACAACATGCAGGACGAAAACGGTATCTCGTTCTTCGGCGCCCTGTGGAATGGACTGGTCTGGTTCATTCAGAACATTGCCGAAGCTTTCTATAATTTCGGATACGCCATCACGCATCCGCAGCTATGGCTGGACTGGTCCGACAAGGCGTCGATCATGCGCTTTGTCTACTACGGCGGTTCTGTCGAGTTCTTCTTTGTGGTGTTGACGTTCTTTCTGGTTCTGACGGCCATCGGGCTGTACTACCGGAATTTCATGTGGGCCATCGTGCGAGGCCTTGAGGGGTTCGCCAACACCACCGGGCGGTTCTTTGCCTGGGCGGGCCTTCTGATGGTGGTCCAGCAGATCGTGATCGTTTTCATGCAGCGAGTGTTTACGCGCCCTGACATGTCCTTCGGTCTGGGTATTCCGTTCCAGATGGATATCAGCTGGTTTGCGGAAGAACTGAAGCTTTACAACGCCATGGTCGTCTGTCTGTGCTGTACCTACACGTTTGTGCAGGGCGGCCATGTGCGCGTTGACCTCATCTACGCCGGCATCAGCCACCGCGCCAAACGCGTGGTGGATATGTGCGGCGCGGTGCTGTTCATGATGCCAATGGCCGTGCTGACCTGGATGTACGGCTGGTACTTCATGTGGCGGCACCTGATCGTGCCGAAGCCGTCGGCCAGCGACACATTGGATCGTCTGGTGGCCAAGTCCCGCGCGCTGCGTTGGAACGTGGAAACCATCGGGTTCAGCCCCAATGGCTTTAACGCTTACTTCCTGTTCAAGATCCTTCTGGTGGCCTTTGCGGCCATGGTGTTCCTGCACGCCATTGCCTTCCTGTACCGGTCGTATCTGGAATATGTGGAAGGGCCGGAAAGCACTGGAAAATACCTCGACAAGGACAGCCTTGGTGAGGGTGAAGAAGCCTATGAAGGCGCGCATTAGGGACGGAGACCCAGACTATGTTATTCGGACTTGATGGCGTCGAGATAGGCCTCATTATCGTATTCTTCTGCCTCTTCGGGGGCATTCTTTCTGGGTTCCCGGTGGCCTTTGCCATCGGTGGGGCCGGGGTCATTTCCTTCGGGATCATTGCAGCGCTCGACAGTGCCGGGCTGTTGATCCACCAGGCAATCGACACCGGGTCGCAAGCCTATCGGGATCTGGTGAATTCCGGGGTCAAAGCGGATGCCGTATCCGTGTTCCGATACCCGGATTTACCAAGGATTGCCGAGCCGGTGTTTGTCTCGGGCTGGGAAACGGCACTGGATCGCAACGTTTCGTTCATCGTGAACCGCATGAACGAGCGCGTACTGGCAGGGCAGTCTATCGAGACCCTGTTGGCCGTGTTGATGTTCGTTCTGATGGGTATCACGTTGGAACGCTCGAAGATTGCCAACGATCTGCTGACGACGATGGCGCGCGTCTTTGGACCGCTTCCGGGTGGTCTGGCCGTGTCCATCGTGGTTGTGGGCGCGTTCTTGGCTGCTTCAACCGGCATCGTTGGGGCAACGGTTGTGACCATGGGCCTGCTGGCTCTGCCAACCATGCTGCGAAACAACTACTCGCCTGAGCTTGCCACGGGTGTGATTGCGGCGTCGGGTACGTTGGGGCAGATCATTCCGCCGTCGATCGTGATCGTTCTGCTTGGCACATTGGCGGGTGATCTGTACTCGACAGCGCAGGAGACGCGGGCTGTTGAGGCAGGGTGTACCGACGCGCTGACCTATCTGGGGGAGCCTGCGGTTGTGTCGGTCGGGACGTTGTTCCAGGCGGCGCTTTTGCCGGGGATCCTATTGGCGCTGCTCTATGCTCTTTATGCGTTTGGATATGCGCTCCTGAATCCGGACAAGGCGCCTGCCGTTGCAATGTCGGGTGGATCTGGAGAGCCAATCACCCGGTCTGAGGGTCTGACCTGGCTGCTGGGCGCACCGGTTGCGTTGATTGTCGGAGCCGTTCTGCTGGGAAATGTCGGTGTTATCGGCAGCCAGAACATCTCGGTCTCAGCCTTCTCGGATATCGGGCAGGGGGCGTCCTTGCGCACCAACGTGTCGGAAGAATGCAAGGTAGCAATGATCGATCTGCACGGTCAGTCCGCATGGGATCAGGCCGTGGCCGAGCAGGAAGCCATTGACGCGGCAGGTGGTGCAGCGGAATCGCAGCGCTTGACCGAGGAAGAACTGGCAGCAGCCCAGCAGGAAAGGATCGCAGAAGCAGCACCGATTGGAACAGGTGTGGCCGTTGTCGTCCTACTGTTGGGTCTGACCCTGGTTCTGGGCCGTGGGATCGCACCGTCGCGCGCGCCGCAGCCGTTGATCCTGGGTGCGATTGGTTTGCTGCTGATGTTGCTGGTCGATATCCTGATGATCTCGCCCACCACATCTTCTGGTGCGACATTCGTGTTGCTCGCCTTGCCGTTCGCGCTGGCCATTTATGGCTGTAAGGAAGCTGCGGCTCGATGTGCGACCAATGACCTGATCCGCGTGGTTTTCCCACCACTGGTTCTGATCATCGCAGTTCTGGGTTCGATCCTGGGTGGCGTGACCAACCCGACACCGGCGGCTGCGCTGGGTGCGGGCGGCGCGATCATGCTGGCGGCTTATCGCAAGCTGCAGGATCAGGGCCGGTCAGGCAAAGTGATCATCTGGTCGACTTTTGCCGTGATGATCGCGTTGCTGATGGGGGTAAACTTCGATCTGCGCATCAATCAGGGTAATGTGACGGTTGAAACCTGGATCGCGTTCATCATTGCCTATGCGTCATACCTGTATGCCCTCTTCGGGCTGCTGTTCGGGTGCTGGGTTTTGTATTCCAGCGGCGTCCTGACCCCGGTGGTGCGCGAGACGGCCAAGGTGACCTCGATGGTGTTTACCATCCTGATCGGATCGCAACTTCTGAACCTGGTGGTGATTTCATTCGGTGGTGAGCACTATATCCAGCAATTCCTGAAGAGCTTTGACAACGAGTTCACAGTCTTCCTGATCGTGATGCTGGTGCTGTTCATTTTGGGCTTCGTGCTGGACTTCCTCGAGATCATCTACATCGTGATCCCAATCGTGGGCCCGGTGATCTATGGCGGGTCATTCGATCCGAAATGGGTGACGATCATGGTGGCGGTGAACCTGCAAACGTCATTCCTGACGCCACCGTTCGGGTTCGCTTTGTTCTACTTGCGAGGCGTGGCGCCAAAAGAGGTGACGACGGGACATATCTATCGCGGCATCATACCGTTTGTCCTGATCCAGGTCGTCGGAATCGCGATTCTGTGGTTCTTCCCGACAATTGTCACAATCGTGCCTGATCTGATCCCGAACTGATCAGACTAAATCAAATGCAAAGGGGGCTTGAGAGCCCCCTTTTCTTTTTTGGCATCAGGGAAGGGGCCAGCCCCTTCTGGCCTGCGGCCAATTCATTCCCGATGTATGTGTTGCCAGATGAAGAGGCGGATCAGGCGAATTGGATCAGGTCCCAACGGTTGCCAAAGGGATCGCGCCAGACGACGACACTGCCGTAGGGCTCAATGCGGGGGGCTTCTTCGAATTGGACCCCGTTGGCACGCATTTGTGTGTAGTCGCGTTGGAAATCTTCGGTTTGCAGGAAGAAACCCACGCGGCCTCCTGTCTGGTTGCCGATGGCGGCGCGCTGTTCGGGCCCGTCGGCTTTGGCCAGAAGAAGGGCACTGCCGTCTGAGCCCGGTGGCGTGATCAAGACCCAGCGTTTTCCGTCTCCCAGATCGATGTCTTTCAAAAGCTGGAAACCAAGTCGCTCCGTATAAAACGCGATTGCGTCATCGTAATCCGGCACCACGAGTGTAACGGCATGCAGGTTCTGTTTCATGGGATGGTCAACCCTTGGTCGGGTGGCGGTCCGGAAGCTGAATATTGGCCACTTGCTCGGCAATCGGAGCGGTGGAAAGGGGATGCCGGGATGAACCGCAGAAGGCGTTCGGATCTTTGATCTTTTGCCATTCGCCCTGAATATAAGCCTCCAGCCCAGAGAATTTTGCCTTGTAGCCCATCTTGGGGCTGCCGGGGACCCAGTAGCCCAGGTAGATATAGGGCAGGCCAGCTTCGCACGCGATGTCAATGTGATCCAAGATCATATAGGTACCCAGAGAATTCTGAGGCTGGTTCGGATCGTAGAAGGAATAAACCATGCTCAGCCCATCATCGAGCACATCGGTCAGGCTGACAGCGATCAGGTCTCCGGTCTCCGGATCTGCATATTCCACCACGCGGCTTCGGATCGGAGTTTCTTCGATCATCGCCGCAAATTCGAACACGTCCATATCAGCCATGCCGCCATCGGCGTGCCGGGTGTCAAGATAGCGGCGGAACAGTTCGTATTGCTCGTCCGTTGCCCAGGGCGACGTCGCGCGACGTTCTAGGTATCCGTTGCGTTTTATCGCGCGTTTCTGGCTCTTTGTTGCGCGGAACGCCGAAACGTCGATCCGGGCTGACAGACAGGCCGCGCAATCGGTGCAAGAGGGGCGATAGAGTACATTCTGTGACCGGCGAAATCCCTGCTGCGACAGGGAATTGTTCAACTGTTCCGCGCCTTCGCCCTGTAGTGCGGTGAACAGCTTACGCTCCATCCTGCCGTCGAGATAAGGGCAGGGTTGCGGGGCCGTGACATAGAATTGTGGCGCAATTGGCAGCGTGTGTCGCATGAAGTTCCCAGGTAGCCTCGGGTGGGATGATAGCAACCGTTCCCGAGGCCGCCAAGTGTTTCACGCAACCGGGTCTCAGGCCCGTCGATTGATCATGACCGTGCCCAGAAAACTGTCGGTCAGTCCCTGGCCGCGAGCGCTGGTCAGCATCATGATCACCGAGATGATCTGAATCACTGCGACCGCCATGCTGACGAAATAACCGGCAGTGTGGGCGATGGCCTTGCCCATATCCATCCGCTCTCCGAATGCGTCGCGCAATTCGATTCCCATGAAACGCATTCCCAGTGTGGCCGAGCCGTTGGTTATGGTGACAACGCGATAGACAAAGCTGATCACGGCATAGATCGCCGCCAGAAAAAACAGACCGAGGCCTGCGCTCAATAGAATCGCCACCGTGCAGAGAAGCGAGATGAAGGCGACATCAAACAACCACGCGACAAAGCGTTTGCTCGTCACCGAGCGGTAGAAATCAGGTTGGGTATCGGGGTCAGGCAGGTGGTTCATTCGTCAGGTCCGAAAAAGTGGGTCAGGGTACCCTGTCCCGGAATGCCGGGACAGGGCAAGGTCAATCAGGTAGGCGTGGCTTTACCGTCGTCTTCATGGTTCTCGCGGGCGCGTTCGTCCATGAACTCGTCGAATTCGGCCTTGTCCTTGGCATCGCGCAGGCGGCGCAGGAACGCCTCGAAGTCCTGTTGTTCGCGTTCAAGGCGGGCCAGAGTATCTGACTTGTAGGCGTCAAATGCGCTGTTGCCGGACGGCTTCATCGCGCTCATGTGGCTGTGCCAGGATTTGCGGCGACTGCAGGATTTGCTGAACATGCGTTTGCTCCAGATCATGTAAGCCAGAAGGGCCAGGCCAACTGGCCAGAAGAAGATGAAACCAAGGACCATGGCGGCGATCCACGCCCCCTTGCCTTTGTCATCCAGCCAGGCCTCAATTCGATAAAGCCATCCCGGATTCGCGGGGACGGCGGGGTCGGACAGTGCGGTCATTTGAGCTCTCCAGGGTTGATGTAAATTCTTTTCACATTGTCTAGATGGGGTCGTTGATGGGGGTTGCAAGGGGGCAATGTGAAAAAGATTTACATTCTGCAATTCGGTTGACGATGGACATCTTCAGTCGCAGGTTGCGGGAATGGAAATGACAGAACACAGGACGGCACCTGCGCTTAATGAAATACTCGACCTGGAAAAGCAGGTCTGGATGGCGCTGGTGGACGGCAATGCAAGCGCGGATCGGGCTTTGCTGAGCGCAGATTTTCTTGGTGTGTATCCCACGGGATTTGCCAATCGTGACGACCACGTTGGACAATTCGCGGATGCGCCGACAATGGCCGCGTTTGATCTGAGCGGCGCGAGATTGCGCGTTCTGACACCGGACATCGTATTGCTGTCGTATCGTGCCGATTATTTGCGCCCGGGTGCGACAACGCGCGAAGCGATGCTGATTTCGTCGTTGTGGGAACGCAGAAACGACGTTTGGGTGAACAGTTTCAGTCAGGACACGCCGGTTCAGAAAACCTGATCGGAATGCCCCATTGACGATTACGCGCTGCGATGCGCAGTTTGCGCGTATGACTGACGCTCTTGACATTTTAAGACTTCCGCGTGCTTTCGATCCATCCCTCGGGGATGAAGCGCGGGCCTTGATGCCAGATTTGCCGGCTGAGATGGGGAAATTGGTGGCGGGCACCGCCGGTTCGAGCCCCTATCTGAAAAGCTTGATCGAACAAGAGAAGGGCTGGCTGCCCGAGGCTCTGATGCACCCGGATCAGGCGCTGGATGCCGTGATGACCGCCGCGCGCGATCTGCTGCCGGATCAGTTGAAGCCCGGATTGCGGCAGGCCAAGCGGCGTATGGCCCTGCTTACGGCGTTGGCCGATATTGCAGGTGCGTGGCCACTAGAGAAGGTTACTGCGGCCCTGACCGATTTCGGCGCTCTGGCCGCCGATGTTTCCGCCAAGGCCGAGATCGCAACGCTGATCCGGCGCAAGAAGCTGCCGGGTATGACCGAGGATGATGTCGAAAACGCAGCCGGTTTGGTCATCCTGGCGATGGGAAAGATGGGCGCGCATGAGCTGAACTACAGCTCGGACATTGATCTGATCGTTTTGTTTGACGAGACGCGCTTTGATCCCGATGACTTTTACGAGGCCCGGCAGGGCATGGTTCGGGCCACGCGCAACTTCTGTGCGACGTTGAGTGATAAGACGGCGGACGGCTATGTTTTCCGCACGGATCTGAGGCTGCGCCCCGATCCCGCCGTGACACCGGTTTGCATGGCGATGGAGGCCGCCGAACGGTATTATGAAAGCCTGGGCCGAACCTGGGAGCGCGCCGCTTATATCAAGGCACGGCCCTGTGCCGGTGATCTGGCCGCAGGGCAGCGTTTCCTTGACGGCCTGCGACCCTTTGTCTGGCGCCGCCATCTGGATTTTGCCGCCATTCAGGACGCCCATGACATGCGTTTGCGCATCCGCGAAAACAAAGGCACCGGAGGGTCCTTGTCGATCCCCGGACACGACATGAAACTGGGACAGGGTGGTATCCGCGAGATCGAGTTCTTTACACAAACCCGTCAGTTGATTGCGGGCGGCCGGGATGCTGACCTGCGGGTGCGTGGTACCGTTCCCGGTCTGGCGGCGCTGGCCTCCAAAGGGTGGGTGCCGCAGGATGTTGCCAATAAGCTGACCGATCATTACCGCGCGCACCGCGAAGTCGAACACCGCATCCAGATGATTCATGACGCGCAGACCCACAAGGTGCCGAGTTCGTCTGATGGGATCGAGCGGGTTGCCTGTCTGATGGGGATCAGCAGTGCCGAGTTGACGCAAGACCTGATAAATCGCCTGACCGAAGTGCATGAGTTGACCGAAGGATTCTTTGCCCCAGGACCGGGTGCGGCACCGGTCCAAGTGCAGGATGTGGAGTTCGACAAAAGCGTTTTGGCCCGCTGGACGACATACCCGGCGCTGAGGTCCCAGCGCGGCGCGCGGATTTTTGAACGTCTGCGGCCCGAGCTGCTGTCGCGTCTTGCCAAAACCGCAAAGCCCGATGAAGCACTGATGGCTTTGGACGGGTTTCTGGCAGGCCTGCCTGCCGGGGTGCAGCTGTTTTCGCTGTTTGAGGCGAATCCGCAACTGATCGAGCTGTTAACCGATATCGTTGGCACGTCGCATGCTCTGGCCTCGCATCTGTCGCGCAACGCGTCTGTGTTTGACGCGGTGATCGGGGGCAGTTTCTTTGCGGATTGGCCGGGACAAGAGGCGTTGCAAGCGGAATTGACGCAGGCTCTGTCGGAAGAAACAGACTATGAAACCCAGCTTGATCTTGCACGGCGCTGGTGCAAGGAATGGCATTTCCGGGTTGGTGTGCATCACCTGCGCGGCCTGATCGACGGGGCGCAGGCGGGTCAGCAATATGCCGAGCTGGCACAATCGGTCATCGCGGCCATCCTGCCGCATGTCACCGAGAATTTCGCCCGCAAACACGGCCCTGCACCGGGGCGCGGCGCTGCCGTGCTTGGGATGGGATCGCTGGGGGCGGGCCGGATCAACTCGCAATCCGATCTGGACATGATCGTGATCTACGATCCCTTGGATCAGGACATGTCTGAGGGTCCGCGCCCTCTGGCCACGCGCACCTACTACGCGCGGTTCACGCAGGCCCTGATCACAGCGCTGTCCGCGCCGATGTCGCAGGGACGCTTGTATGAGGTCGATATGCGGCTGCGCCCTTCGGGCAATCAGGGGCCGGTTGCGACCAGTTGGGCCAGCTTTGTCAATTATCAGCAGAACGAAGCCTGGGTGTGGGAGCATCTGGCCCTGACCCGCGCGCATGTTGTTGCCGGGGATGCCGGGCTGGCCGAGGAAATCGAAGCCTTCCGCACCGAGTTTCTGTCGCACCCGCGAGAGCGGGGAAAAGTGCTGCGCGACGTGGCCGAAATGCGGTCGCGCCTGGCCGCGGCCAAGGCGCCCACCGGCATATGGGACGCCAAGAACGGCCCCGGCCGATTGATGGATATCGAGTTGATGGCCGAAACCGGCGCCTTGCTGGCTGGGTCCGCACAGCGTGAGGTGTCCTCTGGTCTGGATGGCGCCGTCGCAGCCGAGTTGCTGGATGTCGCACAGGCGCAATCTCTGAAAGCTTGCTATGACTTATGCTGGTCCGTGCAATGCGCGGCGCGGCTGCTTTCGGGCAAGGCTATCGAAGCCGACAAGATCGGCGAAGGCGGAACTGCTTTTTTGTGCCGTGCCACCGGGTTCGAACAGGTCGAAGCGCTACAGGCGGCTTTGCTGGAGAGTTATACGACCGCAGCCGATCTGATCGGGGGTGTGATCAAGGGGGACGAAGATGGCGCGCAGCACTGATCCCAACGACCATAAGGGTCTGATCCGCGAAGCCTATCGAATCGAGGGCATAACCTTGCCGGAATGCCGCAGCATCTTTCTGGATTGGGCACTCAGTGTTCCTGCGGATCGCGACCAGAACACAGCGCTGGCAGAACTGCACGCGGGCTATGCCGAGCAGAACCCCGATCACCCGATGACGCAGGTTCTGACCGAAGGCCTTCAGACGGCTCAGGCACCGAAACGCCGCGGCGGGTGGCGATCCCGTAACCGCTAGGGCTTTCCCACCGGCGCGTTCAGGACTATGAGGGCGCCATGACCCAATCTGCCGACCGCCCCCGTATCCGCCTGAAACCCAAAGCCAATGCGCGCGGCCTGCGCCATGGCTTCCCGTGGGTCTACGCCAATGACATTGTCACCGACCGCCGCACCCGCAAGATTTCAGCGGGCGCCTTGGCCGTACTCGAAGACGACAAACGCGCGCCCATCGCGCTGGTGGCAGTCAACCCCGAGTCCAAGATCATGTGCCGGGTGCTGGATCGCGACATCGACGCTCAACTTGACGCAGCGTGGTTCGAAACCCGTTTGCAGCGTGCCCTTGAGATGCGCGAAGGTCTGTTTGACGCCCCGTATTACCGCCTGATCCATGCCGAAGCGGATGGCTTTCCCGGCGTGATCATCGATCGCTTTGGTGATGCCTGCGTCATCCAGCCCAACGCGGCCTGGGCCGAGGCGCATCTGGACCAGCTGATCGATGCTCTGGTCAAGGTTACAGGCGTGACCACGGTGCTGAAAAACGCCTCTGGCCGCACGCGCGGGCTGGAAGGGCTGGACGACGTCAATCAAACTTTGCGCGGAACCGCGCCTGATGCGCCCCTGCCGGTGCCGATGAATGGCGCCACCTACATGGCGGATCTGACAGGCGGTCAGAAAACCGGGCTGTTTTATGACCAGCGCCCCAACCACGCCTTTGCCGCACGCCTGGTTCATGCCGATGCGCAGGTATTGGACGTTTTCAGCCATGTGGGCGGCTTCGGTCTGGCGATGCTTGCAGGCGGTGCGGGGCAGGCATTGTCCGTTGATGGCTCAGCCGCCGCGCTCGACCTGGCGAAAAAAGGGGCCAAAGCGTCGAACCTTGCTGATAAGTTACAGACCCGACAAGGCGACGCGTTCGACGTGCTGGCCCAGTTGGGCGAAGAAGGTGCGCAATTTGACGTGGTGGTCTGCGATCCACCCGCCTTTGCGCCTTCCAAGCAGGCGCTGGATGCGGGTCTGCGCGCGTATGAACGTATCGCAAGACTGGCGGCACCTCTGGTCAAACCCGGTGGTTACCTGGGCCTGTGTTCGTGTTCGCACGCCGCTGATCTAGGCCGTTTTCGTGATGCGTCCTCTCGTGGGATTGGCCGCGCCGGGCGCCAAGCCCAACTGATCCACACCGGCTTTGCAGGCCCCGATCACCCGCAATTGCCGCAACTGGCGGAAAGCGGCTATCTCAAAGCGGTGTTCTATCGCCTATGAAAGCCGTGCTCGACACCTGCGTCATCTATCCCACCGTGATGCGCGAGATGCTCTTGGGCGCTGCCCGCCTGGGCCATTTCACTCCGATCTGGTCCGCGCGCATCCTCGAAGAATGGGCCCGCGCCGCGCGCAAGCTTGGACCAACGGGCGAGGTGCAAGCCCGGGCCGAAATCGCGCTGACACAAGCCGGCTGGCCCAAGGCCGAGCGGACTGCGAATGAAGGCCTGCACGACCGTCTTTGGCTGCCGGATGCCGCCGATATCCACGTGCTGGCGACGGCGATCGTCGCGTCCGCCGATATGATCGTCACGGTGAACGCCAAGGATTTTCCCAAAGACATATTGGCGGAAGAAGGCCTGGTCCGCAGAGATCCCGACAGCCTGCTGCATGGTTTCTGGCAAGCTGATCCAAAGGGTATGAACACGCTCGCGGCTCAGGTCCTTGCCGAGGCCAGCCGCCTCTCAGGTGATCAATGGACCCTGCGGGCACTGATGAAAAAAGCCCGGCTGCCACGTCTGGGCAAAGCCCTGAGTGCCTGAGCGGGACTCAGCTTCATCTGGCTGAAAATATCCCGGAGAGCGCGAGAGGCTGGCCTCTCGCTGCGCGGCCTCAGCCACGCGCCCAACGCTGCTCAAGTTTCTCAAGCGCTGCAATTCGTTCGTCTGTTTTCGGATGGCTCATTAACCAGGCCGGCACAACACCCGCCCGTTGCTGCGTCAGGTCTTCCAGCTTGTGAAAAAGTGACTTCTGAGGTCCGATCCCGATGCCGGCCTTGGTCAGCAAAGCCGCGGCATATTCATCCGCCTCATACTCATCCCCTCGCGACAGGCGCGAGGCCAAAAGGGCAGTCAGCGCATTGGCGATCATCGCACCGATGAATGGGATGAAACGGTTCAACACCAGTATCAAAGCGGTCCGCATTGCGTTCTGGCCCGAGAAATCAATCATTCGCCGCCGCGCATGACCCAGGGCGACGTGACCCAGCTCATGTGCGATCACGCTGGCCATCTCCTCGGCAGAAACTTCTCCGTTGCGGAATTTTCGGTAAAACCCGCGCGTGATGAAAATTCGACCATCCGGAGCAGCCAGCCCATTCACCGGATCGATCTCATAGATGTAAACCGGCACCCGATCGATGCCCAAAGCTGCCGCCAGCCGGTCCGTCATTCGTTTCAGCGCCGGATCGGCCAGTTCGGTCGACTTTGCGTCCAACTCACGATGCGTGCGCCAGACGGAAATCCGGTACATCACGATGGCGTAGCCAATTGCAAGAAGGATCGGGGTCAATCGGAGCATGTTAAAGATATGGTCCGAACATTGGCATTGCGCAAGTCACACCTGCGGGATGTTTGTCGCGACCCGCATGTTCGGGCGACGAAATCGGCGCAACTTTCGCTAAGTTGTGATTTCCTGATATGAACTATTGATTAATGCATCGATCCCACTTAACCCACGGGGCGCTATCGATGGGGGACCCATGACCGACAAGAACCATGAAGCGCGTCACCTGGAAACGCTCGACCGGGACCTGCGTCGCTTTTCACGCCTAGAATTGGCGACCGCTCAGGCTGGGCGACCCTTTGTGGGATCAGGTATCGCCATTGCATTCATTGTCATCGCGGGTCTCGTGGCTGCTTTCCTGTTCGGTCAGGGCAGCAACACGCTTGTCGTCGTGATCGCGGCGATGTTCGGGGCCTATATGGCGCTGAATATCGGCGCCAACGACGTCGCCAACAATATGGGACCTGCCGTGGGGGCGAATGCGCTTACCATGGGCGGAGCCATCGTGATTGCCGTTATTTTTGAAAGTGCCGGAGCGCTCATCGCCGGGGGCGATGTCGTATCGACCATTGCCAAAGGGATCATCGCGCCGGAAAGCATGGGAACGGCGGATGTATTCATATGGGCGATGATGGCGGCGCTGCTTTCCTCTGCGCTTTGGGTCAATCTGGCGACTTGGATTGGCGCGCCGGTTTCCACCACGCATTCGGTCGTGGGCGGTGTCATGGGGGCAGGGATTGCCGCTGCCGGGTTCGGGGCCGTAAGCTGGGGCACCATGAGCAAAATCGCAGCCAGTTGGGTAATCTCGCCAGTTCTGGGGGGCCTGGTCGCAGCTGGCTTCTTGTGGTTCATCAAGGCCAGGATCATCTATCAGGAAGACAAGATCGCCGCGGCCCGCAAGTGGGTGCCGATGCTGGTTGGGATCATGGCGGGCGCGTTTGCATCTTACCTGGCACTCAAGGGCCTCAAGAAAATCATCAAAATTGATCTCGCGTCGGCGTTGCTGATCGGTGCGGTCTGTGGCGGGCTGATCTGGGCCGTGATGATCCCGATTATCCGCCGCCAGTCTGAGGGACTTGAGAACCGCAACAAATCGCTGAAAATTCTGTTTGGAATTCCACTGATCGTTTCAGCCGCGTTGCTGAGCTTTGCGCATGGCGCAAATGACGTTGCCAACGCGGTGGGGCCGTTGGCCGCGATTGTGCAGGCTTCTGCCTCTGGCGATTTTACTCAGGCGGTCAGCATCCCGTTTTGGGTTATGATCATTGGTGCATTCGGCATTTCGTTCGGCCTGTTCCTGTTCGGCCCGAAACTGATCCGGATGGTTGGCAGCCAGATCACCAAGCTCAACCCGATGCGGGCCTATTGCGTCGCGCTTTCGGCTGCAATCACGGTGATCGTCGCAAGCTGGCTGGGTCTGCCTGTCAGCTCGACACATATCGCGGTTGGTGCAGTGTTCGGGGTCGGATTCTTTCGTGAATGGGATGCAGAGCGAAGGCTGAAACGGGCCAGCCTGACTGTTCCCGAGCGCCCCCGTCTCGCACCGGAGGAGCGCCGTCGCCGTAAACTGGTTCGCCGGTCCCATTTCCTGACCATCATTGCTGCGTGGGTTATCACGGTTCCCGCCGCAGCGATGCTGGCGGCGGTACTGTTTCTTGGGATTCAGGCAATTTCCGGATAAATTCAGGGGCAGACCTCAACAGGTCAGCTCCTTCATACCCTGTTCCAGACCAGCCCGGCCTCTGCATTCCAATGCTCATTTGCGCCGCCGGGGTAGGCGGTCTTATAGCAGCTTATCGAGATGTCGCCGACGAAGATGCACATGTAGTCCGGGCCGCAGGTTCGCAGGGCTTCATGTGTCGGGTTTTGTTGGCCACTTCAAAAAGCACCAGAAACCGCTGATGCTGCTACTGTTTTCCGGGCGCAGGAAGCTCCAGATTTTCATGTAGGTCAGCCAAAGTTTCAGCCGTAAGTGTGGACCCTTTGGACGCATCAAAAAACGCGTGCTCAGCTTCTTTTTGCGCCACCAGGCTGTCCGTTCTCAAATCTCTGACATCGGCACGGAGTTCGCCTTGTGCCTCCTCAAAGGTCTGTGCGTCTTGCAGTTCGCTTTCCAATGCATCGAGTTTGTCATTGTAGCTTGGGTCTCCGGGATCAAGCGCAGCAATATCATCGGCGATCTGGTCACTGCTCCGGCCGTCATAGCTTTCGTTCAGATCCCGTAAGCCCCTCCGTGCATCGTGTAACTGATCACGCAGGTCGTAATACTCCGCTGCGGCAGCCTGATAAGTGGCGATCTTTCCGACATTGCTATTTGCGGCAGCGTTCAGGAAGGCCGGGGTGGCCGCTTTCGACGCGTTCAGATTGCGCAGCTTGCTCGAACCATTGGGATCGGTGATCGCGGCTGCCAGCGGGTCCTTGTATCGGTGCTTCTTGCCGTCATGGTGCAACGCGTCGTAGCGAAGGCGGAAATTGGTATCCTTGGAGCGGTATTGAAGAGTCTCTGAATACTGGTGATAGGTCGGATCGTAAGGCACTGGTTGTACAGTCACTTCGTCTTTCGGGTGGCTCTTTGGTTGCGGAAGCCCAAGATTGTCATGATAATCGCCCAACGCGTCCTTTGTCAGAGAGCGCCCCTTAGAGGCGTCAAAGAAAGCGTCTTCTGCTTCTTCCAGGGCATCCTTTGTCTGGTGCCCAAGATCTTTCAGATCGGCGCGCAAACCGTCGCGGGTTTCTTCATATGTTTCAGCGTCCCGTAGTTCGGATTCCAATGCTTCACGTTTGCTGTCGTATTCCGGATCCGACGGATCAAGCGCTGCAATGTCATCGGCAATCTGTTCACTGCTTCGCCCGTCGTACCTTTCGTTCAGATCCCGCAAGTCGCGTCGTGTATCATAGAGCTGTCCGCGCAGGTCGTAATACTCCGCTGCAGCGGCCTGATAAGCGGCGATCTTTCCTACATTGCTGTTGGCCGCAGCGTTCCGAAATGCCGGGGAGGCCGCTTTCGACGCGTTCAGATTGCGCAGTTTATCCGAGCCATTAGGATCGGTGATCGCGGCTGCCAGCGGGTCACGGTGGCGGTGTTTCTTGCGGCCATCCAAACCAGGAGTGCCGTCATGCCGGGCTACCGGGCGTAACGAGCGTTCGATCGGTTTGACCGAAACAGTCTTGTATGTACGAGTTTTCTTTGCAGGTTTATTGCCGGACTTCTTCGCTGGCTGTTTCCCGAAAAGCTGTTGGACATCCTTCTTGAACTCTCGTCCAAATTCACCAACCGAGACACGCCGGACTTTTTGGTTTCCGCCGGTGCCTGTATTAGACTTTTTTGCTTTTGCAGCGTGTTGCTTTTTGGATCCGGCGCTTTTCTGCGAAGCTGACGCTTTGCCCTTGGAGTTGTTTTTTCCACCACCGTTGGCCTGGGAGCCCTTTGAGGAATTCCCTTTTCCATTGGATCCATTGGATCCATTGCTCTTGCCATTGTCGGCTTTTCCGGAATTCCCTTTGCCATTTCCATTGTCGTTCTTTGCGAAAGCTGCATCCGGCGCGAGCGCAAAAGTCGCTGCTGCTGCGACTGCAACACTCAGTGATGTGGCGGTTGCCACAGACGCAAGAAGATTTCGCAAATTGTGGCTGGCCATCTCTCCCCCCCAGCTTTAACGCGCTTGCACCTTATCACGAGATGGGAATTCGACGAGTCTTATGAAGCCTTTTGTGTGCTATTTGTAAACATTGTGTGGGGGGTATTTGAGGTGTTTGTTTTTGTTTTGGACACAACCGGGCGAAGCTTGAAGCCTTAACTTGGCTACCGAGTCAGTTCCCTCATGCCCTGTTCCAGACCGGCCAGAGTCATTGGCACCATGCGATCTTCAAAGATTTCACGGATCATGCCGATGGAATGGGTGTATTCCCAGTACTTCTCGGGCACAGGGTTGATCCACAGGTTCGATGCCCATTGATCCCGCGCGCGTTGCAGCCAGACCTGACCTGCCTCTGCGTTCCAATGCTCGTTTGCGCCGCCGGGATAGGCGATCTCATAGGGGCTCATCGAGGCGTCGCCGACGAAGATGCACTTATAGTCACTGCCATAGGTGCGAAGAACCTCGTGGGTCGGGGTCTGCTGATCCCACCGGCGGCGGTTGTCGCGCCAGACACCTTCATAGAGGCAATTGTGGAAGTAGTAGTATTCGAGATGCTTGAACTCGGTTCGCGCGGCTGAGAACAATTCCTCGACCACCTTGATATGCGGGTCCATTGATCCGCCGACATCCAGAAACAGCAGTACCTTGACTGCGTTGTGGCGTTCGGGGCGGGTTTTGACATCCAGATAGCCATGTTCGGCGGTGGCGCGTATGGTGCCATCCAGATCCAGTTCCTCGGCAGCGCCTTCGCGCGCCCAGCGGCGCAGGCGTTTCAAAGCAACTTTGATGTTGCGCGTGCCCAGTTCAACCGTGTCGTCCAGATTCCTGAATTCCCGTTTGTCCCAGACTTTGACCGCGCGCTGGTGGCGGCTTTCCTTCTGACCGATGCGGACCCCTTCGGGGTTGTATCCATAGGCCCCGAACGGAGAAGTTCCGGCTGTGCCGATCCACTTGTTTCCGCCCTGATGACGGCCTTGTTGTTCCTTGAGGCGCTCGCGCAGTGTTTCCATCAGCTTGTCGAACCCGCCAAGCGCTTCGATCTCGGCTTTTTCTTCATCCGACAGGTGTTTTTCGGCCAGTTTGGCCAACCAATCACCGGGGATATCGACGGCTTCCAGAACCTGATCGAAACTGATTTCGTTCAGCCCTTCGAAACTGGCGGCAAAGGCGCGGTCGAACTTGTCGATGTTGCGTTCGTCCTTCACCATCGAAACGCGGGCGAGATAGTAGAACGCCTCGACATCATAGGTGGCAAGACCCTTTTTCATGCCTTCCAGAAAAGTCAGATACTCCCGAAGCGATACCGGGATGCCAGCTTTGCGAAGGTTTTCGAAAAAGGGCAGGAACATCGCGTCAGGCCACCAAACGCACCAGAACCAGCGAGATCACCAGACCCACCAGCGCAAAGGCAATGCCGTACCCGGCGGCATATTGCGCCATATCGGCCCGGTTGCCGCTGCGCTTTTTCGCGGTCAGGGCGCCCAAGGTTGCACCCAATGCCGCCATTCCCAGAACTACCAACATATGTGTGTCATCCGTCTTTCGTGCTATCGGCGTTTCTTCGGCCACCATCCTGCGACAACGACTGGGCCACCAGATCCGAACCAAACCCGTACCGCGCCCATCCCAGGCTGTCCAGCCTGACGGCGCGTGCCTTCTGGATCTGTCCCGCCTGTCTCAGTGCCTCTGATTTCAGCAACAACAATGTGGCCAGCAAAGAGGCATTTTCAGCTCGGGTCATGACATCGATGGCCCTGTCCAGTTCAGGCAGAACACTGGGCCCCTTATCCTGTGCCAGCGCAAACGCTGCGGTTTGAGTCGTTACATAGGCCTGATGCACGTCTGTTCCGGGCGTGGCCTTCAGGAACTGTTGCGCAATCTGAAACTGGCGCTGGGCTTCGTTGGGGTCTCGGAATTGTTCCATCCTGCCCATCAGATAATGGGGATAGGCGCGGCGGTGATCTGTCCAACCCTGTTGCTGACCGATCCGTGCCGCTTTTCGCGCTGCGCGCATCTGTCTGGGCGAACCCGACCCGGGCCCCAGTGATTTCTGAATCGCGTCAATCCACTCGCGTGGCGTATCCGTGAAGGGTTGAACGGCCACTCTGTCCCCTCGCGGGTTCAGCTTGCCAAGAACTCCTGGAATGACAGCGGCGACCTGATCTCGGGTCATGCCGGTGCGCAGTTCCGGTGCATAAGCAGCCCGCAGGATCAGCATGTCGAATCCGGTCAGAACAGTATGAATGTTGTCGTCGTTGAACACCGAATCCGGCAGATGGTAGAGGTCGTTCAGCGGACCAAGGGCCTGTGCCAGTTCTTCATGCAGACAATCACGTATTTCCTGCGGACTGACGTCGTATGGGATGAAAATCCCAAGCCGCTCGCGTTTTCGAAGCTCGGTCCAACTGCTTTTGATCTTTCGACGGTCACGTCGATACTCTTCAAGGCTGGACGAGTTGGGGACCACAAAACACGCCGCGTTGGGCAGAATGCGCAGAATGTCTTTCTGGCTGACGGCTTCGATGGTGATATTGGCCTGACCCTCGTTGACCTGCCGGATATTGATCCCGGCCTCGCGCCGTAGGCGATTGAGCAACCGGGTCAGGTCCTGCTGCATGCTTGCGGTCGGTGATCCGGTCAGACGGACTGTGACCGGGGTCTCAAATCGCGTGAAAACGGGCAGGGCGGCCCCGCTTTCCAGCTCGAAATGCAAGGACAAGAAGTCAGAGGCGATGTTTTTGTTGGACCGAGCGGGCGGCGAGGGATGCGCAGTCGAAAAAGATTTGGCAGGCGGCAAAGTCGCTTCGATGGACTGGACCTGACCGGGAAGCTCGATTGTTTCAACCGTCGCGCAGCCAGAAACAACCAGTGCCAGAAAAAGGGCACTCAATCGCTTCATGAGCGGGCGTACTTGATGAACGGTGTCAGTGTTCCGATGCGATCATACAATTGCCGCGCAGTATGGTTGAACTCCTGGGTCAGCCAATAAACCGATGGCGCGCCCTGACGATCGGCCTCATCATAGACTGCTTGGATCAAGGCCCGCCCAACGCCGGAACCCCTTGCCTCGGGTCGTGCGAACAGGTCCTGCAGGTAGCAGACTTTTTCCACCTTCCAGGCATGACGATGAAACAGGTAATGTGTCAGTCCGACCAGAGCGCCATTCTGCTCGGCAACGAAACAGGAAAAATCCTGCGGGTCGTCGCCCAGCAGTCTGCAAAAGGTTGTTTCGTATATGTCATCGGGCAGGGCCGTTTCGTAAAATGCCAGATAATCCCGCCACATGTCGGCCCATTGGCTTTTGTCCTCGGCACGCAGGGTGCGGATTGTCAGTGCGTTAGCCAAGCGATACATCCAGTTCTGTGGGGGCGAAGCTCTGTCTCGCCAGATAGGCCGATGCTGACATTCGGGTCGTCCCAAGGCAAGCCATGATCACCGTCCCTTTACCTGCCGGCTATCGCTTGCCGCGTGCCAAGAAGGCCAGACGTTCGAACAAATGCACATCCTGTTCATTCTTCAGCAACGCACCGTGCAGTTTCGGCAGCGCGTCGGTACCGCCACGCTTGAGGTCTTCGGCACTCAGGTCTTCGGCCAGCAGCAGTTTCAGCCAGTCCAGCACCTCGGATGTCGATGGCTTTTTCTTCAGCCCCTGCGTGTCGCGGATTTCATAGAACTGGGTCAGGGCCGTGGTCAGCAGCGCCTCCTTGATGCCAGGATGATGTACTTCGACGATTCGACGCATCGTAGCCTCATCCGGAAAGCGGATGTAGTGAAAGAAACAGCGGCGCAGGAACGCGTCCGGCAATTCTTTTTCATTGTTCGAGGTGATGATAACGATAGGGCGGTTCTTGGCCCGGATCGTTGCCCCTGTCTCGTAAACATGGAACTCCATCTTGTCGAGTTCCTGCAGAAGGTCGTTGGGAAACTCGATATCCGCCTTGTCGATCTCATCGATCAGCAGAACAACCTTTTCATCGGCCTTGAAGGCCTGCCACAGCTTGCCTTTGCGGATGTAGTTCGACACGTCATGAACACGTTCCTCACCCAGCTGGCTGTCCCGCAAACGGCTGACCGCATCATATTCATACAGGCCCTGCTGCGCGCGGGTGGTGGATTTCACGTTCCACTCAATCATCCTCAGCCCCAGCGCGCCGGCCACCTGTTTGGCAAGCTCTGTCTTGCCAGTGCCGGGTTCGCCCTTGACCAGCAATGGACGCTCGAGTGTGACGGCGGCGTTCACGGCAATTGTCAGATCGTCAGTGGCGACATATTCGGCTGTACCTTGAAAGCGTGCTGTCATGGGCCTCTCGTATGGTTTTTCGTGATCCGTGGGCTGGTTGTGTTTTCCGGGTTACAGACGGCCAACGATTTTGACAACCCGCGTCCATGCGTCGGTTGAGGCGATTTTAGTAAGAACTCCAAGCCCTTTTGGTTGATTCGCGTGCGGGAATGTGTCCTGCTGATTAACGCCTGCCTCAAAAAGGCCCGCTAAATTTCATAGAAAAATAGGGTTTTGTTGTTGTTTGTCTCATATTTAGACAAAACAGCGCTTGGGCGTGCTGAAGCAAAGTTTGTGTAGTGACAATCCCACGCTCGTCGGCTAAATGCTGCGCAGAAGGGGGTGCCAAATGTCAGGTGAAACAACCGCGACCGACGTTTCTGGCCATACCGAGGGAGCAAATATGAAACAGGAAGTTTTTCTGCCGGAGGATTACCGCCCGGCCGAAGATGAACCTTTCATGAATGACCGTCAGCTTGAGTATTTCCGCCGCAAGCTGTTGGATTGGAAGAATGAACTTTTGGCGGGCAGCCGCGACACGATCGAAGGGCTGCAGGACAACACCCGAAACATCCCGGATGTCGCAGACCGAGCGAGCGAGGAAACAGATCGCGCTTTGGAACTGCGGACACGCGATCGTCAACGCAAGCTGGTCGCCAAAATCGACGCAGCCCTGCGTCGGATCGAAGAAAGTGAATACGGGTATTGCGAAAAGACCGGCGATCCAATTTCGCTGAAACGTCTTGATGCACGTCCGATTGCAACCATGACGCTTGAGGCGCAAGAGCGCCACGAGCGCCGCGAAAAAGTCCACCGCGACGATTGATCGCCGGGTGCAACTTGAGAATTTCGAACGCTGGGGCCTGTGGCTCTGGCGTTTTTGCGTTAAGCGGTAGGGCATGAAGATCAATCGGTTGAATTTCTGCGTTATTGGCGGTGGCATCGGTGGCTTGGCGTCTTCGTTGGCGCTGCGGCAACACGGGGCGCAGGTCACCCTGCTGGAGCAAGCCCTGGCACTGACCGAGGTCGGCGCAGGTCTGCAGATCAGTGAAAACGGGATGTGTGTGTTGCGCGCGCTTGGGGTGGCGGATCTGTCTGTCGGTCAGAAATCCCATGGTACGATCGTCCGTGATTACCGCAAAGGGCGCGTTGTCAGCCGACTGCCTGGACCGTCGGCTGGTCCGACCAATTATTTTCACCGTGCCGACTTGTTGAATCTGCTGCATTCTGCGGCCCGCAAGGCCGGTGTGGATGTCCGCCTGGGCGCCAAAGTTTCCAACGTGCAAAAACACTCCAACGAAGCTGAAATCCTGTTGGCGAGCGGCGAGCGGCTGCGCGCCGAATGTGTCATTGCCGCCGACGGTGGTCGAAGCGCGATTCGCCCGGCCCTGAACGGGCCCGAAACTCCCGCGTTTACGCACCAGGTCGCCTGGCGCGCAACCATTCCCTGGCGACCAGATTCAGACGTGGTGGCGGCATCCCTGACCATGGGGCCGGGTCGGCATGTCGTGACCTATCCTTTGCGCGATCAATGCATGATGAACATCGTTGCGGTCGAGGAGCGCTCGGATTGGCGGGAAGAGGGATGGAAGCTAAGGGGTGATCCGGACGAATTGCGCGCACGTTTTTCAGGATTCGGCGATCCGGTACGTGAGATTCTGTCAAAGGTCTCCGATGTGAATCTGTGGGCTTTGTTCCTGCGCCCGGTCGCAAAAAAATGGCAGAACGGTCGTCTGGCATTGCTGGGGGACGCGGCGCATCCGACCTTGCCGTTCATGGCGCAAGGCGCTTGCCTGGCGCTGGAAGATGCCTGGACGCTTGCGCGATCATTCGACGAGCACCCGGGTGTCACCAGCGCGCTTGCAGCCTACGAGAAAACGCGCCGACCAAGGGCAGAAAGCGTGGTTGCCGCTGCCGGGTCGAACGCACGCAATTTCCACCTTTCAGGCCCCGCCCGTTTGGCGGCCCAATGTGCGCTTATGGCAATCGGGGGGAAATTGTCGCGCCGTTACGAATGGATATACAGCTACGACGTCACGGCCTGAAACACTATATGTCCAGATCGACCCAGACTGGCACATGATCCGAGGGTTTTTCATGTCCGCGCACGGCTGCATCAATCTGGCAATCCCGCATAAGATCCGCCGCTTGTGGGGTCAGCAGAAAGTGATCGATCCGAATTCCGTCGTTTCGGTTCCAGGCCCCGGCCTGATAATCCCAAAATGAATAGTGTCCCGCGCTTTGGGTGGCGGCCCGGAACGCTTCGGTGAAGCCCAGATTCAGGATTTTGCGAAATGCGGCGCGGCTTTCAGGGCGAAACAATGCGTCTTCGAGCCATGCTTCGGGGCGTTTGGCGTCCTCCGCCTGCGGGATGATGTTGTAATCCCCCGCCATCAACGCAGGCTCTTCGGTTGCCAGCAAAGTGCGGGCACGGTCGTAAAGTCGTTCCATCCAAGCCAGTTTGTAGTCGTATTTCGGGCCGGGTGCCGGATTGCCATTGGGCAGATACAATCCACAGAGCCGAAGAGCCTTTTTGCCAACGACAGTGGCTTCGATCCAGCGGGCCTGTTCATCCGCGTCATCGCCTGGAAGGCCGCGCGACACGTCCTCGAGTGGAAGTTTCGACAATATTGCTACGCCGTTGAAGCTTTTTTGCCCGTGAGTTTCCACATTGAATCCACGCTCTTCGAATATCTCGCGCGGGAAGTTTTCGTTGACCGACTTGATCTCTTGCAACAGCACAACGTCCGGCTGCGCTTCGTCCAGCCAACGGGGCAGGGCCTCGACCCGCGCCTTGATGCCATTGATGTTGAACGTGGCGATTTTCATGCGCGATCCTCCGAAGACTTGGTGCAACCTATCGCTCAGAACGGGTCCAACGGCAAGCCAGAGATCGGATTTGCGAGGCTCTGCCTCGCGCTCCGGGATATTTTTGGCCAGATGAAGAAACGGATTTTTAACTGAATATCTTCAAATTGAAGTGGCGGTACAGGCGGGGACGCCGATGACCGCGCCAGGTGAAGCCCTCTGGTCTTTCGGTCAGAGGGCGGACCGCTGCTTCATCTGGCTGAAAATATCCTGGGGGTGTGGGGGCAAAGCCCCCACGGTTACATCGAAAAAGATGTGCCGCAACCGCAGGAAGAGGTGGCGTTGGGGTTGTCGATCACAAATCGCGCGCCGATCAGTTCTTGGGTGAAGTCGATGACGGCGTTTTCCAGGAAGGGCAGCGAAATGGCGTCAACAATGACTTTTTGCCCTTTACCTTCAAGGACCAGATCATCTTCTTTTGGCGTATCCAAAGCGATTTCGTATTGAAAACCCGAGCAACCGCCGCCTTCCACTGCGACGCGCAATGCCTGACCCTGATCCGCCGCGCCGATTTCGGCGAGGCGTTCGAAGGCGCGTTCCGTGACTGATGGGGGCAGATTCATGCCGGTCTCCAATGGTTTCCTTCCATTACGCCATACAATATAGAAAGCGCAAGGACAGGCGACAAGGACAGGCCATTTGGACAGAGCTAGTTTTGCCTCGGATCCGGACCGCACCAGGGGGCGGTTTGTGCCCGAGGAGGAAAGCAGTTTCCGATCATGCTTTCAGCGCGACCGGGACCGGATCATTCATGCCAGTGCCTTTCGGCGCCTCAAGCACAAGACGCAGGTGTTTGTTGAACACGAAGGTGACAGCTACCGCACCCGCCTGACCCACTCCATTGAGGTGGCGCAGGTGGCGCGGACCATTGCCGGTGCTCTGGGGTTGAACCCAGAGCTGACCGAAGCCGTGGCCTTGGCGCATGATCTGGGACATACGCCTTTTGGACATACCGGCGAG
Source organism: Ruegeria sp. CDSA141 (assembly GCF_059612005.1). Lineage (NCBI taxonomy): Bacteria > Pseudomonadati > Pseudomonadota > Alphaproteobacteria > Rhodobacterales > Roseobacteraceae > Ruegeria > Ruegeria sp. CDSA141. The sequence goes on from NZ_JBXWPT010000001.1 coordinate 531,227, forward strand.
GACGCGTTGCACGCGTTGATGAAACCCTACGGAGGTTTTGATCACAACGCTCAGGCCATTCGGATCGTCACAAAGCTGGAGCGCCACTATGCAGAATTCGACGGGTGTAACCTGACTTGGGAATGCCTGGAAGGTATAGCCAAGCACAATGGGCCGGTTACGGGCGATCTGCCATGGGCATTGGCCGAATGCAATCAGGGTTTCGATCTTGAACTGCACACCCATGCCAGCGCGGAAGCCCAGGTTGCGGCCCTTTCCGATGACATTGCCTACAACAACCACGATCTACTGGACGGGTTGCGCGCGGGGTTGTTCTCGGACGACGATCTGCAAGACCTGCCGATCGTCGGTGTCTGTTACGCCGAGGTGGATGCCAGATACCCCAGGCTGGATTCCTATCGCCGGCGTCACGAAGCGCTAAGGCGGGTTTTCGGGGTCATGGTGGCCGATGTCATCAACACCTCTCACGATCTCATTGCCGTGTCTGGCGCGCAGTCCGTCGAAGAAGTTCGTCATCTTGGGTATCCTGTCATCCAGTTCTCGGATGAGGTTCGGGCGCAACTGCGCGAAATCCGGGCGTTTCTGTTCACCCGGATGTATCGCGCTCCCAGTGTGATGTCAGTGCGGGAGGAGGTGGCAAAGATCGTGGAAGATCTGTTTCCGATTTATTTGAATGATCCCAAGCAAATGCCTGCGCGCTGGCATGATGATATTGAAGCTGCCGGGGACGAGACAGGTTTGGCCCGTATCGTTTCCGATTACATTGCGGGCATGACCGACCGATTTGCCTTGCAGGACCATGCCCGGCTGACCGGCTGATCACTCCACAGCGATATAGGCGATGGCCCAGACTTGCTGAGCTGCTTGTTTGGCGGACTGATCGACGTTCTCTGTCGGAGGGAAGACGATCATCGTCGGGCCATAACCACCGATCCCCATCGGTGCGCCATCAGAATGCGTTGCTATGATCGGTTTATGCGTGGTGATGCTGTTCCAGTCGATTGCAGCCTGATACCCATCCAGCGCCATGGGAAGAGCGGTTTTCCCCTCGGCCCCTGCCATCGTCATGACGTCTGACAAAAGCGGGCCTGAGAACCTGTAATCACGCTCATTGCCCGGAGGACCATACGAGATTGTGATCTCGAGCTGCTCCAGCCCGTCCAGCATGGCAGCATCAAACCCTGCCGCGCCGTCATGCGTGACCTCCAGATAGCCCAGCAGACCGCCGTCATTCTCCCCCCGCGCGGGCAGGTTTGTTTCGCTGACCGCGCCGCCCAGCGTCAGCAGCACATGGCCTTGCGGTTGGGGTAGGTCGGCGAGTGCAGGCAGGGCGGCGGACAAAAGCAAGGCAATAGACAAGGGGCGGTGCATCAACGGTCTCCGGTAGCTTCGAACATGCCCGAGATTAGCGAGTTGTTCCGCCAAACCAAGCTGAAACATTAGGCGTCCATTGACCTTGCCGCATTGCGTGGTAAACCCCGCGACAAGCAAAAGGACATCCGAAATGAACCTGTTTTCCGAGATCCGCGGCCTTGTACTGGACGCGCTGGCGCAGATGCAGTCCGAAGGCGTACTGCCCGAAGGGCTGAGCTTTGACAACGTGGCGGTCGAACCTCCGCGTGATGCCGCGCATGGGGACATGGCGACCAATGCCGCGATGGTGCTGGCGAAACCAGCCAAGATGAAGCCGCGCGACATTGCGGATGTTCTGGCCGGGAAACTGGCGGCGGATGATCGGATCACAAGCGCTGAAGTGGCGGGCCCCGGTTTCCTGAACCTGCGTCTTGCGCCGTCCGTCTGGCAAGGCGTGTTGGCGGCGGTGCTTGAAAAAGGCACCGATTACGGGCGTTCGACCATGGGACAGGGGCAGAAGGTCAATGTCGAATATGTCTCGGCCAACCCGACCGGCCCGCTGCATGTCGGACACACTCGCGGCGCGGTGTTCGGGGATGCGTTGGCGAGCCTGCTGGCCTATTCGGGCCATGACGTGACCCGCGAATACTACATCAACGATGGCGGCGCGCAGGTGGACGTGCTGGCGCGGTCGGCCTATGAGCGCTATCGCGAGGCCAACGGCCTCAGCCCCGAGATTGCCGAAGGGCTGTATCCCGGCGATTATCTGATCCCGATCGGAGAAGCGCTGAAAGAGAAGTACGGCGACAGCCTGATCGACAAGCCGGAAAGCGACTGGCTGAAAGACCTGCGCGAGTTTTCGACCGACGCTATGATGGATCTGATCCGCGCCGACCTGAAGGCGCTGGGTGTCGAGATGGACGTGTTCTATTCCGAAAAATCGCTTTATGGCACCGGAAAGATCGAGGCTGCGCTTAAGTCCCTGACCGATAGGGGCTTGATCTACGAAGGCGTGCTGGAACCACCCAAAGGCAAGAAGCCCGAGGATTGGGAGCCGCGCGAGCAGACCTTGTTCAAATCCACCGAGCACGGCGATGACGTCGACCGCCCAGTCAAGAAATCTGATGGCAGCTGGACGTATTTCGCCCCGGATATCGCCTATCACTATGACAAGGTGACACGTGGTTTTGACGCGCTGATCGACGTGTTCGGCGCGGACCACGGCGGCTACGTCAAACGGATGAAGGCTGCCGTTTCGGCTCTGTCCGATGGCAAGGTGCCGCTGGATATCAAGCTGACGCAGCTGGTGAAGCTGTGGAAAAACGGCGAGCCGTTCAAGATGTCCAAACGGGCCGGGAACTTTGTCACCCTGCGCGATGTGGTCGATCAGGTTGGTCCGGATGTGACCCGTTTCGTGATGCTGACCCGCAAGAACGACGCACCGCTGGATTTCGACTTTGACAAGGTGCTGGAGCAGAGCCGCGAGAACCCGGTGTTCTACGTGCAATACGCCCATGCCCGGGTGATGAGCGTGCTGCGCCGTGCCGCCGAGGCAGGGATCCCAACAGATGATGTGACGCTTGCCGGCGCGGATCTGAGCAAGAACGATCACGTCTCGGAACTGACTGTCGCCAAGAAGCTGGCCGAATGGCCACGCCTGGTCGAAATCGCTGCGCGGACCAACGAACCGCACCGCGTCGCCTTCTATCTGTATGAACTTGCAGGGGATTTTCACGCGCTCTGGAATAAGGGCAATGACGAAACCCAATTGCGTTTCATTCAGGATGGCGATGTTGCCACAAGCCAGTCGAAAATTGCATTGGCCCTTGCCGTTTCTGTTGTGATTTCAGCGGGCTTGGGTATTCTTGGCGTTACTCCGGCGCAGGAGATGCGGTAACCAATACCGCCCGAACCGCCGGTACGAGGTAGGCAAGAAATGACCCGCGCGCCTTTTTTCTGGCGCGAAACGGGCAGTGAGGCGGACATGGCGAGTTACGATTACTCGGGGCACCAAAGCCCCGAGCAGATTCATTACCCGAATCAAACGCATTCCGAGGATGCGTATGACTATCCCGAAGACATGGAGGATTATGATGCGCCACTTGGCGCGTTCGGACTGGGGCGGGCCGTCAATTTCTTAGGTGCCGTCGCATCGCTGGCACTGGTCGCCGGTGTCGGTATCTGGGGATACCAGCTTGTCATGCGGGATGTCAGCGGCGTGCCGGTCGTGCGCGCGGCCGAAGGGCCGATGCGTGTGCAGCCCGAAAACCCGGGCGGAACACCCGCCGATCATCAGGGCTTGGCCGTCAATGCGGTGGCCGCCAAAGGCAGCGCTGCCGCTCCGGCGGATCGCCTGATCCTTGCGCCGCGGCCGGTCTCGTTGACGGATGAAGATGTACCCGCAGCTGATCTGAAGCCGACGCCAGCGCTGCATGTGGTGGAAAAGCCGATCTCGACCCAGGAAGCCGCTCGATTGCGCCAGAACGCAGTGGATGCGCTGGTTGCGGAACTGGCGGGTGAGGCGGCCAAAACGCAGCAAGAATTTGAAGATGGCGTGCAGGTGGCATCGTTGACCACTCCCGAGGAAGAACCCGCAATTGATCCGGCCGATTTCGCAGCGGCCTTGCCGGATCCGGCCATTGCCGAATTGCCGGGCGTGCGCCGATCCGTGCGCCCGTTGACCCGTCCGGCGCGTGCCTCTCGCAGCCAGGTGTCGCCGAGCGAGAATTCCGAAGAGGCGATCAATGCGGCGGTAAAAGCTGCGGTTGGGTTGGATGTCGATCCTGATACGCTGGAGAAGGGCACGCGTCTGGCACAGCTTGGGGCCTATGACAGCACCCAGGTGGCGCAATCGGAATGGGATCGCCTGAATGGAAGGTTCGGCGAATATATGGCTGGAAAACAGCGTGTTATTCAAAAAACTTCAAGCGGCGGACGCACCTTTTACCGCCTGCGCGTGCTGGGCTTTGAAGACCTGAGCGACTCGCGTCAGTTCTGTGCTGCGCTTGTCGCGCAGGGGGCTGATTGTATCCCGGTGGCCGTTCGGTGAAATTCGGTGCCACGATCACCGATGCTCAGGGCTTGCGCCTGACGCAAAAGGAAAGAGATCTGTTTCGCCAGAAGAACCCGTTCGGGTTCATTCTGTTTGCCCGCAACATCGAAAACGCCAAACAAGTACGCGCCTTGTGTGATGATTTCCGCGAGGCGGTCGGGCGCAATTGCCCGATCACCATCGATCAGGAAGGTGGGCGCGTGCAGCGCCTGCGGGCGCCGTTGGCCCGCGAATGGCTGCCGCCGCTGGACCATGTGACCAATGCCGGAGAACAGGCCGAGCGCGCCATGTATCTGAGGTACCGCCTGATTGCTGATGAACTGTTTGGCCTGGGAATTGACAGCAACTGTGCGCCCATGGTGGATGTCGCGCGACAGGAGACGCACAAGTTCCTTAAAAACAGATGCTATGACACTGATCCTGAACAAGTTTCCAGAATTGCGAAAGCCGTGGCGCAGGCCCATTTGGACGGCGGTGTGCTGCCGGTGCTCAAACACATCCCGGGCCATGGACGTGCCACGTTGGACAGCCATCATGACTTGCCGCATGTGGATCTGCCCTTGGAGGAGCTTGAGCGCAGCGATTTTGTGCCGTTCCTGGCCTTGAACGACCTGCCGATGGGGATGACCGCGCATTTGGTCTATGATCGGATTGACCCGCAGCCTGCCACCATCTCGGTAACCATGATGGATGTGATCCGCAACAGGATTGGCTTTGAGGGGCTGATCATGACCGATGACATCGGGATGAAAGCGCTTAGCGGAACGCCCGCTGACGTGTCGCGGCAAGCCATAAGCGCGGGCTGTGACGTCGTTCTGCACTGCAACGGAAGCTTTGACGAGCGCGCCCAGGTGATGGAAGCTGCCGGAGAAATGTCTGATGTAGCACAGGCCCGCGCAGAACGGGCGCTGGCGATGCGCAAACGCCCGCTGGAACTTGACATCCCTGCCGTCGAAGCGGAACTATCTGCCCTAATGGGCGGGCAGGTATATGAACGATAACCTTTTTAGCGAAGACCCTGTCTCGGTCGCGGATCGTCTTGCGGCCGAAGCGCTGATCGTTGACGTCGATGGGTTCGAAGGCCCGCTGGATGTTCTGCTGACCCTGTCGCGCACGCAAAAAGTTGACCTGAGGAAAATCTCTGTCCTTGCGCTGGCGCAGCAATACCTGGCCTTTGTCGAAAAGGCGCGGGCGCTGCGTATTGAACTGGCCGCCGATTATCTGGTGATGGCGGCCTGGCTGGCGTTTCTCAAGTCCCGCTTGCTGCTGCCGCCAGACCCGGATGACGAGGGACCCTCGGGCGAGGAACTGGCCGCACATCTTGCGTTTCAGTTGGAACGCTTGCAGGCGATGCGCGATGCTGCCGCACGGCTGATGGCGCGTGATCAGCTGGGGCGCGATTTCTTCAAACGCGGGCAGGGCGAAGATATCACCCGCATCCGAACCGTGACCTATTCCGCCACGCTGCTGGATCTGATGCAGGGCTATGCCCGGATCCGCACGCGTGATGAATTCCGCCCGTTTGTGATGGATCGCGATTCGGTATTCACCATGGAACAGGCGCTGGAAAGAATGCGCCCGCTGATCGGGTTTGCCGGGACATGGACCGATATGGAAGCTTACCTGCCCGATGGCTGGGATTCCGACCCGGTACGGCGCAGGTCGGCAACGGCGGCGACCTTTGCGGCCTCGCTGGAGTTGGTGAAAGAAGGACATATGGAAATCAAGCAGAGCGAGACATTCGCTCCGATCCATTTGCGCAAGAGGACCGAGACACGTGACTGATGCCCCCGAAGAGACCGGTACGCTGTTCGAGGCCCCTCCACTGGCTGAACAGGAACGCATGGTCGAAGCCGTTCTTTTCGCCAGCGCCGATCCGGTGACAATTGCGGATCTTGAAGCGCGGATGCCCCATGGCAGCGACGCGGCACAAGCGGTTGAATCGCTTCAGAAACGGTATGAGCGCCGTGGTGTGCGTGTGGTGCGCGTAGGAGACGCCTGGGCCATCCGCACGGCCCCTGATCTGGGCTTTCTGATGCAGAAGGAAACGGTCGAGACCCGCAAGCTCAGCCGCGCTGCGATCGAAACTCTGGCCATCGTGGCTTATCATCAGCCCTGCACGCGGGCCGAGATCGAGGAAATCCGGGGTGTCTCGGTTTCGCGCGGAACAATCGATCAGTTGCTGGAGATGGAGTGGATCAAACTGGGCCGCCGCCGCATGACTCCCGGTCGTCCGGTGACGTTTGTGGTAACACCTGAGTTTCTGGATCATTTTGGGCTTGAGAACGCCCGTGACTTGCCCGGGCTAAAAGAGTTGCGGGCAGCGGGATTGCTGGAGAATCGTCCTCCTCCGGGGGCCATCCCACTGGGCGAGGGCCGCGAGGACGAGAGCGACGAAGACCAGACCGAACTGTTCGAGGAAGAGTGATCGCGCAGCCCTTTTGTTGCCGCATAAAGCGCGTATCTATATGCGCAAGGACACGGAGTTGAGCCATGAATGCAAACCGGATCATTGACATGATTGTGCGTCAGGTCATGCGCCGTCTTGTCAACAAGGGTGTGAACAAAGGCATCGATTTGGCCAGCCGAAAGGGCAACGGATCGGGCGCATCGAATGAGACCAGTAAAGCCAGCGCACCACGCCATGCGCAGAACCTGCGGCAGGCACAGCGCGTGACCCGGCAAATGCGCCGGTTCATGAAATTCTAGGGATTAGCCAACAGCTTTGAAGTGCTTTGACAGTTTCAGGCCCTGACCCTGATAGTTCGAGGCAATGCCCGCACCATATAGTTGCGTCGGCATCTCCGCCATTTTCTCATAGACCAGACGTCCGACGATCTGCCCGTGCTCCAGCACGAATGGCGCTTCGTGGCAGCGCACCTCAAGCACGCCACGGGACCCGGCACCCCCGGCAGCGGCATGGCCAAAACCAGGATCAAAGAAGCCTGCATAGTGCACTCTGAACTCACCAACCATCGCCAGATAGGGTGCCATTTCAGCCGCGTACAATGGTGGAATATGCACCGCCTCGCGACTGACAAGGATATAGAACGCGCCGGGGTCCAGGATGATGCAACCATCCTTGGTCCGGACCTCTTCCCAATAGTCCTGCGGGTCGTATTCACCGATTCGATCCAGATCGATCACCCCGGTGTGCGGTTTGGCGCGATAGCCGACGAGATCGGTATCAGGCAGTTGCAGGTCGACCGAAAAGCCCAGACCGTCCTGAATGACCGCAGGTCCGTCCACCAGCGGAGATTCGGCATGTAAGGATCTCAGTTCGGCATCTGACAACACGGCCTGGCCCTGTCGGAAACGAATTTGGTTCAGGCGCATCCCGGGACGAACCAGAACCGAGAAGGAGCGCGGGCAGATTTCGGCATAAAGCGGGCCTGTGTACCCTGCGGGCACCCGGTCAAACTCGGTGCCGCCATCGGTGATGGTCCGTGTCAGAAGATCGAGCCGCCCGGTCGAGCTTTTGGCGTTGGCCACAGCGCTCATGTTGTCGGGCAGGGCAAGCGATTCCATCAGGGGCACCAGATAGACGCAGCCTTTTTCCAGAACCGCACCGGCCGAGATGTCGATGCGGTGCATCTCAAACTCTCCCAACCGGTCCGTGACAGTCCGGCCTTCGCCCGCAAGGAACGAGGCACGTACTCGGTAAGCCACTGTTCCCAGACGCAAATCAAGGCTGGCGGGTTGAATCTGCGCAGACAGAACCTCTGGGTCGGCTGTGATCTCACCGCGCGAGATCATCGCCTCTAGCTGTTGGTTCGGGCAAACACCTGTCATCTCGATCCCCCCTGGTGCCAGAGCGGGATCTGGCCTGTATGCCATAAACGTCGGTGTAATTTGGTCGGGCTAGCAGGACTCGAACCTGCGACCTTCCGTCCCCCAGACGGACGCGCTACCAGGCTGCGCCATAGCCCGACGTTGGGGTGTTCATAAAGATTTTCCCGGCAGGGGCAAGAGGAAAACAATGCCTTTTGTCCTAACCCGTCGCCTGTGTTTCGACACGGTCCAGCCAGCGGCGCAGGTCTTTCGCAATCGGAGCAATGCGCCGCAACAGGTCATCATCAAAATCTGTCTGTTTCCACGCAAGCGACGCGATTCCACCCATCAAAGGCGCGGCATCCAGTTCGGGCTCTGGTTCCAGCTGTGCCGCAGAAGATGTACGCGCGTTGGCCTGCGGGCCTTCTTTCTCCGAATGCTCGGACGGTTCGCCCAGATCCATACGAATCTGCTTTTTGGCGGTTGCAGGCTTAGGTTCAAACGGTACCACGGTGTCCTGGACGGGCTCAATCGGGGCGGGGACGGGGTCGTCCAGAGACGGGGACAGCGCCGCGACATGTGCGACGCCCTGTTCGCGCAGGATACGCTGGACGCCTTTTATCGTAATACCGTCTTCGTGGAGAAGTTTCTTGATTCCTCCCAACAGACGCATGTCGTTGGGGCGATAATACCTGCGTCCACCTGCGCGTTTGACTGGTTTTACCTGAGTGAATCGGCTTTCCCAGAATCGCAGAACATGAGCCTGAACACCGAGCCAGTCCGCAACTTCACTTATGGTGCGAAAGGCATCGGGGGACTTACTCATAACTTGGACGTCCTGAACTTACTTACGGTTCCCGGCGGCGACGCGATCTTTCATCAGATGCGACGGACGGAAGGTCAGTACACGGCGCGGCTGAATTGGCACTTCCTCGCCGGTTTTAGGATTGCGACCGACACGTGCCGTCTTGTCCCGAACACTGAAGGTGCCGAAAGACGAAATCTTCACCTGCTCGCCGCTTACCAATGCATCGGACATATGGTTCAGAACGCTTTCAACCAGTTGCGCACTTTCGTTTCGTGACAGACCTACCTCACGAAAGACAGCTTCGCTCAGATCCATTCGAGTCAGTGTTTTGTCGCCCATGCCATTTCCCCTGTTGCTGTAGAAGCATATGGGTATGGCAAATTCGCTGTCAATATCAATGAATTGCGGGCGGCTGTGTAAGCTGGTTTGCGCCGGTTACCAGCGCAGAACTACCGCGCCCCAGGCCAGACCGCCGCCAATGGCTTCGGTCACGATCAGATCGCCGGTTTTGATCTGTCCGCGTTGCTTGCCCACGGACAGGGCCAATGGGATGGATGCGGCCGACGTGTTTCCGTGATCCTGAACGGTCACAACCACGTTTTTCATTGGCAGGTTCATTTTCTTGGCCGTGCCCTGAATGATGCGGATGTTGGCCTGATGCGGCACGATCCAATCCACGTCCGAGCTGCTCAGCCCCGCTCGTTCCAACGCTGTTTCCGCTGTTTTCGTAAGCTTTTCAACGGCATGACGGAAAACCTGATTGCCCTGCATGCGCAGGTGCCCGGTGGATTGGGTCGAAACGCCCCCGTCGACATAAAGGAGGTCTTTGAAACGCCCGTCTGAATTCAGGTCGGTTGCCAGAATACCGCGATCATCCGCAGTGCCTGTGCCGTCCTGCGCTTCCAGCACCAGAGCACCGGCGCCATCACCGAACAGCACACAGGTGGACCGGTCGGTCCAGTCCATGATCCGCGAGAATGTTTCCGCTCCGATTACCAGCACGCGATTGGCCTGACCGGAAACAATCAGCGCATTTGCGTTGGAAAGGGCAAAAACGAATCCTGCACAAACAGCCTGAACATCAAAAGCAAAGCCCTTGGTCATGCCCAACCGTGCCTGAACCATGGTGGCAGCCGAAGGAAAGGTCAGATCCGCCGTTGAAGTCGCCAGAACGATTGCATCAATATCATCCGCCGTCAGACCTGCGTCAGCCAGCGCGGCTTCGGCGGCCTTGGTGGCCAGATCGGATGTCGTCTCGTCTTCGGCAGCAAAGTGGCGGCGTTCGATCCCCGAGCGGGTCTTGATCCATTCGTCGGTCGTGTCCAGGGTTTTCTCAAACTCGGAATTGGGAACAACGCGTTCGGGCAAATAATGCCCGACACCTGCTACAACTGAACGGCCTGCCATTTTAGGGTACTGCCTTTTTTGTTATTTATCTGTTTGCGGCGCTGATTGCGCGGCATCTTGTGCAAGCTGGGCAGTGGATGCAACCCGCGCAGCCAATTTTTCGGAAAAGCCGGACTGCGCCAGAGTGAAGGCCAGTTTGATTGCAGCTGACACGCCTGTCGCGTCAGCGCCGCCGTGGGATTTCACCACGGTTCCGTTCAGCCCCAGAAAGACGCCACCATTCACGCGCCGCGGGTCGATCCGTTTCTTCAAACGGTTCAGCGACGTGATAGCCAGAACCGAGGCCAATCGGGATAGGGGAGAGTACTTGAAGGCCTGACGCAACAGGTCCCCGATCAGGCTTGCCGTTCCTTCGCCGGTTTTGATCGCAACGTTGCCGGTAAACCCATCGGTTACAATGACATCCGCTTTGTCACCCGGGATGTCGCTGCCTTCGACGAACCCTACAAAGTCGAAATTCGCCTGCTCCGCGAATTCCGCAATCATCGAATGCGCTTCTTTCAGTTCGGCACGCCCTTTGTGCTCTTCGGTGCCGACATTCAGCAGTCCGATCCGGGGGCGGCCCAAGGCCATACCGTTACGTGCATAGGACGCGCCCATCAGCGCGAATTGCAGCAAATCCTTGGCGTCGGCGCGCACATCAGCGCCGACGTCCAGCATCACGTTGAACCCTTGAGGGTTGCGCGAGGGCCACAGTATCGCGATGGCCGGTCGATTCACGCCCGGCAGTTTGCGCAGGCGCATCATCGACAGGGCCATCAACGCACCGGTATTGCCGCAGGAAACCGCGCCATGGGCTTCGCCTTGGCGTACCGCTTCCAGCGTGGACCACATCGAGGTCTCTTTGCCGTTGCGCACAACCTGACTGGGTTTGTCTTCCATCGTGACCACGCCGGGGCAATCACGAAAAACGACGCGCCCCTCAAGGACACGCCGTTTGGCGACAAGCTTGCGCAATACCTGTTCGGGCCCGTGTAACAAGAACCTGATATCCGGGTTCTTGTCGGCTGATTTCGCAAGACCGGCAACAACGACCGATGGACCCGCGTCCCCACCCATAGCGTCGACCGAGATGGTGATCCGTCCGGCGTGCGTGGGCTGTTCAGTCATGCCTTGGTCTGCACTCGATCAGGCTTAGGCTGCGTCTTCGTCCAGATCGATTTCGTCGGCCTGTGCGACGACTTCGCGATCATCATAGTGGCCGCAGGATGCGCAAACGTGGTGCGGGCGCTTCAGCTCGCCGCAGTTCGGGCATTCGTTCGGGTTTGCAGCAACCAGAGCGTCGTGTGCGCGGCGGTTGTTGCGACGCGACTTGGAAACTTTGTTCTGTTGGACGGCCATGGTCTCAACCTTTGTCTGACTAGGGGTCGCAGAATCGCTGCCGACCCGGGTTTCGTAGTTCGTTTATCGTGGTTTGACGCGCGTTTAGGCGACGAGCCCCGCAATGTCCAACCCAAAATCCGATGAGCGCGCGAAAATACTGCGATTCTCGGTATGTTCAAGCGATTTTTCTGACCGCCTGCTATGACAGGAAATCTGTCATCTGTCACTCGTCTTTTTTGAGTGCGTCGCGCAATTCCGCCAATCCGGCAAAGGGTTTGACGTCTTCGTCGGTCATCGCCTGTTTTCCGGGTTCGGTAAAGTCTGCCTGTCCCAGTTCAGCCCCGTTCTTGCGCGGGTATTGTGGCAGGGCCAGTGACAGCGCCTCGACCATTACCCTGGCCGGGTCGATCTCGGCACCCAGAGGCTCGGATTCGTCATCTTCGGGAATTTCGAACTCCGGTTCGTCCGGATCGTTCCAATCGGCCAGAAATGTGCGATGCACAGGAATGTCGATCCGGGTTGTTACCGGCTCGAGGGTCACGATACAGGGTTGGATCACGGTTGCACCGAGTTTACCGTTCAGAACCCAGTCGCGCTTGCCCCGGGCCTGCACGTCGCCAGAGAAACTGAGCTTGCGCAGTCCCAGCAGTCCCAGGTCCTGTCTGATCTCATCCAAAGCAGCGGCCGCAGGGCGCAGATCAAAGGATGTCGGGGCGTTCTGGGGCAGGTCAGCCACCCGAAGTGATGTAACGTTGCTCATTCGAGAGCCTTTCTATGTGTTGAACCGTGGCAGCGGTTTCTGTAATCGGATAGAAGCCGCAAGAGGCCAAGGCAAGAGGGTGCGTATGTTGAAGGTAGTGAACCGGTTGAAACCAGCGACGAAATCGCTTGTGTTTGTTGCCTGTCTGGCTGCGGCCGGGGCTTGTACGCCCATCTTCAAGAATCACGGATACGTGCCGCCAGCCGAAGAGTTGGCCGAAATCAAAGTGGGCGTGGATACGCGTGACAGTGTGGAAGAAGCCATCGGGGCACCGGGTGCGTCAGGTGTGGTGCGGGATTCGGGTTATTACTATGTCCGCTCGCGGGTGCGTCATTACGGCCCGAAACGGCCCGAAGTGGTGGCACGCGAACTGGTCGCCATCAGCTTTGATCAGCGCGGTGTCGTCAGCAATATCGAACGCTTTGGTCTGGAAGACGGCATCGTGATTCCGCTGGAACGCCGTGTGACCGATTCCAACGTTCAGGACAAAGGCTTCCTGCGTCAGCTGTTGGGCAATATCGGCAACTTCAACCCGGCCAATATTCCCGGCGCCAACTAATCTGCGCCAGAGCCTTGCGATAGTCACAAGGCAGTCACATGTCTTGTGCTAACGGTGTCGTGCTGGCACCTGTGGGTCGGCACCCGTGGAGGACGCGACCGTGGCGACGGCAGTTTTGTTGAGCAAAGGGCGCTATCGCGCCCGTCTGGCGCAATCATCTGAGGATATCAGGGCCGCACAAAACCTGCGAACACTGGCGTTCGACACCCGGCAACTGGACAGTGACGCATTCGACACACGATGCAGTCATATCCTGGTTGAGGATATGCGGTCTGCCGGGCGGTTGGTCTGTTGCTTTCGGATGCTGACAATGGATCATGGCCGCGAAATCGGACGCAGCTATTCAGCACAGTTTTACGACCTGAGTTCGCTGGAAGGGTTCAGTGGCCGTATGGTCGAGATGGGCAGGTTCTGCGTTCACCCGAACCTAATCGATCCCGACATTCTGCGTGTCGCGTGGGGGGCAATGACATCCTACGTCGACCACAACAACGTCGAGATGCTGTTTGGATGTTCCTCATTTGCCGGTACCGAGACAGAACAGTATCTGGATGCCTTTGCGATGCTCAAACACCGCCATCTTGCCCCGAAACGGTGGCTGCCGCGGGTAAAGGCTCCGGATGTGTTTCGCTTTGCTACGCGTCTGCGGCGCAGGCCGGATACGAAAAAGGCCATGCTGCGGATGCCACCGCTGTTGCGGACCTATCTGATGATGGGCGGCTGGGTCAGCGACCATGCAGTGGTGGACCGCCAAATGAACACGCTGCACGTTTTCACTGGGGTGGAAGTCGGGGCAATTCCGCCGGCGCGTAAACGCCTGTTGCGAACGGTGGCCGACTAGCCCGAGTATTTCTGAAAAGGTGAAGACGGGGCGTTGACGCAGTGCGACTGCCGGTTTAGCTGGCAGGCATGGCGAGAATTCCTTTGTTGCAGATGTCCGGCATTTCCCTGACCTTCGGGGGCGATCCGGTGTTCTCCGAGCTTGATCTGGTGGTTCAGCCAGGTGACCGCGTGGCGCTGGTTGGGCGCAACGGGTCGGGCAAGTCTACGTTGATGAAAGTGATGGCCGGTCTGGTCGAGGCTGATCGCGGCGAAATCGTTGTGCCGCCCGGAAAATCCGTGGGTTACATGGAACAAGACCCGACGATGGAGGGCTTTGCCACATTGGGCGATTATGCGTCCAGCGGGTTGGAACCCGGCGAACTCTACAAGGTTGAACGGGCAGGCGAGGGGCTGAAATTCGACCCTTCATGCGCAATTGAGACGGCCTCGTGTGGAGAGCGGCGGCGCGCGGCATTGGCCAAACTGATGGCCGAGGCGCCAGACCTGATGCTGCTGGACGAACCCACCAACCATCTGGATATCGAAGCCATCGCGTGGCTGGAGCGCGAGCTTGGGTCAACACGTGCGGCTTTTGTGCTGATCTCGCACGACCGGGCCTTTTTGCGCGCACTGACACGGGCGACTCTCTGGATTGATAGGGGCGCTGTCCGACGGCAGGAGCAAGGTTTTGATGCGTTTGAAACCTGGCGGGACAAGATCTGGGAAGAAGAAGACCAGCAGCGTCACAAGCTGAACCGTCTTATCAAGTCCGAGGCCAAATGGGCGGTTGAGGGTATCAGCGCACGGCGCAAACGCAATCAGGGCAGGGTGCGGGCCCTTCAGGCGCTGCGTGCCGAAAAGGCGGCACAGATCAAGCGTCAGGGTTCCGCTGCGATGGCGCTGGAGGCCGGTCCAAAATCGGGCCGCAAGGTGATCGAGGCCAAAGGATTGGCCAAAGGGTTCGGCGACCAGCAGATCGTTCGGAATTTTGATCTGCTGGTGCAACGCGGTGATCGTGTGGCTTTTGTCGGACCGAACGGGGTTGGCAAGACGACGCTGCTGAAGATGCTTCTTGGGCAGGTGCAGCCGGACGAAGGCTCGGTGTCGCTGGGCACCAATCTTGAGATCGCGGTGTTCGATCAGACCCGCGCGCAACTGGACCCCGAGATGAGCTTGTGGGACAGCCTGACCGGCGACCCCGATATGCGGGTCTCAGGCAAGGCCGATCAGGTGATGGTTGGCGGGCAGCCCAAACATGTCGTGGGATACCTTAAGGAATTCCTGTTTGATGAGCAGCAGGCAAGAGCGGCTGTCAAGTCCTTGTCAGGTGGAGAAAAGGCGCGATTGCTGCTGGCCAAGTTGATGGCGAAGTCGTCCAACCTTCTGGTGCTGGACGAACCGACCAACGATTTGGATGTCGAAACGCTGGACCTGTTGCAGGAGCTGCTGGACGACTACGACGGCACGGTTCTGCTGGTCAGCCACGACCGCGATTTCCTCGACCGAGTGGCCACAACGACAATTGCGATGGAGGGGAATGGTCGCGCCACGGTCTATGCCGGAGGGTGGTCGGATTATATCACGCAACGTGGTGATGTGGCCGAAAAAAAGGAAGAAAAAGAAAAAGCTTCGAAGCCAAAAATCAAGCAGGAAACGAAGCAGAAGCCCGGCCTGTCGTTCTCGGAAAAGCACCGGTTGGAAAAGCTGCCTGCCGAGATTGAACGGCTGGAGGCCGAGATTGCAAAGCTCGAAGAACTGATGTCCGACCCCGAATTGTTCACCCGCGAACCGGTCAAGTTCCAGAAAGCGACCGAGGCGCTGGTTGAGCGGCAGGAAAAGCTTTCGGCGTCTGAAGAGGAATGGCTGACGCTGGAAGAGAAATCTGAGGCGAAGTGAACGCAATCTGTGTTTGCCCTAAGGGGCAACGTTTAAAAAGTTGTACAAAACCGGAACCACGCAATTGCTCCGGTTTTGCAGCGGAATCGATTAACCTATCCGCGTCATTTCGTTCAGCGTAAAACCGGCTACAGCCCCTTCGATTGCTTCCATGCAAGAGGCGAAATGAAGCGCGGTCATATGCGTCTGTCATGGTTCGCGAATCTGCCAGTTTTCATAGAGCACAAAAATACCTGGATTGGTTGTATCCACATGCAGGTCGTGTTGGATGCATCCTTCTTCCGGACAGGCGATGGGGCTGACTCTTTCGATTTCAGCGCGTTCAAGAACATCCTTGTCTGGTTGGGCGACTCCCCGTGGGGCGCAGTGACCCGGCGCTGCCTGACCGAAAAAGAGGCAGGCGCCGCGCCCCGGGATCAAGGCTCCGGCGGATAGGGGAAAGAACAGGGTTATCGGAGGGGCCGTATAGGCCGGGCAGGGTTTCCGACGACGGTCTCGCCGACCGGAACGTCTTTTGTCACCACACTACCGGCTCCGATGATGGCGTTGTCGCCGATCGTAACGCCCGGCATGATGATCGCACCGCCACCAATCCAGACGTTTTCGCCGATCATGACAGGGTGGGCGACTTCAAGGCCCCGAGCGCGTGAGGCAGGGTCTTTCGCGTGTTCGGCGCAATAGATCTGCACTGCAGGCCCAAGCATCGTGTCGTTCCCAATCGTCACCGGCGCGGTATCGAGCACGACGCAGCCTGCGTTGAAAAACACTCGATCCCCCAAAGACAGGTTTATTCCGTAGGCACAGTGAAATGGGGCCTCAAGAAAGCAATCCTCACCAACACCAGCAAAAAGTGCTGCCAGTTCCAGCGCGATGGCCCCACGGTCATCCGGCGGACACGTGTTATGGGCATGAACGGCACGACGCGCTTCGGCACGAAGCGCATCCAGTTCCGGGTCAAGGCAGCAATACCACTCGCCCGCTTCCATTTTTTGTCGCTCGGTCATGAGCCCCGGTTTAGCGCATACGCAGGGCGCCGTCGATGCGGATGACCTCACCATTCAGATACCCCATCTCAACGATGAACCCAGCCAGTCGTCCGTATTCATGCGGGTCGCCCAGGCGGGCAGGGTTCGGGACGTCGGCGGCAAGCTGTTGTTGCACCTCTTCGGGCAGACCCGCCAGCATCGGGGTCATGAAAATGCCCGGCGCGATGGTCATGACCCGAATGCCGGTCGAGGCCAGATCGCGGGCCATCGGCAGCGTCATGCCCACGACGCCGCCTTTGGAGGCCGCGTAGGCCGCCTGACCCTTTTGCCCGTCAAACGCGGCGATCGAGGCGGTGTTGATGATCACCCCGCGTGCTCCATCTGGTTCGGGGTCATTCTTTGCCATCTCGGCAGCGGCCAGCCGGGATACGTTGAATGTGCCAACCAGATTGATGTCGATCGTACGCTGGAACGCATCCAAAGGGTGGGGGCCATCCTTGCCAACAGTCTTGATGCCATAGGCGATACCTGCACAATTCACTGTCGCAGTGATCTTGCCCATCTTTTCCGTGCCATGGCGTATGGCGGCGGCCACCGACTGCTCGTCAGTCACATCCGTCTGCACGAAATGCCCGCCGATCTCGGTGGCAACCTTTGCGCCGCGGTCCGCATCACGATCCAAAATGGTGACCTGCGCGCCTTTCGAGGTGAAGTGGCGGGCCGTGGCTTCGCCCAGACCGGACGCGCCGCCGGTGATGAGGGCGGCAGTGGTGGACAGGTGCATGGTGAACTCCTCCCATGGATATGAACACTTGTTCAATAACTGCATTTTGGGACCAGTGTCCACATATTTGAGAAAGAGGGATATTGGTTGGCGGGCCAGATCATTCGCCCCGATGCCCTGGCAGATCCTCAAGACAACTTAATCCCAACTTCACGAAAACGCGCCTGTTCGTGAACGAAGAACTCAGCGCCGTTGTGTGTTTTTTCACCAGGAGGATCTATTATGGTTAAGAGTACGAAGCAAATATTGGGTGCAGCTATCGCTTTTCCTGTTTTTGGAATGGTGATGATCGGCAGTGCTGTTGCCGCATCGGAAACTTGCAACTGGAAAACGGCCCGAAATCTCGCCAATGCCGGCGACTATGCCAGTTTGTGCGATTGTGTGCAGGTGACCCCGAGTTTTTTGGACAGGCTTCAAAAGCGGTCCGACTTTGAGACAACTTTGAGTGTAACCGGGGCGCAATGCCCGGGGCTGGCCGCGTTGCTGACGGATTTGCCGACGGCAAGCTTGTCTGGTTCGGCGGAAAACCGGGGTGAAAACCGCGGCTCTGAACCAGGTGGGTCTGAATTTGCCGACGCTGGTAGTGCACCCGGCGGTGAATCCGGTGGTGGCGGAGGTGAGTTTGGAGGTGGCGCTGACACTGGTGGCGGTGGAGGTAACTCCGGCGGTGGCGGCGGCGGAAGTGAATCCGGCGGTGGCGGTGGTGAGTCCGGTGGCGGCGGAGGTGAATCTGGCGGTGGCGGTGGTGAGTCCGGTGGCGGCGGAAGTGAATCCGGCGGCGGTGAAGACAAAGGTGGGAAAGGCAACGGCGGCAAAGGCGGTGGCAAGGGCAATAACGGCCACGGCAATGGCGGCGAGGGCAGCAGCCCGGGTCGCGGCAATAACGCCAACGATGATGAAGGCGGCGACCGGCCCGGTCGCGGCGGAGGAAAAGACCGCAGATAAGCACAGATTACCGAATGAAAAACGGCCACCCGTTTGGGTGGCCGTTTAAATTTTGTGCTTTTCAGACTTGCCGAGTTAGCCCAGTTGAGCCAGCGCGTGGCGCTTTTTCCCCGCGCTCAGCTTGATGGGCGAGGACAATGCACCTGCGTCGATCATCAGCCCGGCATCGGTCAGCGGCGCGTCATCCAGCTTGGCGCCGTTCTCGGCGATCAGGCGCTTGGCCTCCTTGCCGGACTTGGCCAGACCCGTTTTCACGATCAACTGGACGATAGAGATCGGTAAGTCTGCTTCCGATAGCGTCAGGGTCGGCAGATCATCTCCGACTCCGCCTTTTTCGAACACTTCGCGGGCAGTGGCTTCGGCGTTCGCCGCAGCCTGCGCACCGTGGGCCAGAGTCGTCACCTCGTTGGCAAGACGAATTTTGGCCTCGTTGATCTCGGACCCTTTCAGCGCGCCCAGGCGATCGCACTCGTCCACCGGCATTTCGGTGTAGAGCTTCAGGAACCGCCCGACATCAGCGTCGGTGGTATTGCGCCAGAATTGCCAGAACTCATAAGGCGAACGCATGTCTGCGTTCAGCCAAACCGCGCCGTCCTGAGATTTACCCATTTTGTTGCCGTCGCTGGTGGTCAGCAGGGGCGAAGTCAGGCCGTAGATCTCGTGATCCAGCACGCGACGGGTCAGGTCGATACCGTTGACGATGTTACCCCACTGGTCGCTGCCGCCCATCTGCAGAACGCAGCCATAGCGGCGGTTCAGCTCAAGGAAGTCATAGGCCTGCAGGATCATGTAGTTGAACTCGAGGAAACTCAGTGACTGTTCACGATCAAGTCGGGATTTCACCGATTCAAAGCTGAGCATCCGGTTGACTGAAAAATGACGCCCGATGTCGCGCAGGAAATCGAGGTAATTCAGGTTGTCCAGCCATTCCTCATTGTTCAGCATCAGAGCCTTATTCTCGGCCTCAGAGTCATAGTCGATATAGGCCGAGAACACCTTTTTGATGCCCGCGATATTCTCATTGATCTGTTCGGGGCCCAGCAGCGGGCGTTCATCCGCGCGGAACGAAGGGTCGCCCACCTTGGTGGTGCCGCCGCCCATCAGGGTGATCGGCTGGTGGCCGGTTTTCTGGAACCAGCGCAGCATCATGATCTGGATCAGGCTGCCCACATGCAACGATTTGGCCGTTGCATCAAAGCCGATATAGGCCGGTTTGCACCCACTGATCAGCGCGTCGTCAAGGCCCTGATAATCGGTGCAGTCGGCGAGAAAGCCGCGCTCGATCATCGTGGCGATGAAATCCGATTTGGGGTGGTAGGTCATATCGTGCCCTTTGGGTTAATGTTGCGGGGCACTGTATAGGCGGCAGCGCAGGAGAGGAAAAGCCACCTTTTCACCTCAGGTGCGGGGTGTGGTCGAGGGTGTCGATCCAGACACGCGCCCTGAGAAAAAAACTGCCGGGCCGGTGCAGAACGCTTGCCTTTGCGACCCAACAGAAGGCACGTTGGCCGGGCTGCAACCCAAAGGTGAAATTCCGGACCTGGACGCGGCGAATGACACAGCCAATTCAGGAGGCAGGCTTGGGCCAGACCATCAGGAAACACGGAACGGTCCGAGCTTTGGGCGCGATGTCCGGCACGTCGATGGACGGGGTTGACGCGGCGGTGGTGGAAACCGATGGACATTCGATTTACGGGTTTGGGGAAAGCGGATATCGCGCATATTCGGATGCGGAACGCGATGTGTTGCGGGCGGCCCTGGGGCAGTGGCACGGACCTCAGGTCGATGCGGCGGCCGAGATGGTGACAATCGCCCATGCCGAAGCACTGTCCGAGTTCGAGGACGTGGATCTGATCGGCTTTCACGGACAGACGCTGGCGCATGAGCCGCGCGGGCGCGGAACATTTCAGGTCGGTGACGGGCTGGGGTTGGCGCAGGCGCTTGGGCGTCCGGTGGTCTGGGATTTCCGCAGCGATGATGTGGCGATGGGGGGCGAGGGGGCTCCGCTTGCGCCTTTCTTTCACTTTGCCTGTGCCAAATGGTTCGGCGCGGACCGGCCATTGTGCTTCCTGAACTTGGGCGGGGTCGGCAACCTGACCTATGTGGACCCGACGTTCGAAGGCCCCGAAGCGCCCGGTGCGCTGCTGGCATTTGATACAGGACCGGCCAATGCACCGGTCGATGATCTGATGCAGGCCCGTCTGGGGCTTCCCATGGACCGGGACGGGGCATTAGCCCGCGATGGTACAGTCGAGATGGGCGCGCTTGAGCTGTTTCTGGCCGAGCCGTATTTTTCCCGTATGCCGCCGAAATCCTTGGATCGGAACGATTTTTCGGAAATGATCGGTTTGGTCAAGGAACTCAATGACGCCGACGCGGTGGCCACTCTGACCGGTATGTGCGCCGCAGCTGTGGTGCAGGGGATGGAGCACTGTCCGAAACCCCCGTCCTGTGTGTTGGTCACCGGGGGTGGCAGGCGCAACCCGGTGTTGATGGAGATGTTGCGCGTGTCGCTGGATTGCCCGGTCGAAACGGTTGAGGCGGTGGGGCTGGACGGCGACATGCTTGAGGCGCAGGCGTTTGCCTATCTGGCGGTGCGCGTTGCTCGGAGGTTGCCGACCTCTTGCCCCGGAACCACTGGCGTTAAGGCGCTTGTTGGTGGCGGGGTCGTAAGTTCGGTGTCTATGGACCCGGTTGGATAACGTGATCCGGAAAACAGTTCAAAAAAACAAATCTTTGTGCAACCGTTACCTCGAACCCATGCAGTGAGGGTAAGGCACTATGGCGACCAAAGCAGAGCTTGAATCCGAGTTGGAGAAGCTACGGGAACGAAACGCGTCGTTGGAGGCGCAGGTCGAAAAGGATCCGGAACCCAAAGAGTCGCCAGAGCGGGTCAAATCATCGGATGAAATCCGGAAACTTCTGGAAGACCACGGAATCGATCTGAGCCAGGTTCAATCCTTGGGCAATGACGTTGTCGAGGAGTTTGGTCGGTTGCAGAAAGACTATCCGATCACGGCGTTGCTGATTGCATTTTCACTGGGTTACGTCGTCGGGCGTACGCAGGGTTAGGAGACCGGTTATGAGCAGACTGAGCAAAAATCTGGTTACGATCTATCGGACCGAACGTTTGATTGCACGCCGCCGCCTTGGAGTGGTTCAGCAACAGACGATATTGATGGGCATTGCGGGCATCGCGGCATTGTCGGCGGTGGTGCTTTTGAATGTTTCCTTGTTCTTGGCGCTCCAGAGTTCGATGCCACCAGCCTCGGCGGCGGCGTTGTTGGCCTTTGGAAACCTTATTTTCGCTGGGCTTCTGGTGCTGATTGCAAAACGCAGCAATGTCGAGGACGAAGTGGCCCCGGCCGTCGAGGTGCGGGATATGGCCATAGCGGACATTGAAGACGAATTGGAAGAGATGACCGCAGAGGCACGAGAGGTTGTTCAGGCGGTCAAAAGCATTGGATCAAATCCTTTGGGGTCCGCAGCGACGCTGTTGGTGCCTCTGATCAATGTGTTGATCAAAAGCCGAAGCGACAAATAGGGGCGTCCGTCCTGACGCGCTGATGCTGATCCCAGAGATATGGCCAGTTGAAACGAGGAGTTTGTGGGCTTGGCGGGTTTGTACTGAATGATGCCGGCCTTGGTGAGCGCGCCAAGGGTCGGGGTATCCGCGATGCGGAAAAACTCAACCAAGTCAAAGGTTCATCGACAAACCGGGCCGCTGCTGCGGCGCGCGGTGTCCAGATGGAAATGCCCTTTATGATAGCGATCGGCATCCGGGCCGAGCACGGTTCCGAACACGCCGCAGGCGCCACTGTGCAACTCTCGCAAAACAGCGCCCCGGTCGTTGTTCCATCCGTCCCGAACCGTGATCTGGGTTCCGTCCCGTAGAACGAAGGTCGATATGTCGATCGCCTTTCCTCGCGCATGTTCCGAGATGCGTGCACGCGGCTGGTTGTTCTGGGTCTTGCAGGCATAATGGCCGACGATCCGCATCCCCTTCAGCCCGCCGCCCAAATTGGCAAAAGCTGGCTTGGCCGTGTTTTCGATCCATGTTTTCAGCGTGACCGCCGTCTGGCAATCCATCAAAGAGAATTGGCT
Source organism: Ruegeria sp. CDSA141 (assembly GCF_059612005.1). NCBI lineage: Bacteria > Pseudomonadati > Pseudomonadota > Alphaproteobacteria > Rhodobacterales > Roseobacteraceae > Ruegeria > Ruegeria sp. CDSA141. The sequence continues at coordinate 553,797 of NZ_JBXWPT010000001.1, forward strand.
GAGTGCGATGTCAGAGATTCTGTAAACCCGAACCGGGTTCGTGATCCCGCATCCGCGGGCCTTTCCGGCGACGGGCTTGCGTGTTTCGCCCAGAATGGTCCAGTCACCACACACGGCGCCCCGTTCCAACATTCGTTCACGACCCACTTCGAATTGCCGGAACTTGCAGGGCCGCAGGGCAGGACGCTTTGAAACCAGCACTGCAGGTTCCACTGTCACGGCCGGGCCAGCATCCTCAGCCGTTTCTTCCCAGGTCGGCTCTGGCACAGTCAGATCGGATGAAAGACGGGCCTTGGCGCAAGCGGGCTCTGCGCCTGCGAAGGCTGCGCTTTGACAAAAGAACAAGACAGACAGCAGGACCTGCTTCATTCTCACTCGTTACTCCGTCGCTTGTGGCTACGTGTACAGAATGATCAATGGGCAACTGTCTGTAAACTCACCTTTTCAGAGATCCTATTGTGAACAGTTACGCCTTGGGGATATCGAAGCCCGGCGCGGCCAGTTCGAACCCCTCGAACTGGAAACCGGGCGAGACCGTGCAACTGACCAGCGTGTAATCACCCGTGCTGCGGGCGGCTTGCCAATGACCTTCCGGGACGATCAGTTGTGGCGCGCCAGCGGAAAGATCGGGTGTCAGCACATGTTCGGTGGTGGGGCCTTGGTCGGTTGCGCTGAGCGACAGGACAAGCGGCGCGCCGGCATGGTACAGCCAGATCTCGGTCGCATCGACACGGTGCCAGTGGCTGCTTTCGCCAGCCTGCAACAGGAAGTAGATGCAGGTGCCGGTGGGGCGGCCTTCGTTTTCAGCGCGCCATGTCTCGGCGTACCAGCCACCTTCAGGATGGCGTTGCAGGTTCAGGCGGTCGATAACCTCTTGTGCAGTCATGTGGTCCCTCGTGTTTGGGTGCGATTATGCACGGGCAGGCGTGATCCGCTATGGTATTCATGCGCTCGAGGGATATGTTTACGACATGACCCTGAAAATCCCCTTCGATAACTCCTATGCCCGGCTGCCGGATGCGTTCTTTGCGCGGCAGTCACCGATTCCCGTGCGCGCGCCAAGGATGATTGCGTTCAACGATGATCTGGCCAAGTTGCTGCGGATTTCGCCCGGAGACGTTGAGGACATGACCGAAGCCTTTGCGGGAAACAGTATTCCCGAAGGTGCCGAGCCCATCGCTCAGCTTTATTCCGGGCATCAGTTCGGGCAGTACAACCCGCAACTGGGCGACGGGCGTGCGGTGCTGCTGGGCGAGACTGTCGGAACGGACGGGGTGCGCCGGGATATTCAACTGAAAGGTTCGGGTCCTACACCGTTTTCCCGCCGGGGCGATGGCCGGGCCTGGCTGGGGCCTGTTCTGCGGGAATATGTGGTATCCGAGGCAATGCATGCGCTGGGCGTTTCGACCACACGCGCTCTGGCAGCTGTGGAAACCGGTGAGACCGTCTTTCGCGAAGGTCCGATGCCCGGAGCGGTCCTGACCCGGGTTGCATCCAGCCATCTGCGGGTGGGGACCTTCCAGGTTTTTGCAGCGCGTGGGCAAATGGACAGCTTGAAGCGCCTGACGGACTACGCCATTGCCCGGCATTATCCCAAGGCAGAAGGTCCCATGGGCCTGTTGCGTTCGGTGCGGGATGCTCAGGCCAGTTTGATTCCGAAATGGATGAGCGTGGGGTTCATCCATGGGGTGATGAATACCGACAACTGCTCGATCGCGGGCGAGACAATTGATTATGGCCCATGTGCGTTCATGGATACGTATCACCCCAACACCGTCTACAGCTCGATTGACCGGATGGGGCGTTATGCCTATACGAACCAGCCCGATATCGCGGTGTGGAACCTCGCGCAGCTGGCAACGTCATTGATCCAGCAGATGGACGACAAAGAGGCCGCCGTGGAAGAGGCGACCGAGATCGTCCACGCGATGCCGGATCTTCTGCAACAGAATTGGTTGTCCCGATTCCGGGCGAAGATCGGACTGGCATCAGCGGACGAGGGCGATCAGGAACTGATCACCGACCTTCTGAAGCTTATGGCCGAGGGGCAGGCGGATTTCACCAATACCTTCCGGGCGCTGGGCGGTGGCAAGGCGCGGGATCAGTTCCTTGCCCCAGAAGCGTTTGACAATTGGGAAGCGGGTTGGCGCATGCGGTTAGAGCGCGAAGCAGCGCCGCTGGATGTGATGACCGCTGCAAACCCTGCATTCATTCCGCGCAATCACCGGGTCGAACAGATGATCCAGGCAGCCGTACAGGGAAATTACGCGCCGTTCGACCGGTTGAACGCCGTCCTGGCGCGGCCTTACGAGGATCAGGGTGATGCGGAAGACCTGAGGCGTCCTCCGGCCGGAAATGAGGTGGTCCATGCGACGTTTTGCGGGACGTGACGCGCAGACCGCGTCTATTTCCGCAGGATTTCCAACACCGCGGCGCTGACGATCAGGGTGGCGCCCAGAAACTCCCGCAGGCCAAATGGTTCGCCGGACAGGGCCGCGGCAGAGGCGATACCGACGACGACCTCGCTCATCAGCAGCAAGCCGACCTTTGCGGGAGACAGTTTTGTAGCTGGCCAGATGGTCATGTATATCATGGGCAGAATGTAGACAGCCGACAGCATCGCATATCCCGCTATGCGGACCGCTCCTTCCTGTGTGACGTTTGGCAGCGCCTGGCCCCGAAGCGCCAACAGGCTGACAAGCGACAGCAACAGCGCGCCAAGTACAAAGGCAAAAACCTGACCCGTAATGGTAATGCTTCCGGTTTTGTACAAACCCAGAGTGCCCAATGCCCAGCATATGCCCGACGCCAGGGCCAGCCAATCGCCCAGGTTTTGCGGCCATGGCACGAACCCGGCACCCCCAAGCACGACAAACAGCCCGCCAAGCCCGCAGATCAGGCCCGCAAGGCGCATCAGGCTCAGGCGTTCTTTCAGAAATACGACGCCCAGAAGCGTGCCCCATATCGGAGTGAGATAGAACAGCAGGATCGAGCGGACGACGTCGGTGTAGACAAGGCTGATCGAATACAGGCTGAATGCAGCCCCTGTGAACATACCGCTGAGCATCAGATCACGCCATTGCCGGGTCAGCATGTGCCTGTCGGCCCAGATAAAGGGGAACAAAGCAATCAGGGCCGCGCAGTACATGACGATCCCGGACCAGGGGCCTGTCAGACCGTGATCATAGAAAAACCGCACCGGAATCCAGTAAAGGCCCCACAGCGCGCCGCCCATCACCAGTATGATACTGGCCCGGGTGCTGTTGTCGGGTTGGCTCAGGCTCATCTTGGCCTTGCTTTCGCTGCGCTTCGATGTCGTCACCGGATCGGGATAGAGGGTTGTGGGGCCGGGGATCAAGCGGAACCTTTGCTTTGATATGAAGCAGGGTTCATTCGACGAAATAACGGGCAGATTATCGGAGTCTGGTGGCGTCTCTGATTTGCCGCAGCAGGAAACTGAGCTGAGGGGTTGCGCCCCACGTCAGGCATGGCACTTTAGGGGCATTCCACTTGGTCATGGCCTCATGCAAACTTCGTCCACGCTGCGTATCGCAAGCTACAACATTCAGAAATGCGTCGGGCTGGATTTCCGGCGTCAGCCGCAACGCGTTTTGCAAGTCATCGAAAACACGAAAGCGGATATCGTGGTGTTGCAGGAGGCCGACAAACGCCTGCCGCCCCGCCCGGCGGCACTGCCGCATTTCATGTTGGACGAGGCGGGGTGGAAGATCGTCGATCTGGGCGGTGCAGGCAGTCTGGGCTGGCATGGCAACGCGGTGATCTGGCGCGGAGAGAGCATCTCGGTACGCCGCAAAGGGCATCACGAGCTGCCGGGGCTGGAACCGCGCGGGGCGGTTCGGGTCGAGTTCGACACGCATATCGGGCCACTGCGCGTGATGGGGATGCATCTGGGGCTTTTGCCAGCGTCACGGCGGCAGCAGATATTGCATATTCGGCGGAATGATTGGGATATGGACCAGATGCCGACAGTTTGGGCCGGTGACTTCAACGAATGGTCACGCCAGCCTGTTCTGGATCATCTGGCCCCAGAAATGCGGTTCCTGCCCCCCAGGCCCAGTTTCCCTGCCGCACAGCCTTTGGGTGCGCTGGATCGGATCGCGCTGGGCACCGGAGTCCAGGCTGTGGCGCACGGTGTTCACGACACGCGTCCCGCGCATATCGCATCCGATCACCTGCCGGTCTGGGCCGATCTGACGCGCGCTACATCAGAAGGTCGCAAAAGGTGAAATCCCTGTAGCGAAACGCGCGTAGACATATTAAGACAGACACCCGAGCAAGTCTGAGGGGCATCATGTCGGAAACGATTATTGGGCGTTGTGAAGCCAAGGGGCTGCGCATGACCGGTCAAAGAAGGATCATCGCGCAGGTATTGGAACAGAGCGACGACCATCCGGATGTCGAGGAACTCTATGCACGGGCGTCTGCTGTAGACAAAGGTATTTCCATTGCAACGGTCTATCGCACGGTCAAACTGTTCGAAGAGGCTGGTATTCTGGAACGCCTCGAGTTCGGCGACGGACGGGCCCGGTACGAGGATGCCGAGCGCGATCATCATGACCACCTGATAGACATGCAGTCAGGAGAGGTTATCGAATTCGTCGACCCCGAGATCGAAGCCCTACAGGAAAGAATCGCGGCAAAGCTTGGGTACAAGCTGAAAGGGCACCGGTTGGAGCTGTACGGCGTCCCGCTGGAAAAGGACTGACCTATCACAAAACGCGATTGGACCCCTCACGTTAATTCATCAGGCGTGACGGGAATTGTCTTGCCAGATGCTGTTGGGTGAGGTTGTTGTGCGTGTATCGGCACCCGACATGCACTTTCCAACGGACGCGCAAATGAACAACGTAAACGGCATCCTGCTGCTCATCGGGTCGATGGCGGCCTTTGCTCTTGAGGACATGTTCATCAAGCTCCTGTCCGGCTCTGTGCCGACAGGGCAGATCATGGTGTTTCTGGGCGTGTTCTGCGGGCTCGTGTTTGCCACGATGTCAGTGGTCACGCGCAAACGGATCTTTGATCCCGTGGCCTGGAAAACCCTGCCGTTGGTTCGGGCCGCGACAGAAGGTTTTGGCGCCGTTGCTTTTGTGACAGCACTGTCGCTGATTGACCTGTCCACCGTTGCAGCTGTGTTTCAGGCCATGCCGCTGGTCGTCACCATGGGCGCGGCCCTGTTTCTTGGCGAACAGGTCGGGTGGCGCCGCTGGAGCGCCATTGGTGTCGGCTTTGTCGGTGTCCTGATGATCATCCGCCCCGGGATGGAGGGCTTTCGGCCGGAATCCCTGTTTGTAGTTTTGTCCGTTGTCGCAATTGCCGCGCGTGATCTGATCACCCGCAAGCTGGACCCGCGAGTGGCTTCGTCCGTTGTTGCGATGCAGGCTTACATTGCGGTTGCCGTCGCCGGCCTGGTTCTGATGGTCATGTCCGGGGCATCCTTCGTGCCTGTTCAAGCTGGTCAAACGGGTCCCTATGCGGGGGCGATCGGATTTGGCGTGCTGGGGTACTACGGCATTGTCACTGCGATGAGGGTGGGCGAAGCCTCGGCCCTGATGCCATTCCGGTACACGCGTCTGGTGTTTTCGATCCTCGCGGGAATGCTGATGTTCGGTGAACGCCCTGATGCGCTGACAATGGCAGGGGCAACCCTGATCATTGGCTCGGGTCTTTATACCTTTATCCGCGAACGGCGTCTGGCGCGCGAACTGGTGCCTGCCTGAGCCTGTTGGCGCAAACAGAGGGCTGTTAGCCCTAAATGTCCGGGAATATGCGTGTTAGCGGTAACGGAACCGGTTTACTTTTGGCCGGTTGCTGCTATGACGCGTGCAACCGACTGCAGTTATAGGGACAGGCCTCATGAGCACCATCATCGACATCCACGCACGCGAAATTCTGGACAGCCGGGGCAACCCGACAGTCGAAGTTGACGTGATTCTGGAAGACGGCACCATGGGCCGCGCTGCCGTGCCCTCGGGTGCGTCCACCGGCGCCTATGAGGCGGTAGAAAAACGTGATGGCGACAAGGCGCGCTATATGGGTAAGGGCGTTCTGGAAGCCGTTGCTTCTGTGAACGGTGAGATCGCGGAAGAACTGGTAGGTTTTGACGCGACCGAACAGGTGGCCATTGACCAGGCCATGATCGAGTTGGACGGAACCGAAAACAAGGGCCGTCTGGGCGCAAACGCGATCCTGGGTGTTTCGCTGGCCACGGCGAAGGCAGCGGCAGATTTCACCACGCAGCCTCTCTATCGGTATGTGGGCGGTACTTCGGCCCGGGTTCTGCCGGTTCCGATGATGAACATCATCAACGGTGGCGAACATGCCGATAACCCGATCGACATTCAGGAATTCATGATCATGCCGACCGCCGCCGCGAACATTCGCGAAGCGGTGCGCATGGGGTCCGAGGTGTTCCACACGCTGAAAAAGGAACTGTCAGGCGCGGGTCTGGCGACCGGTGTGGGCGACGAGGGCGGTTTTGCCCCCAACATCGCCTCGACCCGTGAAGCATTGGATTTCATCCTGAAGTCCATCGAAAAAGCAGGTTACAAGCCGGGTGAGGAAATTCACCTGGCGCTGGATTGCGCCGCGACCGAGTATTTCAAAGACGGCAAATACGTTCTGGCTGGCGAAGGCACGACCCTGACCTCGGAAGAGAATGCGGCCTATCTGGCAGCTCTGGTCAATGACTACCCGATCATCTCGATCGAAGACGGTATGTCCGAAGATGACTGGGATGGCTGGAAGGCCCTGACCGATGCCATCGGTGACAAGGTGCAGTTGGTGGGTGACGACCTGTTCGTGACCAATCCGGTGCGTCTGGCCGAAGGGATCGAGCGCGGCTGTGCGAACTCGATGCTGGTCAAGGTGAACCAGATCGGCTCGCTGACTGAAACCCTGCGCGCTGTCGATATGGCCCACCGCGCGCGCTATACCAACGTGATGTCGCACCGTTCGGGTGAGACCGAGGACGCCACCATTGCCGATCTGGCCGTGGCGACCAATTGTGGTCAGATCAAAACCGGCTCGTTGGCGCGATCTGACAGGTTGGCCAAGTACAACCAACTGATCCGCATCGAAGAGTCGTTGGGAGAAGTGGCCGAATACGCCGGCGCGTCGATCCTGAAATAAGCGAAGAATGGGGGCCAACAGCCCCCATTTTCAAGGTGCCGGCCTCTGATCCATCAAGCGTTCGTTCCGCTGCCCGTGTCGCAATCCACTTGATCGTTCACTTGGTCTTTTTGAACCTTGGGAACTCTTGGATCCAAGCGTTTCATGGGCCCTGAACCGGGGTCTTCCGGACGATCACGGTGAATGGTACGGCAGGAAACACTGCTTCAGGTGATATCCACCTTTGGTTGAACCTTTCTGGTTCGGTCTTTCTCTGGGTTTACAATTGCGATGCCTGCTCGCATTTGAAGTTGAAAGCTTTTGAAAAATCTTCGCTCTTTTCGCAAGAGAGGCGAGATCCGGATTACGCAATCATTTCAGTTGTCTCTGTTTCGCAGGCGTATTGGATTAGCCTTTCTGTTTCTAAAAATAATGCAAAAATCACATTATGTGTGAACTTGTTACTAAGTAAATCACAGCCACGTGATCTAACCTGACTGCATCACAGCAAGGAGACTACGATGTCTGTATCCAAATTCCTTCTGGTAACCGCAGCAGCTTCCATCACAGTTCTTTCCGCCTGCGCGGGTCCGGGAACCTACCCAATAACCGGAGACCCGGTCTCGGCGAGTGACCCGGTACAGGACATGAACCCGGCAAATATCTTCCGTGGCGAGTCTCGTTAAAGCAACTTGCTCATCAGCATATATCTGTCGCGTGGTTTGAACCCGGTACGCAGATAGATATTCTGAGCGGCTTCGTTGTTTCGATCGACTTCCAGGTGAAGGGCTGTCAGCCCCGCTTCGGATAATGCTTTTGGCAAGGCCAACAAAACTTCGGTCGCAATACCGCGACCGCGAACAGCGGGTCGGATATAGATTTCGTCGACGAAACCGTCCATGCCGCCGAATTCGACGGACCAGCCGAACGTCAGGATGATGTAGCCCAACGGCGCGCGTCCTGGGCCGATCAGATAGACACAACCATGGGGAATACCCTCGAGCAGGGGTGCAAGAGCGTTTCGGATCTGGTCCGGGTCTTGCGCCAGACCGGCCTCGGTATGAAAGGCGGTGACCAGCGCCATCAGGCGGTCCAGGTCTTCGGGGCGCGCAAGGCGCAGGGCGGCGCTCATAATCTGGCCAGCCTTTCTGTCAGCAGGTCAAAGAAGCCGTCAGCGTCGATCTCCCCCATGAACAGTGCATTAGGGGCGCGGTCGGTCACGCCCCACCAATCTGCGACGGTCATGCCCATGGTCAGTTCGGACTGGGTTTCAATCTCGACATTCACATGACGACCCGAAAACAGCTCGGGTCGGATCAGATAGGCGGTCACGCAGGGGTCATGCAGGGGTGCGCCCTGACTGCCGTATTTTTCCTTGTCGAACCTCTCAAAGAAATCAGTCATCTCTGCCACGGCGAGTCCGACTTTGTTTCCCAGGGCACGGAATGCATCGTTGCGGGGTCTGCTGACCAGCGCCTTATGCGTGACATCCAGTGACATAACCACAATCGGCCTTCCGGATTTAAAAACGATATCAGCGGCTTCCGGGTCGACATGGATGTTGAACTCCGCTGTTGGAGTGATGTTCCCAACCTCGAAATACGCCCCGCCCATCAGAACGATTTCCTGCACCCGATCAACAATATCAGGGGCTTTGCTGAATGCGGTCGCGATATTCGTCAGTGGCCCCAGCGGGCAAAGGGTCACGGTGCCCGGCTCATGTGCACGCAGAGTGTCGATGATGAAGTCCACCGCGTGACCCTCGGCCAAAGGCATCTGCGGATCAGGCAGGTCCGGGCCATCCAGTCCTGTCTTGCCATGCACATGCTCGGCCGTGACCAGGGGGCGGTTCAACGGTCTGTCGCAGCCCGCATAGACCGGCACATCGGTCCGGCCCGCCAGTTCGCACACGATTCGAGCGTTCTTGGCTGTCAGTTCCAAGGGCACGTTGCCCGCAACTGCTGTAATGCCCAGAATCTCGATCTCTTCCGGGCTGGCCAGCGCCAGCAGGATGGCGACGGCATCATCCTGTCCGGGATCGGTGTCGATGATGATCTTGCGAGGGGGCATGGGCGTCTCCGGGGGTCGTGAAGGTGGGACACTCGCAAGTGTCGGTTGGCTTGTCTACCCGTTTCTGGGGGCTGCCATGGCGTCCACCGGCGGGAGTTTGCCGTTGGTACGATGCTCTTCGATTTTGACCTCGTCCCAGAGCGCGTCCATCTCGGCCAGATCGCTTTGCGATGGGGTCTTGCCCCGTTTGGCCAGCCGGGCCTCGACTTTTTCAAAGCGACGGGTGAACTTGGCATTGGTGCGACGCAGGGCGGCTTCGGGTTCGATGCCCAGATGGCGACCCAGATTGACAATGACAAAGAGCAGATCACCGAATTCATCCTCAAGCGCGTCGGCATCCATCTTGTCACGCGCTTCTTCCAGTTCGGCGGCTTCTTCGGTGATCTTGGCCAACACATGGCTTGCATCGGGCCAGTCGAACCCCACGCGCGCGGCACGTTTTTGCAGCTTATCGGCACGCAGCAGGGCAGGCAGGTTGGCGGCTACACCGTCCAGCGCGCCTTTCTGTTCTTTGCCAGAACGTTCAGCCGCCTTGATCGTTTCCCAATCCAAGGTTTGCTGATCGGCGGTCTTGTCGCGGGATTCGTCGCCAAAGACATGCGGGTGGCGGTTGACCATCTTGTCCGACATGGTGCGCACCACGTCCTGAAAGGTGAAATGCCCAGCCTCTTCAGCCATTTGTGCGTGAAAGACCGACTGGAACAGCAGGTCGCCCAGCTCTCCCTTCAACTCGTCCCAAGCCTCGCGTTCGATGGCGTCGGCGACCTCATAGGCCTCTTCGATCGTATAGGGCGCGATGGTGGCGAAATCCTGTTCGATATCCCAGGGGCAGCCGGTTTGGGGATCACGCAATCGGCGCATGATTTCCAGCAGACGCTCGATACCAGCGTCACTGTCATGGATCAGAGGATTTTCGGCCATTGCGAACCCTTTCATTCCGGTGTCAGATGCATCCATTCCGCAGTCCCGATCAGGAGTCCACCCCAGATGCCCGTCGTCAACCGAATTGCCGATTTCACTGCCGATATGACCAGATGGCGCCAATATCTGCATACGATACCCGAATTGGAATTCGAGTGCTTTGAGACTGCCGAGTTTGTGGCCGAGCGTCTACGTGAGTTCGGGGTCGATGAATTGCATGAAGGGATCGCAAAGACCGGGATGGTCGCGATCATCAACGGGCAGGGTGATGGGCCGACGATCGGTCTGCGCGCCGACATGGATGCGTTGCCGATTACCGAAGAAACAGGCGTCGAATATGCATCAAAGAACCCCGGCAAGATGCACGCCTGCGGACATGACGGGCACACCACAATGCTGTTGGGCGCGGCGCGGTATCTGACCGAGACACGTAATTTCAGTGGCCGTGTCGCGTTGATCTTTCAGCCTGCCGAGGAAGAAGGCGGTGGCGCGGGCGTGATGGTCGAAGAAGGCATCATGGAACGGTTTGACATTTCTCAGGTCTATGGAATCCACAATGACCCGGGGAACCCGGAAGGTGCCTTCTATACCACGCCGGGGCCGATCATGGCGGCGGTGGATACGTTCGAGATTCATATCCAAGGCGTCGGCGGCCATGGTGCCATGCCGCATCAGACCTGCGACCCGGTCATGGCGGCCTGCGGTATTGCACAAGCGATCCAGACCATTGTCAGCCGCAATCACCATGCGGTGGAAGATCTGGTTGTTTCGGTCACTCAGATCCATGCAGGAACGGTTAACAACGTGATCCCTGATACTGCCTATTTGAACGGAACCGTGCGGACCTTTGATCCATCTGTACAGAAGATGGTGATGGAGCGGATGAAGCAGATCGTGCAGGGGCAGGCGGCTTCATACGGTGTCGAGGCACGGCTGGAGTATCAGGAGGGATACCCGGCCACGATCAACGATGCTGAAAAGGCAGCCTTTGCCGCAGACGTCGCGCGCGAAGTGTCGGGGCCTGAGCGGGTGGTCGACACAATGGGGCGCGAAATGGGGGCCGAGGATTTTTCGTACATGCTGCAGTCGCGACCAGGGGCCTATCTGTTCCTGGGTCAGGGTGATGGTGCCGGGCTGCATCACCCGAAATACAACTTCAACGATGATATCGCGCCGGTAGGTGCTTCGTTCTTCGCGCGGATCGTGGAAAAAGCGCAGCCCTTGGGCTGATGAGGTAATGAAATGGCACTGGAAGACGCAAAAAATCAGGTGGATGAGGCATTCACCAACCCGGACCTCAAAGGGCTGTCTTACGAAAACACCTTTGGCGGGGCGACCTCGTTTCTGCGGCGGCTGTATACCAAGGATCTGACCGGCGCGGACATCGCCGTGACCGGCGTGCCGTTCGATCAGGCGGTGACCAACCGCCCGGGCACCCGCCTTGGCCCACGCGCGATCCGCGAGGCCAGCGCGCTGCAGTCGCCCGATGCGCCCTATGGCTGGCCGTTCGATGCGCTCAGCGAGCTGGCGATCATCGATTACGGCGACATGGCCTATGACTATGCCAACATCCCCGCCTTTCCCGACACGCTGACCGACCATATCCGCACCATTCTGGCGGCGGATGTGGCCTCGGTTACGTTGGGGGGCGATCACTATATCAGCTTTCCGATCCTCAAGGCCTATGCCGAGAAATACGGGCCGATGTCGCTGTTGCAGTTCGATGCGCATACCGACACCTGGGCCGATGACGACATGAGCCGGGTGGACCATGGCACCATGTTCTACAAGGCGGTGAAGTCGGGGATCGTGGACCCGAAACGCTCAGTCCAGGTGGGCATCCGCACCACAAACGAGGACACGCTGGGCGTCAACATTATCGATGCGCGCGAGGTTTATGAATCCGGCCCTGCCGCCGTAGCGCAGAAGATCAAGGGTATTCTTGGCGACAGCCCCGTTTACCTCAGCTTTGATATCGACGGGCTGGACCCGGCCTTTGCACCGGGTACGGGGACGCCGGTCTGGGGTGGGCTCAGCTCGATTCAAGCACAGATCATCCTGCGCGACATCGCCGGGATCAACATCAAGGGTGGCGATGTGGTCGAGGTTTCTCCGCCCTATGACACCTCGGGCGCGACCGCGATTGCGGGTGCCCATGTGGCAACGCAGATCGTCTGCCTGTTAGGGTGGAACAAGCTGGCATGAAGCGTTCCAAAGGAGCAATCTGGAGCGGTATTGTTTTAGTTGGATTGCCACTGGGGTATTTTGTTGGAGGTCATTTGCAGGAAGCAGACAGGCCTGAATCAGCGTTGCATCTGTTTGAGAAATACTGCGTACGCCTTGCTGATGGAGGTGTCGTGGACCCTGATGGCGAACTTTCAAAAATTGAGCGATCTGACGGGTTAGTCTGGGTCCACCTAGAATCTTTAATGTTGCTGCGTTTGGAAATCCAGCAATGCGAAGTTTCTGACGCGCTTCAGATAATGACTGACCGCGAACGAAAAACTTGGGAGAGAGAAACCAAGGTATGGGTGGAAAATAATCTTATTGGATTTGAAAGTGACGATGAATTTATTCTGAATCAGTAGACGCCCATCATCTTTGGGTCCGAAACTTTGAGGATGGAGAACAACGCCGTAGCGTCTCGTATTTTCGCTTCGCAGCGGATTCGGAGTCAGAGACATCGTTAATCTTTTCTTATCCAAAAAATGATGATGTTTCGGAAAATTTGCACGAACTTCGAAAGGGTTCGTATAGCAATACACTGAGGGGCGTTGAGGTAGAAAATGACTGAATTCAATCAACCGGTCAGCGGCAATGATCTGGCGCGGTTCTCGGGGCCGAATACGTTTATGCGCCTGCCCCAGGCAGCCTCGCTGGCGGGGCTGGATGTGGCGGTTCTGGGAATTCCGATGGATATCGGCACCTCGTGGCGATCGGGTACGCGGTTCGGACCCAAACAGATCCGCAGCGAAAGCGCGATGATAAGGCCCTACAACATGGCTACCTCGGCGGCTCCGTTCGACAGCTTGCAAATCGCTGACATCGGGGATCTGGCGATCAACACCTTCTCGCTGGCAGACAGCCTGAGGATCATCAGGGAAAGCTATGATGCAATTCTGGCTAAGAATGTGATCCCCGTGGCGATGGGGGGCGATCATTCGATCACCCTCCCGATCCTGCGGGCCATTGCGGCAAAGCATGGGCCCGTGGCCTTGGTGCATGTGGATGCCCATGCGGATGTGAATGACGAGATGTTCGGCGAGAAAGAGACCCACGGAACCGTCTTCCGCCGCGCCTTTGAAGAGGGGCTGATTGTCCCCGACAAGACCTTTCAGATCGGCATTCGCGGATCGGGCTACGCGGCTTCGGATTTCACCGAGGCCAGGGATTGGGGCTTCCGCCAGTTCCCGGCCTGGGAGTTGTGGCAGCAGAACCTGACTCAGATCGGCTCTCAGATCCGCAAGATCATCGGGGATCATCCGGTCTATGTCACCTATGACATCGACAGCCTGGATCCGGCCTTTGCACCGGGCACGGGGACGCCAGAGATTGCAGGGCTGACCACGCCGCAGGCGTTGCAACTGATCCACGCTTTGCAGGGCGTGAATGTAGTGGGGTGTGACCTGGTCGAGGTCTCACCTCCGTATGACCCTTCCGGCAATACGGCCCTGACGGCAGCTAACCTGATCTATGAGATGCTGTGCATCCTGCCGGGTGTGACGTCACGGTAAACCGGCCCGGAACGGCTTGCACCGGCGCTTGATCCGCATAGGTTTTCTGCAAGAGGGTAAAGCGGGATGAAAAGAATGGTTCTGTGGGCGGTGATCGCGCTGGTGCTTGGGCTGGGGGCTTACATTCGGCTGGCCCCGTCAAATCCCGCCCGATGGCATGTGGCACCTGTTGCAGAGGTTGATCAGGATTTGCCAAGTGGCGTTCTGCGCGTTGTTGAAACCGGACCGGACGGGTTGCAGCGCCTTGACCTGATCGCCCGCGCCACGCCGCGCACCTCGGTATTGGCAGGTTCGGTCGATGAGGGGATGATCACCTATGTCACCCGCACGAAATGGATCGGTTTTCCCGACTATACCACTGTTCAGCAGGACGGCGACACGCAGCGCATCCATGGCCGTTTGCGGTTCGGTCGCAGGGATTTCGGGGTGAACAAGGCACGGGTTGATGGGTGGTTGGGGAAGATGTAACCGTTTTTCCGGCGTTCAGGACGCCTCATCCGGTTCTGTGTGATCACTCGGTGCGCTCTGCAACCCGGACGACAAACATCCCTCCTGCACCTCGCGCCACATCGGTACATTCAAAGACATCTGACATTGCGCGGTGAACATACGGCCGTCGACTTGCAGGCAGATCATCTCACCCAGTTCGATGCGGGACCCGGACGTATCGGTACAATAGCAATCGCGGGTCTTGCCGTCGGGGCCTACGTAGTCGGCGAGAACCGGCGTGGATATGAGCAGTAAAGCAAGCAAAAACCGTTTCATGGCAGCAAGCTTAGCACGACGTGGCCCTTGACCAAAGCCCCCGGATGATAGACACCGCCGGGATGATCCCCGAAGAACGACTTGAACAGATCACCCAGCGTTTCCAATACCTCGAAGCTGCCATGGCGGATGGCGCATCGGGCGGCGATATTGCGGCGCTGGCCAAGGAATATTCCGACCTCAAACCCGTGGTCGATCAGATCATGGCCTGGCGACTGCTGGTGGCAGATCTGGTTGAGGCCAAGGCGATGCTGGCCGACCCCGACATGAAGGAACTGGCCGAAGAGGAAATACCGGACCTTCAATCGCGCATCCCCGAGGCGGAACACGCGCTGCAACTGGCGCTGTTGCCGAAGGATGCGGCGGATGCGCGGCCGGCGATGCTGGAAATTCGCCCCGGTACCGGCGGGGACGAGGCCGCTTTGTTCGCGGGCGATCTGTTGCGTATGTATCAACGCTATGCCGAGGCCCACGGGTGGCAGTTCGAGATCATCGAAGAACAGGCTTCTGATCTGGGCGGGATCAAAGAGGTGGTGGCTCATATCAAGGGCGACAACGTCTTTGCCCGGCTGAAATACGAATCCGGCGTGCACCGCGTGCAGCGCGTGCCCGAAACCGAAAGCGGCGGGCGGATTCATACCTCTGCGGCGACCGTGGCGGTTTTGCCCGAGGCCGAGGATGTCGACATCCAGATAGACGCCAATGACATCCGTATCGACACGATGCGCAGTTCCGGCGCAGGCGGGCAGCACGTGAACACCACCGACTCGGCGGTGCGGATCACGCATATTCCGACGGGCTTGGTGGTAACAAGTTCCGAGAAGTCCCAGCATCGCAACCGCGAGATCGCCATGCAGGTGCTGAAGACGCGGCTTTATGACCTCGAACGTCAGCGGATCGACAGCGAACGCTCAGCGGATCGCGCCAGCCAGGTGGGGTCGGGGGATCGTTCGGAACGCATTCGCACCTATAACTTTCCGCAGGGTCGGATGACGGATCACCGGATCAACCTGACGCTCTACAAACTGGATCAGGTGATGCAGGGTGACCTGGACGAAGTGATTGACGCCCTGACGGCGGACGATCAGGCCCGGTTGCTGGCCGAGATGGCGCAATGACGGGGTTGCAGACAGCTGCGCAGGCCATGGTGGCCGCCACAGCGCGCTTAAGGGCCGCTGGCGTGGATGACCCGGCGCGGGATGCGCGCCTGTTGTTGGCCCATGCCGCACGGATTGAAGCCAGCCGGGTGACGCTGATCGCCCCGGAAGAATTGCAGCCCGAAATCGCGGAACGCTATGACCAGTTGGTTTCCCTGCGCGCCGTTCGGGTGCCGGTGTCTCATCTGCTGGGCGAGCGTGAGTTCTATGGGCGCGGGTTTCGCGTCAGTTCGGATGTTCTGGATCCGCGCCCCGAGACTGAAACCCTGATCGAGGTCGCACTGAGCGAACCCTTTGACCATGTTTTGGACCTGGGGGTCGGGTCGGGCTGTATTCTGGTTACACTGCTTGCGGAACGCACCAGCGCTTCGGGCCTTGGGACCGACCTGAGCGAAGCCGCCTGCCTTCAGGCCAGCGCCAATGCAGTACACCACAAGGTACAGGGGCGGATCGAGATCGTGCAGTCAAATTGGTTTGAAAACATTGAGGGCAAGTTTGACCTGATTGTCTCCAACCCGCCGTATATTTCCATGTCGGAGATGGAGGAGCTGTCGCCCGAAGTACGGGAACATGAGCCGCGCATGGCGCTGACCGATGAAGGAGACGGGCTGGGCGCGTATCGACACATAGCAGCTTCGGCCCCGGATTTTCTGTTGCCAGGCGGGCGAATACTTGTGGAAATTGGCCCGACACAGGCAAATCTGGTGTCTGCTTTGTTTGATGCGGCGGGTTTGGCGGATATCTGCGTGATCCCCGATCTGGACGGCCGTGATCGGGTTGTCGGCGCAAAGATACCGGGTTGAAACGGCTATTTGAGGCCAAAAAAATGCTACCCTGAATAAAAAAGCTTAAGAAAATTCGAAATTCCTCTTGTCTGGACGGTCAGGACATGTTTACTCAGGAATAGTCGGCGAGGTTGACGCTGTTGCAGCGCACCCCTGACGCCAAGCCCAAAAAGTCGACGTCCCGTCACAGCAAACGCCTTAGAGCAGTGCAAAAAGCGGGTTGAGCGACAGCGCATTGATAAGGCTGACGTAAAGTAAGATGAGATCTTCCAAATCCCGCTCGCGGGCCAAGAATAACCGCAATCGTCCTTCCGGCGGTAACGTCGTAAACCGGGTTTTTGACAGCTCGGGTCCTGAAGGCAAAGTGCGTGGCACGCCACAGCAGATCATTGATAAATATAATCAGCTGGCGCGTGACGCTCAGTTGTCAAACGACCGCGTCGCTGCGGAAAACTTTCAGCAGCATGCGGAACACTATCTGCGCATGCTGAGTGAGGCGCAGCGCGAGATTGACGCGCGCCGCGAAGAGCAGGAGCGCCAGAATCGCGAACGCCAGGCCGAGCGTGATCGTGAGCGCGCCGAACGACAGGAACGCGAAGCGGCCCGTCAGGCCGATCCTGCTGAGGCTCCGCAGCCCGACGTGATGGATTTCGCCGCGCCTGAGACTGCTCCGGAAAGCGGTTTGGTCGAGACACCGGAAAGCAAAGGGGCCGAAGCGCCGGCACCGGAGAAGAAGGAAAAGCCTGCTCGCAAACCGCGGGCGCGCAAGCCCAAGCCGGCGCCAGCGACCGAAGATGCGCCCAAAACGGATGGCGACGCACCGGAAGCGGCTGAATAAAACCGGCATCAGAAATTGAAAAGCCCCGAGGTCAAGCCTCGGGGCTTTTCTTGTGGTCAGGGTTTCTTGATTTCGCGCGCCAGGGCACAGAATGCTTCAAGCGGAACCTGCTCGGCGCGTTCAGTGGGTTGGATACCTGCCGCCAGCAGGCGGTCTTCGATATCAGGGGCGGCGCCTTTCAGGGACGCACGCAGCATCTTGCGGCGTTGGTTGAAGGCAGAAGCCACTACACGCGACAAGGTCGCAGCATCGGCGGGATAGCGGGGCTCGGGCAGGGCGGTCAAATGAACCACCGCGCTTGAGACCTTGGGCGGCGGGGTGAAGGCTCCGGGGGGCAGGGACATGGCGATGCGCGCCTCGGCCCGCCATTGGGCAAGGATGGCGAGGCGGCCATACGCCTTGCTGCCGGGTTGGGCCACGATGCGTTCGGCCACTTCGCGTTGGAACATCAGCGTCAGGCTCTGCCAGAACGGCGGCCATTCCGGGGGCGTCAGCCAGCGCACCAGCAGTTCGGTACCGACGTTGTATGGAAGGTTGGCCGCGATGCGGATTGGCGGGGTCAGGTGTTCGAGCGGGTTGATCTCGAGCGCGTCGCCGTTGATGACATCCAGTCTTCCGGGATAGGCGGCGGCGATATCGTTCAGGGCGGCGATGCAGCGGGTATCTTTTTCAACCGCGACGACCTTGCGCGCGCCTTCGGACAGAAGCCCTCGGGTGAGGCCACCAGGACCGGGGCCGATTTCCAGTATATCGCAGTCCGCAAGATCGCCAGCCTGACGGGCGATTTTGGCGGTCAGGTTGAGGTCCAGAAGGAAGTTCTGACCCAACGATTTGCGCGCCGAGAGTTGATGTGTGGCGATGACCTCGCGCAGAGGGGGGAGATTGTCGATTGAACTCATGATCCGATTACCGTGACGCAGGCCGCAGGGGCAGCGCCAGAAATTTATTGCCTCCGGCGGGAATATTTTCAGCCAGGTGAAGGATCAAGAGCCTTGTGCCATGCGTTGGGCGAGTTTCAGGGCTTCGATCATGCTGGTCGGGGTGGCGATGCCTTTCCCGGCGATATCCAATGCGGTGCCGTGATCTGGCGACGTGCGGATGAACGGCAGCCCCAAGGTGACGTTCACGCCCCGGTCGAAATCCAGCGTCTTGATCGGGATCAGGGCCTGATCATGATACATTGCGATTGCCGCGTCATAGCGGGCACGTGCAGCAGCATGGAACAACGTATCCGCAGGGTGCGGGCCAGTCAGGGTTGCACCTTTCGGATTCAGATCCGCCAACATTGGAGCGATCCAGTCAAGCTCCTCGCTGCCCATTTTACCGCCTTCGCCGGCATGGGGGTTCAGCCCTGCTATGGCGATGCGGGGGTGCGGTATACCAAACTGGTCGCGCAGGCCGCGCGCGGTGATTTCGATCGTCTCGCGAAGAAGGTCCGGCGTCAGCGCAGCAGGAACCTGTGACAGGGGAATGTGGATTGTTGTCGGGACAACCCGCAACTGGTCGCTGGCCAGCATCATGACAACCCGGCGGGTGCCCGACAGCGCAGCCAGAAACTCGGTGTGGCCGGGATAGGTAAACCCGGCGCCGTCGATCAGTGCCTTTTTGTGAATAGGTGCGGTGCACAGTGCCGCTGCTGCTCCGGCTTTCACCAGGTCGACGCCGGTTTCGATGGCATCGATCACCGATGGTGCATTGGCGGGGTCCGGCTGACCAGGCACGTTTGCGGCAGGAAAGTTCAGGTGCAGGACTGGTAAGGCCTGATCGCAGACTTCAAGAGCTTCTGAAGGGGTTTCGATATTCGCAACCGGTGTGCCAGCGGGCAGGTGGCTGGCGTCGCCAATAAAGAAAAGCGGGCAGGTTTGGCGTAGCTCGTCCCACGCCTTGGCTGCGATTTCAGGGCCGATCCCGGCCGGTTCACCGCAGCTGAGCGCAATCGGGCGAGTCATTCCTGAACAATGGTGGCGTCAGCCCGCAGCTGCTCTACCAGGCTGGCCGCAAAGGCCTGTAGCCGCTGTTGCGCCAGGGCATTCGCTACATCTGCCCGCGAGGTGTTTTCGCCCAGATCGCGGGTGCGGTTGCACAGCATCAAGAACACCAGCGTCTGTCCGTTGTTGCGGGTCAGGTTTGTTGACACCTCGTTGCGATCCAGCTTTGCCAGCTCCACGGCGATGTCGCGCGGTACTTCAGACGGGCTGGCTTCGATACGGTCCAGAACTTCGACGGGTTGATCCTTGGCGATCCCATACAAGTCATCGCAGGTGTCGATTTCTTCCCGCAGGGCAGCAGCCCGCGACAGGGTCTCGGAACCGCGACCGCCTGGCAGGTAATAGGCCGCATAATCAAGTTTGGAGATAGCGGGGGCAGCCGTCGCAACCTCGCGCAATCCCCGCAACTGAAACAAGGCAACGGCGTTTGGCAAACTGATGGGATCGGTGATCTCACCGTTCTGGAGCCCAAGAATAACCGGCTGCAGAGCAGGAGGCAGGTTGGAGATATTCAACCAGTCCAGACGCCCCCCGTCGTTGCGGGTTGCCGCTCCGGAATATTGCGCCGCAGCGGCTGAAAACGCTTCGATACTCTCAAGTCGCGAGATTTCTTCCGCCAGCAATTCGGTCTGTGCCACGGTTTGCGGGTTCACCGGGATGATGATCTCGGACAGCAAGACCTGAAGGCCGCCGCCACCGGTCTGTCCCAGCGCGCGATCAATCTCGTCTTCGGTCGGGCGGGCCTGTGACAGGTAGCGCGAGCTGATATAGTCGCGCCAGGCCAGCTGATCCGCAACATAATCACGGACAGTTTCCGGGTCGACGCCCGCCTCACCCAAAAGTTGCAGGAACTGTTCGGTGGACAATTGCCCGCGCGAGGCGAACTCGTCGATACCCAGTTGAACAGCTTCTGGTGCTGCTTCGACGCCTGCTTCGCGCATAGCCTGTTTACGCAGTTTTTCTTCGATCAGGGCTTCCCTGACGTCAGCTTCACTGCCGCCGGGCAGACCCAGAACATTCAGGAATTGCAGGCGTTGTTCCAGCTCGTACCAGGTGACGATGTCCTGATTCACTCGGATCGCTGGCGAGAACAAACTCTGGGCGCTGACCTGCGGTGCTGAAAAAGCGAGGAAAACGGCGGCCAGCGCCGGCGCGACCGGTTTGTGCCAACCGGAACGAAGAAACCTGGAGAAACCTGATATCAACTGCATTTTCTCTTGTATGTGTTACCACCGCCTTCAAGGGCGTATCCTGTCAGCGATAGGGTAAAGCCGAATTCTGTCGAAGGCTCAATAGTGGATGTTGAAGTAAAGCGTCTGCTTACAGACATGTTAACCTGAACACATTCATTCTGGTAGGTTACGCCAAGACCCAGCCGGATTGGTTCTGATTGGTTCAGATCATAACGTGCCTCGGCATTCGTAAGCCAGTTCTGGTCGACCTGGTAGCGGCCCAGAAGCCAGATTTCCGAGATTTCATCCGCTATGTTTTCCGCCGGATCCGGTTCTTGCCAGATATAGCTTCCGGACAGGCCGGCAAATTCGGAGGCCCAGGCACCTCGTAATTCAGCTTTGACGAAACTGAAATCATTGTCGATCAGACCGCGCCCACCAAGCGACCAGCCATTGGCCGTGGTGATTTGTCCCGCCACCAGCAGGTCGGAAGTGGTGCCCTGCAACCCGGATGTCAGGGTGAAATTCGGGTCGGCATCCGCCCGAAACACCTGACCCACTGTTGCCAGGGCTTGCTGTCCGCCCGCACCATAGCGTGCCCAGTTCAGGCCGATGACCCCGGTGGCACCGTCTTCGCGCTGATCTTCGGCAGGGAAGCGAGACAGGGCCAGCAGGTTACCCTGATCGAATTCCTGAAACGTGCTTTCATCATCTGGCACATCGGTGTCCGAGACATGGGTCCATCCGATCTGCGCGATCGGTTCCAGAAGCTGAACAGCGCCGGTCTTTTCGCGACGGGTCATCGGATAGCGAAGCGTCAACGCCGCGCGCGGGGTCGAGCGGGTTACATTGCTGGGAAAGTTGCTGTCATGGCGGATGTTGAACGTATCCACCGATGCGCCCAGCGTCGCGTCGGCACGCAGGCCCGATGCAAACGTCCAGCTTCGAAGCCATTCGGCGTCAAAAGTTGCCCGTGCTATGTCGCGGCCGACGATATCAGCGTCGCTGGTGCGCTCATGGGCGTGGCCGATAAAGGCCAGCCGCACCTCGCCGCCAAGTGCGCCGGGGAAGAATCGCTTTTCATAGTTCAGGTCGAAGACGCGTGATGGGATTTCGTCCTGATTTTCGCTGTCGCGCAGTGTTTTGTAATGAATAAGGCTTGTTTTGAACGCGGTATCGCGTTTGATCCGTTCCAGCGCGACTTCACTGCGCAAGCGGTCCAGGTCCGGCAGTCCATAGTCAGCCAGATAGGCGTCGTCCGAGGTGGTTTGCAAATCGAAGGTCAGCCGGAAATCGTTCTTCAGGTTGAACCAACCTCCGGCGAACAGATAGCCGCGATCCTGGTCGGGCTGGATGTCATCACGGGTGTAGGCACCTTCAATCTGAATGCGCCCATTCACGAACGCCTGACGATACCGATATCCCAGCGTCGTGGTCTTGGCCGACAAGTACGGCGTCAAGGTCAGATCCTTGTGGTCCCCCAGCTTGAAGAAATAGGGAACCTGGACCCCCGTTCCCAGTTGCGAGGTGCTGCGGATCGACGGCACCAGAAAGCCGGTCGCGCGATCCAAAGTCGGGTCCGGCAAGCGCAGATAGGGGAAATAGAATACCGGATAATCAAGTACCCGAAGCTGCGCGCCTTCGAAGTACAATTGCCGTTCCAACTGGTCATGGGTGACCTTGCGGGCCCGGATCTGCCAAAGCGGAGGTTTACCGTTGGTGCACACATGGCAGGAGGTGGCCGTGACCTTGCTGAACTGGGTATAGCGGCCTGCGGCCCGTTTCGCCTGTACCGAGGCGATCTGGGTTTGTTGATCGAAAACCATCCGAGCACCGATCAGGAGGCCGTTCTGGATACCGCTGTCCAGCTGGCCGGAATCGGCCAGAAGGGTCGATTGGCCACCCTGATCAATACGAATGGGGCCTTCCAGTGTCAGCTCGCCAGTTTCCCGGTCATAGGTGATGCGTTGGGCCGACAGTTTGGTATCGCCCTGAAAAGCTTCGACATTGCCTTCGGCCACCAGTTTCCGCTCAGGTGTTATGAAAACCTTGTCGGCAACCAGAAGGGCGGGCTCGGCCTGTGATTGTGCAGCTTGCGGGTCAGGCTCAGTCGGGTTGGTTTGTGCCGCCAGTCCGGCAGGAACCGTTAACGCGATTGCGCTGGTCAGCAGCAGGGAAATCATACTCCGCATCAGCCATCCTCCGCGTGAAGAAGCAGGCCAAGAGACAACAAGATGGCTGCAAAGGGCGGCGCCCAGGCAGCGATATAGGTGGGCAATTGTCCGTTTTCCCCAAGGATTTGTGCAAAGTTGCGGACGAAGTAGATGGCAAAGCCAAGCAGAACGGCAGTCAGCACGGCAATTCCGGTGCCGCCAAACCGAACGTGGCGCATGGTGAAAGCGGCCCCGATCAGGACCATCGAGACCAGAAAGAAGGGCCGGGCCAGTTGCACCTGCAACCAGACTTCATACTGCTTGGTCGAAAACCCGGCTTCGCGCAGGTCCTTGATCAATTGCGGCAAGTCATAAACAGATACCGAATCCTGTTGCCCCAGCGTGTCCAGAATTCGCTGCCGGGTTAGTGAGGTTGGCAACTCCAGCCGTTCATGCTCCACCGAATTGGTTTCGGGGTTCTGCCCATCCCGCAAATTCCAGATTTTGGCCTGGGACAGGACCCAGTTTCCGTCTTCCAGCACGGCCCTGTCGGCGACGATCTGCTGGGTGGGTTTGCCGTCTCGCGCGAAGGTGATGATGGTCACGTCGTCGAGACCAAGTGTTTCCCCATTCGAGGTACCCCGGGCGTGGATAACGGCCTGACCGTTTTCCGCCGATTGACGCAGCCAAAGGCCTTCGCTGCTGATCGAAAGGGCTGAACTGCCGTTGTTGCGATAAGAATCAGACAGGCGTTGGAATTTTTCGGATGTGGCCGCAGCGATGGGGTTCAACAATGCGACCGCCAGCGCGCCAATGATCAGCGCCAGCGTCGCTGGCGCAACCAACGCGCGGATACCCGAGCGACCAGTGGCGCGGGTCACAACAAGCTCAGACGTACGTGCCAGCCCGACGAACAAGGCAATGGTGGACAGAATGACCAGCAGAGGCAGCATTTCACTGATGGCAGCAGGAGTGTTCAGCAGCGTCAGGTGCAGCAATTGGCCGAACGACAGGTCGACTTCGTCAAATCGGCGGATCTGTTCGATCAGATCGATGAGAATCATCAAGGTCAGAAAAATGCCGCCGATGACCAGAAAGCTCTGTAGAAATCGGCGCGCGAAATATCGGTCGAGGATCACAAGCGCGCCCCCGCCAGGCCTGTTACGCCGGGATTTGGGCCGAAATCGCGCATGCATGTCCTCCTGCGCGACGGCGTATGCCTGCCCTCTCGTGTCACGTCTTTCTCCCCCGAGCCTGCCGGTTATTTTTTCGGGACCTTACTGCAATTGAAACCCGGGGAAAACTGCTATCTGGTCAAGTCGAGCAGCGCGGGCTAGGTCTTGGGGAACAGAATTTGAGGAGTTTGCAATGAGCAGTCTGATACCGATCCGCTTTCAGGAGTTTGATCTGGATGCGATGGCGGAGGCCGAGGGGCGGGTGGCCATCATCATTCCGTCCGACGGAAAAATGAACCCCGCGGCCCGTCGGGCCAATCGCCTGACGAAAGGCGCCGTAGGGCGACTTGTTGAAAGTGAAAAATTCGGGAAATCCAAGACTGGCGATGTGATCTCGTTGGCCTGGCCCGCAGGGATGGTGGCCGAGGCGTTGGACATTGTTGTATTGCCGCGGCGCCCTGAAGCCGACGAGGCGCGCAAGGCCGGAGCGGCTTTGGCCAAGTCCGCGGGTCGCACGGGTATGCTGGTGATGGTCGGCAATCAGGCGCAGAGCGAAAACCTGGCCCTTGGCATGGCGCTGCGCAGCTATGATTTCGACGCGCATAAAACCAAAGACAGCGAAGGCAGCGGTTCGATCACGATCAGCCATGCGAAACCCACGGAAGCCGAAGCAGAGTTTGCACCGCTATATGCGATTGCCGACGGTGTGCGGATGACGCGCGATCTGACCAACGAACCTGCAAACGTTCTGACAACCACGGAATTTGCTGATCGTCTTGTCGAGATGCAGGAGCTGGGCCTTGAGGTCGAAGTTCTGGAAGAGGACGAGCTGGCAGAGCTGGGCATGCGTACATTGCTGAGCGTCGGGCAAGGCTCTGTCAGCCCTTCCAAAGTCGTTGTGATGCACTGGAAGGGCGGCGAAAAGGACGATGCGCCCTTGGCCCTGGTCGGTAAGGGCGTGGTTTTCGATACAGGTGGCATTTCGCTCAAGCCTTCGGGTGGCATGGAAGAGATGACCATGGATATGGGCGGCGCGGGCGTTGTCGCGGGCACCATGCGCGCGCTGGCCAAGCGTAAAGCCAAAGCCAATGTGGTGGGCCTTGTCGGTCTGGTCGAAAACATGCCTTCGGGCAATGCCACCCGGCCGGGCGATGTGGTCAAGTCGATGAAGGGCGATACGGTCGAGATCATAAACACCGATGCCGAAGGCCGTTTGGTTCTGTGTGACGTGATGTGGTACGCGCAGGAGCGGTTCAAACCTGTGGGTATGATCGATCTGGCAACGCTGACCGGTGCGGTGATCATCGGGCTGGGGCATGAGAATGCTGGTGTGTTCTCGAACAACGACACCTTCTGCGATGCATTTTTGAAATCGGCGAAGGCCGAGGACGAAGGCGCGTGGCGGCTGCCGTTGGGCGATGGCTATGACAGGCTGCTCAAATCGCGCATCGCCGACATGAAGAACATCGGTGGACGTCCGGCGGGCTCGATCACGGCGGCACAGTTTCTGCAACGTTTCGTGAAAGAGGAAACACCCTGGATTCACCTGGATATTGCGGGTGTGGCCTCGGTGGCGTCCGAGACGACTTATGCACCCAAAGGTGCCACGGGCTGGGGCGTTCGCGCGCTGAGCCGCTTCGTTCAGGACAATTTCGAGTAATCAAATGGGTGCTGTCTATTTCTACCATCTGACCCGCCAGCCGCTGGAGCACACCTTGCCTGTGCTGCTGGACAAGGCAAGGCAGGCCGGGTGGAAGATTGCCGTGCGGGGCACCGATCCCGCGCGGATGGACTGGCTGGATGAAAAGCTGTGGTTGGGCCCCGAGGACGGGTTCCTGCCGCATGGTCGCGAAGGTGGCCCACATGACGCCGAGCAGCCGATTCTGCTGACCACCAGCGCCGAGGCCAAAAACGACGCGGATTGCGTTATGGCCGTGGACGGCGCGCTGGTTGAACCCGAAGAGGTGTCGGCTCTGGAGCGGGTCTGCATTCTGTTCGACGGCAATGACGACATGGCTGTGCAGCACGCACGCGGGCAGTGGAAGACGCTGACCGGCGCCGGATGCGCCGCGCAATACTGGTCGGAAGAATCCGGGCGGTGGGAAAAGAAGGCCGAAGCCTGACCGGCTGTGCCATTTATCAGGAGATTTGAGGATGCAGATGAAGCCTTTGGGCCGTACCGGAATTTTCGTGAGCGATCTTTGCCTCGGGACGATGACGTTCGGGTCGCAGACCTCGGAACCGGATGCGCACCGGCAGATGGACATGGCGCTGGACGCGGGGATCAACTTTGTGGATGCCGCAGAGATGTATCCGGTGAATCCTGTTGCCAAAGAGACAATTGGTCGTACCGAAGAAATTCTTGGAAACTGGAACGCTGCAAATTCGTCGCGCCGGGCGGATTTCGTACTGGCGACCAAGCATTCGGGTGAGGGGTTGTCATATGTTCGTGACGGTGCGCCGATCACAGCCAAGACCATTCCCGAGGCCATCGAAGGATCTTTGCGGCGGTTGCAGACGGATTACATCGATCTCTACCAGTTCCATTGGCCCAATCGCGGCAGCTATATGTTCCGCCAAAACTGGGATTATGCGCCTTCGGGACACGATACTGCAGACGTTTTGGACAATATGCGTGACTGTCTGGAGGCATTGCAGGTTCAGGTGGACAAAGGCAATATCTGCGCCTTTGGTCTGTCGAATGAAAGCGCGTGGGGTACGGCGCAGTGGTTGAGATTGGCCGAACAGACGGGCACACCGCGTGTGGCGTCCGTGCAAAACGAATATTCGTTACTGTGCCGCCTGTTCGATACCGACATGGCCGAGCTGAGCGTACGTGAGGATGTCGGCCTGATGGCGTTCTCACCCCTGGGTACCGGACTGCTGACCGGAAAATACCAAGGCGGGGCGGTACCGGGCGGTTCGCGTATGTCGCTTTCGCCTGAATTGGGCGGGCGCAAGTCTGACCGGGTGTTTGATGCGGTAGCGGCTTATCTGGATGTGGCCGCGCGACATGGCCTGGATCCGACCCATATGGCGCTGGCCTGGTGCCGCTCGCGGCCGTTCATGATGTCGGCCATCTTTGGCGCAACCACGGTGGAACAGTTGGCGCATGTTCTGGCGGGTGCGGATTTGTCTTTGTCAAACGAGGTTCTGGCCGAACTGGACCAAGTCCATAGGGCGCATCCAATGCCGTACTGAGGGACAGGAGCTCTGCCCCAGGCTCGTTGCGCGCGCCTCCCCCAGGATATTCTGGCCAGATGAAGTTGGACCCGGTCAGTGATGCGTGGGGTGCGCGCGCTCTTGTCTGAGGTCGCGGGCTGACAGGCCGTGTGCTGTGCGGAAGGCGCGGGCGAAACTGGATTGTGACGCGAACCCGGTAGAGAGCGCCACATCCATCAACGGCATGTCTGTATCGGTGACAAGTCGGCGGGCCTCGGCCAGGCGCAGTTGCAGATAGTGGTCCTGCGGCGTGGTGTTCAGGCGCAGGCGGAACTGCTGTTGCAGGGTGCGTGGGCTGGTGCCCAGGTGGTCTGCGATATCGGCCAGCGGCAGGGGGTCATCCAGCGACGCCTGCATCAGCGAGTTGGCCTTGGCCGTCAGCGCCGTGTGGCGGTGTGGTACGCCGGTGCGGCTTTGCGGTTTGCCGGGGTCCGGGGCGCCATCGTAGAGGAACAGGCCCGAAACGCGGGATGCGAAACCAGCGCCGTGGCGGGCAGCGATGATGTGCAGCATCATCTCGACAGCGGGAATCGCGCCGCCCGAGGTCAGGCGACCGTCCGAGACAGTAAAGCGGTCGGGGCGCACATCGACGTCGGGGAAACGAGTGGCGAAGTTTTCTAGGTCTTCCCAGTGGGTCGTCGCAGAGTGACCGTCCAGCAGCCCGGCCTCAGCCAGCAGCCAGGGGCCGCCGTCAATCCCGGCCATGGTCGCGCCGGTACCGGCAATGCGGCGCAGGCCAGCCAGCAGGCTTGGGGTGGCGTGACGGGCCAGTTGGAAACCTGCGACCACGATCATAAGGTCGCAGCCTTGCAGACGGGCGAGCGGGATGCCGGGTACTTGCAGGGCGCTGGTCAGCATCGCGGGTTCCGATGTCGAAGTCACATAGTCCCAGTCAAAGGCGGGCCTGTCTGCCAGACGGTTGGCAGCGCGCATTGGATCGACCGCCGAGGCGAAGCTGAGCGTGTTGCATTCATCCAGCACCAGCACAGCCGTTTTCAGGGCCCGATGTTCGGGTTGTAATATGTTTTTTGCGGATTGCATCAAGTTCGATTCGCATTCTGCCAAGTGGTTTTCCCAAAGCTGCGCCAGAGTCGGGTCAGAACGCAAATCGGAATCCGGGGAGAAGTCTGGGGAAAACTCAAGGCAAAACCGGGTATAACTTGGGGAAAACGCCATGCCTCTGGAAATGAACCGCGAAGTCTTCATCACCTGCGCCGTGACCGGCTCGGGCGGGACGCAGGATCGCAGCCCTCATGTGCCACGTTCGCCGAAGCAAATTGCCGACAGTGCGATTGCCGCCGCAAAGGCGGGCGCGGCTGTTGTGCACTGCCATGTGCGCGACCCCGAAACAGGTGCGCCGTCGCGCGATCTGGCGCTGTATCGTGAAGTGACCGATCGCATTCGGGATGCCGAGGTGGATGCAGTGCTGAACCTGACAGCTGGCATGGGTGGAGATATGGTGTTCGGCGGTATCGAAAACCCGCTGCCATTGGCAGAGGCTGGAACCGATCTGGTTGGTGCGACCGAACGTGTGGCCCATATCGCCGAGTGCCTGCCCGAGATCTGCACTCTGGACTGCGGCACTATGAACTTTGCCGAGGCCGATTATGTCATGACCAACACGCCCGGCGCGTTGCGCGCGATGGGACAGATGATGACAGACCTCGGCGTTAAGCCCGAGATCGAGGCGTTTGACACCGGCCATCTGTGGTTTGCCAAGCAACTGGTTAAGGAAGGGATTCTGGACCCCAACGCCCTGGTGCAGCTGTGCATGGGGGTCCCGTGGGGCGCTCCGGATGATCTGAACACCTTTATGGCGATGGTGAACAATGTGCCGGATGACTGGACCTTCAGTGCGTTTTCGCTGGGGCGGAATGAGATGCCGTTTGTTGCGGCTTCGGTTCTGGCGGGCGGCAACGTGCGCGTTGGTCTGGAAGATAACCTGTGGTTGGAGAAGGGCGTTCTGGCCGAGAACTGGCAACTGGTTGAACGTGCCGGAACCATTATCGAAAACATGGGCGCGCGGGTGATCGGGCCGCAAGAAGTCCGCGAGAAGCTAGGGCTGGTGAAGCGGGCCCCAAAGGGTTGACTGCCTGCGTCCGTTGCCCATGACCGGAAAGCGCAGGCGTGCCAGCAAAAGGAAGAGAGCAATGCGATCGGCGGTTGTAATCTGCGCGACGGTTCTGGCCGTATGTCTGCCCCGGGTTGGGGTGGGACAGACTGCGGAAGACCCCTTGGCCCGCAAGGAATGCGAAGCCAAGGGGGGAAGCTATGAGATGGGCGGTCGGATACGGCAGTTTATCTGCTTTGAACCGTTGTCCGACGCTGGAAGCTCTTGCGAAAAAGCCTCTGACTGCGCAGGATTCTGCCTGTCAGAAACCAAACAATGCAGCGCAGTGACACCGCAATTCGGATGCATTCCGCATCTGGATGAGGCTGGGCGCGCGCGGGTAATCTGTATCGATTAGAGGACAGCATGACAAAGACGGCAGCAATTATCGGGGGCGGTGTCATTGGCGGCGGATGGGCCGCGCGGTTCCTGCTCAATGGCTGGAACGTTCGGGTGTTCGACCCGGACCCCGAAGCGGAACGCAAAATAGGCGAAGTGCTGGACAATGCGCGCCGATCCTTACCGGGGTTGAGCGATGTTCCGTTGCCACCCGAAGGCGCGCTGAGCTTTCATGACGACATGGCCGACGCCGTACAGGGCGCGACGTGGATCCAAGAAAGCGTGCCAGAGCGGTTGGACTTGAAGCTGAAGGTTTACAAGGGCTTGCAGGAGGCTTGTGACCCGGCTGCGATTATCGGATCCTCGACCAGCGGGTTCAAACCATCCGAGCTTCAGCACGGTGCCTTGCGCCCGGAACAGATCGTCGTGACACACCCATTCAACCCAGTCTATCTGCTGCCGCTGATCGAGCTGGTGCCGAGCGACAGAAACCCACCGGAGATGGTTGAACAGGCCAGGAAACTGCTGACCTCGGTTGGTTTCTTCCCGCTGCATGTCAAGAAAGAGATCGACGCGCATATCGCCGACCGCTTTCTGGAAGCCGTCTGGCGCGAGGCGTTGTGGCTGGTCAAGGACGGCATCGCCACCACCGAAGAGATCGACGAAGCGATCCGAATGGGCTTTGGCATCCGCTGGGCGCAGATGGGATTGTTCGAAACGTACCGTGTGGCCGGAGGTGAAGCGGGGATGCGGCATTTCATGGCTCAGTTCGGGCCAGCCTTGAAATGGCCCTGGACCAAGCTGATGGACGTGCCGGAATTCACCGATGAACTGGTCGACCTGATCGCCGATCAGTCAGACGCGCAATCGGGGATGCATTCGATCCGAGAACTGGAACGCATTCGCGACAACAACCTTGTGGGCATGATGCGGGCCCTCAAGGCGCAGAACTATGGTGCGGGGGCGGTGCTGAACCAGCATGATGCGCTGTTGAAGCCGGGTGCCTTGCCTACACTGGATCAGGCGGATCTGAGCCAGCCGATCCTGACCCTGTCCCGTGCCGTTCCGCTGGACTGGACGGATTACAACGGCCACATGAACGAGGCCAAGTATCTGGAAGCTTTTGCCGCCGCCACGGACCGTTTCATGGAGATCATCGGCTGCGATATGGAGTACATCGCGTCGGGTGGCAGTTATTTCACCGCTGAAAACCACATCCGTTACATCGACGAGGTCCATGCAGGGGCAAAGATCGACGTGCGCACGCAGATGCTGCTGGGGCAGGGCAAGAAGCTGCATGTCTTTCACAGCATGTATGAAGGCGACAAGCTGTTGGCCACGGGCGAGAGTTTCCTGCTGCATGTCAGTCTTGAAACCCGCCGCCCCAGTCCGCCGTCGCCCAAGATCGAAGCAGCGATGGCGCGGATTGCCAAGGCACAGGCCGGTTTGCCTTACCCTGAAGGGGCGGGGGCCGCCATTCGGAAGCCCTCATGACCCGGCGCGTATTGGTAACAGCCGGGGCATCGGGTGTCGGTCGGGCCATGGCCGCGGCGTTTGACGCCGCCGGTTATGATGTCTGGGTGACGGATATTGACCCGTCAGCTCTGGATGCCTTGCCCGACCATTGGGTGGCGCACAGGGCTGATGTAACAAATGAGACCGACATGAGCGCTGTGTTTCAGGCTGTCGGGGCGGCCGGTGGGTTGGACGTTCTGTGCGCAAATGCCGGGATCGCCGGGCCGACAAACGCGATCGAGGATATCGATCTGGATGGATGGCGCGCCTGTGTCGCGGTCAATCTGGACGGGGCCTTTCTGGCCGCCAAGTACGCCGCGCCGATGATGAAGTCGGCGCGGGCGGGCAGCATCATTCTGACCTCCTCCACCGCCGGTCAGTACGGCTATCCGTATCGTGCGCCTTATGCGTCGGCCAAATGGGCGATCATTGGGTTGATGAAAACGCTGGCGATGGAACTGGGGCCGCTGGGTATTCGCGCAAACGCCATTTGTCCGGGTGCGGTGGAAGGCCCGCGCATGGAAGGCGTATTGGCCCGGGAGGCAGCCGCAAAGGGCATGACCCGCGATGAGGTTTACCAGGGCTATGCCTCTGGCACTTCAATGGGGCGCTTTGTGGAAGCGCAGGATATCGCCAATATGGCCGTTTTTCTTGCTTCAGACGCGGCGCGGCTGGTGTCGGGGCAGGTGATCGCGGTGGATGGACACACCGTCAATCCCGACCCGAAACTGTAACTCAGCCCTGATTTGGGCCACGGATCTGGCGGATGGTCTGGCGGACCGCCTGCCAATCCTGTGCCTCTTTCTGGTTTCCGGCAGCTTCGCATTCGCGCATCTTTTGCGCGGCCTCTGCCTCGGCCCGGTCTCCGTGCGCAGCGTACAGGGCACGTGCGTATTGAGCGGTTTGAATTGCGTCCATTCCTGTGGTCCTCCGTTTGTGGTCGGAATGCCCGATGGTTCGCGCCAAGGGACGATAGCACAGGTTGCGCCTGGCTGCATCAACTGTTGCGGGAAACCGCCGTTCTGAGCCGTCGCAAATGGTTCGGGAAATCGCGGGCGGCGACATCGGCCTCGCGCACCAGCGTGTCGAAATGGCGTGAAAATGTCTCGATCCGATCCCGGTCGCGAAACGCCAAATAGTGACTTCCGGCATAAAAAACGCAAAGAAGCGGTCCGAAAATCGTAACCGGGGCGGAATACAACCTTTTGGCATCAAACAGATAGATCCGCATCCGGGGATATAGTTGTTCACACAGGGCCAGCAGGTGATCGATCTGTTCCAGCCGAATATCCGGGCAGAGACCATGGTAATACCCTGTGGCGCTGGCAAAGCTCTCGATCTCGTACAACGGCATGGCAATTTCGTAATCCGACTGAGCGCTGCGCATCCAGGTCAGCCTATCCTCGGACGCTCCGATGGCCTGATCTGCCGTGCGACCCAGATGTGGCGCATATTCCCATTCCAGTACCGCGCGCGTCTTGAGCATGTCTGGCAGGGTGGCCGGGACATAGCGGATCTTGTATCCGGCGGCTTCCTTGTGCCACTCGAAAATCCGCTCATCGACAAGGGCGCGGGGGGCTTCCGTAAAGGAGAGGGAACTGGCCAAAATCTCTGCCGCGCTTTCCGGTCTGTCGGACAGGCTCAGCAACCAGTCAGCCGAGACACCCAGTGCCGCGGCACAGCCACCCACAACATGCGCGTTGGGAAGACGCGCGCCATGACCGGTCAACAACTGAGAAACGGTCGAACGGTCCACGCCGATGTGGCGCGCAAGCGCGCTTTGGCTGACGTGACGGTCCTCCATCGCGCGGGCAAGGCGTAGGCGGAATTGAGCGGCGCGGTCGCGTTTGTCGATGTTTTCCTGCATGCGATGAAAAATATCACAGATGATTAGTTTTGTTAATCATATTCAGAATTTTCAGCGTGAGAAATGAAATGTAACCCCTTTGTAAAAGCAAGAAGAATGGGGATCGGAATGGAAACGCGGCGAAGATCTGTCGTGAAAGCAATCGTGTGGAATGCCATGGGGTTGGCCACCATGACGCTGGTGGGCCTGGTCGCCACCGGCTCCGTGGCGGTTGGTGGGGCCTTGGCGTTGATCAACACCGCTATCGGCCTGACACTGTACGTGATCTACGAAAGACTATGGGCGGGAATCTCGTGGGGGCGCAATGGCTGAGCCTTCCGCACCGAAATCACCCGAATGGGGCACGTTTATCCTGATCGTAGGGTGCTATGCCGCCTGGCTTGCCGGGCTGTTCTGGGTGGCAAACACGTCACTGTGGTTGGCGGCTCCGGCTCTGGGCTTTGTTGCAGCCCTGCATTCGTCTTTGACGCACGAAGTCCTGCATGGCCACCCATTTCGCGCCAAGTGGCTGAATGAGGCGCTGATGGCACTGCCGCTGACCCTGGCCATTCCGTATAACCGCTTTCGCGATCTGCATTTGGCGCATCATCAGGATGCCACTTTGACTGACCCATATGACGATCCGGAATCCAACTACCTGGATCCCGAAATCTGGTCGACGCTGCCGCGTGGCGTGCAGACGGTGCTGGCGCTGAACAACACGCTTCTGGGGCGGATGGTGCTGGGTCCGGCCATAGGGCAGGTTCTGTTTATGCGGGACGAGTGGCGGGGGCTGTGGCGCGGCGAGAAGGCTGTCCTGTTGGCCTGGGCTTTGCACATACCCGGCGCGGCGGCGGTTCTGTGGATCGTTGGACAGTCAGCCATGCCGATCTGGGTATATCTGATTTCGGCCTATATCGGGCTGGCGTTGCTGAAAATCCGCACGTTTCTGGAACACCGCGCGCACGAGAAATCCCGCGCACGGACTGTGATTATCGAAGACAGCGGGCCGTTGGCATTTCTGTTTTTGAACAACAACTTGCATGCTGTGCATCACATGAACCCAGCCGCGCCTTGGTATCGGCTGCCGTCGTTGTATCGTGATGGCAAAGACAGGTACCTGGCCTGCAATGAGGCTTATATATACCGCTCCTATGCACAGATTTTCCGCCAGTATCTACTACGTGCCAAAGACCCGGTTCCGCATCCGCTCTGGCCAAAGCGCTGATTTGCCGACACAACGGGTGACATGAGTCTCTGGATCCCTGTCACCATCGCCGCCGCCAGTTTTCAGACCGTGCGATTCATGCTGCAAAAATCTCTGAGCAGCGTGAAACTGTCTGCCGCAGGCGCGACCTTTGCGCGGTTTGCTTACTCCATGCCGCTGGCCGTTGCCGGGCTATGGGTGGCGTTGCAGATAACGGGGGCCAGCCTGCCAGCGCTGGACGGTGTTTTCTGGCTTTATGCGGTGATCGGCGGCACGGCGCAAATCCTTGCAACGATCTGCGTAGTCGCGTTGTTCAAACAACGGAATTTCGCAGTTGGGATCACTTTCAAGAAAACCGAAGTAATACAGACCGCGATTGTCGGCTTTCTGGTTTTGGGTGATAGCGTTTCCGGCGGCGCGCTGATTGCGATCCTGTTGGGGTTGATGGCGGTGCTTTTGCTGTCAAAAACACCCGGTGGGGGCGGTGTCTGGTGGCGACATCTTACGAACCGCGCGTCCCAATTGGGGCTTGGATCAGGGGTTTTATTTGCTTTTTCTGCCGTCAGCTATCGCGGGGCGTCGCTGCAACTGGGTGATATCGACGCTTGGTTCCGGGCGCTGATCACCCTGGCCGCTGTCGTGACGTTCCAGTTTGTCAGCATGGGGCTGTGGCTGTTATGGCGCGACCGGGCCGAGCTGCGTGCGGTTTGGCAGACGCGATCTACCGGCGTGTTTGTCGGCCTGACCAGTCTGGGTGGGTCGTTTTGCTGGTTCTGGGCCTTCACCTTGCAAAACGCAGCTTATGTCAAAGCGCTGGGTCAGGTGGAACTAATCTTCAGCCTGATGGCCTCGATCCTGTTTTTCCGCGAGACGATCACCCGGCGAGAAATCGCCGGGATGCTGCTGTTGGGTGTTTCGATACTGGCGTTGATGCTGGCGATTTAGCCCGCTCGACGCTCGTCAAAACTGAGGGCTATGAAGCTGGGCAGGTGATCACCCATGCCCACAACGGCCCGACCGGTGTCTTCCTTGCGTCCCCGGCCACGGCCCTTTGGCTCTCGCTCTTTCCTGACGTCTTTTTTGCCATCTGGCTCCCGGGTTTTCTTCTCGGGCGTCGGCTTTTCGGGCTTGGGGTCTTCCTTGATCGGATTGTCGAGGCGTGGAATGTCTTTCTGGATCAGCTTTTCGATCGCGGCGAGGGCCTTTTCATCTCGGCCTGAACAAATCGTAATTGCCTTGCCTTCGCGACCGGCGCGACCGGTGCGGCCGATACGGTGCACGTAATCCTCGGGGTGGCCGGGGACGTCGAAATTGAACACGTGGCTGACGGCCGGAACGTCCAGACCGCGCGCAGCGACGTCCGATGCCACCAGCAGGCGCAATGATCCGTCGCGGAACCCGTCCAGTGTCTTCATCCGCTGTGACTGATCCAGATCGCCATGGATGGCGGCCGCATCATAGCCATATTTCTTCAGCGATTTCGCACAGATATCGACATCTGTCTTGCGATTGCAGAAGATGATTGCGTTGGTGCACTTTTCACCCTCAGCGTCGATCAAAGCACGCAGCACGTTGCGCTTCTGGCTTGCTTCACGATCCCGGCGGCCGCCTTTGAACATGACAACGCCCTGTTCGATCGTCTCGGATGCGGTTGCTTGCCGGGCAACTTCAACCCGTGCAGGGGCCGACAGGAATGTATCTGTGATTCGTTCGATCTCGGATGCCATGGTCGCCGAGAAGAACAGCGTTTGCCGTGTGAAAGGCGTCAGCGAGAAGATGCGCTCGATGTCAGGAATAAAGCCCATATCCAGCATCCGGTCGGCTTCGTCCACCACCATGATCTGCACGCCGTTCAGCAGCAGCTTGCCACGTTCGAAATGATCCAGAAGACGACCCGGAGTGGCGATCAGAACATCGACGCCGCGGTCGATCAGCGCCTCTTGCTCTTTGAAACTGACGCCGCCGATCAACAGCGCTTTGGTCAGTTTCAGGTGCTTGCTGTAGGTGTCGAAATTCTCGGCCACCTGAGCCGCCAGTTCCCGCGTCGGGCACAGAACCAGCGAGCGTGGCATCCGCGCGCGGGCACGTCCACGCGCCAGCAGAGTGATCATCGGCAGTGTGAAACTGGCGGTTTTTCCGGTGCCGGTCTGGGCGATTCCCAAGACATCGCGGCCTTCCAGAGCGGGAGGAATCGCGCCTTCCTGAATAGGGGTTGGGGTTTCGTATCCGGCTTCCTCAATGGCTTTGAGGACCTTCGGGTTCAGGTTTAGTTCGTTAAATTTTGTCATGTAAGTCCGGTTTTTGCGGACACTTGACCTGGCCCGCGCGTCAAAGATGTGCCGGGCCCGGATGGCCATACGCGTGATGCGACATTTCGGCTTGTACGCGGACATAACAAAAACGTTGGTCGGGGTCAAATGAAGAGAATTTCACCTGTTCCTGCCCGTGGCTTTCCGTGAATTTCAGCAACAATTCAGCAACTTCCGGGGAAGTGTTTCTCTAGCTTTTCGTCCAGGTTCAATGGTCGGTGGCGCAGCAGGCCGTGGCGTTCCAGGTTGGCGCACACCCCTGAGTCTGTGCCGCTCATTTCTTTGTAGAACGCGCGCAGGCCGTCCATGCCTTGTTCGACCTCGATCCAGTTGAGTAATTCATTCTTGCTCAGACCACCCTGGTCACGCGGGACATTCGGTGCCATGCCAGCCTGATACGAGCCGCGATCCATGCGAAACTGATAATGCGCAATCCAGTGGTCCCAACCCGGGGCATGGCGATGGCACAGATCGATCTGAGGGAGTTCGTGTTTGCAGGGCAGAAGCACTTTGTTCTGAAACAGGTTGTGGATGCGGAAGCTTAAGTTTTTCAATCCGGTGCGCACGAACAACTTTCCCTGCACGTGGCTTAGGAAACCACCCATGACAAACGCGCCGTAATTCGGATAGATGGTCTCGACCAACGCCTCGCGGTTCGGGCCATGCGGGATATGTGCTTTGTACAGGTCTTTGCCCCCGGCCAGCGCCTCTAACGGGCGGACACGGGCGGCGTGAACCGCGTTCGGAACATCGCGCAACACATCTGCGATGGGGATTGTAGACCATAGAAATTCATCCACGTCGATATGGGTCAACCAATCCAGTTGAGTGTTTCGGTAGGCAAAAGTGGCGTGAACCGACTGGCGCACCTGATGTTTTTCCGGTCGTGCGCGTCCGCGTTTTTCCCAAAAGGCATCATCACAGACGCGAACCCGGACCTTGGGGTGCATTCTGAGTGCTCTGAACGTGCGGCGGTTGGGCTCGTCCATGTAGATATACATGAAATCCGCCCCCAGTTCGAGGTGATGGGCCACGAACCGAAGGACGTCTTCGGTTGGCCCTCGGACCATCGAGACAATGCCCCAGGTGGTCATTTGCGCGGCGCGCGGGTGTCGCGCATGAGTTTCAGACGCCGAAAGACACCGCCGGGGTCCTTGTTCAGTTCGGTCATCAGGTGATCCACGAGTGGCGCAATGGTGGGATCGTTCATCGCCTTGGTCCAGATCGGGGCGATGAGATTGACATCCAGGCCGCCCTTTTCGAAGGAAAAGCCTTTCATCTGATAGGGCAGCGGCACGTGTTTCCTGTCCTTGAACTGAAACGGCGTTTCCGGGGCCAGCCCCGAGAAGAGCCTCTCGAACTCATACAGTTTCATCATGCCGAAGAATACGCGCAAGGCATGTCCGACCTCGCGCTGTGTCGGGGTCTGACCATGATCGGCAAAGGTCTGAACAGAAGACACCAGCCATCGCAGGTCGAGGACGGAAAGAAGGTGATCTGATTGCTCTTGCCACACCCGGCAGAACAGCGCAGGGGCCTGACGCGGGAATGACCGCTTTCTTAGGTTCGAGATCAGTTGGGCGTTGAGGAAGGCAAGCTCCGAATTCCCGACAAATTCCCGCGCGATCTGGACGCGCTTACGGTCCCACGTGCTACTGTGTCCGGGCGGCAATTCGGTGGCTGTGTCGGGCACGGTTCGTTTGGCCAGATCTTCCAGATCGACGTCAAGCACGGGCAGGGTCAGGGTGCCGAACTGAAACGGGCTGCGCCGGTTCTCATAGCTGTCCAGCATGTCGGGCAGGCCACCGGGATAGGTCAGTTCGTCGTCACTCATGCGCGCAGGATTGCACAGCCGGGTTCGGCTGCGCAATCAGCCAGTCGCCTCAGGTCATCATCTCTTTTGTCGCGGTCAGATTCAGCGCGGGATAATCGCGGACGACCCGGTCGATATCCCATTGCAGGCGGGTCAGATAGACAATGTCGCCGTCATGGTCATGGGCGATGTGCTGTTTGTTGGCATTCACGAACTTTTCGACCTCGGTCTTTTCACCACTGACCCATCGGGCCGAGGTGAACTGCGATGCTTCAAAGCGCACGGGCAGGCCGTATTCCATCTCGATCCGGCTGGCGAGCACTTCGAACTGCAATGCACCAACGACCCCCACGATAAAACCCGAGCCGATCGAGGGTTTGAACACTTTGGCGGCGCCTTCTTCGGCGAACTGCATCAGGGCTTTTTCCAGATGCTTGGCCTTCATCGGGTCTCCGGGCCGCACTGTTTGCAGCAGTTCCGGCGCGAAGGAGGGGATGCCGGTCACGCGCAGCGCTTCGCCTTCGGTTAGGGTGTCGCCGATACGCAGTTGCCCGTGGTTGGGAATGCCGATGATATCTCCGGCCCAGGCCTCTTCCGCCAATTCCCGGTCTGAGGCGAGGAACATCACAGGGTTCGAGATCGCCATCGGTTTTTTCGACCGCACATGGGTCAGTTTCATACCTCGCTTGAAGTGGCCGCTGGCCATGCGGACAAACGCCACCCGGTCGCGGTGCTTGGGGTCCATGTTGGCCTGCACTTTGAAGACAAACCCTGCGACCTTCTTTTCGTCGGGGGATATCTGGCGCGGTTCGGCAGACTGAACCTGTGGCTGCGGGCCATAGGCACCGATGCCTTCCATCAGTTCCTTGACGCCAAACGAGTTGATGGCCGAACCGAACCAGATCGGTGTCATATGGCCTTCCAGCACAGCCTGCGGGTCAAGCGCGGGCAGCAATTCGCGGGCCATCTCGACCTCTTCCAGCAGCTTGTCCAGCAGATGCTCGGGCACGTGTTCCGCCAGTTTCGGGTCGTCCAGCCCATTGATCTCGATGCTTTCGGCCACCTTGTTGCGGTCCGCGCGATCCATCAGTTCAAGCCGGTCACGCAGCATGTCGTAGCAGCCGATAAAATCGCGGCCCACGCCGATGGGCCATGCCGCAGGGGTGACGTCGATGGCCAGCATTTCCTGAATTTCGTCGATGATCTCGAACGTATCGCGGCTTTCGCGGTCCATCTTGTTGCAGAAGGTCAGGATCGGCAGATCGCGCAGGCGGCAGACCTCGAACAGTTTCTGCGTCTGGCTTTCCACACCTTTCGCTCCGTCGATCACCATCACGGCGGCATCTACAGCGGTCAGCGTGCGAT
Organism: Ruegeria sp. CDSA141; assembly: GCF_059612005.1. Lineage (NCBI taxonomy): Bacteria > Pseudomonadati > Pseudomonadota > Alphaproteobacteria > Rhodobacterales > Roseobacteraceae > Ruegeria > Ruegeria sp. CDSA141. The sequence continues at coordinate 593,409 of NZ_JBXWPT010000001.1, forward strand.
AGGTATCCTCGGAAAAGTCCGAGTGACCCGGCGTATCCACCAGATTGAACCTGAAGGTGTCATAGTCAAATGACATTGCGGATGCGGAAACCGAGATGCCGCGATCCTTCTCCATTTGCATAAAGTCCGACCGCGTTCGCCGGGCTTCGCCTTTGGCACGGACCTGACCGGCCATTTGAATCGCACCCCCGTACAGCAGGAACTTTTCCGTCAGCGTCGTCTTGCCCGCATCCGGGTGCGAGATGATGGCGAATGTCCGGCGCCGGGCGATCTCGGGCGGCAATGTGGGTTGGTTCGAGGTATCAAGCATGAGCGCGCGTATATGCGGGGAATCCTGCCGAAGCAAGACAAAGGGGCTGGTTCGAATCATACGTCTGTGGCAATAAGAACATATAGTGAACAAACAATGGAGTGGATCAATGAATTTGAAAGAGATTGCCGACGAACTGGTGGCCGGTTGCCGGGAAGACCGGGCCAAGGAAAACCTGTCCAAGCTGTATGCACCCGACGCCGTATCTGTCGAAGGGCAGGACTTTCAGGGAATGGGTCGGGAGACCAAAGGGCTCGACGCCATCCGTGGCAAACACGAGTGGTGGGAGAATGCCCATGAGGTTTCTGGTGCGTCTGTCAGTGACCCGTTTCCCCATGGCGAAGACCGTTTTGCCGTGATTTTCGAAGTGCAGGGCAAGGTGAAGGAAACCGGCGAAGCGTTCGATATGCGCGAAGTGGGTGTCTATCACGTCGCTGACGGCAAGATCGTCCGGGAAGAGTTCTTTTACTGAGGTGGCGCTGCCGTTCTGGTCTTCCCTGTCTGGCCGGTGCTAGACATGCGGCAATGACTGACAGGGAGGATCCGATGGATCTGGGAATTCAAGCAAAACGCGCGCTGGTCTGTGCCAGCAGCAAGGGATTGGGTCTTGGGTGCGCCGAGGCGCTTGCTGCGGCTGGCGTAAACCTCGTGGTGAACGCACGTGGTTCCAAGGCGTTGGAGGCTGAGGCCGCGCGCCTGCGGTCAGAGCACGGCGTTGAGGTGCAGACCGTGGCCTGCGACGTGACCACGCCCGACGGGCAAGCGCAGGTGATCAAAGCTGCACAGGGCGTTGATATTCTTGTGACAAATGCCGGTGGACCGCCGCCCGGATCGTGGTCGGACTGGGAGCGGGATGATTTCATCAAGGCGCTGGATAGCAACATGCTGACACCGATTGCGTTCATGAAAGCGTTGTTTCCCGAAATGATGGACAAGGGATGGGGCCGGGTGGTCAACATAACCTCGCAATCCGTGCGTGCGCCGATTGCGGTTCTGGGCCTGTCAAATGCGGCGCGTACCGGTCTGACTGGCTATGTTGCCGGAACTTCGCGTCAGGTGGCGCCACACGGGGTGACCATCAACAACCTGCTGCCGGGTATTCATGCCACGGACCGGGCGGATTCTCTGGACAGCGGTGTGGCGGAACAACAGGGTATTTCGATCGACGAAGCACGCGCCAACCGTGCGGCGACAATCCCGGTCAGACGCTATGGTTCGCGGCAGGAATTTGGTGCCACCTGTGCGTTTCTCTGTTCGCAACATGCGGGCTTTATTGTCGGCCAGAACATCCTGCTGGACGGCGGTGCGACCAACCTGACGATGTGACCATGGCGCAGGGGTTTTCGTTAAAGGATCAGTTGTTCAACGCTGATAAGGTAAGCTTTCTCAGTAAGTTATTTGTGGAAGCTGAACCGGCGTTCAATGCTCCTGCGTTTCGGACACAGGTCATGTCGCGCCTGCCCGAACTGGAACTTAAAGAGCGTATGGCCTGGATCGCTGAGTGTCTGCAACAGGCCCTGCCGGATGACTTGCCAACAGTCGCCCCGGTGATTTTGCGGGCATTGCCGCCTGCGCTGGACCCTTCCAGATCGGATGATGATTTCGGCGATTTCATTTTCGCGCCTCTGGGTGAATGGGTCGCTGGTATCGGGCTGGGTCACGTTGGTGTATCCTTGGACGTGTTGGGAGAGCTGACGCAGCGGTTTTCGATGGAATGGGCCATTCGGCCTTTCCTGAATCATGCCCCGGACAGGGTGCTCGAGCGGATGCAGGACTGGTGTACCCATGACAGCTATCACGTGCGCCGATTGGTCAGTGAAGGCACGCGGCCCCGTCTGCCATGGGGGCAGGGCATCGGTCTGGGTCTGACGGACCCGTTGCCGCTGTTGGACCGATTGCACGGTGATCCGACCCGGTATGTCACGCGGTCCGTTGCCAACCATCTGAATGACATCACCAAAAAGGACCCTGGCCTGGTGCTGGGCCGTCTGGACAAGTGGCGCGCCGAGGGGCGACAGACCACGGCAGAGCTGGAGTGGATGACTTCTCATGCGCTGCGCGGACTGGTCAAGGCGGGACACCCAGAGGCGATGAAAATGCTGGGATTTAACCCGGATACCGATGTTGCAGTAACGATTGACCTGAAATCCAAAGCCCGCATCGGCGGCGCATTGGAGTTTTCAGTCGGTTTGAGCGGAGAAGGTGAACAGCTCGTCCTGGTGGATTATATCATTCACTTTCAACGCCCTGGAGGGAAAACCTCAGCGAAGGTGCATAAGCTGAAACAGGCGACCCTGAAAGGCGGCAGGCTTAATCTTGACAAGCGTCACAAACTGAAGGGCGATGCCACGACTTTCAAGCTGGTCCCCGGAGCGCATCGGCTTGAAGTTCAGGTGAATGGCAATATCCGCGCCGGTGTGGATTTCGAGCTGCTGGCGTAAAGCCCCACCAGAAGGCTCACACTTTTGTCAGAAGCGCCTTACCCGGATTGCGAACCGCGGACCTGTGCATTAGCTGCGATGCAGCCACTTGCAAGGGGAAGACCGCGATGAAGCATGAATCGGTGCAGAATTATTATGGTGAAGTCCTGCAAAGCAGTGCGGATTTGCAGACCAACGCCTGCTGTACACCTGACGACATGCCAGAACACCTCAAGCGTATCCTCTCAAGGATTCACTACGATGTGCTGACGCGCTACTATGGCTGCGGTCTTATCGCGCCGCTGGATCTTGAAAGCATGTCGATCCTCGATCTCGGCTGCGGGGCCGGACGCGACGTCTATGCCTTGTCCGCCATGGTCGGTGAAAAGGGCCGGGTTGTCGGGATTGACATGACGCCTGAGCAATTGGATGTCGCCCGTGCGCATCAGGAATATCATGCCAGCGCGTTTGGTCACGCCCAGAGCAATGTGGAATTCCATCACGGTTACATCGAAAAGCTGGATGAGCTGAATCTGGAGCCCGGATCGTTTGACATCATCGTCTCGAACTGCGTCATCAACCTGGCGACCGACAAGGATGCTGTTCTGAGGGGCGCGCACCGGTTGCTGAAAGAGGGCGGCGAAATGTACTTCTCGGACGTCTATGCCGACCGCCGTATCCCACAGGCGATGACCGAGGATGAGGTTTTGTATGGCGAGTGCCTGTCGGGTGCATTGTACTGGAACGACTTCCTGTCGATGGCGCGCAAGGCGGGTTTCGGCGATCCGCGCCGGGTGACGCACCGCCCGCTGACCATCGAGAACCCGGTGTTGGAAGAACGTGTTGCACCGCTCAAATTCCTTTCGGCGACCTATCGTTTGTTCAAGCTGCCTGCGCTTGAACCGGCCTGTGAGGATTACGGTCAGGCGGTGGTCTATAAAGGCACTGTTCCCAACGCACCGCATGCGTTTGTTCTGGACGATCACCACGTTATTGAAACCGGTAAGGTCTTTCCGGTCTGCGGCAATACCTGGATGATGCTTCGGGACACGCGGTTTGCCCGCCATTTCGACTTTATCGGCGATTTTTCTACCCACTTCGGTATTTTCGAGGGCTGCGGCGGCGAAAGCCCGTTTGAGGCCACAGGCGAAGCAGCTTCACCCGGTGGTTGCTGCTGATCGCTTGCACCTGAGGGGCGGGGTTGCTATCCCCGCCCAAGCCCGATGGATTTGATCGGGACAGGCAATGGGGTCCATCGGTGACAGGTAACGCAACTCCTCCGCGTCTGGAAATTCGCAACATTATTCGCCGGTTCGAAGGGCGTGTCGTTGTGGATGACGTGTCATTGACCGTGCAGGCCGGCAAGGTGACGTGTTTGTTGGGGCCGTCTGGCTGCGGGAAATCCACCACCTTGCGCATGATTGCCGGGGTTGAGATGCAGGACTCGGGCGAGATCTACGTCGATGGCAAGCTGATCTGTGACACCGTGTTTCGGGTGCCGCCAGAGCGGCGCGAGATCGGGTTGATGTTTCAGGACTTTGCGCTGTTTCCTCATCTGAGCGTGGCCAACAACGTGGCCTTTGGCCTGAGGGGCGGCAAGGACGAGAAACGTGCCCGGGTCGAGGAACTGCTGCGCAAAGTGGACCTGATGCGGTTCATCGACGGTTTCCCACATCAGTTATCGGGCGGAGAGCAACAGCGCGTGGCCCTGGCCCGCGCTTTGGCGCCACGCCCCAGGATCATGCTGATGGACGAGCCGTTCTCGGGTCTCGACAACCGTCTGCGCGACGGTATTCGCGACGAGACGCTGTCTATTCTCAAGGAAGAGGATGCGGCTGTCCTGCTTGTCACACACGAGCCGGAAGAGGCAATGCGGATGGCGGATGAGATCGCACTGATGCGGCGCGGAAAGATCGTCCAGCAGGGCGCGCCATACAACGTCTACACCCGACCTGCAGACAAGGCAGCCGTGGCGTTTTTCAGTGATATTAACATGCTGCAAGCGCAAGTGAACGGAGCGCTGGCCGACACGCCTTTTGGTCAATTCCTGGCGCCGGGTATCCCGGATGGAACGGATGTCGAGATCGTCTTCCGCCCCCAGCACGTCAAACTGGATTTTGATCGCAACGGCAAAGGCCCATTGCCGACCGCGACTGATGGAGTAGCAGCGCGGGGCGTGGTCGAACGTGCGCGTTTTCTGGGAAACGAAAGCCTGGTCGAGTTTCGCATGGACTACGACGGCTCGGTCCTCAGGGCGACGGTTCCGAATGTCTTTGTGCCCAATCCGGGCCGTGTCATGTGGCTGACCATTCGTCGTGACAAGTGTTTCATTTTTCCCAAGATGCAGAGTTGACCTCTCGATTTCCGTACGAGTGGTGCGCGAAAGCCTCAGGTTGCAGGTCCACGTCGCTTGCCGCAGCGCAGTGCCGGGTCTATCAAGGGCCAAACGTGGGGGTAGATCGGGCACATGCGTATTCTTCTGACCAATGATGACGGGATCAACGCTCCGGGCTTGATCACGCTGGAAGCGATCGCTGCCGAACTGGCAGGGCCGGATGGCGAGGTTTGGGTTGTCGCACCTGCCTTTGAGCAATCCGGGGTCGGGCATTGCATCAGTTACACCCACCCCACAATGATCGCCAAGCTGAGCGAACGGCGTTATGCGGCGGAAGGGTCGCCTGCGGATTGTGTATTGGCGGGGCTGCATGATGTGATGACGGACTGCCCACCGGATCTGGTCCTGTCCGGCGTGAACCGGGGCAACAACTCAGCCGAAAACACGCTTTATTCGGGCACTATTGGCGGCGCGATGGAATCGGCCCTGCAAGGTATTCCTGCTATTGCCTTGTCACAGTATTTCGGCCCACGAAACCTGGGGCTGGACGACCCGTTCGAAGCTGCCGCTCGGTACGGGGCCGATCTGGTCCGGCGCATTCTGGATGCAAATCCGGAGGAGCAGGGCGATTACCGTTTGTTTTACAACGTGAATTTTCCACCTGTTCCGGCAGATGAGGTGCTGGGTACGCGCGTTGCAGCGCAGGGATTCCGGCGCGACACGCATTTTTCGGTCGAGCCGCACAGCTCGCCCTCGGGGCGGCGCTTCCTGTGGATCAAGGGTGGCTATCAGCATAACCCGACTGCGCCGGGAACGGATGCTGCGGTCAATCTGGAAGGCTATATCTCGGTCACGCCGATGCGCGCCGACTTGACCGCATATGACATGCTGGAGGCATTGAAGGCGGTCGAATGAGCGGATTGGACCCGGAAACCGTGATGCAGTTCCTGTTTGCCCTGCGCAAACGGGGGGTTACGGATGCGCGCGTTCTGGCGGCGATGGAACAGGTTGACCGGGGACGCTTTGTCACCGGCCTGTTCGCGGATCGCGCCTACGAGGACATGCCATTGCCGATTTCCTGCGGTCAGACGATCAGTCAGCCATCGGTCGTCGGCCTCATGACGCAGGCGCTGGACGTTCGGCCGCGCGATACCGTGCTCGAGATCGGAACGGGGTCGGGTTACCAGGCCGCAATCTTGTCGAAACTGGCGCGCCGGGTCTATACGGTCGAACGCCACCGGCGGCTGGTCAGCGAGACAGGAAAGCTTTTTGCCGATCTGGGGCTTACGAATATCACGTCCATGTTGTCGGATGGATCCTTTGGTTTACCGGAACAGGCTCCGTTTGATCGGATCATTGTGACGGCGGCGGCCGAAGACCCTCCGGGACCACTCTTGGCGCAGCTGAAAATCGGAGGTATTATGGTTTTACCCGTGGGTCAGTCGGACACGGTGCAGCAGTTGATCAAAGTGACGCGCACCGAGGACGGTCTGGACTATGACGAATTGACGTCGGTCCGTTTCGTGCCCCTGCTTGAAGGGCTTGGCAAGGACGAGGCGTAGCAGGCTTTATAAATTGGTCGCCGGAACCCCGGACAACAGGGGCAGGCGTTGAGGACAAAATTATGAGTGCAGTATCCAAATCAGCTATGCGTCGCTGCGCGACCGGAGTGGCCGCTCTGGCCTTTCTGGCCGGGTGTGAGGGGCCACTGGATTATGACCTGCGCGGGCAGATCGGCGGGTTTTCGACCACTGATGCAGTGCAGTCGGCAACAACGTCCCGCCCGTCCCCCGATAGCCGGGGGGTGATAACGTATCCGAACTACCAGGTTGTCGTGGCCCGACGGGGCGACACGGTGCGCGATGTGGCCGCGCGCGTTGGCCTGCCCGAGGGTGAGCTGTCGCGTTTCAATGGCCTTCAGACAACCGACACCCTGCGAGAGGGCGAAGTTCTGGCCCTGCCACGTTCAGTGGGCGCGGGCAGTGGCGTGGACATCGCGTCGGTTGCCGGGGCGGCAATTGATCAGGCCCCTGAAACGGGGGGCGTCCGGACAACAACGCTGGAACCTGCCAAACCAGCCCCGGCGCCGGTCGCAAGCGGGCCGGAACCTGTCCGCCATAAGGTCAAGCGCGGCGAAACGGCGTACACGATCTCGCGCCTCTATCAGGTGCCGGTCGAATCGCTGGCGGAATGGAACGGTCTTGGGTCCGACTTTACCGTACGTGAAGGTCAGTTTCTGTTGATCCCGGTCAAAAACCAGCCCGCCCCACGTCAAAGCGCCGCTGCGGAGGCGCCTGTTGCGGCCACCGAGGTAACGGACCCGGGGCAGGGATCGCCGACGCCAACGCCTCCAAGTGCCACGCAACCCTTGCCCGATGAAAAGGTTGAACCGCTCGCCGAAGCCCCTGATGTGACTGCCGAAGCCCCTACAAACACGCGGTCTACCGCCTTGTCTCTGCCGGTCAGCGGCACCATCATCCGTGGATATAAAAAGGGCAAGAACGAAGGTATCGACATCGCCGCGGCCCCTGGCACAGCAGTCACCGCGGCTGAGGCCGGAACCGTTGCGGCGATTACGGCGGACGCGGATCAGGTGCCGATAATCGTGGTTAAACACAATAACGATCTGCTGACGGTCTATGCCAACGTTGATGATATCACCGTCAAGAAAGGTGATCGGATACGCCGTGGGCAAAAGCTGGCGCAGTTGCGGGGCGGAGACGATGCCTATGTGCATTTCGAAGTGCGCAAAGGTTTTGAATCCGTTGATCCGGATCCCTACCTGAAGTGAGGATACATGGCCCGTTTTGGGCTGTGCACTCTGTCCGGGACAATCCTGAACACGGCTGCCTGTCAGGCGCGGGGGTCGTAGTCGCTCAGGCGTTTTCCGGGTTCGTCTGCGAAGATCTCTGGCAGCGGCGAGACGGATTCGATCAGGTCGATACGGAAGACGCGGAAACCGTTTCGCAATTCGCACCAAGAAGTCAGGGTCCAGACGCGGCCCCAGTATTCCATGTGTAAAGGACGGATGGTACGCTCGGTCAAAACACCGTCAATGCGGCGGTAGGACAGTTGAAGCTTCTGGCGCGATTTGATGGCCGCGCGGATCGGTGCCATATGCGCAAGCCCACGGGCTGCATCGGCGAAAGGATAGACCGCGAATTTCCAGGTATCGGCCTCGGCCACAACCTGTGTGGGCAGAACGGCATCGATCTTGTCGGCCAGAGAGTTCGCAGCGGCTTTCAGCTCTGGATCCGCGGCCTCGGCAACGATGGCCATACCGAGGTTCAGTGCCTCAAGCTCGGCCGGGGTCAGATTCAGCGGCGGCAGGGTGATCTGCTCGCGCACCATGTAACCCACGCCGCGCTCACCTTCGACCGGGACGCCCGAAGCGACCAGAGTATCCATGTCGCGATAGATGGTGCGGACCGACACTTCCAGCCGGTCCGCGATGTCCTGCGCGCGGTGCAGTTTGCCATCGCGCAGGATCTGGATGATATCGAACAGGCGGTCAGTTCGGCGCATGACACGCCGTCCGGACCACCTTTAAACGGTCATGTTCCATAGCACATTTTCATGGCGCATCTTTTCGCTGCCGGGTTTGATGGCGGCCATCAGGGCGGGCGCAAAATCCTGCTGGGGAAACTTGGCCGCGGCATCCTGCGCGGCATTCATGTTCTGCCAGACCACACAATCCGTCCACCCCCCGTCATCGCCCATGCTAAGGTTGCGATGAACAAAGCCGGGAGCGGCGCGAACAAACGCTTCGGTGGCCTGGCTGAGCTTTATGAACTCTTCGGTCGTTGTGCCTTCGGCCAGGGTGAAAGTGACAAATTCTGCAACTTGGGTCATGTGAGTCTCCGTTGACCAGGTTTCGATACCATCGTTCTAGTCACTTCCAACTGACATAAACCTGTCAGTTGGAAAATGCGAGCCCATAGTTTTTTGCAGATCGCTTCAATTTTCGTGCTCAATTTTCGCCTAATCCCTTTTGAGGCAGGGCATACGGGCGTAAACACGGTCCCAGTTCATATTCCCGGCGCACATGCGTCGATGAAAAAGGAGAAGAGACATGCTCAACAATATTGGCCTTCCCGGTCTTCTGCTGATCGCCGTTGTGGTTCTGGTTCTGTTTGGCCGTGGCAAGATCAGCTCGCTGATGGGCGAAGTCGGCAAAGGCATCACTGCGTTCAAGAAGGGCGTCAAAGACGGTTCGGAAGAACTGGAACAGGACGCGTCGGAACTGGCCAAGGATGTCACACCCGAGACCGAGAAAGACAAGGTGTAACCACAGATGTTTGATCTGGGCTGGACCGAGCTTCTGGTCATCGGCATTGTCGCCCTGATCGTTGTCGGGCCGAAGGACCTGCCGGTGTTGTTTCGCAATGTGGGGCGTTTTGTCGGCAAGGCCCGTGGCATGGCGCGCGAATTCAGCAGCGCCATGAACGAAGCTGCCGATCAGGCCGGAGTGAACGAAATCAAGAAAGGTCTCAACGCTGCCGCGAACCCTGTGGGCTCGGCCATGGATGGCGTAAAGCAAGCCGCGCAGGATATGGCGAAAAGCATCGATCCCACTAAGTTCGATCCTGACAGCGAAACCGGTAAACTGGCAGCAGAGCGGGCCGAGCAGGCCAAGAAAATTCAGGCCTCAACTGCCCGCGCCGCCGCCGAGCGCAAAGCCAAGGAAGCTGCCGAGGCACTGGCCAAGGCCGAAGAAGCCGAAGCGGCGCTGAAGACTGAAGGCGAAACATGACCAAGACCGACGAGATCGAAGATACCTCGGCCCCATTGATCGAGCATCTGGCCGAGCTGCGTACGCGGTTGATCCACTGCGTCGTGGCCTTTCTGGTCGGGATGATCATCTGCTTTACAGTGGCCACGCCGCTCTTCAACTTTCTGACCAATCCCCTATGTGAGGTTCTGAACGAGCGTGGACAGGATTGCGGCCTGATCTTCATATCGCCGCAGGAAGGGTTCTTTGTCGCGATCAAGGTCTCGCTGCTCGGCGGGTTCATTCTGGCCTTTCCCTATATCGGGATGCAGATGTGGCGCTTTGTGGCTCCGGGCCTCTACAAGTCGGAAAAGAACGCGTTTCTGCCTTTCATGCTGGCCTCGCCCTTCATGTTCCTTCTGGGCGCAAGCTTTGCTTTCTACGTTGTGACGCCGTTGGCCTATGACTTCTTCCTTGGGTTCCAGCAGTTCGGGGCTGAAGGTGAAGCCGTGGCCGATGGAGTAACTACAGCGCCGCTAAGCGTGGTGTTTCAGGGCTCGGCGCAGGAATACCTGAACCTGACGATCAAGTTCATCGTGGCCTTTGGGCTGTGCTTCCAATTGCCGGTTCTTCTAACCCTCATGGGCAAGGCAGGACTGGTGAGCGCCGAGGGTCTGGGTGCAATGCGGAAATACGCGGTTGTTGGCATTTTGGTGCTGGCGGCGATCGTGACACCCCCTGACGTGATCACCCAGATCATTCTCTTTGTTGTGGTCTACGGCCTCTACGAGATCTCGATCTTCCTGGTGGCTCGGGTCGAAAGGAAACGGGAAGAGCAATTGCGGGCTGAAGGTTACTACGATGATGAAGAAGCCGAAGCAGACGAAGACCTGATGCGGGAATTCGAAGACGACAATTAATCTGCTGACACAGCAACTGAGGCGCGCCCCGACGGGCGCGCCTTTTTCGTTCGCTGGCCTTGTTGCGCCAATCAGAACATGCTTTGAACCGATCCAGAACTGACCGGAGGAGCCGATGGACGACCAAGCCCTGAACCGTATTGCTGCCGCGTTGGAGCGCATGGCGCCGGCGCCTTTGGCCACACCGGATTTCAACGCAGCCCCGGCCTTTGTCTGGCATGTGGAACCGGAACGGCTGGAACCGGTTGAACAGGTCAATCGCGTCGATCTGGATCTGTTGGTCGGCATCAATAGGTCGCGTGACACGTTGCTTGATAATACGCGCCGGTTCGCGGCTGGTTACAAGGCAAACAATGCGTTGCTATGGGGGGCGCGAGGGATGGGCAAATCCAGCCTCGTGAAAGCCGTTCACGGCGCGCTAAGCGCGGACCACCCCGAACTGAAACTAGTGGAACTTCAGCGCGAAGACATGGGTTCGGTCGCCCGCCTGCTGAACCACCTGCGCACGGCACCTTATCGGTTCATCCTGTTTTGCGACGACCTCTCGTTCAGTCACGATGACCAGCATTACAAATCGCTCAAGGCCGTTCTGGATGGCGGCATAGAAGGTCGCCCGGAAAACGTGGTATTCTACGCGACCTCGAACCGCCGCCACCTGATGCCGCGGGACATGATTGAAAACGAACGTTCCAGCGCCATCAACCCGTCAGAGGCGGTCGAGGAAAAGGTATCATTGTCCGACCGCTTCGGATTGTGGCTGGGATTTCATCCCTGCGATCAGGACGAATATCTTGCCATGATCGACCGCTATTGCGCGGCCTATGGCGTTTCGGTCGATGCCGAAACCCTGCGCGCCGAGGCAATTGAATGGCAGGCCACTCGCGGATCGCGTTCGGGTCGTGTCGCGTGGCAGTTCTTCGTCGATCTCGCCGGGAGCAACGGCGTTCATATCGCCTGATCCCATCTTCATCTGGCTAAAAATATCCCCGCCGGAGGCATGGCCCGTCAAGGCCATTTCCTAAAGCAGCGCCAGAATCCGGGCGGCCTCATCAGCCGTGCTCGTCAACGCATCGCGGTCTTCACCCGGATGGAATCGTGCACGCACGGCGGTCGGCATCGGCGCTGGTTCCACAATCGAAACCGTCGGACCAGTGCGTTTGGTTTCGGCCTCCCAACTGCGGGCCAGAGCCATTTGCGCGGCTTTGGTGGCACCGTAGATGCCATAGAACTTCTCACCGGCTTTCGGGTCATCGAAAAACACCGCGTGGCCGTTTTCACCCAGCAGGGGCGTGACGTACGGAATCAGAACCGAAGTTGCGTTTGCGTTCGTGTTGACTGCCTTGGTCCATTCCTTGGGGTCGACGAAATGTACCGGTGTCAGCGCCGAGGTGTGAATGGCCGTGTGCAGCCACAGATCCACCTTGCCCCAACGGTCATGGATTCCGCGGCACAGGGTTGCCATCGCGTTCGGATCGGTGATGTCCATCGGTGCCAGCGTGGCCGAGCCACCCTTGGCTTTGATGCGATCGTCAAGTTCTTCCAGCCCGCCGGTGGTCCGGGCGACGGCGACGATGTGGTATTCGGGTGCCAGTGCTTCGGCCAGGGCAGCGCCCAGCCCGCGAGAGGCCCCGGTTATCAGGGCAATTTTGGTCTTGTCGGTCATGCCTGCGGTTTGAACCCCCGGGCGCGGGGCGTCAAGATGCGATCAGCCTCCGGGAATGGCGATACGCTTGGTCTGGCCGCTTTGTCGCAGCATGATGCCATGCTCATCAATCGCGATCACTGTACCGGAGGCAACGCGGCTTCCGGGTTTGACCTCTTTTACACGGCCCGATGACAGGCGCATCAGGGCGCGCATGTCTGCTTTCGGCCCGAATACTCCCAGAACCGAGACGGAATTCTTCTTCAGCGCACCTCGCTGCGTGGCCGCGCTTTTGACTGTGGCGTTTGACATGATCCGTGGTCCGGGACATGGCCCGGAACCCCTTGTTGAGTGAGTGGTCGCCGCCGGATAACAAAACGCTCAGGTGAACAAAAGCGCTGCGCGGACAGGTGTCATCACGATTTGGTGCCCTTGAAAAAAGCCCTTGTGATTGCGCGGAATTCGCCGATTGGTTGTGGCAAATTTCCACTCATCCACGACACAAAACCGCAATCAGGCTGTCCGGCAGCCTTCGTCGGGCCAGAATGACCCACCGTTTTGATTCGCCGTTCAGAATGGGAAACCGATTGCGTCAGTTCCGTATCGTCCGCTCAGCCCGAGGCCAGTTTTGCCGCATTCCAGGACCCGCCCGGGACCTGCATGTCAGCGCGTTTCTGGCTGACACGGCTGCTGTTTTCCAGATTGTCCAGATAACCTTCGCTGACGCTGCCTGTGATGTAGTTGCCATCAAAGCAGGAACAGTCGAAGGCTTCGATCTCGGGATTGCCTTCCTTGGCGGCCCAGATCAGGTCATCCAGATGCTGATAGAACAGGGCGTCCGCGCCCAGTTCTTCGCGGATCTCTTCGATCTCTTTGCCGTTTGCAATCAGTTCGGTCTTGGTTGGCATGTCTATGCCGTAGACATTGGGGTACTTCACCGGCGGCGAGGCGCTGGCGACATAGACTTTCTTGGCCCCGGCGTCGCGGCACATTTGCACAATCTTCTTGATGGTGTTGCCACGCACGATGGAATCGTCGATCAGCAAGACACTGTGGCCGTCGAATTCCAACGGGACGGCATTCAGTTTGCGGCGGACGGATTTCTGCCGCTCTGCCTGACCGGGCATGATGAAAGTGCGCCCGACATAGCGGTTTTTGACCAGGCCTTCGCGGTAAGGGATACCGGTGATCTTCGCGGCTTCCAGAGCCACAGGGCGGGCACTGTCGGGCACCGGGATGATCCGGTCGATTTCCAGGCCCGAGTCCTGAATCTGCTTGGCCAGCGTCTGACCCATGCGCATCTGAGTTTTGTAAACCGAAACACCGTCCAGCAAAGAGTCCGGGCGGGCCAGGTAGACATACTCGAATATGCAGGGCGTCAGCTTGCCTTCGACCGCCTGAAACTCGTGCATGTTGCCGTCCAGATCGATCAGAATTGCCTCACCCGGGCGAAGATCACGCAGCTTTTCAAAGCCGTTGATGCCAAAGGCCACGTCTTCCGAGGCAAAGGCATAATCATCGCCGTCTCCGTCCACTTCGCGTTTGGCGACTGACAGCGGGCGAATGCCAAACGGATCGCGGAAAGCCAGCATGCCGACACCGGCGACCAGACAGATCACGGAATAGGCGCCCTGAACGCGTTCCATCGTCATCTTCACACCGGCAAAGAGGTTGCGGATGGGCTCGCGATTGCCATTCACCTTGATCGCGTCGGCCACTTTGTCGGCCAGCACGTTCAGCAGGATTTCAGAGTCTGACGTGGTGCGCAGGTGGCGGCTATATTTGCCAGTGACCTTCTCGCGCTGTTCAGCAGTGTTGGTGATGTTGCCGTTGTGAACCAGATAGATTCCGTAGGGGGCGTTTACAAAAAAGGGCTGCGCCTCGGCCGCGCTGAGAGATCCCGCCGTCGGATAGCGCACATGCCCCATGCCTACATGGCCCAAAAGGGTTTCCGCATCCTGGGCATTGAACACGTCCTTGACTAGGCCGTTCGCCTTCTTTTCGCGGAAGAACTCGCCGTTGTAGGTCACGATCCCTGAGGCATCCTGACCCCGGTGCTGCAGCATCAGCAACCCGTCATAGATTTCGGCAAACACATCATGTGTCCGACTTGCGATTCCCAAAATCCCACACATTTACGGGCTCCAACTTCTATGACGATATGATCTGAGGATTGACCGCTGGTCGGCGCTGGATCCTCTGTAAGGTGCGTGCGGACAATTTGGTAGCAGGCGAAAACGACGCCAATTGGGCGACCATTGTTACGACCAGCGCGCATTCGTACAGAAAGAACAAGATCGGTGGCTCCGATTCCGTGGCGGGTTGGCCTCCACATAATGCCTAATGGCGTGGCTGTCATCAAAGGATCACACTCACCTATTGCCGCAGGTCGGGATTTCAGGGATCGCGGCAGGGTCAGGAAGAAGATGACATGTGCAATCATATGTGCTGTCATGCCATTTAATATGTGCAAGTCAGGATGGGTGCAGCACGCAAAGGGCCGGAATGTGGCAACATAAACCTCAACAGAAAAAGCAGGAGCGGATCAAGCAACGGTGCCACAGGTGCCGGGGAATGGGTCGGGCGCCCTGTCAGATCTGCAACGGCGCGGGCGAAGTTGTCAAAAGCCGGGATATTCTTGGCAAACCGATCTCCAGCCGGTGTGACGGGTGTTTCGGGCTGAAAACGATCCGCTGCACGGTCTGTGGCGGGGAAGGGTATATTTGAATCGAAAAAGCCCGGACAGTGCCGGGCTTTCATTATTCAATGCAACCTGAGATTACCCGTCAGCGGGTGCGGTGGTTGCGGGTTGTTCGTTTCCTGCGGTGCAGCTGGCGACCAACTCTTCATATTGTGCAGTCACCCACCCCAGAGCCGCTTCGGGGTTTTGTTCTTCAATCTGGCTGCTGAACTGCTCGAACACTTTGGCCGAGCGGC
This sequence comes from Ruegeria sp. CDSA141, assembly GCF_059612005.1. Lineage (NCBI taxonomy): Bacteria > Pseudomonadati > Pseudomonadota > Alphaproteobacteria > Rhodobacterales > Roseobacteraceae > Ruegeria > Ruegeria sp. CDSA141. The sequence goes on from NZ_JBXWPT010000001.1 coordinate 608,684, forward strand.
TTTCGTCCACGATTGTATAGGACTGGCCGGTCATGACCGTGTCATAGACAAAGAAGGCGATTGCAACCAGCAGAATGCCGCGCGCGATGCCGAAGAACAGCCCCAGCGCCTGATCCAGCCCGCCCAAAGCCGAGCGCTGGACCAGCGATGAAAACAGCGGTGTAAAGATGCTGACCACAATCAGCGCCACGGCGAAGACTGCTGCAAAACCGGTGATCACCGACAGTTCACAGCTGTCGCGCAGGAAATCTCCGACCACCGGTATTTCCTTGACCAGCGGCACGGCCTGTGGGGCAAAGATGAATGCCAGAACAGCCGCTGCGACCCAGCCTGCAATGGCCAGAACCTCGCGCATGAAACCGCGTGAGTAGGCCAGCAAGCCCGACAGCACGATGATCAGCGCGACCACCCCGTCAATTATTGTAAAACCTTCCATGGCCCTCGCCTGTTCTTTTTCTGCCCCTCGGGGCGCGACTTTAACCTGCTCCGAAGGTTTCGCCAACAAACCCCACCAAATCAGAGGGTCGGGTGAGTGTCAGACCTGCCACAGTGCCAGTTTTGCCACCTGCCGGAGCAATTGCCGCTGTGAAACCAAGTTTTTGCGCTTCTTTCAACCTGTTTTCGGTCTGTGGGGCAGGTCTAAGTGCCCCAGACAGCGAGATTTCTCCGAAAACGACCGTATCCGTGGGAAGGGCCGTGTCTTCGCGTGCGCTCAGTAACGCAGCGGCAACGGCCAGATCGGCAGCGGGTTCGCTGATTTTTAATCCACCGGCGACGTTCAGATAGACATCAAGGCCCGCGAAGGGGATGCCGCAGCGCGCTTCGAGCACTGCGAGGATCATTGCCAGCCTTCCGCTGTCCCATCCTACGACGGTTCGGCGCGCTTGCGAATGAGGTGAGGGTGCGACGAGCGCCTGCAATTCGACCAACACGGGGCGGGTACCTTCAATTCCGGCGAAAACAGCAGAGCCGGGGCTTGGTTTGCCACGTTCGGACAGGAACAGGGCCGATGGGTTGGTGACTTGTGCCAACCCCTTGCCGGTCATTTCGAATACACCGATTTCGTCCGCCGGGCCAAAGCGGTTCTTGACTGCGCGCAGTATGCGGAACTGGTGGCCGCGCTCGCCTTCGAAATAAAGCACCGTGTCGACCATATGCTCGACCACGCGAGGGCCGGCGATCTGGCCATCCTTGGTGACGTGGCCAACCATGATGATCGAAACACCGTGCCGTTTCGCAAACGTGGTCAATTCATGTGCCGCAGCCCGGACTTGTGACACCGAGCCGGGTGCGCTGTCGACATTGTCTGCCCACATGGTCTGAATCGAGTCGATGATGGCCAGACCGGGCTTTTCCGCTTCAAGCGTTGTGAGGATGTCGCGCAGATTGGTTTCGGCGGCGAGTTGAACGGGGGCGTCCTCAAGCCCCAGACGGCGGGCCCGCATGCGAACTTGCGCGCTGGCTTCTTCGCCCGAGACATAGATGGTTTTCACGCCTGCACGCGCGAAACGCGCCGCGGCTTGCAGCAGCAGGGTGGACTTCCCAATGCCGGGGTCTCCGCCCACCAAAAGGGCCGAAGCCGGGACCAGCCCGCCGCCCAGAACGCGGTCCAGCTCCTCAACCCCGCAGAGTGTACGGGGCGGCGGCGTTTCCTCGGTCGACAGGTCCGTTAGTGCAATGGACTGGCCGCGTTTTCCACCGAGTGATTTTTTGGCCGGGCCAGCCGATAGGGGCGCGTCCTGAACTATGGTGTTCCATTCGCCACACCCATCGCAGCGCCCGGACCATCGTGTATGCGTCGCGCCGCAGGCCGAGCAGGAGAAGGATGTCGTCTTTACCATGACGCTCTTCGTGCCCGAGGTTGGACGGTTCTTCAAGCCCTTGTAGGCTTTCCTCACCGCCGATGGCGCTCTGCGGCCTCAGGCCATGATGGGCCATCGTCCGCAGCGGGCGCAGTCGCGCCTATTCCGCCGGTCGAAGGGACGACATTGCAATCACGCTTGCCGCCTTGGAAGAACTCTCAATGCGTGGAGCCTGTAGTTGGGTGGACAGTTCGGGGAGAAGCTCGAACAGCTCATCCCGCAGGCGCGTAAGTTGCGACTTGGCGATTGTCTCTTCCATTTCCACATCCCGCGTCCACTGGCGCAATTCGTTCTGGATGATCTGCGCTTCTTCCAGACGCCGCTGAAACAGCTCGATCTCTTCCTGCCGCTGTTGCAGGAACATCCGCGCGCGTTCGACCCGGACATCGCCATAGGTCTGGGCCAGTTCCTGACTGATCTGGCTCATCTGAGCGGCCAGCTCCAGAATCTCTGGCTCAAGCGATTGCAGGTCAGGGTGCTGGCGCAGAAAACCCATGCGTTCTTTGACGGCGTCAAACTCGGACGACATCATGAACAGGCCGCCACGATCGGCGGCATGAGCCATTTGATACGCTTCGGCGATGTCGTGCATGTTAAGGGCAAATTTGCGGTGGTTGTTCTCCAGCGCCATCATTCGGGCGTTGGCCGGCAGGTAGAACGCCAGCATAAGAACCAGAGCGGTCAGACCAATCTGGATGAACATGCCGGCATCCTTTGCCGGTGCCTCGCCAAATCCGGCCTGCATCGAGAGCCACGGCAATACACCCAAAGCGGACAAAAGCGTGGCTGAAACGGCAAGTAAAGCAGCCATACAGATAAGGAAAAAGGTCAATCTTAAAAAGGCATTCTGAAACTGTAATGTAATACTGTGGAGGGCGGCCATGATCGTCGAACTCCTTCTTGAAACCGGAACACACCGGGCCAAAGCGGAAGGTGATCTGACGACTTAGTGCGATCCGCTGCGGACCCGAAAACTACAAAACACTGCTGCTCGAAATATGAACATGATACTTAGATTTGTGTTTTCAATCAATTAGGTCTGAGCTTTTCGTGAAGTGGATGTCATCTCTGTAATATGACCAAGCACGATGGAGGCCAGAATGCAGGCGGTGAACAGGTAAAGGCCCCATGCGGTCTCAACGGTCGCGTAAGAGATGCTCTTGGCCAAAGTGATGTAGAGCGCGATGAGGAAGATGTCGGCCATGGCCAGCTTGCCGAGGATGTTGAGCGCGGGCTGAACGCGTGGGTCCAGCAGGTTCCATTGGATCAGGGCGGTGCCGATGGTTTTGATGTAGGGCGCAAAGAGGGCGAAGATCGTAACGATCAGCGCGAGGAAGACGTCGGACTTCCACAGGGACTGGAGGCCTGTGATGACGCTGATCTCTGAGAGGCCGAAGATCGGCAGGAACCCTGCGCGCATCAGTGGAGCGAACCACGCGATGGGGTAGAGGATCAGCAGCGAGAGGGTGGCGAGGCGGAGGGTCATGGCGGCCAGTTCTGTTTCGTTTGACCGCCTAACAGTACGTCGTTGGATCGTCTGTGCAAGGATGCTTGTTTAGAAGGTTATTCTGACCGCCTCATACGGGCCATCAAATTGGTTTTCAGGACGAACTGATGGAACAGGGCGGCCAAAATATGCAGAAGAACCAGAACAAGCATCAGCGTTTTCATGACTTCATGCACTTCAGCGGATGCTTCTATCCCTCCGAACCATGCAAGGGCGCCAGAGACCGGTAAAAGCAACATCAAGGCATACAGCGAGAAATGGGTTGCATGAGCAGCGAGTTTCATCGCGGCGGTTTCCTGTTCCGGAAGTGATGGTGCGCCGCGGGTCAGGCGCAATGCGATCCGCCAAATCGCAAGTGCAAGGATAAGCAGGCCTCCGAATACATGGAGAGCAACTGGTGCTTGAAAAGAGACGGGTAATCCGCGTTCGATTTGATCCCATGCCTCAGAAATCGGCTCGTGAAAGAGGAACTGAACCGCGATCAGTAAAAAAATGGCCCAATGGAGGGCGATTTGGGTGCGCGAATAAGAAGTGGGCATGGGGAAGCTCCAAAAAAATACAAGAGTTACAATGGTGTAACGTATGACTTCGGGAGTTCCGTCGATGAGTTTTGAGTTTTTTCGTCGAGCGCAGGAGGTTTCACCTCACCGCCTCAATCGGCCCCTCGGCACTGCCGCTGATGAATTGCTCCACATACGGATCACCCGAGGCGTCCATCTGGCTGACCGGCCCGGTCCACTGGATCACGCCTCCGTGCAGCATGGCCACGTTGTCGGCAATCGCACGGACGGAACTCATGTCGTGGGTGATGGTCATCGCGGTGGCGCCCATCTCGGTCACGATTTCGCGGATCAGGTCGTTGATGACGCCGGACATGATCGGGTCCAACCCCGTGGTGGGCTCATCAAAAAAGATGATCTCGGGCTCGGCGGCGATGGCGCGGGCGAGGCCCACGCGTTTTTGCATGCCGCCTGACAGTTCCGCCGGAAAGCGGTCGGCCACGTCGGATTTCAGCCCGACGCGGCGCAGTTTCTCTATGGCGATCTCGCGGGCTTCCTCGGTTGGACGCTTCAATGAACCGCGCAGCAGGCGGAAGGCAACGTTTTGCCATACGGTCAGAGAGTCAAACAGGGCCGCGCCCTGAAATAGCATCCCGAACCGGGCCAGAAACGCATCGCGATCACCCTTGCTGGCGTCTTTGCCGTCGACATAGATCATGCCGCTGTCGGGCTTGATCAGGCCCAGAATGCACTTCAGGGCGACCGATTTGCCGGTGCCTGACCCGCCGATGATGACCATCGAGGTGCCCTTGGGGATTTCAAGGGTCATGCCTTGCAGCACGTGGTTGTCGCCAAAGGCTTTATGTACGTTCTCCATCCGGATCATAGCGAGAAGAAAACCCCCGTAAGAACGAAGTTTGCAGCCAGAATCAGCACGGCGGCGGCTTCGACCGAGCCCTTGGTGGCGCGGCCCACGCCCTGTGCGCCACGGCCGGAATTCATGCCGTAGTAACAGCCCATGATGGCTGCGATCAGGCCAAAGGCCGCGCCTTTGACCAGCGACGAGACGATGTCGCGGGTTTCCAGGAAATCCACGGTGTTTTTCAGATAGGTCGCCGGGTTGAAGCCCAGGTTTTGCGTGGCCACGGTGTAGCCGCCGGCAATTCCGATGATGTCACCCACTGCTACCAAAGCAGGCACTGTAATCAGCGCGGCCAGAACCCGTGGGACGGTGAGGTATTTCATCGGATGCGTGGACAGTGTGACCAGCGCGTCGATCTGTTCGGTCACTTTCATCGTGGCGATCTCGGCCGCGATCGAGGATGTCACGCGGGCTGCGATCATCAGCCCGACCAGAACCGGGCCAAGTTCGCGCACCATGCCGATGGCGACGATCTGGGGCACCACGGCTTCGGCGTTGAAACGCGCGCCGCCGGCGTAGATCTGCAACGCCAGCGCACCGCCGGTGAAAATCGCCGTCAGGCCGACGACGGGCAGGGACAGCCAGCCGATGTTCAGCAGGGCCATACCAAATTCGCGCGGATAGAAAGGGGGGCGCAGGATATGCGAGATCGCATCAAGCGCGAACAGAGCCACCCGGCCAAAGGCCGCAAGCAGGCTTAGAACTGTGCGGCCCAGACCTCCGAGCGCGGTGATCGGGTTCATTCCACATAGCCCCGCGAATAGCGATTGCCCATTGATGTGAGGGTTTCATAGCCAATTGTACCGGCAGCTTCAGCCAGATCATCGACGGTTTGATGGCCATTCAGGATACGCAGGCGTTCCGGGTCTTTGGGCAGGTCGGTGACATCCACCGTGATCAGGTCCATCGAGATGCGGCCGACAACCGGGCAGGGCTGGTTGCCGGCGAAGGTGTCGATCCCGCCGCCGATGGCGCGATGCAGGCCGTCTGCATACCCCGCCGCGACTGTGGCGATACGAGACGGTCGACGCGCAACCCAGCTGTTGCCGTAACCAACAGTTTCGCCCACGGCCACCTTGCGCACCTGAATGACAGGCAGATCGACCGTGACAACGGGTTTGGCATCCGCAAAGGGCAGGCCGCCGTACAGACCAATGCCCGGGCGGCAGAAATCGAAATGGAACTCTGGCCCCAAAAGCATGCCGCCGGTTGCAGCCAGAGAACGCGGCGCAGTGACACCTTCGGTCATCTCTCGGAAGGTTCTAAGCTGCTGCTGGTTCATCGGATGGTCCGGCTCGTCCGCGCAGGCCAGATGGGACATGATGACAACAGGTGACAGCGCCTCAGCCTTTGGGCGCAATTCGGCCCAGTCGGCGGGCTCCAGACCCAGCCGGTTCATGCCACTGTCCAGTTGAATGCCGAACGGATGGTTGGGCAGGGCTTGTTGGTGGAGTTGGAACTGCTCTGGCGAATTGATCAACGGCGTCAGATCGTTGGCGAGCAGCAATTGGGTGTCGCCTTCCATATGCCCTGAAAAGGCACAGATCATCGGGCCGGGGCCAACCGCCTGGCGGACAACAGCGCCTTCTTCTGCGGCAGCCACAAAAAACTTGCGAACGCCTTCTTCGGCCAGCGTGTCGCTGACAGGCCCGGCACCCAGCCCGTAGGCATCGGCCTTGACCACGGCACCGGTTTCGACCCCGGTTTTCGCGTCGAGCGCCCGCCAATTGCTGGCGAGCGCCTGAAGATTGATCGTCAAACGTGCAGTACTCATGGCACTGTTCATGACATTGCGCCGTCCAAGGTCAAGAGGGAATGGCGCATTTACCTGGCGGTTTTTGACGGTGTTTCGTCTGTTGTGGCGGAAAACACCAAAAAATCAGAAGATTCGCCAACCTTCCGTTGTAATTGCCCGGTTCGGGGATTGTTTTCACATCAAAGTTAAAGCGATCTTGGGAACAGGATCGTTCCGCCCCGGCGAAGGCGAGGGCGCACAGTCAACCAATGAGGAAGCCATGGATTTTTCTAACGGATTGGCCGTAGACCCATCACATATCATAAGTCTTTTTGCGGATGTCTTTGCTGCGTCGGAAGGGTCGGAAGAGGGGGCGGTAATTGGTGCATTCGTGCGTGAATTGATCAACAGCACGCCTCCCGAAGATATCCTGGTGTGCACGGCGCATCAGGATCACGAGCTGCTTGGCTGTGCCATCTTTTCAAGGATGACGTTTTCGCAGGATACGCGCAATGTGTTCATCCTCTCGCCGATGGCCGTTCAAACGGGCTTGCAAAAAACAGGTATTGGACAGGCGCTGATTTCTTATGGTCTGGATCGCTTGCGGGCGTCAGGTGTGGATGTGGCACTGACCTATGGCGATCCGGCCTACTATTGCAAAACAGGTTTTGCGCAGATCATGGAAGACACCGCCCAACCGCCGCTGAAACTCAGCCAACCGCATGGTTGGTTGGGTCAGGCGTTGAATGGTCACGAAATGAAGCCTTTGAAAGGCCCGTCGCGATGCGTTTCCGCACTAAATAATCCGTCGCTCTGGTAAACGAGGTAGGCTGTCTGGTTTGGGCCCACGACGATCTTGGCATCGCTTAGAACTGGGCCTGATCCAGGATTGCCTTACTGTTCCGGATGTGCCGGGCCACCAGCTTTTTCTGACGTCTGCCACTTGGGATATAGAAGGCAGGGTCCATATCCCGATTGCGGTTCAGCCCCGGAAAAAGCTGCAAGAGCTCGTGCAACGCTTCGGGTGGAAGGGATTTGAGGGTCTCGGGGCCGGTGAACAGGCTTTCGCTTGGCGCACCTTCGGCAAAGAGTACCACGTGGCGGTCAAAGACAAGGTGGTGGTAAGTCACCTGCGTCGCGTCACAATTTACATGAACGCCCGGTAAATCAGTCAGCCGGATGGCCGACACCAAAACGTCCCGCGTGTCGAACATGCGCTGCGCTATGTCTGATCGGACCAGTATTCTGTGTTGTCGCGATACCATCAGGTCTCGACGGGGCAATCCGTGTCCCAAAGCCCCGGCCATGATGCAGACCGGGCGCAGTTCGGGCGTTTTCAAAAGGTCCGACTGGCGAAGGGACCGGGATAGAACCAGACGAACGACTTCCGAATTGCCACCGGTTGTCATGACCCGATCGCCTGACCTTATGTCCTGAACGGATATTTGCCCACGATCCGTCAGGATAAGAGTGCCAGAGGTGAAACAGGGGGCTCCGGGGCTGGGATTGGGGTCTTCTACAAAGTTAACCCCATCCTTCGATGACAAGGACGCGGTATCGTCAGTCCCGTTGCTGCCTATCTGGGTCGAGGTCTGGCCATTGGCTGGCCCCTGGGTCGCAGTCACCTGAGCGTCAAAGGACACAAAGCTGAGAACCGAACCATTGTCTGACAATGAAATTGCCCCCAATCGATTGATCCGGGCGGAGATCACGTAATAGTCGAACCCGCCCACGCTGGTCATCGTTCCGGTGTCGACATCTGTCGAACTGCGTACCGAGCCGTTGGCGTTGTAAACATCAACCTGCAATCCGGTGACATCGGTTCCGGTGGGGACACGGATTTCAATGAAATCTCCGTCCGGAGCAAAGTTCGGGCCGTTGCGATATCTTATTTCCGAAATAATCGCGGGCAATTCTGCTGGTCTCCGGGCGGGAACGGTGCATTCTGGCTGAACGTCACCGCCACTTTAACACCGGGGGGGGGAAACACAAAAGTGCTTGGCGTGTAGCATCTTGGGCGGGCGTTCAGTCCGCGATCAATAGCCCTCGATCTCACCGCCCTGTTGCCAGGGTTTGACCAGATTGCCAAAGCGGGTGAATTGTGCCTCGAACGACAATTCGACCGTACCGATAGGGCCGTGGCGCTGCTTGCCGACGATGACTTCGGCCTTACCGTGCAGACGTTCCATCGCCTGCTTCCAATCTTCCATCTTTTCCAGTTCGTGATCGCCGGGCTTTTCCCGTTCCTTGTAATATTCCTCGCGGAACACGAACATAACCACATCAGCGTCCTGTTCGATCGATCCTGATTCCCGCAAGTCGCTGAGTTGCGGGCGCTTGTCGTCGCGATTTTCGACCTGACGGGAGAGCTGGGACAGGGCGACCACCGGGATGTTCAGTTCCTTGGCGATGGCTTTCATGCCCATCGAAATCTCGGCGATTTCGTTGACGCGGTTGTCGGCCATGCCCCGGCAAAGCTGGAGGTAGTCGATGACAAGCAGATCAAGCCCATGCGTCCGCTTCAACCGTCGCGCACGGGCGGCGAGTTGCGAGATCGGCAGGGCCGGGGTGTCGTCAATAAACAAAGGGCAGGCTTCCAGTTCCTTGGCCGCATCCACGAAACGGCGGAATTCGGCCTCGGTCATGTCACCCTGACGGATTTTGTGGCTCGAGATCTCCGAGGCTTCGGCCAGAACCCGGCCTGCAAGCTGTTCCGCGCTCATCTCCAATGAGAAGAAGCCAACCACGCCGCCATCTATCGCACCCTCGGTGCCGTCGGGTTTAGTCCCGCGCTTGAAGGCCTTGGCAACGTTGAAGGCGATGTTGGTCGCCAGCGAGGTTTTACCCATGGATGGGCGCCCGGCCAGAATGATCAGGTCGGACGGGTGCAACCCGCCCAATTGCTTGTCCAGATCGGCCAGACCGGTGGAAATCCCAGCCATGCCGCCACCGCGCTGGTAGGCCTCGTTGGTGACGTTGACGGCTTCGGTGACAGCCTTGAGGAAGGATTGAAAGCCTTGCTCGGTCTGGCCCTGCTCGGACAGCTGATAAAGCAGTTGCTCGGCCTCGACGATCTGTTCTTTCGGCTCGCTGGCGATATCGACCCGCGCCGCCTTGTCCGAGATATCGCGGCCCAGCCGGATCAATTCGCGCCGGATGGCGAGGTCATAGATCATCTGGGCATAGTCGTGCACCGCGAATGCGCTGATCGAGGCACCGGCCAGCTTGACCAGGTAGGCGGGACCGCCCAGTTCTTTCAGGCCCTCATCCTCGGCCATGAACGATTTGAGCGTTACGGGCGAGGCGAGCGCATTCTTTGCGATACGGGCCGCGGCCACTTCGTAAATCCGGGCATGGACCGGATCGTAGAAATGTTCAGCCCCGATGATCGAGGCGACCCGGTCATACAGGTCGTTATTGGTCAGGATCGCACCCAGGAGCTGTTGTTCGGCTTCAATGGAATGCGGCATGGTTTCGGCGTTCTGAATCTGTGCCGCTGCCTGCTCGATGCTGCTAATCTCGTTCATTTTTGTCCCCGCTGCCCGTTCCGAGGTTCTACACGCGAAGCCCCGGTTCAGGCTATCTGCAAATGAATGGGGGTAAGTTGGGATAACCACCCCCGGCCTCGGGATAACTGCCCACCTTAATGGGGATAACTTCCGTCCAGTTTTGCACGGCAGTGAGGTTATCGCAACATTTGGTGTCGTAACTGCAATTTTCGCCTAGATAGGCACGATTTCGGACGATTCGAATATCAACTATCCCCAATTCGCCCACAGGCTTGAGGTCACGACTTATGGGCTTCCTGCCATCCGCGCGGGTCATTCAGGAAGGCCTCGACACCGTCAAGTGTTTCTTGGTCAAAGGTTTTCTGCGCCTTGGCCTCGGCCAGAACGTCCCACCATGTGCAAAGGCTGTGCAATTGAACCCCGTGATCGCCCAGTGTCTTCTCGGTCTCGGGGAAGATGCCGTAATAGAAGATCACTGCAGTATGGCTACAAGTAGCACCGGTTTCGCGGATCGCGTCGACAAAGGACAGTTTCGAGCCGCCGTCGGTTGTCAGGTCTTCGACCAGCAGTACACGTTCGCCTTCGCTCATCGCGCCTTCGATACGGGCATTGCGGCCGTAGCCCTTGGGTTTCTTGCGGACATAAGTCATGGGCAGGGCCATGCGTTCGGCGACCATGGCGGCAAAGGGGATCCCCGCCGTTTCCCCGCCTGCGATGTTGTCGAACGCCTCGAAGCCTGCGTCGCGCATTACTGTGACGGTCAGGAAATCCATCAGGGTCGAGCGGATACGCGGGTACGAGATCAGTTTGCGGCAGTCGATATATGTTGGGCTGGGCAGGCCGCTGGCCAGCGTGAACGGTTCGCGCGCATTGAAATGCACGGCTTTGATCTCCAGCAACATCCGCGCGGTCAGGCGGGCGATTTCGGTGCTGTCGGGAAAGGAACTGGGGATCATGGTGCAAACCTCGGGGCTGAAAACACGTTGCGGGCTGATAGCCCGACCCTTGTGCCGGAGTCGAGAGGGATTGGACAAAAGAAAAGCGGACCCCCAAGAGGTCCGCTTTTGCCCTTACGGGCGATGGGCAGCCAAGGTGGGCTTAACTGCTCATGTCATAGGCCCGCTCGCCATGTACCGAGAGGTCGAGGCCATTTGTCTCGGTCTCGGCGTCTACGCGAAGTGGCGTGATCTGTGCAACCAGTTTGACCAACACAAACGTGACAACTGCCGTAAAGGCACCCACGATAATCAGCCCACCCAACTGCGCGGTCCAGGTTCCGAGGCCAAACAGGGCGATCATGATCGTGCCGAAGATACCGCCGACGCCATGCACGGCGAACACATCCAGCGTGTCGTCGATATTCAGCTTGTTGCGCACGACGCTGACGGCTTCCTGACACAGAACGCCGGCCACCGCGCCAATGATCAGGGCCTGAACCGGACCGACGAAACCCGAAGCGGGCGTGATCGAGGCCAGACCGGCGATTGTGCCCGTGACCAGACCAACCATCGAGGCCTTGCCAAAACGGATACGTTCCCACAGGGCCCAGCTTAGGGATGCGGTGGCAGCGGACAGGTGCGTTACGGTCAGGGCCATCGCTGCTCCGCCATCGGCGGCCAGTTGCGAGCCACCATTGAAACCGAACCAGCCAACCCAAAGCATTGCGGCACCGATCATGACATAGCCGGGATTATGCGGAGGCGTGGTACGGTTACGCCGAGGGCCGAGGATAACCGCGATGATCAGGGCTGCCAGACCAGCGGTTTCATGCACCACGATGCCGCCAGCAAAGTCGCGCACTCCGATCTCGCCCAGAATGCCGCCATCAGCCAGCATCCCGCCACCCCAGATCCAGTGCACCACCGGTGCATAGCACAGTAGCATCCAAAGGGCCGAGAAGGTCAGGACAAAGCCAAAACCCACACGCTCGACATAGGCGCCCACAATCAACGCCGGAGTGATTATGGCGAAGGTCATCTGAAAGGCAAAGAACAGGATCTCGGGCAGGGTTCCTGCAAGGCTGTCCACGTCGACGCCGTTGAGGAAGGCTTTGCCCAAACCACCCCAAAGTCCGCTTTCACCGGGGCCGAACGCGATGGAATACCCTGCGACCAGCCAAAGGACGCTCATCAAACAGGCAATTGAAAAGCAGTGCATGAACACGCTGAGGACATTTCGGGCACGCACGAGGCCGCCATAGAACAGGGCGAGGCCTGGCAATGTCATGAAAAGGACCAATGCGGTTGCAACGATGATCCAGGCTGTATCTGCTCCGTTCATGGGCCATTCTCCCTTCCGAATGAGTGCGCCGGTCCGTCGAAACTCGGCACAGATCGGCGCTGTGTGAGCGGTGTGGGCTGTTTCAATCCACCGTCGGTTGGAGAAAAAAGAGGCAAGGCGAAAAAAAGCGCCTGTTTTGGCAGCCTTTTTTCAACTGACTTCAAAAGAAGCGGTTTCAGGGGCCATGTGCTGAAAGTTTAGGCGTCTGCGGAAAGGGCCGTGTACAGCAGGCCCAAGGCGTGGTCGCGCGCCGCACGCCGCACGGCATCGCGACCGGTTGCGCCGAATTCGACGGTTTCGACATGCGTCGGCTGTCCCTCGGCGGCCAGCCCGAAACACACACGCCCTTCAGGTTTGAATTCGGACCCGCCCGGCCCGGCAATACCGGTGATCGAGACGGCAAGTTGCGCTCGTGAATTGCGCAGCGCGCCTTCTGCCATTTCGCGGGCAACCTCTTCGGAAACCGCACCGTGCGCGTTCAGCGTTTCGGCCTGAACGCCCAGCATGTCCTGTTTGGCTTGGTTGGTGTAGGTGACGAAACCCCGATCCACGACGGCAGAGCTGCCGGGAATGTCAGTCAGGGCCGCAGCGACCATGCCGCCGGTGCAGCTTTCGGCGGTGGCGATCATCACGCCTTGCGCCTTGGCGCGGTCCAGCAGGTCTGTCACGTTCATAGCCCCAGAACTCCGTGTGCTATACCTGCCAGAACCATCACGCCGATGGCTGCAAAAACACCCGCAATCACGTCGTCCAGCATCACGCCCATCGGATCTCCGCGGCGATCAGCCCAGCCAATGGGCCCCGGTTTGGTGATGTCGAACAGACGGAACAGGATGAACCCAGCAACCCAGCCGGGCCAGAGCGCGGCAATGTCGATTCCATGCGCCCATGACGGATAGGAAATCGCCCAAAGCGCGATGAACTGGCCTGCGACCTCATCAATGACAATTTCGGACGGGTCATGGTCATCCTGACCCCTGGTCATTACCCGCGTGGCCCAGAGGCCGCCGATAAAAACTGCAACCGTTGCGATCGCCAGCAACGGGAAACCACCCAGCGTGTGCAATACCCAGGCCATCGGCAAGGCCACCAGCGACCCCCAGGTGCCGGGGGCGGGGCGCATATAGCCAACGCCGCCAACCGTACCGATCATCTGTGCGATATTCATGCCTTCACCAGACAGGCTGTGGCGAGCGAGGCGATGCCCTCGCTACGGCCGGTAAAGCCCAATCGCTCGGACGTTGTCGCCTTGACCGAAACCTGATCTGCGCGCAGGTTCATGATGTCAGACATCTTTTCCCGCATGGTTTCTGAATGCGGGCCAATTTTCGGATATTCGCAGACCAGCGTGCAATCGACGTTCGAGATACGGTATCCCATCTGTTCTACCAGCTCGACCGCGTGGCGCAGGAAAATCTCACTGGCTGCGCCTTTCCATTGCGGATCCGAAGGTGGGAAATGCTGTCCGATATCCCCCTGAGCGAGCGCGCCATAGATCGCATCGGTGACTGCGTGCATCCCGACATCGGCATCCGAATGGCCTTGCAGCCCGCGGTCATGCGGCACCTTCACACCGCAAAGGATCACATGATCTCCATCGCCAAAACGGTGCACATCGTACCCGTTGCCCAGCCTTACATCCATGTCCGTTTCCATTATGCGTTCCGCCCGGGCAAAATCCTCGGGGCAAGTGATTTTCAGATTGTCAGCATCGCCCGGTACGATGCAGACATCGAGCCCGGCGGCTCGGGCAACCTCGACATCATCTGCCGCGCCGCCGGGATGGGCAGCGTGGGCAGCGGTGATGGCGTCATAGTGAAACCCTTGCGGAGTTTGTGCGGCGAACAGGTTGCTGCGATCCTGCGTGCCGGTCACAACCTGTTCATGCCCGATCCACAGCGCATCTGTAACCGCCAGCCCGGGCGCCGCCGCCGGACATGTGTCCAGGGCGTTCAGAACGTCCTGTATGATGCGGGGTGTGACGCAAGGCCTTGCCACGTCGTGGATCAAAACGCGCTGCACGTTCAGGCCGGCCAGTGCGGCCAATCCATTGCGCACCGATCCCGCGCGATCCGTTCCGCCCGAGGCAAGGATCAGGTCGGTTTCACGAAATTCTTCCCATGCGGCGCTATCTTCGTCGGACAACACCAGAACAATGTGATCCAGCTGTCCGCGAAAGCGCTGGATCGTCCAATCGGCCACCCGCCGACCCGCAAGGCTACGCCATTGCTTTGGCACGCCACCCCCGGCGCGCGACCCGCGACCGGCGGCAACTATGATGGCGGCGGTTGTCATATGTGCACGCTCTCCTCGTGATGGGCATTGTTTAGGCGGAGGTGAATGCAGAGGCAATCACCCATGGTTATGTGATTAAAAAACAGGCAAATGATGATTTTGCGGGCTTGTTACGTGCTGATTTGTTGTTCACATGCGCAGAAAACGATATCAAAACCACAACTGCCCAAGGATTAAGCACGTTGACTTTGCATCTTTCTGACAAGGAAGTCGCGCAGCCTGTTTTGCTGGCGCCCATGGCCGGAATCACCGACCGCCCGTTTCGCGATCTAGTGATGCGTTTTGGTGCGGGCATGGTGGTCAGTGAAATGGTCGCCAGTCAAGAGATGGTGCAGGCCAAACCCGGCGTGCGGGAGCGGGCGGAACTGTCCGCGGACATGGAAAACACCGCCGTACAACTGGCAGGTCGCGAGGCGCATTGGATGGCCGAGGCGGCCCGTCAGGTCGCCGACCGTGGCGCGCGTGTGATCGACATCAACATGGGGTGCCCCGCCAAGAAGGTAACAAACGGTTACTCCGGCTCGGCCCTTCTGAAAACGCCAGATCACGCGCTTGCACTGATTGAGGCCGTGGTGGGCGCGGTCGATCTGCCGGTGACGCTGAAAACCCGGTTGGGATGGGACGACAATCTGTTGAACGCGCCCGACGTGGCGCGTCGCGCTCAAGACGCGGGTATTCAGATGGTCACGATCCATGGCCGCACACGCTGTCAGTTCTACAAGGGTCACGCCGATTGGCAGGCGATCCGGGCGGTGAAAGAGGCCGTATCGATCCCGGTCATCGCGAACGGAGATATCGTGGACACTGCCGCCGCGCGAACCGCGTTGCGCCAGTCCGGCGCGGATGGGGTTATGGTTGGCCGTGGAGCTCAGGGCAAGCCCTGGCTGTTGGCACAAATCTGTCACGACCTGTACGGGGCCGAGACACCTGACATTCCGACCGGTCATGATCTGATTGATATGGTTTGCGCGCATTATCAGTCGATGCTGGATTTCTACGGCACCGATCTGGGTCTGCGTGTCGCCCGCAAGCATCTGGGGTGGTACATGGACGAAGCCGCAACACCTGCGCCTCTGCGCCGGGCGGTCCTAACGTCACGCGATCCGGGGGAAGTGCTGCGCCTGTTGGCGGGTGCGCTCAGCGACACGGACGAGGTGGCGGCATGAATTCTGACACCAGCATCTGGAACTCGCTGCCGGTTCCGGCGTTCATTATTGATGAAAAGGACTGGATATCCGATGTGAATGCTGCGGGTGAGGGGTTTCTGAACGCGTCGCGCAAATCGGTGATCGGCCATCCTGTGTGGGATCAGATTGCCGTGGACGCACCGTTGGAAGAGGCATTTGAGCGCGCCCGTTGGCAGGGCACACCTTTGTTCGTGAATGATGTGGATGTGGGATCGGGTAGCCGGGCACCGCTGCAATGCGCGTTGCAGATTGCACCTTTGGTTGGGCATCCGGGTTCCATGATCATGATCATCTCGCCTCGCGAGCTGGCAGGTCGGATGACGCGCGGAAACACGGTCAAGTCGGCAGCACAATCCGCCATCGGCATGGCCGAGATGCTGGCACATGAGATCAAGAATCCGCTGGCCGGGATCACCGGTGCCGCGCAGTTGCTTAGCATGAATATACCGCCGAAAGATCTTGAACTGACTGACCTTATTGTCGCCGAAAGCCGCCGGATCGTGAAGTTGCTGGAACAGGTCGAGCAATTCGGCAATCTGCAGAAACCGGACTTCAAACCGGTCAACATCCACGATGTGCTGGATCGCGCAAGACGGTCCGCGTTGCTGGGGTTTGGTGCGGATATGACGATCATCGAAGACTATGACCCGTCGCTGCCGCTGGCCTATGGAGACCCGGACCAGTTTTTGCAAGTGGTCCTGAACCTGCTTAAGAATGCGTCCGAGGCGGCGGGACCGCAGGGTGGAACGATTCGTCTGCGCACCTATTTCGAACATTCCTTCCGGCTGCGTCGCAGCGACGGGTCAGGGCATTCGCTGCCCTTGCAGATCGAAATTATCGACGATGGTCCGGGGCTGCCTGAAAACATCCGTGGCGACATTTTCGATCCGTTCGTATCCGGCAGGGAAAACGGCACCGGCCTGGGGTTGGCGCTGGTCAGCAAGATCATATCGGACCATGACGGCTGGATTTCGGCCGAATCCGTTCCCGGGCGTACGGTATTCAAACTGTCGCTGCGCCGCGCGCCGCGAGATACAATCGACGACATGAAGGAGAGCACCTGATGGATGGCACCGTACTGGTTGCGGACGACGATCGCACGATCCGCACTGTTCTGACGCAGGCCCTGACGCGTGCCGGGTGCAAGGTGCACGCGACCTCTTCGCTGACCACTCTGATGCGCTGGGTCAGCGAGGGGAAGGGGGACGTGGTGATTTCGGACGTGGTCATGCCGGATGGAAACGGTCTTGAGATGCTGCCGAAGATTGCCGAAGACCGCCCCGGTTTGCCGGTGATCGTGATTTCCGCACAAAACACTATCATGACGGCGATTCAGGCAACTGAGGCGGACGCCTACGACTATCTGCCCAAACCGTTCGACCTGCCGGATCTGATGAAACGTACGGCTCGGGCGCTGGATCAGAAACAACGTGCCCAGCCAGTGCCATCCGAAGGCACAAGCGAGCGCCCCGAAGAGCTGCCTCTGGTCGGGCGTACACCGGTGATGCAGGCCCTTTACCGATTGGTCGCACGGGTGATGAACACGGATCTCTCGGTCATGATTTCTGGTGAAAGTGGCACGGGCAAGTCACTGATTGCGCGGGCTATTCATGATTTCTCCGACCGTCGAACCTTGCCCTTTGTCACAGTCACAGCTGCTGAACTGCGCGATCTGGAAGGCCCGGCGCGCGTGATGGCGCGGGTTCGCGGCGGCACGCTGTTGATAGATGAAATCGCAAATATCGAGGATGAAGTTCAGGCGCGCATCGTGCGCATGATGGACACACCGGGCGATCACGTTCCTCGTTTCATGGCCACCAGCCAAACAGACCTGACCGAAGGGATGGAGAACGGACGTATCCGCCAGGACCTTTATTATCGTCTGTGTGGGGCCACGATCCACGTACCGTCATTGCGAGAAAGGGTGGACGACATTCCGTTGCTGGCCGAGCATTTTCTGACGCGGGAAGAGCGGGAAAACGGCACCAAGCGCTGGCTCAGCCCCGAGGCGGTGGAGTTGGTGCGGCGCTATTCCTGGCCTGGGAACGTACGGCAACTGGAAAATGCCGTGCGCCGGTTGGGTCTGACCAGCAGGGCTGATGAAATTTCGAAAACCGAAGTGGAAATGGTGCTGGGCAGCCAACCCGAGGCAGAACCGGTCCTGAGCGGTGGAGAACGCGAAAAGCTGTCGACCTCGGTCGAGCGTCACTTGCGGAGGTATTTTGATCTGCATGGCAACATTCTGCCTCCCCCGGGTCTGTATCAGCGCATATTGCGTGAAGTTGAGGCCCCACTGATCGAAATCGCACTGGATGCAACTGGCGGAAATCAGGCGAAATGTGCCGATCTTTTGGGAATCAACCGAAATACGCTGCGAAAAAAGATTACTGATCTCGATATTCAGGTGACACGTCGACGCAAACTGATGTAATATCGCCACACAAACCGTGGCATCCCGGCATCTGTTGGGAAAAGATCACGATATATGGCGGTAAGCCGCGCAAGCGGCACATCAGGATGAGGGCAGACAGTGGCAACCCGAGCACAGAGCGGGATGATCCCATCGATCAGTCGATGGAGTAAATCACGGAAACTGCGCAATTTTGGCACTTTGGGGCTGGTCCTCATGGGCCCCGTTCTGGCGCTGGCCACTTACCTTGTTATCGGTCCCTTTGATCTTGGCGCGACAGCTCCAACCTTGCGACTGATTCTGTTGGCCGACCTTGTATACGTTCTGGTTGTTGCAGCACTTGTGCTTGGACAGGTTGGCAGCTTGATTGCCGCACGTCGGGCGAAATCGGCGGGCTCGCGCCTGCATTTGCGCCTGATCGGGGCGTTTACACTGCTAGCGCTGGTTCCAACGGTAACCGTAGCGATATTTGCCGGATTGACCGTCAACATCGGCCTTGAGGGCTGGTTTTCCGACCGGGTGCGCCAGGTTGTGGGATCTTCGCTGACCGCAGCAGAAGCCTATGAACAGGAACACCGTCGTGGATTGACACAAGACGCGTCTGTTCTGGCGCGATATCTGGATAATGCGCGATCGCTGGATTTCTATATCTCGGACGCAGAACTGCGCGAAGTTCTGGCGCAGGGGCAGGCTCAGATTCAACGGGGGCTGCGCGAAGCCTATGTCATCGACGGCGGTGGCGAAATCAAATCGCGTGGCGATCGGTCCTACCTGTTCAACTACGAAGCCCCAACCGCCGAGCAGATTGCTGAAGTCGCCGACAAGGGTCTGCTGATCATTGCCGACTGGCCCAACAATGAGTTCCGTGCGCTGGTCCCTCTCAAAGCCTTTCTGGACCGCTACCTCTATGTCAGCCGCGAGGTGGACGGACAGTTGTTGACCCTGCTGGACGATACCAAGGAAACGGCAAAGTTCTACCAGCAGCTTGAAAGTGAACGGGGCAGGGTGTTGTTCGAGTTCGGTCTTTTGTATCTGGGCTTTGCCTTGATCCTAATCCTTGCGGCAATGTCCTTGGGCATGTGGTTTGCCGAACGGCTGTCGCGTCCCGTGGGACGGTTGACCACTGCGGCACAGCGGGTTGGGGCCGGTGATCTGAGCGTTCAGGTTATTGAAGAAGCCAGCGATGACGAAATCGCGATGCTGGGCCGGTATTTCAACCAGATGACCCGGCAGTTGAAAGGGCAGCGGGATACGTTGTTGGAGAACACGCGGCAGATTGAAAGCCGACGCCGTCTGTTTGACTCGGTGCTCAGCTCGGTCACGTCCGGTGTCGTTGGCGTAGATCCGGAAGGATGCATCACATTCGTGAACCGTTCTGCCGAGCGGTTGCTGGATTGGACCCGGGGCGAGCAGCATCTGGCCATTGGCATTGCAGTGCCAGAGTTCTTGCCCTTGTTTGAAAGTCTGAAAGACAGCGGGCAAGAGGCCGTTCAGGGAGAAATCAAGGTGACCCGCAAGGGGCGGCTTGAGAACCTTTTGGTCCGTATGGCCATCCGGCGCGGAGAAGACGGGGGCCTGGAAGGATATGTGGTTGCCTTTGATGACGTAACCGATCTGGTCAGCGCCCAACGGATGGCGGCTTGGGGCGATGTGGCCCGCCGCATCGCGCATGAGATCAAGAACCCTCTGACCCCGATTCAGCTGAGCGCGGAACGGATCAAGCGCAAGTTCTCGCGCAAGCTGGACGAGGAAGATAGCAGCAGTCTGGATTCGATGACCAACGTGATTGTGCGGCAGACCAACGATCTGCGTCGCATCGTGGATGAATTCTCGAAGTTTGCACGGATGCCTGAACCTGAACGCAGGGAAGAGAACCTTGTTGATCTGGTGCGTGAGGCGGTCCTGTTGCAACAGGCTGGGCAACCGGATGTGCTGATCGATGCCGATCTGCCGCAACAGCCTATCATGGCTGATGTGGATGCAACCATGCTGAACCAGGCGCTTACCAACCTTATCAAGAATGCCGGGGAAGCCATTGTAACTCTTATGAAAAAAGGGGCTCCCGACAACCTTCAGCCACAGATCAAAGTGGCGGTTACCAGTGATGATGCGGGTACGGTCATCACCATTGCAGATAACGGGATCGGTCTGCCCGAGGATCGGGCACGGCTGTTTGAACCCTATGTAACGACACGTGACGAAGGGACCGGGCTGGGCCTGCCCATCGTCAAGAAGATCATTGAAGAGCATGGCGGCGCGCTGACCCTCGAGGACGCGCCCGTATTTGACGGACAGGACCATTTTGGCGCGATGGCCGTGATCCGATTGCCGGGGGTTACTATGTCCCCAACGGCAGCGCCACAGAAGCAGGCAATTAGAACCAACAAACTGAAAGCAGGCCAAAGATGAGTGACATTCTGATCGTAGATGACGAACGCGATATTCGCGAGCTGGTGTCCGACATTCTGGAGGACGAAGGCTATTCCACCCGGCTGGCGGCCAACTCGGACGAGTGCATGGCGTCAATCAACTCTGAACCGCCGGGGCTGTTGATCCTGGATATCTGGCTGAAAGACAGCCGCATGGATGGCATCGACATCCTGAAAGCAGTGAAACGTGACAACCCGGATGTACCGGTGGTGATCATTTCGGGCCATGGCAACATCGAAATTGCCGTCGCTGCAATCAAGCAGGGCGCGTATGATTTTATCGAAAAGCCTTTTAACATTGACCAATTGATGGTGGTGATCCGCCGTGCGATGGAGACCTCTCGCCTGCGTCGCGAAAATGCGTCTCTGAAGCGGAAAGAAGTCAACAATTCAGACATGATCGGCAAATCCGCTGCGTTCCGCGCCATGCAGGGGCAGTTGGACAAGGTGACCAAGTCAAATGGCCGCGTGATGCTCAGCGGTCCTGCAGGTTCCGGCAAGGAGATTGCAGCGCGGTACATCCATGCCCACTCCAACCGCGCCAACGGGCCTTTTATCACCGTAAACTGTGCCGGGATCGAGCCTGAGCGTGTCGAAGAGGTTCTGTTTGGTCGGGAATCGGCGGAACGTGGCGTGGAATCCGGACTGTTGGAAGAGGCACATGGTGGTGTGGTCTATTTTGACGAAGTTGCCGACATGCCCCTTGGCACTCAATCCAAAATCCTGCGAGTGCTGGTAGATCAGCAATTCCAGCGCGTCGGTGGAAGTGACAAGGTGCGCGTGGACCTTCGCGTGATCTCGTCGACAAACAAGGATCTTGATGAGGAAATCGCCGCCGAGCGGTTCCGGGAAGAGCTGTACCACCGTCTGAATGTTGTCCCGATAGCAGTTCCGTCACTGGAAGATCGGCGCGAAGATATTCCGGTTTTGGCGCAGCACTTCATTGAGATGTGCAACGAAACCCAGGGTTTGCCGATCCGAGAATTGTCGGAAGAGGCCGTTGCCCTTCTGCAGACAATGACCTGGCCCGGCAACGTGCGCCAGCTCAAGAACCTGATCGAGCGTGTTCTGATCCTGGGCGATGGATCCGGCCCGATTGAGGCGCGCGAGCTACCCAATGAAGAAGAAAAGGCTGAAGAGACCGGTCGTGTTGTGTTGTCTGGCGCACTGGCCACATTGCCGCTGCGCGAAGCCCGCGAGGCGTTCGAGCGAGAGTATCTGCTGACTCAGATCAACCGGTTTGGCGGCAATATCAGTCGCACGGCCAGCTTTGTTGGCATGGAGCGCAGCGCATTGCATCGGAAGTTGAAGTCGCTGGGTGTGGTGACTTCGAACAAATCCGGGGCGCGTGTTGCGCAAATTGATGAACCTGAACCGGCAGAATAGTCTGCCGGTCGCACGGTCTCAGGTTGGGCTTGACCCAATCTGAAAGTGCAGGCCGCGCACACGAAAAATATCAGGCTTCAGCCGGCCTGACCGGGCGTTATGATCTGAAATGAGCCGTCATCGAATTTCACAAAGCACGAGGCGCTGTTGAGCGGCGGCAAAGTGGTGGTGCGGGTTGCGGGCACGCGTGATTTCACGTTCTGCTTGCACGGCGGCAGGCTGACTGGTCGAAACCCTTTCTGGGCCATGCATTGCGCTTCGACCGTGTTGCGCAAGCCCTGGTTTACATCCACGGTATAGACCCTGCCAGGCTGCCACCAGCCGGGCGATTGATAGCAACGACCTCTGCCGTCGCAATACGTGCGCCCGGGCCAGTAGGTTGGCGGGCTTTGGCGGATCTGATTGGCGACCGGGACCTCTTTGACCGCCTTGAGCTGGCATTGGGTGGTCTCTTTTTGCAGGCGCGATACGGTTTCACCCTCGCGATAGTAGAGCGAAAGCGGTCCGCAAGAAGACAATACCATCAGAGGTAGCAGCATAGGAAACAGCGTTTTCATATGCTTATCTTGCCGCAGCTGGGCTGCGATGACAATTCAATTGACCGCTTTGGGGGCATCTGTCATTCAATCCCTTCAGGCAGAAGGGCCAGAAGCATGAAGGTCATTATTTGCGGTGCGGGTCAGGTCGGCTGGCAGATCGCGCGGCATCTTTCGGGCGAGCTGAACGATGTTACCGTCGTGGACAACAATCCCGACCTCGTAAGGCGGGCGACGGAAACGCTGGATGTGCAGGGGATTGCCGGGTTTGCAAGTTACCCGGACGTGCTGGAACGGGCAGGGGCGCGTGACGCAGACATGATCATTGCCGCCACCCATTCGGACGAGGTGAACATGGTCACCTGCCAGATGGCGCACTCGGTCTTTTCGATCCAGCGCAAGATTGCGCGCCTGCGGTCGAAATCCTATCTGGAGGCAATTCACTCGGATCTCTACCGTCGTGATCATCTGCCGATTGATGTGGTGATCAGTCCCGAACGCGAAGTTGCCGCCGCCGCCATGCGCCGCCTGTCTGCCCCATCCGCCTTTGACACCGAGATTTTCATGGATGGCAAGGCGCAGCTACTGGGAGTGCGGGTGGAAGAGGATTGCCCGATCATAAACACACCGTTGCGGCAGCTTACGGATCTGTTCTCGACCCTCAGTTCCATTGTGGTTGGGGTGAGGCGCGAAGGCACGCTGTTTGCCCCCGAGTCGGAAGATCAGCTGTTTGTGGGCGACGAGTGTTATGTCTTTACCAACGTCAAGGACGTGGATCGCACCATGGAGGTGTTTGGCAAGGCGCAGAAGCGGCAGGATCGTGTGGTGATCGTGGGCGGCGGAAATGTCGGGCTGGAAGTGGCCAGAACCCTGGAAGAACGCGAAAGCCGTGTGCGGGCCAAGATCATCGAACGCGACCGTCATTGCGCTGAACTCGCCGCCGAAGCTCTGGAACGGACGATTGTGTTGCATGGCGACGGGCTGGATGCAGGGTTGCTGAGCGAAGCAGGGATCGAGCGGGCCGATGCGATGCTGGCGGTTACGGATGACGACCGCACGAACATGCTGGCCGCGGTGCGTGCCAAGGCCGAAGGGTGTGCTCTGGCGATTGCGTTGATCAACGACCCCAGCATGGTGGCCCTGATGGGGCCTCTGGGGATCGATGCCTATATCAATCCGCGGGCGACAACCGTCAGCTCGATCCTGCGACACATCCGCCATGGGCGGGTGCGTCAGGTCTATTCAATCGGGGACGCCGAGGCTGAGGTGATCGAGGCCGAGGTTCTGTCGACCTCGCCTATGGCCGGGCAACGGCTGCGCGATATCGACTTCCCCGAGGGTGTGCTTGTGGGCGCGGTGCGCAAGGGAGACGAAGTTCTGCGACCGACCGGCAGCCTGCGGATCGATGAAAAAGATGTGGTCGCAATCTTTGCCATGGCCAAGGACGTGCCAGAGGTTGAACGCCTGATGCAGGTTTCAATCGATTTCTTCTGATGGCGCATGCGAGGACACAACGGGTTGGTTTGTTGCGGCGGTTGCCGTTATTTCTGCTGATCTGGGGCATAGCGTCACTGGCCATGTGGATTCCGGCGATTTACGCGCTGGCACTGGACGATCACGACACGTCACGGTCCTTTCTGTATTCCGGGATTCTGGGTTTGTTTCTGGTCGCTACGATCGCGATGGCGTCCTCCAACCGCATACCCCGGCGCGGGACGTTGGGGCAGTTGGCGGTGATGTTGGCCTGTTTTACCCTCCTGCCCATTTTTCTTGCGATCCCGTTTCACGATGCACTTGGAACGACCATCTTCCTGAACGCCTATTTCGATATGGTCAGTGCCCTGACAACCACCGGGGCGGACCTGTTTCCTGACCCGGCCCGACTGTCGGCCCCGCTGCATTTGTGGCGCGCCATGGTCGGTTGGATGGGGGGCTTGCTGATGTGGATCGCTGCCGCCGCGATACTTGCGCCACTGTCGCTTGGCGGGTTCGAGGTCACTGCCAGTGGGCAACCGGGGCGCCCGGTGTCGGGTGTGGCGCAAAGCGAACGCGTGGATCCGCGTGGTCGTCTGATCCGTGTCGCGAAGACCCTGACACCGGTTTATGTCGGGCTGACTGCCGTGATCTGGGTTCTTCTGCTGATTGCTGGCGAAGTCGGTCTGACGGCTGTGTGTCATGCAATGGCAGTTATGGCCACGTCCGGCATCTCACCGGTCGGTGGGATGGAGGGGGCGCAGGCCGGTTTTACGGGCGAGGCCATTCTGTTCCTGTTCCTGTTCTTCGCGCTCTCGCGCCTGACTTTTTCAAAGGATACAGCCACAACGGGTTATTCCCGTCTGGATGCGGACCCAGAATTTCGTATTGGCCTGATGATTGTACTTGCTGTCGCGATCCTGTTGTTCTTCCGCGTTGTTGCGGGCGTGACAGAAATCGGTGGGCAACTGGAACCATTGCAAGCGTTGCAAGTCATCTGGGGGATGCTGTTCACCACTCTCGCCTTCCTGACAACAGCCGGATTCGAGAGCGCGAACTGGAACGACGCTCAGCAACTGTCAGGTTTGGGAACGCCTGGTTTGCTATTGATGGGGCTGGCATTGATCGGCGGCGGGGTTGCGACAACGGCCGGGGGGGTCAAACTGTTACGGGTCTTCGCCCTGTATCTGAATGGCGCGCGTGAGATTGATCGCCTGATCTATCCTTCGTCCATCAGCAGTGCAGGGGGCGGAAACCGTCGCATTCAAAGCGACGGGGCGTTCATCGCCTGGATCTTCCTGATGCTCTTTGCACTGACCCTTGCCGTGTTCAACCTTCTGCTGGCGGCGATGGGGTCCGGGTTCGAACAGGCCATGGTGCTCAGCGTTGCCACGCTCAGCACGACGGGACCATTGATCGACCTAGCCACGGACGTTCCAATTCGCCTGATCGACCTCTCCGCTGGTGCCAAACTGACGTTGTGCGCGGCGATGGTCGTAGGTCGCCTGGAAACGCTGGCGATTATTGCCCTGATCACCCCGTCGCTTTGGCGGGATTGAGCCGGGTGCAACTTGCGGTCGCTAACGCCTGATTTTTCATCTGGAATATCTGTGCGTAGCACTCCATACTCTGCCGGAGGGAGCGCGTTGGTCCGCAGCGCGTAGCAAGAACAATGGCGAGATTATAAAAATATGGCTTCGGACAGACAGAATCTTCAGGATGCCTTCCTGAACAATGTACGGAAAGCTAAGGTTCCGGTAACGATCTTCCTGATCAACGGGGTGAAATTGCAGGGTGTTATTACCTGGTTCGACAATTTTTGCGTATTGTTGCGCCGCGACGGACAGTCGCAGTTGGTATACAAACACGCGATTTCGACCATCATGCCGTCGCAGCCGATCAATCTGTATGAGGGCGAAGACGCCTCTTGATGGAACATGACCGGATGCGCACCCGGGCCTGGGTGCTGCATCCTGAAATCAAATCAGATGAACAGCGCCGTGTCCCTGAACCGGCGCTGGAAGAGGC
The DNA here is from genome assembly GCF_059612005.1 of Ruegeria sp. CDSA141. Classification (NCBI taxonomy): domain Bacteria; kingdom Pseudomonadati; phylum Pseudomonadota; class Alphaproteobacteria; order Rhodobacterales; family Roseobacteraceae; genus Ruegeria; species Ruegeria sp. CDSA141. The sequence continues at coordinate 634,743 of NZ_JBXWPT010000001.1, forward strand.
GGTCGCACTGGCCGCTGCATTGCCCGATCTGGATGTGATCGGATCCGAAATCGTGCGACTTCAACGCGCGCAGGCCGGGTATTTGTTCGGCAGCGGCAAGATTGAAGAACTTGGTGAGCGTTTTCACGACAACGAAGTTGAGCTGGTTCTGATCGACGGGCCGGTGACACCGGTGCAGCAGCGCAATCTGGAAAAGGCATGGAAGGTCAAGATCCTCGACCGGACCGGGTTGATCCTTGAGATTTTCAGCGACCGAGCCCGCACGCGGGAAGGGGTGTTGCAGGTCGAAATGGCGGCGCTCAGCTATCAGCGGACGCGGCTGGTACGGGCCTGGACCCACCTTGAACGTCAGCGCGGTGGTTTGGGATTTGTCGGCGGACCCGGTGAAACCCAAATCGAAGCCGACCGTCGTGCCATTGACGAGCAACTGGTGCGTTTGCGGCGTCAGTTGCAGAAGGTGGTCAAGACCCGGACATTGCACCGGGCCGCCCGGGCCAAGGTGCCGTATCCAATCGTCGCACTCGTGGGCTACACAAACGCAGGCAAATCCACGCTGTTCAATCACCTGACCGGGGCCGAGGTGATGGCCAAGGACATGCTGTTTGCCACACTGGATCCAACCATGCGCCGCGTGCAATTGCCCGATGGTCCCGAAGTGATCCTGTCAGACACGGTGGGCTTTATCTCGAACCTTCCGACCGAGCTTGTGGCGGCCTTCCGGGCGACGCTGGAAGAGGTCTTGGGGGCCGATCTGATCGTCCATGTGCGTGATATCAGCCATGAGGAAACGGAGGCGCAGGCGCAGGATGTCGAGGCGATCCTGACCTCGCTGGGTGTCGACGACGAGCGGCCCCGGCTTGAGGTCTGGAACAAGATAGACTTGCTGAGCGCCGATGAGCGCGAGGCGACGCTGGCGCGCGCGGAACGAGATCCTGAGATTTTTGCCATTTCTGCTGTAACCGGCGAAGGGATCGCACCTTTGCTGTCCGAGATCGCGATGCGTCTGCAAGGTGCACGGCGTGAGGCAGTTCTGGACCTGTCTTTCGCTGACGGTAACAAGCGGGCCTGGCTGTTCCGTCAGGATGTTGTACGCAACGAAGAACAAACCGAAGACGGGTTTCGTATCACCGTTTTGTGGACCGAGAAACAAGCGGCTCAGTTCGAGGCGCTGAAGAATTAGCGGTGGAACTGGATATGTCTGACAAGCCGGACCACAGAGTGTTCCTGAACGGCCATATCGATGTGCCTGCGGACCGGCTGGAAGAGGTGCGCGCGGCGTTGCCGGACCATGTAAAACTGACCCGCGCGGAAGAGGGCTGCATTTCTTTCGACGTGATCGAGGATCAGAGCAGGCCGGGTCGGTTCGACGTGTCAGAAGTGTTTGCAGATCAGCAAGCGTTCGATGCGCATCAGGCGAGGGCGCAGGCATCTGACTGGGCTCGGGTCACTCAGGGGATACCGCGACACTACAGGATAGAAAGCGCATCCAACGGGGGGTAGGTCAGGCCCCGTCTATCTGTCGTTGATAGTCATCCGCGTCGAACCAGCCTGTTGATGATTGTACAAGGTAGTCCGGCGTCAGTTCCCATTCCTCCCATCCACGCGTGACAACGTGATTGCCGGTCTCGGCATTGTGCCCTTCGCGCGTCCAGACGAAAATGGCACGAGTTCCGGCCCATCGCATCATGTCACAGCGCACTTCCAGATCCGGAAAACTGGCGTAAGATTCGCGCACCAGGTTGGCGATTGCTTCGCGTCCTTTGGCTGGTTCGCTATCGTTGAAGGTGATCTGCCCGTCACGTGCAAAGAAACCGGCAACTGCGTCAGCGTCGCCAGAGCTCCATGCGATTGCGTAGTCGCGCGCAAGATTATTTAGGACATCCCGAATACTGGCCATACTCGTCCCCCTTTGGTCCCACATAATCAGTCCGATAATGTTAGGCGAATTTGACCTTGGGCGCCACGAGGCGTGGAAAATCGGGGCGGGGACTTGCCGAATAGGCGGATTATCGCGGGATCAGATTGGTTGTTCCGACAGCCGCGGCGCGGGCCAGATCAAGATCCAGTGACATGGGGATGTATTCGCCACGCCGCCACAACTGCGCCTGATCGTCATAGTAGCGTGACAGGAAATGACCCGATTGCCCGGTCGCCGTAATGAAGACCGAGCTGTTGGGGTCGGCGAAGTCATAAACCCCGCGATACCCGGCGCCGTGCACATTCTGGAACGGATCCGGCCCTTCGCCCGACGTGCGGCCTCGCAGCAGCGTGTTGTCGCCGCCACTGGTCGATTGGTGAATGTTAACAAAAAACCGCAATATGGGGGCGGATCCCAGCACGGGATGATCATGAGTTGCCTGATGCGCGTCGCCCCAACGCAGAGATTCAAGCGCGCTGCCATATCGTTCGGAGATCCAGATCAGCGCGTCGTCCAGCGCGAGCCGTGCCATTTCCGTGCAAGTCTCAACCGGTGCGCTTTGAATCACGTCGCACCAGACACCAGCGCCGTCAATTTCGCGATAGACCCGCTCGATGAACAGCGGTTCGACATGTTTGTATTCGCTGGCCAGTGGCCCAAGCTCGTCCGAGATCAGCCGGATTTGCAGCGCACGCAGCCAGGCCGCATAGATCAACGGCTCGGGCAGGTGTTCGTTCATCTCACCGTTCCAGTCCGCCAGCAGCGACAGCGCGATCTGGCGCTGACGCTCCAGAGTTCCTTCAGGGGCCGAAGCCCCGGTAAACCACAGATCGGCACCGATCAGCGGCAGCAGGGACCGCGCAGTAAAGCTGACCGTGTCCAATTGCGCTTCGATAAAACTGTCGCGGGTATGCACCTCGCGCGATTGCATCAGGCGTTCCCAGCGATGCACGCGCTGCGTATCACCCCATTCATACGAGACGTGCTCCGGAAACGGGCGGTCGATGATCTTGTTGTTCGTGTTGCCAAGAACACCGCCGACGGGGGCCACGAAATCCGGGTTGTCGGCATAGGGCAGGCGGCCTTGCCAGCGATTGGCTTCGATCCAGCCGGGCGATGGGATACGCCCACGGCTTTGGTTTTGCAGATCACGCCGTGGCATGGCGCCGATCAGCTTCATCCCAATCGTCGTCTTGTCGACCAGCGACAGATTCTGAGAAGGCGCGATGAACTGTTCACCGACCGCGATGGCCTGTTCCACGTTGTCGGCGTTCATCAGAGCCATGGACGCCGACATCGACGTGTCTTGCGGGCTGAGCGCCGTCCAGGACAGAGATGCCACGTGGCCCGGCGGCGTGATGGTTTCCAGCTTGTAGTCCGTGCCCGGCAGCACCGGCCCATTGTCCGTCCAACGCAGGGTCAGCGTAACCGGAGCCTCACCCTTGATCTCTATGATCGAAGGGCGGGTCTGGAATTCCTTGAAGCCGGTCGGGGTCAGGTATTCCTCGGGGTTGTCAGGATTGAGCTGCTCGATATGAACGTCCTGATCGTCAAGATACGAGGATGTAAGTCCCCATCCCAACCGGTCGCTGCGTCCTGTCATGATGGCGGGCACACCCGGGATCGAGGCCCCGATGACACCGCCTTTTTTCAGATCGAGATGCGCCAGGTACCAAATCCCGGGAGCAGTGAAACCCAAATGAGGGTCGTTGGCCAACAGAGTCCCGCCACTTGCAGAACGTGACGGCGCGGCGGTCCAGGCGTTTGACGCTCCGGCCAGACCACGTTTGGGAAGGGGTGAAAGAGGTGTTTCGGGAATATCCGTTCCCGCCGCATAACGCCGAAGATTTGGGAACAGCGTGGCATATTCCGGCAACGCCGCGATGCCGGGCCCGGGAACGTCGGGCAGGATATCCGCCAGACGATCGGGGTTGTTCAGCATCAGCGACGTGCGCGCACGCAGAACTTCATCGGTCAGGTGACCTGACAGTTGCAGCGCCATCAGCTTGATCATCGCGATACTGTCACCCGGTTGCCAGGGTGAGACCGGAGCGTTGAACAGGAACATCTCAGGTGCGCCGCGACCCAACGCCTCTTCGTTGATCTCGGTCAGACGGGCATTGACCCCGGCGGAATAGGCACGCAAGGCGGCCTTGGTATAATCGTCCTGCACCTCGACCGAGCGGTGAGCCAGCCCATAAAGGTCCAATCTGCGCAGCAGCTTGTCGATGTGAAGCGTGCGCGGGCCAAAAACCTCAGACAGACGGCCTTGCGCGGTACGGCGCATGACCGTCATCTGCCACAGTCGGTCCTGTGCATGGGCATATCCCAATCCAAAAAACACATCGGGATCGGTCTGGCCCAGAATATGTGGCACGTTGGCGGTGTCGCGTACGATTTCGACCGGGGCGGTCAAACCGTCAACCTCAAGCGTTTGGTCATAGTCCGGCAGGGATTGGCTGGCCAGAAAATAGACAAGGCCCATAGCGGCGAGGATCAGGATGATCAGACCCGACGCGATGCGCACCAGCCAGCGGAAAACAAGACCCATTACTGCCCCAGATTCTTATTAAGTGAACGTTGGTCTGAGACTAGAGGATGGTCGGTCTGACCGAAAGAGGAACGCGGCAAGAACCTGCGCGGAGAGGGTTGAAATTAAATGCCCCGCCGCAGTGTTGCGCTGCGACGGGGCCGTGTGTGGGGGAAGTGGTAATCCGGGTTATGGAATGATGCGGGTGTATTTCGTTCCTTCGACGGTTGCGCCGATCTGAAGGCCAGCTTGCCCGAAGATCGCGGCCAGAACAGGGCTGCGCAGAGTCGTGGTGTCGGTCGACAACGAGTCGCCCTGATCGCTGACCACATATCCGATGTCGGCCCCGGCGGTCCAACCGCTTGAACGACGGAAATCATTCAGCGCATCTTCTGTCATGAAGAACAGCACATGCGCATATTGCTGAGCGCCGATCTGCAATCCGGCGGTGCCTTTGACGGCCGAGTAGTAATCGACTGTAGCGCCGTTGATACGCAACGCGCCGCGGCCATAGCCGCCGCCGAATACAAACCCCGCCTCGGTGATCAATGGCATGACAAGCAAGCCGTTGGCTTTGTTCGCGATTTCCACGGTGTTGGGGTATCGGCTGTACATCTCGGTCAGCGTGGCATCGACGCGGGCGTCGATCGTGGCCGAGTTAGAATTGCCGACGCCGTTGCCGCAGGCAGCGGTCAGGGTCAGGCCTGCCATGCCCAAGGCAAAGCCGCGACGGTTCAGTCGGGGGGAGTTGGAACTGCTCATGGTTTTTTCTCTGTAACTGTGCCTGATATGTCGGGTGATCCCGATCTTGCTGGCAAGGATACGCCGATTAGGGCGATGTGTCACGGGAAAGCTGCCCGCTGAAGGGGATTTGTCGGCGAAAAGTTGCGACTCTTCGGGGTTTTAGCCTTGCAGGATGCGGGCAACCTGAGGTGAGAAATAGGTCAGGATGCCATCGCATCCTGCGCGCTTGAAGGCCAGCAGGCTTTCAAGCATTGCCTTTTCTCCGTCGATCCAGCCATTCTGGGCGGCAGCCTGGATCATCGCGTATTCGCCCGAGACCTGGTAGGCATAGGTGGGTGCGCCGAAACTGTCTTTCACACGACGACAGATATCCAGATAGGGCATTCCGGGTTTGATCATCACCATGTCCGCGCCCTCGGTCAGGTCACGCTCGATCAGGCGCAACGCCTCGTTCGAGTTGGCAGGATCCATCTGGTAGGTTTTCTTGTCACCGGTCAGCGCGCCTGACGCGCCGACGGCGTCGCGGAAGGGGCCGTAAAAAGCGCTGGCATATTTCGCGGCATAGCTGAGGATCATCACGTTGTGATGCCCGGCGCCTTCCAATGCGCGGCGCATCTCCCCGATCCGGCCGTCCATCATGTCCGACGGCCCGATGATGTCGGCTCCGGCGTCGGCCTGGGCAAGGGTCATCTTGACCAGCGCTTCGATGGTCTGATCATTCACGATCTCGCCGTCGACGACGTAACCGTCATGACCATTTATATTGTACGGGTCCAGCGCCACGTCTGTCATCACCGCGATGTCAGGGGCTGCCGCCTTGATCGCACGGATGGCCCGGTTCGACAGGTTGTCAGGGTTCCAGGCCTCGGCGCAGTCTTCTGTTTTCAGCGCAGAATCCGTATAGGGAAAGATGCATATCGCGGGGATTCCAAGCGCCTGCGCTTCGATGGCCGCTTTTGCAATCAGATCCACCGAACGGCGGACCACGCCCGGCATCGAGGGTACGGGCTCTTCAATCCCTTCACCGTCGCGTACGAAAACGGGCCAGATCAGGTCATCCGTGGTCAAGGTGTTCTCGCGCACAAGCCCGCGAATTGCCTGAGATTGACGGGCACGCCGAAAGCGGGTCATGGGATAGGGTGCAATGGTCGGTTTCATGGCGCGTTCTCCTTGAACATTTGTGCATTGGGTGGCATGAATTCACAAAGGTCTCAAGGGTATCAATGGACGCGGCAGCGTGGCAGAACCTCTCTGAGAGGTTTGAATAAAGGGTTGGGTTTGGACTGGTACTCTTCGATCTTTGAAGTCATCGACATGCGCAGCTTCTCGAATCTCTGGTTCTGGATCGTGCTGGCGGTTGTCTGGTCATCGGCAAGCCACTGGGTGATGGGTATTCCCTACGATCTGGTGGTTCGTGCCCGACGCATTGGCGGGCAGGTCGAGATCGACCTTCTGGACATCGTTCGCATACACACCAACCGAATACTGTTGATCGTCGACATGTCCGGCACCATCTTACTGGCATTTGGGTGTTTTTTGTTCACCGGCTTGGCCACGCTGGGGTTCTACTATGGGGTCGAGTTCGCACAGGCCGTGTTTCTGCTTTTGTTTCCATTGACGCTTGTTCTGCTGGTGAACATCGTGCATGCACGACGATTGCGGCGGCAGGAACTGACGCTCGACTCCGTTTCGAAAACCATTGCGCGCTGTCGGCTTTATACCCAGATCATAGGCATGATCTCGATACTGGTCACTTCGTTCTGGGGCATGTATCAGAACATCTCGATTGGCGTTCTGGGATAGCAAAATCTGAAAGGCGAGGCGATGAAGGCTCCGAACCACGTGACAGTTGGCGGCGCCCCTGAAGGGTTTGACGCGCAGCTTGTGCTGAACGAAATCGCCCGCAGCAACGGGCCGGTGGCCCATGTCGCGCGAGATGACAAGCGGATGGAGGCGATGCGCGCTGCGCTGGCTTTCTTTGCCCCCGACATGCCGGTCTTCGTGTTTCCTGGCTGGGATTGTCTGCCTTATGACCGGGTGTCCCCCAATGCGGATATCTCGGCGGCCCGCGTTGCCACGCTGGCTGCGCTGGTTCACCAGATGCCGCAGAAATTCGTGTTGTTGACGACATTGAATGCGGCTACCCAACGCGTCCCGGCGCGAGACGTGTTGCGCGAGGCGGCTTTTACCGCCCGCGTCGATCAGCGCATTGACGAGACCGCGCTGCGCAACTTCCTGGTGCGCATGGGGTTCACGCAAAGCCCCACCGTGATGGAGCCGGGCGATTATGCCATTCGCGGCGGTATCATCGACATCTTCCCGCCGGGTGAATCGGGCCCTGTCCGTCTGGACTTGTTCGGAGATGTACTGGACGGCGCGCGCCGTTTTGATCCCGTGTCTCAGCGCACGACCGAAAAGCTGGACGTGGTCGAACTTGCTCCGGTGTCCGAGGTCATTCTGGATGACGCGGCCATCACACGGTTCCGCCAGAACTATCGCATTGAATTCGGCGCTGCCGGCACCGATGATCCGCTTTACGAGGCTGTAAGCGCCGGTCGCAAACATCAGGGCATCGAACATTGGCTGCCATTCTTCCACGACAAGCTTGAAACGCTGTTTGATTATTTGCCGGATGCCACGATCACTGTCGATGATCAGGTTGCACCGGCCAGACTGGCCCGATGGGACACGATTGCCGATCAATATGAAACCAGGCGACTGGCGCTGGAAAACCGATCCCGTATGGATACGGTCTACAAACCCACACCTCCGGGCCTGCTGTATCTCGATGATGCCGCGTGGGAGGCGGCCGTCGGAGATCGGCGTGTCATGCAGTTCAGCCCCTTGCCGCAGGCGTCGGGTCCGGGTGTCATCGATGCGGGCGGGCGGATCGGGCGCAACTTTGCCCCCGAACGTCAGCAGGAAAGCATCAGCCTGTTCGGTGCTTTGGCCAGCCACATTGCAGCCAGGCTCGACAAAGGTCCGGTGCTGATTGCGTCCTATTCGGAAGGTGCGCGCGAACGTCTGACTGGCTTGATCGAGGATGAAGGTCTGGCCGAGGCGATTCCGATAACAAATGGCACGCGTATCGGAAAGCGCGGCTTGCACCTTGCCGTCTGGGCGCTGGAGCACGGTTTTGAGGCCCCCGACCTGACGGTGATCGCCGAACAGGATGTTCTGGGCGACAGGCTGATCCGCCAACCCAAGAAGCGCCGCAAGGCCGAAAATTTCCTGACCGAGACCCAATCCCTCAGCCCCGGTGATCTGGTGGTGCATGTTGACCACGGGATCGGTCGTTACATGGGGATGGAGGTCGTCACGGCCGCCGGTGCCGCCCATGAATGTCTGCTGCTGGAATATGCCGAGCATGCAAAGCTGTACCTGCCGGTCGAAAACATCGAACTGCTGTCGAAATACGGCCATGACGAAGGTCTCTTGGATCGACTTGGCGGCGGCGCATGGCAGGCCAAGAAAGCCAAGCTGAAAGAACGCATCCGCGAGATGGCCGACAAGCTGATCCGCATCGCGGCTGAACGTGCCTTGCGAAAAGCTCCGGTAATGGACCCACCTCCGCATGCATGGGAAGAGTTCAGCGCCCGTTTCCCATATCAGGAAACCGACGACCAGTTGAGCGCGATCTCGGATGTGATGGAGGACATGCACTCCGGCGCGCCGATGGACCGGCTGATCTGCGGTGACGTCGGCTTTGGCAAGACCGAGGTGGCAATGCGCGCCGCCTTTGTCGCCGCCATGTCCGGCGTGCAGGTGGCGGTCGTGGCACCAACAACACTGCTGGCCCGCCAGCACGCAGCAAGCTTCAGGGAACGGTTCCGTGGGTTTCCTCTGGAGGTTCGGCAATTGTCGCGCTTTGTCTCGGCGAAAGAGGCCCAGAAAACCCGCGACGGTTTGGCGCGCGGTACGGTGGATATCGTGATCGGGACCCATGCGCTGCTGGCCAAGAACATAAGGTTTAACAATCTGGGTCTGCTGATCATCGACGAGGAACAGCATTTCGGTGTCAGCCATAAGGAACGGCTGAAACAACTGCGCAGTGACATCCATGTACTTACACTGACCGCGACCCCGATTCCACGAACGCTGCAATTGTCGCTGACCGGGGTGCGCGACCTGTCGATCATTGGCACCCCGCCAATCGACCGTTTGGCAATCAGAACCTATGTTAGCGAATTCGACGCGGTCACGATCCGAGAGGCGCTTCTGCGCGAACACTATCGTGGCGGCCAAAGCTTCTACGTCGTTCCACGCATCTCGGACCTGCCCGAGATCGAGGAGTTTTTGAAAGAGCAGCTGCCGGAACTGACCTATGTGGTTGCACATGGGCAAATGGCAGCCGGTGAGCTCGATGATCGCATGAACGCGTTCTATGACGGTAAATACGATGTGCTGCTGGCTACAACGATTGTCGAAAGCGGGCTGGATATTCCGACGGCGAACACGATGGTTGTGCACCGCGCGGATATGTTCGGCCTTGCGCAGCTCTATCAGATCAGGGGTCGCGTTGGGCGCTCGAAAACTCGTGCCTATGCCTATCTGACCACCAAACCACGCCAGAAGCTGACCGCCACGGCCGAGAAACGCCTGCGTGTCCTGGGATCGCTGGACACGTTGGGCGCCGGGTTTACGCTGGCTTCTCAGGATCTCGACATTCGCGGCGCGGGGAACCTGCTGGGTGAAGAGCAGTCCGGCCAGATGCGTGACGTCGGCTATGAACTTTATCAATCCATGCTGGAAGAGGCGATTGCCAAGATCAAAGCGGGTGAAATGGAGGGGCTGTCAGATGCTGATGACCAGTGGGCCCCGCAGATCAATCTGGGCGTGCCGGTTCTGATTCCCGAGGATTACGTACCCGATCTCGATGTTCGTCTGGGCCTTTACCGCCGCCTGTCATCGCTCTCGACCAAGGTTGAACTGGAGGGTTTTGCTGCGGAGTTGATCGACCGTTTTGGCAAGTTGCCGAAAGAGGTTAACACTCTGATGCTGGTCGTGCGCATCAAAGCCATGTGCAAACGGGCGGGCATTGCCAAGCTGGACGGCGGCCCGAAAGGGGCGACGATCCAGTTCCACAATGACAAGTTCGCATCACCAGAAGGTTTGGTCGAGTTCATTCAAAACCAGCGCGGCATGGCCAAGGTCAAGGATAACAAGATCGTCGTGCGCCGGGATTGGAAGAAAGACAGCGACAAGATCAAAGGGGCCTTTGCGATTGCCCGCGACCTTGCTGAAAAAGTGGTCGCGGAAAAGAAAAAGGCCAAGGCAGGTTAAGCTGTGGGATTTGGGCTTTGCCCCTGCCGCATGCAGTGCGTCTCGGCCGAGATCATTGCGGCCAGATGAACAAGGGATCCCAGCTTCATCTGGCTGAAAGTATCCCCGCCGGAGGCATCGCGTGGCAGCGCGATCCAACACACCTCATTCATGCATTGCGGCCTGCGCGCAGAAACAGGACGCTGCAACCGCCCGATCTGCCCGGGCCAGAGCCAGATCCAGGCGTTGTTTGACCTGTAGGATTTCAACATCTTCCCCCCGGGCTTTGAGACAATCGTACAGCCCCTTCAGGCTCCACACGTTGTCGGGATGGATCGAAGCGCGGCTGAGCGAGCCACCAAGGCCAAGATCTTCGCGATAGACAGCCTCTGCTTCTGCCGTATGACCTTGTTCGAACAGCAACGTGCCAAGCGCGTGGCGGGTGGGCTGCATCCAGCCCCAGGGCTCGTCATATGGCAGGGTGTCATCCAACTCGACCGAGCGGCGCAAATGGGCAAAAGCGATCTCAAAATTCCCCTTTCGGTACTCGATCTCACCACGCAGCATTTCCCGGGCAATTTCCAGCAGGTCTATCACGCGGTTGTTGTGCAACCTGCGCGTTTCCGGAACGCATTCCTTGGCTGCGAGAAACAGGTTCTCTTCCGCTTCGGCATGGGCAACATCACCACTAGCGGCACGTGCGATGGCGCGGGCGTAGTGGGTCGTGGCCGTCAGGGTACGGTAGAGATCCGGATCGGAGGGCAGCTCCAGCGCCTTGGCCTCTTCCCAGCGACCAAAGCGGATCAGGATGTGCGGCCCCATGGACATGTAGCTTTCGAAGTAATCCGCCATGGGGGGGCTTTCGATACGAAGCATTTCTTCGGGCGTCGTTTCCCACAAACCCTGATTGGCGCGCAGGGCAGGTTCGATTTGCCCCAGAAACAGCGCGCCGTAGATGGCGAAGTGATAGTTGTGTTGACGGTAGCCGGTGTAGATATTGAATGCCCCCTCGCGTTCGTAATACTTCAGATCGGCATCCGAGGCCTTTTCGTTCCAATGCACCACGTTGTGGTAGTGGCCGCAGAGGACGTCGATATGTGTCGGCATGTGAACGAGGTGGCCTGCATCAGGTACCAATGTGCGCAGGACATCACCGGCTTTCAGGGCTTTTTCCGGGGTGGGCGACATTTCCATCAGGTGAACATATAGATGCAGCAGACCGGGATGCGACATGGCGGCCGGATCGCTGGCCATGGCTGTTTCCAATACTTCCTGAGCCTCAAGCGTTGCGGCGCCTTCAGCAGGCTGGCCGGTTTTCAGATCCCACATTTTCCAGGGCGTCAGGTTCAAAAGCGCTTCGACAAAGAGTGTGCGCAGGTCAAGGTGATCGGAGTGCGCAGCGAACGCCGCGCGCATCGCTTCGGCAAAATCGTGATCCCAAAGGTGCATGTCCTCGGCCGGATCCCGCTGCGGGTATCGCGCTGGAAGAGCCCGGATCAGTGCCTGCTCAACAGGCGTGCAGCCGTCAGCCAATCGAAGTGCGTTTTGCGTGGCATCATAAGCCAGCGCCAGCGCCTTGCTGCGTCCCTGCTCGTCCTGCAAGTCCCATGGTAGGTTGTAATTCGGTCCCGCCGCGTAGGCGACGCCCCAATATGCCATGGCGCATTGGGGGTCATGTTCAGCTGCGCGCTGGAAACAAACCACGGCTTCTTCGTGATTGTATCCATAGGTCCAGTTCAGGCCGCGGTCGAACCACAGCTGAGCCTCGGGAACCGAGGTCGTTACCGGACAGGAATAGCTGCCCAGATCATAGTATTCACGCATCAGAAGCCCTCCGCTCGGTTCAGGTCGAGAGTAACGTGTTTCTGACGAGTCGCACAGATCAGGCTGGCAGACGCTCTTCGACGCGGCCCATATGCAGCATTAGCCCGAAGGCCAGAATGCACATGCTCAGGACGCCAAATGTCAAAGGCGCGATGGACCCATCGAAAAGCAACCCGATCGGCGCGGCAATAGCCGCAGCCAAAACCGTCGAAATGGATCCGATGACCGAGGCTGCCATTCCGGCAATATGCCCCATCGGCTCCATCGCGATGGCGTTCAGGTTGCCCAATGTTACCCCGGCCATGAAAAACACCATGGTTTGCCAGAATACAAACAGTGCAAATGAGGCGTCCGGCGAAAGGTGCATGGTGTTAAGCGTCATAACAAAAGCGGTGATCAGGATTTGTCCCCCCAGCGCCCATGTCACCATCCGGCGCATGCCCACACGCACCACAAGTGCTGCATTCAACAAGCTGGCCGACCCAGACATCAAAGCCACGAACCCAAACCAGAATGGAAAGCTGTCGGCACGGTCATGGATTACGTCATAGACTGGCTGAACCATTGTCAGCATGGTGAACAGCACCCCCATACACAGCGTCTGAACCATGATCGAAAGGCGGACAGTCGGATGGGTAAACATTTCTTTCGTGGCCGAGAGCATCAGCGGAAAGCGGAAGGGGCGACGGTTTTCTCGTGCCAGAGATTCCGGCAGGCGAACGCCCATCCAAGAGATGATGACCAACGCAAACAGAATGAACGATACAAAGATCCCGCGCCAGCCGAACAATGCGATCACACCCGCGCCCAGCATCGGTGCGGCTGCGGGTACCAACGTGAAAATCATCATCGCAATAGAGATGATCCGCGCCATTTCGCGACCCGAATACAAGTCGCGAATGATCGCCATGGCTACCACGCGTGGGCCAGCCGCGCCCAACCCCTGAACCACACGTGCGATCAATACCAGTTCCAGTGAGGAGCTGGCCCAGGCAACCGCTGAGGCCGCAATGTAAAGGGCTGCGCCACCGTAAATAACTGGCTTGCGTCCCAGAGCATCTGAGAGAGGGCCGGTAAAAAACGTTCCGATCCCCATCCCCAACACAAAAGACGTCAGGATCAGTTGCGCCCGATTGACATCATCTGGGCTGAGCTGCGCGCCGATCTCGGGCAGCGCAGGCAGCATTGAATCGATCGAAAAGGCGATGGTGGCGAACATCATTGCAATCAGCGCAATGAATTCCGCCTTCGACATGCGATTGGCCATGAAGCACTCCTAACCCGTTCGCGCTATCACGGCGGGTCGGCATAGGCCAGACTGGAAATTTGCACAGACCTCTGTGCTATTCTGCAGGAGAAGCCTCAAGTTGAGACATGATCTCAGCGATGACTTTCTCCCACATTTCAGGAGGTTGCGCGCCCGGCACCGCATGTTGGTTCGCGACAATGAAGGTCGGAACCGAACTGACGCCCATTTCGCGAGAATGAGCATCGCGGTTGCGGATATCCTCGCGGTCGGCGTCGGATTTCAGCAGCTTCATGACCACGGCTGCGTCCATTCCGGTGCTGTCTGCGATGTCGGCCAGCACCTCGTGGTCGCCGATGTCGCGGCCCTGCACGAAATAGGCGTCGAACAGCGCATCCACCACCTCGTTCTGCTTGCCCTCGATCCCTGCCCAGTGGATCAGGCGATGGGCGTCCAGCGTGTTGGGGGTACGTTTCATGGCCTCGAAGTTGATGTTCAGACCGGCCTTTTCGGCATGTTCCACCACCGGCGCATAGGCGCGCAACGCGCCGTCCTTGCCGCCGAACTTGCGCTCAAGATACTCGCGCCGATCCATACCCGCATCCGGCATGTCAGGATTCAACTGGAACGGATGCCATTCAATGACAAAGGGGTGGTCGGGCACATTGGCCAGAGCCTTGTCCAGATGGGTTTTGCCAATATAGCACCACGGGCAGATCGGATCGGACAGGATATCGAGCTTGACGGTCTGGGTCATTTTGTTGGTGCCTCGAAATAGGCCGGCAGCGCCCGGCGCAGGAGTTTGCCATTTCCGCCGGTTGGCAGGGCAGGCAAATGGATGAAGGCGCGAGGCTGTTTGTACCGCGCCAGGTTGGCTTCGACATAGGTGCGCAACGGCGTATCGTCCAGCTTTTCCGGGCCCGTATAAAAGGCCGCTATCACAAATGTGTCCGGTTTGACCTCGACTGCCGCTGCGCCGACTTGGGTTATGCCCGGATAGCGGGCAAGAACGGCTTCGACCTCGACCGGGGACACGCGATAGCCACCCGCGTTCATCATGTCGTCGTCGCGGCCCAGATAGCTGATCTGGCCATCCACTGCCATGGCCCCCTGATCGCCAGTCAGAAACCATTCACCCTGCATCCGCGTTTCAACGTCCTCGGGTGCGTTAAGATAGGTCAGCATCAACCCGGGGTCAGAGCGGTGAATGGCAATTGTACCTTCCTGCCCCTGTGGCACCGGACCGTCCGGACCAAGGATCGCCACTCGACGCCCGGGTTGCGGTTGTCCCAGTGCGTCGCCGCGCGCAGGATGGTCCGGGCTGGAGGAAATGAAGGTAGAGCATTCGGACATGCCGTAGGCTTCGAACAGCTCGGTGCCGGTGGCATTCAGCCACTGTTCGTGCAGGGCGCGCGACAGTTTCTCGCCCGCGCATAATCCGTGGCGCAGGTCTGGCAGCTCCATCCGATTGTGCCCTTGCACTATCTTGCGAAAGACCCCCGGAGCCGCAGCAAAGATCGTTGCGCCATGCTGGCGTAGCAAGGCAGGCAACGCATTGATTTCGGTGCCGGGTTCCGGGATCAGGGCCGTCGCACCGATGGTCCATGGGTCCATCAAGCCAGTGCCCAGCGTATAGGTCCAGTTGAAAGCCCCCGCGTGACACAGCCGGTCGGTCTCGCGCAGACCATACCAGCCATCGACCATCATCTGCCGCGCCCAGATTGCCCGGTGGGCATGGGCCACGGCACGAGGCTTGCCCGAAGTTCCAGAGGTGTAGACGACATAGGCCATACGTTCCGGATCGCCCATGTCAAAACCTGCCGTGGGCAGGTTTCGCATCGCTTTCAACTCGTCCAGCCTGATCTGCTTGGAATGCGAGGCACAGGCAACATCCGGATCGTGCAGTATGGCCGCCGGAGAAAGCTCGTCGATCATTTTGGCGGTTTCGGGTTCTGTCAGTTGCGACGATGTCGGCACCGGTACGATACCCACGGCAATTGCACCCAGATAGGCAATCGGGAAGTCCACAGTATTGCCCAGCCGCATCAGGGCGATATCTCCGGGTTTCAATCCTGCCCGCAGCAACCCCGCGCCGGTGCCCAGCACGGCTGTTTTCAGATTGCGAAAGCTCCAATCCTGCGTATCGTTTTCACGCAAGACTGACAAAGCCACTTTATCCGGGGCTTGATCCGCGCAGCCCAGAACATGAGCTGCCAGATTGAAAGGCGTGGGGCAGGGCGCAGGCGCCCCCTGATCGAAGATTGACAACATGGCCTCTGGCTATCGCGCCGCCTGTCGCGTTGCAAGCGTGGCTGGCCGGGCCTATAGAAGGGTCATGAGCACTCAAGATCCCAAATCTCTGATCCGAATTGCCCGCAACTCTGGCGAACACACCGAAGTTGAACCGTTGGACCTTGGCGCGCGTGTGAGAGAGCTGCGCAAAGCACGGGAATGGACATTGGAGCAAGCCGCCAGTCAGGCCGGTTTGGCACGTTCGACCCTCAGCAAGATCGAAAACGGGCAGATGTCGCCGACCTACGACGCGCTCAAGAAGCTTGCGACTGGATTGGAGATTTCGGTTCCGCAGCTTTTCACGCCGCCCCAGCGCGATCAGGTGATCGGGCGTATGGCGATAACCCGTCTGGGCGACGGCACGGCGCACGCCACAACCACTTATGAACATGAGTTGCTGGCCGAAACCCTGACCAAGAAACAAATGCTGCCCTATCGTGCGCGGGTCCGCGCGAGATCAATGGAGGAATTTGACGGCTGGGTGCGCCATGACGGAGAAGAGTTCATGTATGTACTGACCGGTGTCGTCAAGCTTTACACCGAGTTTTATGAGCCGGTGGAGATGCGCAGGGGCGACAGCGCCTATTACGACGGCAGCATGGGCCACAATGTGATTTCCGTCAGTGACGAAGACGCGACTATCCTTTGGGTCACATCACTTGCTTAAAGCGGCACTGCTGAATTCACGGTTCAGCCCTTCGGTGAACAGGAAGTCTTCGACCTCCTCATGCGCCTCATTCATTGTAAGTTGGTGACGTTCGGCCAAATAGGCTTCAAATCCTTTTCGATCCTTCAACACGCGCATCATGTCTTTGTCACGCAAGTTCGGAAAACGCCGCTTTGCGCGTTCGCAGGCCGCGCTCCAGTCTTTTGTAAGATCGGTCCAGTTCATCATCAATGAGCTTCCCTTAGCAACGATTAGGACTGCTCTCCCCCACATCAGAGTACGAACGGGGTGCCGTAACGAAAGACATGACAAAATGTCGCATCCTGAGGCCGCGCCTTTTTTGGGGGGAATTGTGCCCGCTGCGAAGTATCCGCAGCGGGGCGACGGGCCTACATTTGGTGTGAGTGGTGGCGGGCCCGGTTGTTCTTTGGTTCCCAGCGTCCGATTGTCCAGGCAGTCCGGGACCTTGGGTTGGCATAAGCTATCTATGACGACTAAATATGCCATTTTTATACAGGTTTTTCTAGATGAGTAAAACTGTTTGAGGGCGTTTCCTGCGGGATCACCCGGTGGTGATGGTGTTGGCGGTCCAGTACGGCGGTTTGGGTGCGATCAAACGATATCTTGTATGACGCGGCAATGTGCTGAATTTTGCCGACTGATGGAATCTTCCTGACCGCAGATTGTACAGAACAGCTGAAACTTCGAGCTTCTGACGTTCGGAATACCCGCTTGGAAAGACCAGCCGGGATCACATACCCATCGGCTGGCCCTGGGGTCACGCCTCTACCGGGCGTCGTACCACCACACTTCTGGCATGTATTGCGGACCGTCACCATAGATGGGCAGGGTTTTCGGGTGCTTCAGTTCCTTGACATGCGCAATGCGTCCGATGTCAAAGCTCCAGATCGGGATGACATAGCGGCCTGCTGTCAGTACCCGGTCCAGCGCGCGGGTGGCATCGGTAAAGTCCTCGCGGGTTTTTGAGGCGAGCATGGCATCGATCATTGCGTCAACTGCGGGCGAGGATACGCCCATCAGGTTGCGTGTGCCGGGGGCATCAGCAGTCTCGCTGCCCCAATAAAGACGCTGTTCGTTGCCAGGAGACAGAGAAAGCGCCCGGCGGAATGTCGTGACGTCAAAGTCCAGTTCAGAGGTGCGTCCGACATATTGGGCATTGTCGACTTGTTCCGTCGTGACCTGAATGCCAAGGCGTTCCAGCGCGCGGGAATAGATCTCGACCACTGTTGCCATCTCGCTGTCGCCCTGTTGAAGCAGGAAAGTCACCTGAAAGGCATCACCATTTCCATTGCGCAGTGCGCCGTCCTGAACGGTCCAACCTGCCTCGGTCAAAAGCTTGGTGGCCTCGCGAAGGTTTGCCCGGTTCCGGGCCGACCCGTCACCCTTCGGCAGCTCATACCCTTCCAGCGTGCCTGGCAACAGGATGTCAGCGTAAGGAAGCAACAGGTCTTTTATCTGCCCTTGGGCCGGGCCGGGCTGCATGGCAAGGTCGGAGCCCGAGAAATAAGACGTGATCCTTGGTTGGGCGCCACCGGTTACCGTGTCGTTGATGAACTCAAAATTGAAGGCAAGCATCAGCGCTTCGCGCACACGCCAGTCGTCGAACGGAGCCTTTCGTGTGTTCATCACGAACCCGGTCATTCCCGAAGGCTTTCCATGCGGAATTTCAGTTTTGATCACATCGCCCCGCTGCACAGCGGGAAAGTTGTATTGCGTGTCCCATTTGTCGGCATTGAATTCACGGACGGCCGACAACTCTCCGGCCTTGAAGGCTTCGAACAAGACGCTGCCGTCGCCGTAGAATTCGATCCGCAGCTCATCAAGGTTCATGGTGCCGCGGCGAAACGGAATGTCGTTCCCCCAATAGTCCGGATTGCGTCGCAGATTCACGTAGCGTCCCGCTTCGTAGCTATCGATCACATAGGGGCCGGTTCCAATCGGCACATCATGCAGTTGCGCGTCAGCGAAGTCCTTTACCTCCCATTGTGCCTTTTGCAGGATCGGACGCATCCCTGCCAGCAGCGCAAGCTCTCGATCGGGTTCATTGAACGTGATCCGCACCGAGCGCGGGCCTGTTTGTTCGATGTCGTCGATCTTGCCCCAAAGACCGCGATAGCGCAGATGCCCCTGCGTGCCCAAAGTCTCGTAAGACCAGATCACATCATCGATCGTGACCGGGCTGCCGTCGGAAAAACGCGCCTCTTCCCGCAGGGTGAATTCGACCCAGGACCGGTCTGGATCGGTCTCAACTGATTCGGCTAACAGCCCGTAAAGTGTGAAAGGTTCGTCCCAGGATCGCCCCATCAGGCTTTCATGGGTCCAGAAAGGCAATTGCCATGGCGAAGTGCCTTTTTGCAAAAACGGGTTCAGACTGTTAAAGCCGCCCGTGTTTCCGAAAACAGCTTTGCCACCTTTGAGCGCATCCGGGTTCGCATAGGGGAGAGACACAAAATCCGGTGGTAGGGCCGGGTCCCCGTACATAGCTATGCCATGAGACGATTCTGCATGGGCGACAGACATCACGAAAATGCTGGCGATTCCCGCCGCAAGTGATCGAAACGGACGGAGAAATTCCGGGCTCATTTTGGAAACAATCCTGCTCTGGCCTTATTTTGTTGGAGATCATCGTAGTGATGATTTTTCTTATTATCAAACTTTTAGCTTGGACCAAGGCGCAGAATTGCTTATAAAGGTTGCACTGCTCGATAGGTTTCTTGCCTGTATGAAACCTGCCTCAATAACTTAACGCCCGCTTCGTGCGGGCGTTTTTTTGTGCGTCGCGAAGTCTCAGGCCGGGATTCCAATCTGATGTGTTTCCCCGTTTTCTTTGCAGGTGCAGCATGGCATGGTGCGCCTGATTAACGCTTGAGGGAGAATGGACATGAGCCTGTCCGGTAAAACGGCAATCATCACGGGATCAAATTCGGGCATCGGGCTGGGCGTAGCGCGCGAGCTGGCCAAGGCGGGTGCCGATGTGGTTCTGAATTCCTTTACGGATCGCGATGAAGATCATGCGCTTGCCGCAGAGATTGCGAAAGAAACCGGAACCAATGCGCGCTACATCAAGGCCGACATGTCCAAGGGCGAGGAATGCCGATCACTGATCGAACAGGCGGGGTCCTGTGATATTCTGGTGAACAATGCTGGTATTCAGCATGTCTCTCCGATCGATAAGTTCCCGGTTGAAAAATGGGACGCGATTATCGCAATCAACATGAACTCGGCCTTTCACACCACGGCGGCTGCGTTGCCGATGATGCGCAAGGCGGGTTGGGGGCGGGTGGTGAACATCGCCTCGGCCCATGGTCTGACGGCATCCCCTTACAAGGCGGCATATGTTGCGGCCAAGCACGGCGTGGTTGGAATGACCAAGACCGTAGCGCTGGAAACCGCGCAGGAACCGATCACCTGCAATGCCATCTGCCCGGGCTACGTTCTGACGCCGCTGGTCGAGGCGCAGATCCCCGACACGATGAAAGAATACAACATGAGCCGCGAGGATGTGGTGAAGAACATTCTTTTGGAACGGCAACCCTCCAAGGAGTTCGCCACCGTCGAGCAATTGGGTGGAACGACTATCTTCCTGTGTTCGGACGCGGCGGCTCAGATCACCGGAACCACAATTTCAGTCGATGGTGGCTGGACAGCACTTTGAGGTTTAAAGGGGGCCATTGCCCTCATTCCCCCGAAGCATTCTTTTGCAGAGACGAAGGGGCAGCGACGTGAAACGGATCAATCTGGCTTTGCAGGGGGGGGGCGCGCATGGCGCGTTCACCTGGGGTGTGCTTGACCGGCTGCTGGATGAGGAAGACATCGAGGTCGCTGCCATCACCGGAACTTCCGCAGGGGCGCTGAACGCAGCAGCGTACAAGTCGGGAATTGTTCATTCAGGGCGCGAAGGAGCGCGGGCGCGCCTGGACGGGTTGTGGCAGCGCATGGGCGCGATTGGCGACATGCGTTTCGCCAACTGGTTTCGCGGCCTGGAACCGGCGACCATTGCGCAGGCGATGGAGTATTCGGTACCGTTTTCAATCGGGGATGCGTGGTCGCGAATGGTGTCGCCCTATGCGTATGGGCCGTTCTACAGCAACCCGCTGGAACCGGTGGTGGACAGGTTCAATTTTGACGAGATTTGCGCGGAAGAAGGCCCGCGCCTTTTCGTGTGTGCCACTTGCGTACGCAGCGGCAAGATCCGCGTCTTTACCGGCGACGAGATCAGCACGGACGCTATCCTGGCCTCGGCCTGTTTACCGACCCTGTTCAAGGCGGTTGAGATTTTTGATCCGAAAACAAACCGGACCGAAGCCTACTGGGACGGCGGGTATACCGGCAATCCGGCTCTCTATCCGCTGTTCAACGATGATTTGCCAGATGACGTGGTGATCGTGAACATCAATCCGCTGGAGCGCGACGAAGTTCCGGTCACACCGCAGCAAATTCAGAACCGGATCAACGAGATCAGCTTCAACTCATCCCTGTTTCGTGAGTTGCGGGCGATCAGCTTTGTCCAACGGTTGCTGAAAGAGGGCAAGCTGACCTCCGGAGAGATGAGCCGCGTTCTGATTCACATGATTGCAGATAACGAGTTGATGAACAGCCTGTCTGTTGCCACCAAGACCGTGCCCAATCCGGTCATTCTGCATAAGCTGAAACAGGCCGGACGGGACGCCGCGGACGGTTTTCTTGCCAAACACAAGGACGATTTGGGGCAGACCAGCACAATTGATCTGCCTGCGATGTTCAGCTGATCACTCGGGTGGCTGGGTCGGATCTTTTCCATTCGGATAGACAAGCCCCGCTGAAATCACCAGTTTGGCTGCGTCTTCGATGCTCATATCCAGCAAGATCACGTCTTCTGCGGGGAAGAACAACAGAAACCCCGACGTCGGGTTGGGCGTCGTGGGCACGAATACGCTCAGCAGCTCTCCGCCGGTTTCGGCACGTTCGCTTACCTCACCCTTGGCGCTGGTGGAGACAAAGCCGATGGCCCAGATCCCGCGACGCGGGTACTGGATCAGGCAGGCTTTTTCAAAAGAACGCTCAGTCTGGGCAAACACTGTTTCCGAAATCTGTTTGATCCCGGAATAGACCGAGCGCACGACGGGCATCCGGTCAACAACGCTTTCGGCGAAGTGGATCAGGGAACGGCCCAGAATACCCTTGGCGATCCAGCCGACCAGAATGGTGAAGATCAGGAAGATGACCACGCCCACACCGCGCAGGTTGATGCCCACGTACTGTTCTGGCTGGAACTGGTGTGGCACCAGTGGAAGAACCGCGCTATCGATCCAGCCGACCACCGACCAGATCAGCCAGACCGTCAACCAGACAGGCGCAATGACAACGACGCCCGTCAGAAAGGACGCGCGCAGCCGTGAAAGCATGCCTGGGCGGCGGTGAGGTTCTTCGTCGAACGGTGTATTCATGGTGGTTCCGAATGGTTTCCGGAATTAGGTAGTCAATCCACGGCCTTGGTACAATAGGTTAACGTCACCTCTGTTTGACCAGCGCTTGCGCGATCTTTGCCGCCAACCGTGCATTGTTTCGAACAAGGGCGATGTTGGCGACCAAGGACCGGCCTTCGGTCTTTTCAAAGATTCGTTGCAGCAGATAGGGGGTCACTGCTTTGCCGGTGATACGATGGGCATCCGCATCTGACTGAGCCTCGGCGATGATCGGGGCCAGTTCCTCGGACGGGATCTGATCAGCGGCCGGGATCGGATTTGCCACCAACTGCCCGCCGGGCAGACCCAGCGCGCGGCGGGTGGAGTGGGCTTTGGCGATGGCGTCGGCACTGTCCATACGAAGGGGCGCGGCAAAGGGCGACTTTGCCGACCAGAACGCAGGAAACTCGTCCTGACCATGTGCAATCACAGGCACGCCCAGCGTTTCCAGAACCTCAAGCGTTTTGGCGAGGTCGAGGATGGCTTTCGCCCCGGCTGCGACGACAGTCACCGGAGTATGCCCAAGCTCGTGCAGATCGGCAGAGATGTCGAACGTGGTCTCGGCACCCTGATGCACGCCGCCGATACCGCCGGTGGCAAAAATCTCGATCCCGGCATAATGCGCTGCGATCATAGTCGCCGCAACGGTGGTGGCCCCGGTGCCACCGGTCGAGATGCACGCTGCCATGTCCGCGCGCGAGATCTTGGCGACACCCTGGGCCTGACCCAGCCATTGCAGCTGATCCTGCTCCAGCCCCACATGCAATTTGCCTTCGATCACGGCCATTGTCGCAGGAACCGCACCCGCATCTCGGATGTCCTGTTCGACCTGTGCCGCGACTTCGATGTTCTGCGGGTAGGGCATCCCATGGGTGATGATGGTGCTTTCCAGCGCAACGATGGGCAGGCCCGCGTCCTTGGCGGCGCTGACCTCGGCTGAGTATTGAATGTCGATCACAGTGGGGTTTCTCCGGAAACGTAGGTTGCAGCGGCGTGCAGGGCGCGGGCCATAGCCTCGTCACTGGATGCACCGCCGGATTCTGAGGCGATATGGGCCGCCATGAAAGTGTCCCCGGCGCCGGTCACGCGTGTGACCAGAACGGCAGGGGGTGTTTGTGTCAGGATATCATCAGAACTCCCGACGGTGGCTGAATTGCCGCCATCGGTGACCAGAGCGCGCAGCGCGCCACGATCCAGCAGGCCCTTAGCGGCGGATTCGGAGTCGGTGAACTCGCGCTGACACAGGATGCCGGCCTCTTCGAGATTCACGTAAAGCGTGGCGCGTGCGTGTTTCAGGAAGGGTAGCAACCGTTCGGCTTTGCCGGGCGAGGCCGGGGCCACGCGAAGATCAGCGCGAGAGAAAGCAGGGCTTTGAGCAATCTCTTCAAGCAGGTCCAGTGTCAGGTTGCCGTCGAGTGCGATTGGGCCTTCAAACGGTGTGTTTTCGTAGCCCAATGGCCCGTGCATCAAGGGGCGTAGTATCTTTGCGCCAGCGGCTTCCAGCGAATGCGCGTCGGCAATCGCCGCGATCAACCCGTTCGCCCCTTCGACAGCCATGTAGCGGTCAGTCGGCAAATCCTGCGAACGATAGATGTGATCCGTCACCATGCCGAGGCGCGAACAGGCGTGAACCAGCTCGTCACCTTCTGGGTCGCGGCCAATGGCAGTCAGCAGGGTGGGCGTCATGCCAAAGCGTACCAGTGTCATGGCGATGTTCATCGCGACGCCGCCGGGCAGGCGGGTGATCCGGCCCGGCACGTCCGAGCCTTGCCTCATGGCGCTGGCCGATCGACCGATGACGTCCCACAGGACCGAGCCGATGCACAGGATATTGGTGTTCTGAGTCATACGGGATGTCATGCCGCAGCGATGGTGCCCGTGCAAGCCGGAACGTTATCGCTATAAGAGATTCCCGATCTGCCGGGGCTGATGTTTCCTTTGGGCTTGCGATCCGTGGCCTTCGCGGGAACAATCGAGAGCAATGATTGGTGATTTAATTTTCCTGTTGGAGCGTTTCGTATGAATGGCCCTGCCTTCCGTGCCATCCTTCGAGTCCTCAAAACCTGCGCCCTGAGTATTATTGTTCTTCTGACTGTGCTTCCTGGAACTGTTAAGGCACAAACCGCCCCACCAACAGTTGTCGATTTCTGGGTCAAAGCTGACACGCTGTTTCTGGAGGTGAAATTGAATGCCGAGGTGATGCTGGCCGGGGCCGACCCGACACAGCCAGAAACCTATTCTGACGATACACAGTACCGATCTCTGCGGCGGAAGGTGTCGTCGGAACTGGAACCGCAGATCAGAGACTTTGTTCAGGTCTGGAAGCAAAGCCTTGTGGTCGAAGCGCCTGATCGCCTGGACCTGTCTTATGAAGGTGTGCGTATTCCGGTGGTGGGCGACACGGAAAAAGTGCGTGTTTCCAAGTTGTTGTTGACTGCACGTTTGCCGGATCATGCATCGAATCTGCGCCTGACCTGGCCGCAGTACAGCGGGTCAGTCGTTCTTCGTCAGCAAAACGTGATGGCCCCGTATACAGGGTTTCTGACTGCCGGAGAAATCAGCCCACTGATCCCGTTGCAGGGCGGGGCATCGCTGACAACAGAGCAGACACTGCAGACGTATTTCGCAAAGGGGATCGGCCGTTTTGTTCAAAGCCCCCTCAAGCCATCCATCGTTGTTCTGACACTCGTAATGCTGACACTGAGCCTGCGGCCTGTGGTGTCTCAGGTGGCGTTTTTGGCTGCAGGAGTTTTTATCGGGCTCGGGTTGGGCATGTACGGCGCGCTGGACGTGCCAGAAAATGTGCAGGACCAGGCGTTGGTGGCCTCGATCATCATTCTGGCGCTATGGAACCTGGTGGCCCGGCACTTGCAGGTCTGGCGACTGTTGGCTGTGCTTGCCGCAGGTTGTGTTCAAGGATTGGTACTGGCTTCGGATTTGACAAGGATCGGGGTGCCGCCCGATCATCTGGCCCCGGCTGTTTTTGGGTTTGGCGTCGGAAATACACTGCCTGTCATCCTTGTGGCTGTTCTGACCTTTGCCTGCGCGCTTTTGGTTGCTGGCGGGTCACACAGAACACGAGGCCGGATTTCGGTTCTGGCCTCGATGCTGATCGCCGGAATCGGCGTGTATTGGATGGCTGAACCCTGGTTGCTGGCTTAAGACATCGCCGCCAGCAGCGTGTTCAGCGCGGCCAGCGGGTCGTCGCTGCCCCAGATTTCGTCGCCGATACCGAAGAAATCGGTGCAGGGGGCCAGATCACGGATCAGCTCGGGCGTCAGACTGCCTTCGGCCACGACCGGGACCTCGATCATCTGGGACCACCATTGGAACAAATCCTTTTCGGCGCGGGTTCCGTCCCCCAATGTGGCGGTTCCGACGGGCCCGAAGGCCACGTAATCCGCGCCGTGTTCGCCCGCCGTTATGCCGTCATGGCTGGACGCGCCGCAGAAGCTGCCGACAATCGCATCGGTGCCCAGTTCCTTGCGCGCGGCGCGGACCGAGCGTGCGCCGTCATCCAGATGCACCCCGTCCAGCCCTAGACGTTGCGCCAACAGCACGTGGTTCGATATCACGATGGCCACGTCGCGGGCGTGGGCCACTTCGCGGCAGGCATCAGCGGCACGGGCGATGGTGTCTTCGTCGTTGCCAGCCAGCGCCAGGCGGATGCAGGCGATCTCGGCCCCGTCCAGAACCGATGCCAGTTTGCCGGGGAACGTGCTCAGCTCGATCGTCGGAGGCGTTATCAGGTAAATCTGCGGCTGCTCGGGGGTGTCCATGGGCGCGTCCTTCGGGTTTCAGTCTTTGGCGCGGTTTAGCGGATTGCGGCGGGGAAGCAAACTTTTATGGCTGAGGCCGCGCAAATAACACCCCCAGCGCCTTGCCCTGCAAGTGCGTGCCGATTACAGCAGGCCAAGTTTTCATAAGGTGAACCATGCCAAGCGACAAATCCCAGCCTTCCTTCGTGCTTGTTCGCCCGCAGATGGGTGAGAATATCGGTGCTGCTGCCCGGGCAATGTGGAACTTTGGACTGGACCGAATGCGCATCGTGGCGCCCCGTGACGGCTGGCCAAACCCCAAGGCAGTGGCGATGTCCAGCGGTGCAGGCCGGTTGCTGGATGAAGCACTGCTGTTTCACGATCTGGCCGGATCGCTGGCCGACAGCACCTTTGTCTTCGCCACCACTGCACGGCAACGCGGGCTGACGAAACCCGTCTACAGCCCCGAGCGCGCCATGCAGATCGCTGCTGAAAAAGTCGCGGCGGGCGAAAAGGTTGCGGTTCTGTTCGGCCCCGAACGTGCGGGGTTGGAGAACGAAGACATCGCCAAGGCAAACGCAATCATCTCGGTGCCGGTGAACCCGGAATACGCGTCGCTGAACCTGGGCCAATGCGTTTTGCTGACCGCTTATGAGTGGATGCGCCAGACTGGCGACGTGGTGCACGAATCTACAGATCTGGGCAAAGGTGACTGGGCCACGGGGATCGAGGTTGAAAAACTGGTCGAGCACTACGAGGACCGGTTGGAAGAGGCCGGGTTCTTCTATCCCCCCGAAAAGGCCGAGGGCATGAAAACCAACCTGCGCAATCTGTGGTCGCGGATGCGGATGACGCGGGCCGATGTGCAGATGCTGCACGGGATCATGCGGCAGATGGTCCGCTGGAAAGACAAAGGCTGAGGCTGGACCTATCTTCCGCCACACCCTAGCTTGCGACGAAATCAGGACATGAGGACAGCATGAGCGGTAAGCGCAGCATCTTCGAAGAGGTCTCGGACACGGAAAAACAACAGGCGGTTCAACCCGGTATGATCGACCGGGGGCGCGGCGGCGCACGCAAGGCGATCCGCGTTTGGCTGATGATCCTGTTTGCCTTGGTCGTCGCGATGATCGCAGTCGGAGGCCTGACGCGCCTGACCGACAGCGGTCTTTCGATCACCGAATGGCGCCCGATCACCGGAGCCATCCCGCCAATGATCGACGCGGACTGGCAGGCTGAATTCGACAAATACAAGCAGATTGACCAGTGGCGCATCCAGAACCAGTGGATGGAGCTGAGTGACTTCAAAACTATCTACTGGTGGGAATGGGGCCACCGCCAATTGGGCCGCGTGATCGGGCTGGTCTGGGCCATCGGGTTCTTTGGCTTTCTTGTCGCGCGCAAGGTACCCACGGGTTGGACCGGCAAGCTGCTGATCCCGGGCCTGTTGGGCGGCGTTCAGGGCGCGGTCGGTTGGTGGATGGTCGCCTCGGGCGTGACGCAGGGCGAGGGCATGACAGCCGTTGCCAGTTATCGTCTGGCCACGCATCTGGGGCTAGCCTTCGTGATTCTGGGCTTCCTGGCGTGGTATATCTTTGAGCTTGGCCGCGATGAACGTGACCTGATGCAGGCGCGTCGAGCCAAAGAGGCAAAACTGTTCTCGCTTGCGACTGGCCTGATGCATTTCGCTTTTTTGCAAATACTCATCGGCGCGCTGGTCGCCGGGATCGACGCCGGGAGATCTTACACCGACTGGCCGTTGATTGGGGGGCAATTGTTGCCACCGGATGCCACTGCTTTGGAGCCGGTGTGGCGAAACTTCTTTGAAAGCCCCGGACTGGTGCAGTTCATTCACCGCTGTGCCGGTTACCTGCTGTTTATCTTTGCCATTGTCGTGTGGCGGCGTGGCAACGCCAGCGCGCATCCGCAGACACGCTTTGCCTTCAATGCAGCTTTTGCTGCGCTGTCGTTGCAGGTCGTCGTCGGCATCGTGACCGTAGTTTACGGAGCACCATGGCAGATCGCCATATTCCACCAATTCATGGCCGTTGTCGTCTGGACCCTGATCCTGCGCGCACGATTCCTGACAGCCTATCCAATCGCAACATCTGTGCGCGGAGTTTGAAAATATGACCGCTTTCAACGAACTGATGGCTTTTCAACGTGAAACCTCGGCTTTGGGCCAGATCGCGGGTCGGCTTGGCTGGGACCAGGAAACCGTCATGCCGCGCGGGGCTGCACCTCAGCGTGCCGAAGAAATGGCCGCTATCGAGGCGGTCCTTCACGCACGCCGATCGGATCCACGCGTTGCAGAGTGGCTGGATCAGGCTGCCCCACAGGATGAAGTCGGTAAGGCGCAACTGCGCGAAATCCGGCGCGCCTATGATCGGGCGGTCAAGGTGCCTGCCGATCTGGCTACGGCGATTGCCCGAATTACGTCCGCCGCACAGGGAACCTGGGCCCAGGCGCGCGCGGACGAAGATGTCTCGGCGTTCCTTCCGGTGCTGGAAGAGGTCGTATCGCTGAAGCGTCAGGAAGGTGAGGCGCTGGCGCAGGGCGGAGATGTCTATGACGCCATGGTTGAAGATTACGAACCCTATACGACTGGCGCTCAGATCGCGGCCATTTTCGATGAGATGCGCCCGCGTCTGGTGGCCTTGCGCGCGGCCGTTCTGGATCGCCCGGAACCTGCTGCGCTGAGCGGTAGCTTTGATGAGCTGACCCAGATGCAGCTTGCGCAAAAGCTGGCGGTCGCTTTCGGCTATGACCTCAACAACGGCCGTGTGGATAAGGCGGTTCACCCGTTCAGCTCGGGCTCGGGTCTTGATGTGCGCATCACCACGCGAACCAGCGAAACAGACCCGTTCAACTGCTTTTTTTCAACCATTCACGAGGTCGGCCACGCCGCTTACGAACAGGGGATCGACCGCGACTACCTGCTGACGCCACTGGGGTGCGGCGTGTCCATGGGCGTGCATGAAAGCCAAAGCCGGATCTATGAAAACCAGCTCGGCCGTTCCCGTGCGTTTACGGGCTGGTTGTTCGATCAGATGAAGGGCGCATTCGGCGATTTCGGAATTGCAGATGCCGACGCTTTCTACGCCACTGTCAACCGGGTTCACAACGGCTATATCCGCACCGAAGCGGACGAGGTCCAGTATAACCTGCATATCATGCTGCGGTTCGATCTGGAGCGCGCGCTGATGGCCGGAGACTTGCAGGTCAGCGAACTTGAGGCGGCGTGGAACGACCGCTTCAAGGCTGACTTCGGCTATGCGGTGGACAAGCCGTCGAACGGCTGTTTGCAGGATGTGCATTGGTCGGTTGGGCTGTTTGGTTACTTTCCGACCTACTCGCTGGGCAACGTCTATGCTGGATGCCTGTATCAGGCCCTGCGCGGCGGCGTGCCCGATCTGGATGCGCAACTGGCAGAAGGCGACACATCTGGCGCAACTGCTTGGCTGCGCGAACACGTCCAGCAGCACGGCGGGCTTTATGCCCCGCGCGAGATTACCCGACGGGCAAGCGGCATTGAGCCGGGGCCCGAACCTTTGCTGGGATATCTGGAACAGAAGTTTAGCGCGATATATGGGCTGTGAAAGCGCGGAGCGGCAACTGAACAGTAAGGCTCATTGCTCTTGGCATTGAAGCAATGGCTCTGGTTTTAGCACTCAAACCAGCGCGACCTGCGGATAGCTTCTCACATCTGTATCAAGCACAGGGATGTGATGGCGTAGTACCCCATGTATGGTTTCCAGGCGACAATAAAACGTATTGAATCCTAAGGGCGAAGGACCATTCCCGGCCGTGATCTTTCTTCATGGATCCCGCGGAACGGGGCAAAAGGCTATCCAGAGTGCATTTCCCGTCAAGTCGATACTGGAACGCGGGTATGCCATCGTCGCTCCGACTGCGCTGGAAATTGAGTACCAAAGCGGCCCGGGCACAGGATGGGTTTGGAATGACGCATATTATGGCCGGCATGATTTTGAGTTCATTGCGAATGTGCTTGAGGACGTTTTAGCTCGATCCCCTATTGATCCGGCGCAGATCGTAACCACGGGCCATTCCCGAGGTGAATCCTTCGCTTGGTATCTTGCCTGTGCAGATGTTGACCCACGTCTGAAGGCTTTTGCCCCCGTTGCTGGAACACCAGTGCGCGGCGAACCTGGGAAATGTGCGGCAGCAGATTTCGATTTCAACATGTACTTTAGCCATGGTTATGACGACACAGTTATTCCTTTCGCGGGTTCCGGGTCTTCGTGGTCTGATCCGGGATATATGGGGGCAGTGGAAGCCACACTAAGGCTTGGGGTCTCTGCGGGCTGTAAAAGGGATAAAGTCGTTCCGCAGGATAGCTATGATCAGCGCGTTCTGAGCGATTGTGATACTGGTTCGACCATTTCTGTTATCGGCGATGAGGTCGGGCATGGCGTTCCAAATGGCTGGAGCGATCTGATGCTTGACTGGTTTGAGACAGTGAGCGCTTTGGAATAGGGGGCTTCCAACACAAAACGGGTCTGGTGAAGACGGAGAGACGGTCGCGGGACATGCCGCGCAATTTGTCTTCGGCTTCACGCGGAATACTATTTTCGGGCGACGCCAACTTTCGTTTTACGCAAACTTTTTCCCGAACAAATACGCGCAGGTTAACCTAAACGACCTGAAACAGTTCGATTCGGGCCGCGACCGCTGCAAAGAACAAAACGCTGCCCAGCAGCACAAATACATGCCAGATCGTGTTGTGGAACGGCAGCCAGTCCAGCAGGTAGAAGGCGACCCCGGCCGTGTACACGAGCCCTCCGGCAATCATCAGTGTAACGATCGTAGGCGACAGGTCTGCCAACATGGATTGCCCGGCCCAGACCACCGCCCAACCCATCAATAGGTATAGCGCAAGCCCGAACCATCGGAACCGGTTTGGGTCCAGCATCTTGAGAACCGACCCAAGTGTTGCCGAAGACCACAATCCGAGTAATAGCCCCGGGGGCTGAGCACCGGACAACAGTAGAAACGGTGTGTAGGTCCCTGCGATCTTGACGTAGATGCCGGAATGATCGAGGCGCTGCAGGAACCCGCGCCATTCCTCGTTTTCGACCATGTTATACAAGGCGGAAAACGTGAGCATGAGTATCAGCGTCACCCCGTAAACCGAGGCACCCAGAACCGCAGATTGATCATACCGGTAATAGATGGTCATTGTGATCAGCAGTGGTACGGCAACCAACGCACTTGAGACACCGAGCACATGGACCACCCCGTCGCTGATACGTTCCGTGCGACTGTAAGCTGGTCGGATATGCGCAAATGACCACATATGAAAAAGCTAGGCGGCAGAATGGCTTCGGGCAAGCGGATCATCCGGAGAGTTGTCGATATCGTGATCCAGAATGACAAAACGCCCGCAGAGCGAGCGTTTTGTTTCAGATCCGTAATTGAGCGTGAGGGTTATTCTTCGGTTTCCTCATCACCCTGATCAGCGATCCAGGCAACGCTGACGACCACTTCGCCCTTTCCGGTATTGAAGACTTTCACGCCACCTGCCGAGCGGGAGCGGAAGGAAATACCTTCCACCGGAACCCGGATCGATTGGCCTTTGGATGTCGCCAGCATGATCTGGTCGTCGAGTTCAACCGGGAAAGAAGCCACCAGTTCTCCGCCGCGCATCGCCTTGTCCATCGCAGCAACACCCATGCCGCCTCGTCCGCGGACAGGGTAGTCGTGACTGGAACTCAGCTTGCCCGCACCGCCAGCAGTGATGGTCAGGATCAGGTTTTCCGCCGCTGACATCTCGGCGTACCGCTCCTGCGGCAGCAGGCTGTCGGCATTGCCCTCCTCATCGTCCGTCTCACCATCGTCGGTGACACCGGCTACGGCGCGGCGCATCTTGAGGTACGCGGCACGCTCGTCTGAGTCAGCTTCAAAGTGGCGGATCACCGACATCGAGACCACGCGGTCGCCATTGGTCAGTTTGATGCCACGCACACCGGTCGACTCGCGCGAGTTGAAGACGCGCACATCCGTAGTCCGGAAGCGGATGGCCCGACCTGAGTTGGTCACAAGCATCACGTCTTCATCTTCCGAACAGATTCGCGCATTCACCAGTTCCACGCCTTCAGGCAGTTTCATTGCGATCTTGCCGTTTCGGCGGACGTTGGTGAAATCCGACAGGCGGTTGCGGCGCACGTCACCCGCGCTGGTGGCGAAGATGATCTGAAGGTTCTCCCACTCTTCATCCGGCACATCGACAGGCATGATCGCGGCGATGGAAACCCCGGTTGGGATCGGCAGGATATTGACGATCGCCTTGCCCTTGCCGGTACGACTGGACTGCGGCAAGCGCCAGGTCTTGAGTTTGTAGACCATGCCTTCTGTGGTGAAGAACAGCAGTTGGGTATGCGTGTTCGCCACGAAGAGGTTGGTAACAACATCCTCTTCCTTGGTCTGCATCCCCGAAAGACCCTTGCCACCGCGTTTCTGCGCTCGGAAATCAGCCAGCGGGGTTCGCTTGATGTAGCCGCCCGAGGTGACGGTCACGACCATGTCTTCACGTTCAATCAGGTCTTCGTCTTCCATGTCGCCGGACCAGTCGACGATCTCGGTGCGGCGTGGTACTGCAAATTGCTCGCGTACGCTGCGCAGTTCATCAGCAATGATGCTCATGATGCGTTCGCGTGAAGACAGAATATCAAGGTATTCCTTGATCTTACCAGCCAGTTCTTCCAGCTCGTCGGTGACTTCTTTGACGCCAATTTGGGTCAGCCGTTGCAGTCGAAGATCAAGGATTGCGCGGGCCTGAACCTCGGTCAGGTTGTAGGTTCCGTCGTCGTTCATCTTGGACAGCGGATCGTCGATCAGGCGCAGATAGCTTTCGATCTCGGATGCGGGCCAGCGGCGGGTCATCAGCTTTTCGCGTGCTTCAGCCGCATCTGCCGACGAACGGATCGTCGCGACCACTTCATCGACGTTGGATACCGCCACGGCCAGACCACACAGAATGTGGCTACGTTCGCGGGCCTTGCGCAGGTCGTATGCAGTACGTCGCGCGACAACATCCTCGCGGAAGTCGATAAACGAGGTCAGGAACCGGCGCAGTGTCAGTTGCTCGGGTCGGCCACCATTCAGCGCCAGCATGTTGCAGCCGAACGAAGTCTGCATCGGCGAGAAGCGGAAAAGTTGGTTCAGCACCACTTCAGGCGTGGCATCCCGTTTCAGTTCCACTACGACACGAACACCGTTGCGGTCGGACTCATCCTGTACGTGACTGACGCCTTCGATGCGTTTCTCGCGCACGGCTTCGGCGATCTTTTCGATCATCGCGGCCTTGTTCACCTGATAGGGAATCTCATCAACCACAATGGCGTAACGGTCTTTACGGATCTCTTCGACGCGGGTCTTAGAGCGGATGATGACGCTGCCGCGCCCCTCAAGATACGCTTTGCGCGCGCCGGACCGTCCCAGCATAACGGCGCCGGTCGGGAAATCGGGACCGGGGACATATTCGATCAGTTGTTCTGACGTCAGGTCCGGGTCGTCGATCAGTGCCAGCGTGGCATCGACCACTTCGCCCAGATTGTGCGGCGGAATGTTGGTCGCCATACCCACGGCGATACCACCGGCACCGTTGACGAGCATGTTTGGGAAACGGGCGGGCAAGACGGTCGGTTCCCGGTCCTTGCCATCGTAGTTGTCCTGAAAATCGACCGTTTCTTTTTCGATATCCGCCAGCAGGGCGCTTGCGGGCTTGTCCATTCGCACTTCGGTATATCGCATGGCCGCTGGGTTGTCGCCGTCCATCGAGCCGAAGTTGCCCTGTCCATCCAGCAAGGGCAGCGACATCGAGAAATCCTGTGCCATCCGCACCAACGCGTCATAGATCGCGCTGTCACCGTGCGGATGGTATTTACCCATCACATCGCCAACCGGACGGGCCGATTTGCGATAAGATTTGTCGTGGGTGTTTCCGGTTTCGTGCATCGCATACAGGATGCGGCGGTGAACCGGTTTCAGCCCATCACGCAGATCGGGGATCGCGCGGCTGACGATGACCGACATGGCATAGTCCAGGTAGGAGGTGCGCATCTCGGATTCGATGGAGACCGTCGGGCCGTCGTAGACAGGGCGCTCGGGCGGGATTTCGTCCATGTTTTCAGGAATTTCTGGCGTATCGCTCACGTAAACTGCCCGTATATTGTGCTGGGTCTATATCTTGTGGATGCACCTTATCAGACCCGGCACATAAGGTGCAAGCAAGCAGCGTTTCCTGAGGCTGAAATCCTCGGTAACACCCAAGTAACATATTGTTATCTAAGAATTAGGAAGTTTTCGTGCTAACCTGAAGACATCTTGCAACAAACCGGAGGTCTGCATGAAGACAAGCGAAACAGAATTGATGCTCAAGGGCTATGGTCTGACAACGGCTGAATTTTTCTACCATATGCCCGATTATATCCACGTCCTGAATACCTTCATCTGGCAGGAATACGACCTTGCGCCGGATCATCCCAAGCTGTTCGAATTCATCGAGTTTTGGCAGCGAGAGATCGAAGGGCCGCTGCATTCGGTCAAATTCACTCACCGCAAGATGATTGCGCCGGGTGAGTGGCGCAACATGGTCGGTGAGTTTCGCGTGAACTGAGCGGTCGGCTAAGTTTGCCTGAACGTCGGAAATCCCGTTCTCATTTGAGGCAAGTCGCGTATGGTGGCAGCCAATCTGTTGGTGTCACAGGAAAACAAATCATGACAAGAGCCTTTCTCTTTGCTGCGGCGCTTATTGCTGCAGCGCTTTGCGTGAACCGCCCTGTTTTTGCAGAAGGTGTTCTGGACAAGATCAAGAAAGGCGCCGAAAGCGTCGGGAACACGATCGACAAAGGTGCCGCCGCCGTCGATGAGACCATCGATTCAACTTCAGAATTGCTGTCCAATGAGGCAACACCGGAGGAAACTCGCGCCAAGCTGGACGCGATGGCAGGCGAAATTCTGGATCAGCTTCTGACGGAGAACCCCGAGGCGCAGGCCCTGTATGACATCAGTGCCGGATATGCGGTGTTCGATTCTCGTAAGGTGACAGTGTTTCCCGTGTCGGCGGGTTATGGCCGTGGCGTTGCAGTGTCAAAAGACACCGGACAGCATACGTATATGAACATGGGGACAGGCGGTGTTGGCGGTGCCATCGGCATCGGCGGTTTCCAGACCAAATTCGTGATCCTGTTCGAAACCCCTACTGATCTGGATAAGTTCATCAGCCAGGGTTACGACGCCACCGCAGAAACAGGGGCCATGTATGGCGAGGATAAAACCGGCGAAACCCTGCGCTTTACCGATGGGCGCTCGTTCTTTGTTCTCAACAAAAAGGGGTGGCGCGTATCGGCCGGCGCGTCGGGCACCAAGTTCTGGAAATCGCCCGAGCTGAACTGATCAGCCAGAACAGCTGGCGCCGCCCAAGACACAGAACTTGGCGCAATGAGGGTGGTTCAGATGCACGTCCGACTCGGCCTCGGCAAGGGTATGACCCATCTCGAACTCCGGCTCGTAGGGCAGTAGGGTGCAGGCCAGGACAGCAGGTTTTTCGGCCCCCTTGCGTTTGACCACCATACGGGCGCTGGCGCACATGACGTCGTTGGGGGATTTGCCCAGAATTCCCCAGCAAGCCGTGGTGATTTCGGGGACTTCAAAAGTTTCGTCCATTTCGGGGAACAGAACGGTCCGAGCCGGGTTTTGCGGGTCAATATCGAATCCGTGCTCGGCAAAGAATCTGGCATAACCCGTACGGCTTTCCGCCTCTGAATCTCCCCAGACGGTGCGTCCGGCAATGGCCATGTTGAAACCGTGGTCGCGCAACCACTCCATCCCGGCCAAGGTTTTGTCGAAACTACCCTCGCCGCGCTCTTCATCGTGCAGGGCCGGGCGGAAGTGATCGACCGAAATGCGCAAAGTCAACATGTGGTTGAATTCCTTTTGCAACCCCAGCAAGCCTTCGCGCATTTTGCGGCGCATCATCGGAGCCATTGCGTTGGTCAGGATCAGAACCTCGTATCCTCGTTCCAGCGCGGCGCGTGTCATGTCGATCATTTCCGGGTTCATGAACGGCTCACCACCCGTGAACCCGATCTCGCGCACGGGCCAATTGCGAGCTTCGATTTGATCCAGGTAGTCACGAACCTCGTCAGCCGTGATGTAAACCAAAGCATCATTGGTCGGGCTGCTGGCTATGTAGCAACTCACACATTCGATGTTGCACAACGTGCCTGTATTGAACCAAAGGGTTTCGGGGCGTGTCAGGGAAACCGTTGCGCGGGCCTGTCCGTCAGCTGTCACCGATTTGTTTTGAAACTTGCCGTTATTGGCAAGCTGAGGGGCGTTGTCTTTCATTCCCGCATCCGGTTCTTTGAGGTCGTCGTTCTGATCTAGCCCTTCGCCGCCGATTTGGTAAGGGTGACGCAGCGGTTCTGACAGAGTTTTGATCAGTGTGATTTCTCGGTATATGGTTGCGCTAACATTGGACATGACGGAAGGGGCGAGGTAAGGACAACTCATGGTTTCACGCGTCATACCAGTTGATCCCTTTGATCTGATTATTTTCGGTGGCACCGGCGATCTGGCGCAGCGCAAGATCCTGCCTGCGCTTTACCGTCGCTTTTGCGCCGGGCAATGGCATGAAGATGCGAAGATTATCGCAGCAGCGCGTGCGGGCCATTCCAAAGATGATTTCCGACGGATGGTCACAAAGTCGCTTCACCAGCATGCCGTGGTCCGGGCCGCGGATTCGCAGGCACTGTCCCGTTTCCTGCAGCGGGTCGACTATGTCCCGCTGGATGCTATGTCAGACGCAGGATGGGATGTGTTGGGTGAAAAACTCTCACCCAACCGCGTGCGCGCGTTCTATTTCTCGGTCGGCCCCAGTCTGTTTGGACCCCTGGCCGAGCGTGTCCGGGCCTATGATCTGGCGACGGAAGAGACGCGCATTGTGGTGGAAAAGCCGTTTGGGCATGATCTGAACAGTGCGCGAGAACTGAATGCCACACTCGCTGCGCATTTTGATGAAAGCCAGATTTACCGGATCGATCATTATCTGGGCAAGGAAACCGTCCAGAACCTGATGGCGGTACGGTTTGGCAATATGTTGTTCGAACCGCTGTGGAACAGCCAGTATGTAGACCACATCCAGATCACGGTTGCGGAAACCGTCGGTATCGAAGGGCGCGAAGAATACTATGAGCGCGCGGGTGCGATGCGTGACATGGTGCAAAACCACCTGATGCAGCTGCTGTGTCTGATTGCCATGGAACCCCCGGCAAAGTTCGATCCGGACGCTGTACGAGATGAAAAGCTCAAGGTGATCCGGGCGCTTGATCCTGTGGAACCGCATCACATCGTGCGCGGCCAGTTTTCGGAGGGGCCGGACGGGCCGGGATACCGTGAATGTGTTGGCAATCCACGCTCGACCACCGAAAGCTACGTGGCGCTGAAGGCGCATGTCAGCAATTGGCGATGGGCGGGTACGCCGTTTTATTTGCGTACGGGTAAACGGCTGGTGGCGCGCTCTTCGATTATCAACGTGATGTTCAAGGACGCACCGCATTCGATTTTCGGGGAAGAAGCCGGGCGTCACGCCAATGCGTTGTCGATCCGATTGCAACCCAATGAGGGGATCACACTGAAAGTGACGATCAAGGAACCAGGGCCGGGCGGGATGCGTTTGATCGACGTGCCTTTGGATATGAGTTTTGCCGAAGCGCTGGGGCCGGAAAATCAGGACCCGCCAGATGCTTACGAACGTCTCGTTATGGACGTGATCCGGGGTAACCAGACGCTGTTCATGCGTGGAGACGAGGTCGAGGCCGCATGGGCCTGGACCGATCCGATCATCGCCGGATGGCTGGCGCGTGGGGACGTGCCCAAACCTTATGACAGCGGCAGCACAGGGCCGGGCGACGCCGAGCTGCTGATGAAACGCGACGGTCGCCGCTGGCAAGGAATAAAGCCATGAACATTCAGGAATATGCCGATCGGGAAATGCTTGCGATCGATGTGGCAAACGCGTTGGCGGGTGAGCTTGAAGCCGCTTTGTTGCACAACGACACGGTTGCGTTGGCCGTCCCCGGCGGGACAACGCCGGGGCCGATTTTTGACAGTCTGTGCGCCGCTGATCTTGAGTGGGACCGCGTACGCGTTCTGCCCACGGATGAGCGCTGCGTACCGGCTGATCATGAACGTTCGAACGAACGCCTGATCCGGGAGAGACTGCTGACCAACCGGGCATCCGTGGCGCAGTTTATTCCACTCTATGTGCCGGGCACAGAGCCTGAAGCGGCGTTGCCCGAGGTTGAATCGCTGATCGCGCCAGTGCTGCCATTGTCGGTTCTGGTCCTGGGGATGGGGGAAGACATGCATACGGCCTCGTTGTTCCCCGGAATGGAGGGGCTTGCCAAGGCTCTCGACAGCCAAGCGCCAACCTTGATCGTCGCCCGGACCGATGTGCAGCCAGAAGCTCGGATTTCTTTGACGGCCCCTGTTCTGGACGGGGCTTTGTCGAAACATCTGGTCATCTACGGGCAGGCAAAACGAGACGTTTTGGAAAAAGCCATGTCAATGCCACCGGAAGAGGCACCGATCGCCGCCGTTCTCAGTGGCGTGACGGTTCATTGGGCGGAGTGAGGCAATGCAGCTGAGTGCTTTGAAGACACTTGCGACGGCCGAACGCCGTATCGTCGATCTGTTCGCAGAGGATGCAAACCGAGCCGGGTCGTTTTCAGTCTCATCCAAGGATATGCTGTTCGATTATTCGAAAACACAGATCGATGAAGACGTGCGCGTGGCGCTGCTGCAATTGTGCGAAGAAGCCGGGCTTGCGACACAGCGCGACGCCATGTTTGCCGGGAAGAAGATCAACGAAACCGAAGGGCGCGCAGTGCTGCACACTGCCTTGCGCAACCTTGATGGCGGGCCGATCGAGGTGGACGGTCAGGATGTTATGCCCGGGGTTCTGGGCACACTGCATCGGATGCGTGTCTTTGCCGAGGAGGTGCGCGGCGGCGCCATTGCAGGGGCAGGGGGCAGTTTTACCGATGTGGTGAATATCGGCATCGGAGGATCTGACCTTGGCCCGGTGATGGCCACGCACGCACTGGCCCCTTATCACGATGGTCCGCGTGTGCATTACGTCTCGAATGTGGATGGGGCCCATATTGCAGACACGTTGCGCCAGCTGGACCCGACACGGACGCTGGTGATTGTCGCGTCGAAAACATTCACCACGATCGAAACGATGACCAATGCGCACACGGCCCGCGCCTGGATGTCTGAGGGTGGGGGGGATCCGTCCCGCCAGTTTGCTGCCGTATCCAGCGCGCTGGACAAGACGCAGGCTTTCGGCATCCCCGAGGCACATGTATTTGGTTTCGCCGATTGGGTGGGCGGGCGCTATTCGGTCTGGGGGCCGGTTGGATTGCCAGTCATGATTGCCGTCGGTTCAAATGCATTTGACGCGTTTCTGCGCGGCGGGCAGGCGATGGATCTGCATTTCCGCTCGGCGGATTGGGGTGATAACATGCCTGTGATACTGGCGCTGGTCGGTATCTGGCACCGTCAGGTTCTGGGTTATTCCAGCCGGGCCGTGCTGCCCTATGATCAGCGGCTGCTGCGCCTGCCTGCATATTTCCAGCAGTTGGAAATGGAATCGAATGGCAAATCTGTCGCGATGGACGGATCAACCCTGACCGTCCCTTCGGGGCCCGTTGTCTGGGGTGAGCCAGGAACCAACGGTCAACATGCATTTTATCAGCTGATCCATCAGGGCGCGGATGTCATACCCTGTGAATTCATGGTCGCTGCCGAAGCGCACGAACCTGAGCTGATTCACCATCACCGCCTGCTTTTGGCCAACTGTCTGGCGCAGTCAGAGGCTTTGATGCGTGGTCGTTCTTTGGATGAAGCCCGTGAACGCATGGCGGAAAAAGGCCTTGATGGCGACGAACTTGATCGGCAGGCGCGACACCGGGTATTTCCCGGTAATCGTCCTTCCACAACACTGATGTATCCGAAGCTTACACCGTTCGTTCTGGGGCAGATTATCGCGCTGTATGAGCATCGTGTGTTCGTTGAAGGCGTTCTGCTGGGCATCAATTCCTTTGATCAGTGGGGGGTGGAGTTGGGCAAAGAGCTTGCCAACTCTCTTGGGCCTGTCGTGGATGGTGTTGCGAGCGCTGAAGATAAAGACGGATCAACCGCTGCATTGGTCGCCTATGCGCTGAAACACCGGGATTAACGGTAGAAAATGCTGCCTGTCACCTTGGTGGGCAGCATTCTTTTATTGTCAGACAATTAAATGATTGGCAGGGTTCCTCCGTAGGAAACGACTGGATTGACGCATCGGGTCACGCCCCAAGCTGTCAATGTCAGGTGGAAAAGGCAGAGGCCATCTAAGGTCTCGCCAAGGACGGGAGGATGTCCATGCTGGGACAGATGATGACGCAGCCCCTGCTGATTTCGTCGCTGATCGAACACGCAAAGCGCTATCACGGTCAGACCGAGATTGTCTCGGTCGAAACGGATGGAACGGTCACTGAAACCAACTGGTCCGAGATTGCAGTGAATGCGCGACGAATGGCGTCGGCATTGACGACTCTGGGGCTGGAGCCGCAGGACAGGATCGGGACACTGGCCTGGAACAATCGGCGGCATCTTGAGATCTATTTTGCCACTTCCGGCGCGGGCTATGTCTGTCACACGGTCAATCCCCGCCTGTTCCCCGAGCAGCTGACCTTTATCATCAATCATGCCAAGGACAGGGTTCTGTTCTTTGATGCGACGTTCCTTCCGCTGGTCGCTGCGCTGCATGACGCTTTGTCCGAGGTTCAGCATTTTGTCCTCATGGGGCCTCGCAATGAAGAGGCTGCGGCTCAGGTTCCTGATCTGAAGTTCTATGACGAGTTGATCCAGACAGGAGATGCGAATTTCCAGTGGGCCGACCTGGATGAAAAAACCGCCTGCGGTCTGTGCTATACGTCGGGAACGACGGGCAATCCAAAGGGCGTGTTGTATTCTCACAGGTCAACACTGCTGCACAGTTTTGCATCGAACACACGGGATGTGATCGGGTATTCTGCGATGGATGTTGTTATGCCTGTTGTGCCGATGTTCCATGTCAACGCGTGGGGGTCGCCTTACGCCTGTGCCATGTCGGGATCGCGGCTTGTGTTGCCTGGACCGGATTTACATGGTGAAGCGCTGGTCAATCTGATCGATACCTATGGCGTGACACTGGCCATGGGCGTGCCTACCATCTGGCAGGGTCTGCTGGCCCATGCCGCGGCATGCGGAACCGAACTCAAAAGTCTTGATCGCACTGTTATTGGCGGCGCAGCCTGTCCGCCGTCGATGATTGAAACATTCCGCGAAACCTATGGCGTTGACACGGTTCACGCCTGGGGCATGAGCGAGATGAGCCCGCTGGGCACGACGAATTACCCACTGGCCAAACACCTGAAGCTGCCGCCGGAAGAACAGCACAAGATTCGCCTGAGCCAGGGAAGACCGCCCTTTGGGGTTGAGTTGAAAATCGTGGACGAAGATGGGAATGATCTTCCGCATGACGGTGAAACTCAGGGCGATTTGCTGGTGCGGGGCCACTGGGTTCTGGACAGCTACTTCCAGTTGCAGGATCAGAATCTGTTGCAGGATGGCTGGTTCGCGACCGGGGATGTGGCCACTTTGGACCCGGATGGTTACATGACCATTCGCGACAGATCCAAGGACATCATCAAATCCGGTGGGGAATGGATCAGTTCGGTCGAGCTTGAGAACATCGCCGTGGCCCACCCCCAGCTTGCGACGGCCGCCGTGGTCGGTGTTCCGCATCCGAAATGGGATGAACGCCCCTTGCTGGTTGCCGTGAAAGCCGATGGAGTAGAACCTAGCGAACAGGATTTGCTGTCCTTTTTCGATGGCAAAATCGCCAAATGGCAGATTCCTGACAAGGTTGTCTTTGTTGATGCGCTGCCACTGAGTGCAACAGGAAAGGTCTTGAAACGCAAGCTGCGAGCAGAGTTCGGGAATGCCCTGACAGGGTAGGTCTGCTGCGTTTTGGGGAATTGGCTCCGGCGGTAGGGATCGAACCTACGACCAATTGATTAACAGTCAACTGCTCTACCGCTGAGCTACGCCGGAACGGTTCGCGCCGTATAGCAATCCGGTTTCCCGGCGTCCAGAGGGGGCGTGTGTTTTTTCGACGAAAAAACCGGCAGAAACCGATGCGATTTTTGGCGTCATTGAAGGTCTTAACGAGGGGGGATTTGGCTCCGGCGGTAGGGATCGAACCTACGACCAATTGATTAACAGTCAACTGCTCTACCGCTGAGCTACGCCGGAACTGAGGCGCGTATAGCAACCCCGATTCCAGACGTCCAGTGGTTAAGTAAGAGAACGATCAAAAATTTTTGCTGTTTTAGAGAAACCGTCGAAAAACAGATGCAACCGACAGTGGGCCAATGGGCGCCACTTTGGTTTTCCCAGTCAGATCAATGAGATGAGCGAAAACATTTCGCTCGGCCGCTGGCAACAATGCCGCTGGCGTATCCGTATAGATGCGCTCAGCCAGATGCCGAGCTGTCCCGTCTGCATCTTCCAACGCGCTCAGGATCTGGGCCTCGCGGGTTTGGCGATGCGCAATCAGCCAGTCCAAACGTTCGGCAGGGCTGGTGATCGGTGCACCATGGCCCGCGTGGAAAACCGACCAGTCGCGCGCGCGCAGCCGATGGCAAGCAGCCATGAAGTCGGTCAGATCACCATCCGGAGGGGACACCAACGAGCTGGCCCAACCCATGACATGATCCGCTGTGAAACAGATGTTCTGCCAGGCCAAGGCAATGTGATTGCCCAGATGGCCCGGAGTGTGAATGACTTCGAGCTGCCATCCGTCACCATTGATGAACTCACCGTCCGCCACTTCGACATCCGGGCGAAACGTGCTGTCGATGCCTTCGCCGCCGCCAGTCAGCCCCTGCGCGGCAAGATCGGTCATGACGGCGCTGCGTCCTGCCTCGGGCCCACCATAGGAATAAATCTCTGCCCCCGTGCGCGCCGCCAGCGGAGCCGCCAGAGGTGAATGGTCCACATGCGTATGTGTGACAATGATATGGCTGATCCTTTGACCCGGCGCCAAGGAATCCAGAATCGCGCCCA
Organism: Ruegeria sp. CDSA141; assembly: GCF_059612005.1. Classification (NCBI taxonomy): domain Bacteria; kingdom Pseudomonadati; phylum Pseudomonadota; class Alphaproteobacteria; order Rhodobacterales; family Roseobacteraceae; genus Ruegeria; species Ruegeria sp. CDSA141. The sequence goes on from NZ_JBXWPT010000001.1 coordinate 677,630, forward strand.
GATGTGCTTCGCTTGCTGGGCCTGGATCGATGACCGCGATGTCGCGATCACCCAGCAGGTATGTGTTGGTGCCACGATAAGTCATCGGAGAGGGATTCGGGGCCAGAATACGTCGCAAACCCGGGTGCAGTTCCTCGGGTTTTCCAACGGGTGGATTGAAATCATCTGGTGATGGCATTCTGTGCTCTTCCTCTTGTCCGGGCAGCCCGCTAGGTTTAGCGCATGTCTTCGCACTGGCTCAAACCTTATATGCCTCGCAGTCTTTACGCCCGGGCGGCGCTGATCCTGGTTTTGCCTGTGATCGTGCTGTTGCTGGTCGTGGGTATCGCTTTCCTTCAAAAGCATCTTGAGGATGTCACCGGCCAGATGACGCGCGCGGCATCCCGTGAGGTGATGTTGATCACGACAATGATCGAGGGCGCGGAAACACAACAACAGGCGCTGGCGTCGATTCGTCCCGATTTGCAGGCCCTTGAGATGAAGGCCAGATTTCTTGGCGTTAACGAAGAACCTGCGATCGGCGCGCGGCGATGGTATGACTTCATCGCACCACAGGTCGAATCTGAACTACATATTTGGCTGCCCGATCTCGTCGCCGTTGCTTTGCCCAGCAGCAAGGAGGCTCGGGTTTATCTGGATACGCATCTGGGCCTGCTGCAATTGACATTTGATCGGCGCAGGTTGTCGCCTGCGGCTCCGCATCAATTGATTGTCACCATGGTGTTCTTTGCGGTCATAATGACGACGATCTCGTTTCTTTACATGCGAAACCAATTGCGTCCCATTACGCGCCTCGCCGATGCGGCGCAGGCATTCGGGCGTGGGCGAATCGTTCCGTATTCACCCGGCGGAGCAATCGAGGTACGCGCGGCGGGTAACGCGTTTCTGGATATGCGATCCCGGATCGAACGCCAGATGGAGCAGCGGACGTTGATGCTGTCTGGTGTCAGTCACGATCTGCGTACTCCGCTGACTCGTCTGAAGCTTGGACTGTCGATGTTGCCCGAAGATGAGGCCGCACCATTGCAAAAGGATGTGACTGAAATGCAGTCCTTGCTGGATGCGTTTCTGGAATTTTCGCGTGGGGCCGCCGAAGGATCGACGGAAGAGGTCCGACCGGATGAATTTCTCCGCCAGATCGTGGATGACGCGAAACGGACCGGTCATCAGGCAGACCTGATTGCGGTCGAAGGGCAGGGTACAGTCATGCTGCGCCCCATGGCTGTGCGCCGGGCGGTCGAAAACCTGATAGGAAACGCCGTTCGCTATGGCAGCCGAGCCGAGGTCAGCCTGTTTCTGAACGCGAAATCGATGCGAATCCGCGTTGAGGATGACGGCCCCGGTATACCGGCGGACCAGCGTGCTGAAGCGGTCAAGCCATTCACGCGTCTCGACCCGGCACGCAATCAGAATCAGGGCAGTGGCGTTGGCCTAGGTCTTGCGATTGTGGCCGATGTCGCACGCGCGCACGGCGGTATTTTGCGTCTGGGCAAAAGTGAGCGTCTTGGCGGGCTGTGCGCGGATATAATCATAGGCCGATAAATCCCCATTATGTCTGTGTATTGAATTCAATTTTGCTAATTTGTCTGTCCATGGCATCCTGTTCCCATATTTTTTTCATTTTTGGGGGACGCATGAGATGGTTATCGCAGGATTCGTAAAACTGGCCGAAAAGGGGTTCGTTGGTTGCGCAACAATTGCGGCCTTGCTGCCACTTTGGCAGTGGTATGAAGAAACCGATGAAAGACGGGTCGAACGTCTGATCGGCTTTATCGGTTCAGGCGATACCTGTCTGAAATGGTTGCGGTCCGACCTTGTTGAGTCGCTGGCGTCCGAGTTGTGGTACGCGTCGCAGCAGGAAGTAGTTGATGGCGACGAGGATCTTGCGCCGCTGCCGGTTCAGGTGCGTGCCAATATGGCGATTTTTTGTGCTGAAATGCTGGACTATTTGCAGAATGATTTTGGCAAGTTCGATGAACCTGTTGCCTTCGACTATTACATGATGATCATGGATGCTTCGTTCTGGGTCGATCCTGCGGATTTTGAAACGTATTTGGCTGCGGTGCATCAAGATCCGGACCTGTCCGGCAGTCACGAGAATTACAGCTTTGGTGGGCGCGATGGCTATTCCTTTGAGTGGCAAGTGACACAAGAAAAGTTCGACGCGTATTTCGGAATCGAAGAATCGAGTGAATGAGGCAACGCGTTCGCGTGCAGGCGATAAAAGCAGATCCTGATGTTTCGGCGAAATGGTAGGCCCGGAGGGACTCGAACCCCCAACCAAAGCGTTATGAGCGCTCTGCTCTAACCAATTGAGCTACAGGCCCGCCTAAGCGCCTTGGGTATCACGGTGAACAGCCGCGTCAAGCCTGACCGTTGCAACAAACGCCACAATCGAATAACCCGCCCGCAAAGCTTTCTTGAGGGACCGAACATGACAGCGGGTAAAAACGGAATCACCTATGCCGATGCAGGTGTGGATATCGACGCGGGGAATGCCCTGGTCGATCGGATCAAGCCCGCCGCCAAGCGGACCAACCGACCCGGTGTGATGAGCGGCCTGGGCGGATTCGGCGCACTGTTCGATCTGAGGGCTGCCGGATACCAAGACCCTATCCTGGTAGGTGCGACGGATGGTGTGGGCACCAAGTTGCGGATCGCGATCGATACTGGTGTCGTGGACGGAGTCGGGGTCGATCTGGTGGCCATGTGCGTCAATGACCTGATCTGCCAGGGGGCCGAGCCGCTGTTCTTCCTCGACTATTTCGCAACCGGTAAGCTGGATACCGATACGGCGGCACGGATCATCGAAGGGATTGCCGACGGATGCGCACAGTCCGGCTGTGCCTTGATCGGTGGTGAAACCGCCGAGATGCCGGGCATGTATCCAGATGGAGATTTTGATCTGGCCGGTTTTGCGGTTGGTGCGATGGAACGCGGCGCAGATCTGCCTGCGGGCGTTCAATCCGGGGACGTGTTGTTGGGCCTGGCCTCGAACGGGGTGCATTCCAACGGCTATTCGCTTGTGCGTAAGCTGGTCGAGCTGTCCGGTCTGGGCTGGGATTCGCCGTCGCCCTTTGGTGAGGGGATTCTGGGTGAGGCGCTGCTGACGCCCACACGCCTTTACGTAAAACCGGTTTTGGCTGCGGTTCGTGCGGGTGGTGTACACGCGCTGGCGCATATCACCGGCGGTGGATTGACCGAAAATCTTCCGCGTGTGCTGCCCGAAGGGTTAGGGGCCGAGATCGATCTGGACAGCTGGCGGTTGCCGCCCGTCTTTAACTGGATGGCAGAGACCGGTGGAATCGTAGAGGCGGAAATGCTCAAGACCTTCAATTGCGGCATCGGCCTGATTGTCGTGTGCGCTGCGGACAAGGCTGATGACCTGTCGTCCCTGTTGACGGATGCTGGTGAAACCGTCGCTCGGATCGGTACCGTCACCGAAGCGCCCGGTGTTGCCTATTCAGGCAAACTGCTGTGAGTCACAAGCGCGTCGCGATCCTGATTTCCGGGGGCGGGTCGAACATGTTGTCGCTGGTCGACAGCATGACCGGAGATCATCCGGCGCGGCCTTGTTTGGTGCTCTCCAATGATGCGCAGGCTGGCGGGCTGAAAAAAGCTGCGGACCGTGGCATTCCGACCGCAGTGGTTGATCATCGCCCGTTCAGGGGGGATCGCGCCGCGTTTGAATCCGAGCTTCTGAAGCCCCTGCAAGAGGCGAAGCCTGACATTGTCTGTCTGGCTGGCTTCATGCGGGTTTTGACAGCAGATTTCGTGTCCCGATTTCAAGGTCGGATGCTGAATATTCACCCTTCATTATTGCCCAAATACAAAGGGTTACACACTCATGTGCGCGCGATTGAGGCCGGGGATTCAGAGCACGGCTGCTCGGTGCATGAGGTGACGGCGGCGCTGGATGACGGTCCGATTCTGGGCCAGGCGCGGGTTCCAATTGAAACGGAAGATACACCAGAGTCGCTGGCTGCGCGGGTGTTGGTGTGGGAGCATAAACTGTACCCCGAAGTGTTGCGGCGCTTTGCAGAAGGCAACAGGTCGCCAGTCCTGTTGCCCTGAACACGTTCTGGGTGATTTACACCCGTATAAAAATCGGCCTATGGTCGTCGACAACGCTCGGGACGACGACAATAACGGGCAGTCACAAAAACAAGAGCGATACTAGTACGGCGCATGAAAACCCTGACGACGACGCAAGAGCTGGCCGATTTCTGCAAGGCCGCTGCAGACAATCCCTATATCACAGTTGATACCGAATTCCTGCGCGAGCGGACCTATTACTCCAAATTGTGCCTGGTGCAATTGGCGGTCCCGTCCGAGGATGAAGACAGCGCGGTTCTGGTTGATCCGCTTGCCGATGGCCTGTCGCTTGAACCGCTTTATGACCTGTTCCGGAACGAAGACGTGGTTAAGGTGTTCCATGCTGCCCGTCAGGATCTTGAGATATTCTGGGTCGAAGCCGGCGTCTTTCCCAAGCCGCTGTTTGACACACAGGTCGCAGCGATGGTGTGTGGATTTGGCGAACAGGTTGGCTATGAAACTCTGGTCCGGAAAATCTGCAAGCAGGGCGTTGATAAGACTTCTCGGTTCACCGACTGGTCCCGCCGTCCTCTGACTGATGCTCAAAAAAACTATGCTCTGGCAGACGTGACGCATTTGCGCGGGATCTATGAATACCTGGCCGCAGAACTTGAAAAGACAGAGCGCAGCCATTGGGTTGCCGAAGAACTGCGGACGCTGACACAGCCCGCCACATATGACATCCGTCCCGAAGAGGCCTGGAAACGGGTAAAGACGCGTACGAACTCGGCCAAGTTTCTGGTTATCGTGCGCGAACTGGCGCAGTTTCGCGAAGCCTACGCACAGGAAAACAACGTGCCTCGGAACCGTGTGTTCAAGGACGATGCGTTGGTTGAGTTGGCTTCGACCAAACCCAAAACGCATTCGGATTTGGGCGGATCCCGCCTTTTGCTGCGCGAAGCCCGCAAAGGAGCGATTGCCGAAGGTATTCTGGCCGCAGTCCAGCGTGGCGTGAATTGCCCGGCCGACAAATTACCGAAGGTCGACAATTCGCGCGACAAGCTCAAGGTCAACCCGGCACTGTCAGACCTGTTGCGGGTTCTTCTTAAATCCAAAACCGAAAGCTCTGGTGTGGCGGCGAAATTGATCGCCACAAGCTCGGAACTGGATCAGATCGCGGCCGGTGAGCGCGATCTTCCGGCGATGTCCGGTTGGCGGTTCGAGGTCTTCGGCGAGGACGCGCTCAAGCTGTGTGAAGGAAAAATTGCCTTGGCGGCCAAAGGGCAGTCGGTCAAGGTGGTTACGCTTTAACGGCGCTTACCGGCGCCGTGATTCGAGGGCGTTCTGTTGCCCGACCACACGGACCAGACGAATACCTTCCAGTTCCTGTTTCGAGACATTGATGGCGTCTGATACCATCCGTGTACGCTCTGACCCTTGCGGTGTCTCATAGCTGGGGTAGGTCACGCGGAATACGAACTCCAGTGTTCCTTTTTTCTGGTTTTCGTCCAATTCAACAGGAACCAGACGCGCATCGTACGCCCCCTGTCGGACAGCCGTGCCGGACGCATATATGATCGCGCCGGTGGGTGTTGGGTCGATGCGCAACTCGTCAATCTGACCAATTGGAATGCTGGTGTCTTCGGCATCGGGGCGTGAAAACAGACCGGTACCTTCGCTTTGCTGAGGAACGAGTGCGTCGGCGGCATTCGGATCGCGTGGGGTATCGGCATCGACAGATCTGCTAGATCCAAACCAGTTCGACGGGTTTACCCTAGAGTCACGCCAACTGCTGCAGGCAGTCAGGGTCAGCGTGGCGATAATGAGAACGGACAGAGATTTTTGCATGGACCCACAGACTTTCACACGAGTTCAGGCAATGGGTTAGCGCAATTTCTTCGCGTTGAAAAGCCACCGCGGGGGCTGGACAGTAGCTGGTCGTCGGCTTACGTCACAATTATGAATGTAACCGAAGGACCACCGCATCATGGCCACGCCCGCCTTTGAAGAGATTGTCGAGGATTTCGAATTTCTCGAGGATTGGGAAGACCGGTATCGCCATGTCATCGAGCAGGGCAAGGCGATGGAGCCTCTGGACGACGCGTTCAAGGTTCCGGCGACAAAGGTGCATGGATGTGCCAGTCAGGTCTGGCTGCATCCGATGATTGAGTCCGGTGTCTTCAAGTTTGATGGCGACAGTGATGCACTGATCGTGCGTGGGCTGATCGCGGTTCTTCGGTCTTTGTACAACGGGTTGCCGGTAGCCGAAGTTCCCAAAGTCGATGCAGGGGCTGAACTGGCACGCCTTGGGCTGAACGACCACCTGTCCGCTCAGCGCTCAAACGGTCTGCGGTCGATGATCGAACGCATCCGACAGGTCGCACAGGAAAATGCCTGATTCATCTTGGGCGGTTTGCCCAGTCTGATAACGTGTTTTCCAGATCGCCGTAACCGGTGAACCGGCGTTCGAACTCCAGTCCCATTCGGTCTGCACATTCGCGGGCGCGTTGCGTCAGGTCCGGGCTGTCGATCTGGGCCTGATAGATCAGTTTGGTGTAATTCCCGAAATACATGTCACGCAGTTCCGGGTGGCGATCCAATCCAAGGGGCTTCCAGACAAAAGCGTCGAATTGCCGGGCCAGAAAATCTGTAAGATAGAAGGCCGTTGTTTCGTCTTCTCCACGGTCCTGAAAGGCCTGATTCCCTTCGAAGAAGGAATAGCAATGCGGTCCCTTCACCATTTCGACCCCCAGTTTCTCGCAGGCCGTTTGCAACAGACCTCCGGTCCCGCAATCGGCGTACACGACATAGATCTTGTCAAAATTGCCCTGATGCTTGGCCACTGCGTCTTCCACGGCCTGCGTGATCCGTTCCGGGTGAACGTGCAGGATCGCCGGCAGGCAGGTCAGAGCCATGTGATCCCAGCCATTTCGCGTTTTGATATCCAGTATTTCCCGCGCAAGAGCGCCGCAAGCGATCAATAGGATGCTGCCCTTGCCCACATCGTCATAGCCCTTTGTGGTCAGGCTTGCATCATCTGGCAGAGATTCGTTTGACATCAGTTGGCATCCTTCGGGGCTGTTTCCATAGGAGGATGATTGCGGCCATTGGGCAAGCCCCGATCCGACATCTCATGTCAGGCCGCCGACGCATGCGCCTCGAACGCCGCCAACAGGGGCCGGGCCAGCGGTCCGTACGCAGCGATGCCATTCAGCGACAGGTCCGGAAACAGCGACTGGATCTCTTGCCGTGCGGCAATGTCGAGACTGTTCCAGATTTGCGCGCCGGGGTGAAGGCTCTCGCTCAGGCACCCTTGTGCCCAGAGTAGCTCATGCTGGTCGAACAGCAAATGGATGTAAGTCACCATCCTTCCGGGTCGCAGAACGATGTCAGACCCATTCACGAGATGTTTGGCAGGTGCCAGTGCTTCGCAATGACCGGTATGTAGCTCAAGACGCCAATCCCTGATCAGCATGCGGTGCTGCTGCGACACCAGAAGATCGCGCGTGTTTCCAACCGCACCAGCTTTGAAAAGAACAGGCGCATGCGGACCCGTTGCCTTGACGGATCGCCGCCCCATCCAGCGCAGGGTTTGCAGCCCATGATCATGGGTTTCGATACTGTCGCCAAGGGACAGGGTTTCAATCGGCCGCTCGCCCAGATCAGTGCGGATCAGCGTACCGGGTGTAAAGCAGGGAACCAGGTCCCAATCCTCGCGACGGGCTGTCAGGCCTGAATACCGGTTTCCGGCAAGACTGTTGAATGTGATCGAGCGGACAGGGCCAGCCTCCAAAGCTGATTGGTCTGAATTGTCCGAGAATTCCGGCATCAGATAGGTGTTGCCATCCACATCCTGCGCCACGACTGCGGTAATCTTGGTTGTTGATCCATCAAAATAGGTGATCGTGGCGTTGTAAATCGAAGTGCCATCGAATGTCTGCGGCGGCCCGCCATCGATCGAAAACCGATCATTGGTTGACATGTTGTTCATGTTGTAGATCGAACCCGGATTGCCGATCGCGTTCCAGGTGGCGCTGTCGTGAGCCAGCGGTTCGCCCGATCCGCCAAAGGTTCGCCCCACGAGCGCCGAGGCGTTCTCGGCTATGGTGTTGCCTTCGGAACTGTCGATATCGGCAAGATTGCCGAGCGAAATGACTGTGAACGTAGTTGGCACGAGACCCCCTTGGATTAGGATGCCTCGTTTTTTTTGGACCCGATTTCGTTTAAAATCGGATTATCCTCATCGTCTGATGAAGAAACGCCCCTGAATCGAAAAGGCCGCCCTGGATCGGGCGGCCTTTCAATCAGGATCTTACGGGTCTTACCCAGCCAGTTGATTGTGCTTGCGGCCAACAAATTCCTTGGCGGTTTCCACTGCAACAGCAGCGTCGCGGCAATAGGCGTCTGCGCCGATGGCCTTGCCGAACTCTTCATTCAGCGGTGCGCCGCCGACCAAAACGATATAGTCGTCGCGAACGCCTTGCTCGACCAACGTGTCGATGACCACTTTCATGTAGGGCATGGTGGTGGTCAGCAGGGCGGACATACCCAGGATATCGGGTTGTTCATTTTCCAGCGCTTCCAGATAGTTTTCGACCGGGTTGTTGATTCCCAGATCGACAACTTCGAAGCCTGCGCCTTCCATCATCATCGACACAAGGTTTTTGCCGATGTCGTGGATGTCGCCCTTTACGGTGCCGATGACCATCTTGCCGACGCGCGGTGCGCCGGTTTCTGCCAACAACGGCTTGAGGATGAACATGCCGCCTTTCATGGCGTTCGCAGCCAGCAGAACCTCGGGCACGAACAGGATGCCGTCGCGGAAGTCATGGCCCACGATGGTCATGCCACCGACCAGAGCCTTGGTCAGAATGTCATAAGGCGTCCATCCCCGTTCCAGCAGGATATTGGTGGCTTCTTCGATCTCTTCCTTCAGGCCGTCATAGAGATCGTCGAACATCTGCTCGACCAGTTCGTCGTCATTCAGTTCGGACAGGACGATGTCTTCTTCGTCGGACATGGGGTATTCCCTGTGCTGGGCGGGCTATCGGCCCGTGGTGGCATTTTTTCCGTTTTGGCCAAAACGTCGCATCCTGACTGTGACGATTGCGACGTCGGTCGTTTCGGGACCGACCTATAAGACAAAAAATGGGGTGGCTCGATAGAAAAGTCTGCAAGATTATCCTGTATTCCCTTCATCTCGTTCTCTTTGGTTGGAGATTTGGGATTGCTTGCGCAAACTCTTTAGTGTGCCTATGTTCGAGTTGGGAACAAATAGCGAACAAGTGAATGTTATGAGTGCAACGCAACCAATCAAGGCAAGAGGCGCAGCGTCGAACGAATCTGGTCGGTTCGAACGCTTCGCCACCGAGGCAATTGATGACGGATGGGATAACGCCGAGGCACTGCCATTTCTTCGAACCGAGACGCGTGAAGAGTTTTCCCGCAGCGCGATTACCTACAACAAATCCCCCGATTTGCCCTTCGATCGTTCGATCAACCCGTATCGAGGGTGTGAACATGGCTGCGTTTACTGCTTTGCGCGGCCAAGCCACGCCTATCTGGGCCTGTCTGCCGGTTTGGATTTTGAAACGCGTCTGATCGCGCGGCCCAACATGAGCAGTGTTCTGCGCAAGGAATTGTCCGCCAAGTCGTACAAAGTGGCACCGCTTGCAATTGGTACAAATACAGACCCGTATCAGCCAATTGAGAAAAAGCATATGATTACAAAAGCATGTCTTGAGGTGCTGCGTGAATTTAACCATCCGGTTGCAATCGTCACCAAGGGAGCTCTGATTGAGCGCGATCTTGAGTTGCTCGCCGACATGGCCGGTCGGGGGCTGGTGCGCGTTGGTATTTCACTGACCACTCTGGACGCTGACCTTTCCCGCCGCATGGAGCCTCGGGCGCCGTCACCGCCTCGTCGTTTGCGTGTGATCAGGGCACTGACCGAAGCCGGTGTTCCGGTGCGTGTGATGACATCACCCATTGTGCCTGGACTGACGGATCATGAACTGGAAAACCTGTTGGAAGCCGGAAAAGAAGCCGGTGCAGATGCCGCCAGCTGGATCATGTTGCGCTTGCCGCGTGAGGTTTCGCAGCTTTGGCAGGACTGGCTGGCCGGCCATGAGCCCTCAAGAGCGGAAAAGATCATGTCCAAACTGCGGGAAATGCATGGTGGGCGGGATTACGATCCGCGTTGGGGTCACAGAATGCGGGGCGAGGGTGAGTACGCGGGAATCATCGCTCAAAGGTTTTCGAAGTCCTGCAAGCGTCTGGGGTTGTCCGTAAAGTCGGCCCCGTTGCGCTGCGACCTGTTTGCGGTGCCACCGCAGCCCGGAGATCAGATGAGCCTGTTCTGAGGTCATGCGCCCCAATTTATTGTGCTGCCTTACGATTGAATACCGTTTTTCGAACTTCCATTGCTCTAACCCCCAAAAAAAGGCCCCGGTTGAACCGGGGCCTTTGGAATAGACTGCTTACATGCGCCAATCAGCGATTTTCGATATCGACGTAATCGCGCAGTGTTTCGCCTAGATACAGTTGGCGCGGACGCCCGATCTTGTTCTGAGGATCTGCGATCATCTCTTTCCACTGGCTGACCCACCCAACGGTGCGCGACAGGGCAAAGATCGGCGTGAACATCGAGGTCGGGAAACCCATCGCTTCGAGGATGATGCCCGAGTAGAAATCGACATTCGGGAACAGCTTTTTCTCGGCGAAATACGGATCTTCCAGTGCTTCCTTCTCCAGCTCCTTGGCGACCTGAAGTTTCGGGTTGTTTTCAATGCCGAGAAGATCCAGAACCTCGTCTGCCGACTGCTTCATGACCTTGGCGCGTGGATCGAAGTTCTTGTAGACACGGTGGCCAAAGCCCATCAGGCGGAACGGATCATCTTTGTCTTTGGCCCGTGCGATATATTCGGGAATGCGATCAACAGTGCCGATCTCTTCCAGCATTTCCAGGCACGCTTGGTTGGCGCCACCGTGGGCAGGACCCCAAAGGCAGGCAACACCGGCGGCGATACAGGCAAACGGGTTCGCGCCCGACGACGAAGCCAGACGTACTGTAGATGTCGAAGCATTCTGCTCGTGATCCGCGTGCAGGGTCAAAATCCGGTCCATGGCGCGGCTGAGGATCGGGTTGACCTCATATTCCTCGGCAGGAACGCTGAAGCACATGCGCAGGAAGTTAGACGCATAGTCCAGATCATTGCGCGGATATACGAAGGGCTGACCTGTATGGTATTTGTATGCCCACGCAGCAATTGTCGGCATCTTGGCGATCAGACGATGCGATGCAATTTCACGCTGCCGCGGGTCGGCGACATCAGTTGAATCATGATAAAAGGCCGACATCGCGCCGACTACACCAACCATGATGGCCATCGGATGTGCGTCACGACGGAAACCACGATAGAAATACTGCATCTGTTCGTGCAGCATGGTGTGTCGGGTGATCGTGGTTTCGAACTTCTCCAGATCCTTCGCCGCCGGCAGCTCTCCGTACAACAGAAGATAGCAGACCTCGAGGAAGTGCGATTTCTCGGCCAGTTGGTCGATCGGATAACCGCGGTGCAGCAGCTCGCCTTTTTCGCCGTCGATATAGGTGATGGTGCTGTCGCAGCTTGCGGTCGAAGTGAAGCCGGGGTCGTAGGTAAAAACGCCAGCCTGGCTATATAGTTTTCGAATATCAATGACATCCGGACCAGCGGTCGGAGAATGAATAGGCAACTCATACTCTTTGCCGTGAACGGTCAGAGTGGCTGTTTTGTTGCTTTCAGTCATGGTTGTCCCTTCTTCATTCATGCGTACGCCAGAGAAACCTCCGGTGATACGGGCAACGACTGCGCGTGGACGCGCAGTCCGGGTGTTAGCGGAGCAGCGTTACCCGTTTATGAAACTTGGGTTATTTCGCTGCTTCAGAAAGCCGCGCCAGGGTTTCTTCCCGTCCCAGCACAAGCATCATGTCAAAAACCGAAGGCGTAACGGCACGACCCGCCAGAGCGGCCCTCAGCGGACCGGCCAGCTTGCCGAACTTGAGCTCCTTTGACTCGGCAAAGGAATTCAGGGCCTCCTCCAGTTCGTTCCGCGACCAGCTAGCATTTTGCAGCTGCGGCGTCAATTCCGTCAGTATACCATCGGATACAGATGCCAGTGCCTTTGCTGCCTTTTCATCCGGAACGATTGGTCGACTTGTCAATACAAAATGAGCCTTTTCAAGCAGTTCTGGGAAGGTTTTGGCCCGATCCTTGAGGCAATACATCGCACGTTCCAGATCACTGGATTGTGTTTCCGTAAGGGGCTTCAGATCTGCTGCGGTCAGATATGCTTCGATCTCCTGCCGCAGCGCAGCATCATCCGAGATTGCGATGTGCTGTCCACACAGGTTTTCAAGCTTTTTCAGATCGAACCGCGCGGGGCTCTTGCCGATCCCATCCAGATCGAACCATTCCTTTGCCTGTTCATCTGTGAAAAACTCGTCGTCACCATGGCTCCAGCCCAGCCGGGCCAGATAATTTCGCATTCCGGCGGCGGGATAACCCATGGCCTGATATTCCTGCGCCCCAAGTGCACCGTGGCGTTTGGACAGTTTCTTGCCATCAGGCCCGTGAATCAGCGGGATATGTGCCCAGACCGGAACGTCCCAGCCCATTGCTTCGTATATCATCATCTGCCGCGCGGCATTGTTGAGGTGATCGTCACCGCGGATCACGTGGGTAACACCCATATCGTGATCGTCCACAACCACTGCCAGCATGTAGACGGGTGTTCCGTCCGACCGCAGAAGGATCATGTCATCCAACTGATCATTGTGAATGCTCACGTCGCCCTGAACCTGGTCGCGGATCACGGTCGACCCGTCCTGAGGCGCCTTGATGCGAATAGCAAAAGGCGCGTCCGGATGTGTCGAAGGATCGGCGTCTCGCCACGGGCTGCGGAACAGGGTTGATTTCCCTTCAGCCCGTGCTTGTTCACGGAATGCAGCGATTTCATCCTGTGTCGAGAAACATTTGTATGCTTTGCCCTCGGCCAGCAACTGATGCGCGATTTCGGCGTGACGGGCAGCCCCTTCGAATTGGCTGATGACATCGCCATCGTGGTCCAGTCCAAGCCATTCCATGCCCTGAAGGATCGCGGCGGTCGCTTCAGGCGTTGAGCGTTCGCGGTCCGTGTCTTCGATCCGAAGCAGGAACTTGCCGCCACGCCCGCGCGCATAAAGCCAATTGAACAACGCGGTCCGCGCGCCGCCGATATGCAGGAAACCGGTGGGCGAGGGGGCAAAACGAGTGACGACCTGGTCGGACATTGTGGGAATTAACCTTTTGGTAACCGTATCTGGCATAGTTTGACGCCTGTCTAACGAGCCCGAAGGACGGGGGCAACCATGCGTGTTCTTGCACGGGTCGAGGCCGCGCTGCTGCACCAGACAGGGTACCTGTTCCCCTGGACGCCGGTTTTGCTGGCAACGGGGATTGGTCTGTATTTCGGCGTCAGCGTCGAGCCGGATTGGTCAGTTTATTCTGGCTTTGCCTGTCTTGGAATCGCTCTTGTCGCCTTGTGCCGCCGGCTGCCACCGGGGGTGGGAACGTTGGCAATCGGGGGGGCGCTGATCACTGCAGGTTTCATTCTTGCAGGCGTTCGCGCCCAAATGGTGGCAGAGCCGGTTCTGTCGTGGCGATATTATGGCCCTGTCGAGGGGAGGGTCGTCGCCATGGATCGGTCTGCCTCGGATGCGTTGCGGTTGACGCTTGATCAGGTACGTATAGGGGATGTACCTCAGGAGCGCAGGCCGCAGCGCATCCGTCTTTCCGTTAATGGTCCGGCGGGCACTATCGCTCCGGGGCAGCGTATTATGACCACGGGTCATCTTTCGCCGCCGCAAGGCCCGGTAGAGCCCGGAGGGTTCGACTTTCGCCGCCATGCCTGGTTTCAACGATTGGGCGCGGTCGGCTATACCCGCGTCCCGGTCATGACCATCGCAACAGCGACAGAGGGGATCGACGGCATTCGGGTCACTGCGATCCGCATGGCCATTTCGCAGCGGGTAAGGCAGATCCTGCCCGGAGAAATCGGTGGATTTGCCGCGGCCGTCACCACCGGAGATCGCAGTGGGATGGGGCAGGAGACGTTATCATCCTTGCGGGCTTCAAATCTGGCGCATCTGCTGGCCATTTCCGGGCTTCATATGGGGCTTTTGACCGGTTTCATGTTCGTGGCTTGCCGATTGGGTCTGTCGCTATGTCCTCCTGTGGCGTTGAGACTTCCAGTTCGGAAAGTGGCCGCTGTGCTCGCGCTTTGTGCCGCAACCCTTTATCTGTTGTTGTCCGGGGGCAACGTTGCGACCGAACGCGCCTTTGTCATGGTCAGTGTGATGCTGGGTGCCGTGTTGATCGACAGACGTGCGATTTCGCTGCGTGCGGTTGCTGTTGCCGCAGTAATCGTGCTGGTTCTTCGACCCGAGTCGCTGCTGAGCCCCGGATTTCAAATGTCGTTCGCCGCAACCACAGCGTTGGTTGCAGTCTTCGGAGCGTTGCGAGAGGCAGGTCCGTTGCCCGGTCCAAACTGGTTAAAACCAGTCGTTGGCGTGGTGATGTCATCTGCAATTGCTGGTCTTGCGACAGCCCCCATTGGTGCGGCGCATTTCAATACGATGTCCCATTACGGTCTGCTGGCAAACCTGCTTTCCGTACCTTTCATGGGCCTTTTTGTCGTGCCCTCTGCCGTCATTGCGTCGCTTCTGGCCCCGTTTGGACTGGAGGCAATTGCCCTGACTGTCATGGGGTGGGCGTTGCATTGGATCCTTACGGTTTCCGGCTGGGTGTCGCACCTGGAGGGCGCGCAGAGTTTTGTTGTCAGCCCGCCTTGGTACATCCTGCCCCTGGTCGCATTTGGCGCCTTATGGATGGCCTTATGGCAGGGAAAAGCGCGATGGGCCGGAGCAATGCCTGTTGTCTTGGCATTTCTGCTTTGGAACTCGGGGCACAGACCGGATGTCCTGATTGCGGAAAACGGCGGATTGGTGGGCGTGATGACCGAAAAGGGCAGGGCCCTCAGCAAAAGCAATGGAAGCGGGTTTGTCGCCGGTGTCTGGCTTGAAAATGACGGAGACGGCGTTGATCAGATCGAGGCGGCGCTCAGATGGCCGGACAGCAGCATCGTTCAACGATACCCGCTGAAGGACTATGAGATCATCCATATCACCGGAAAAAGGGCGGCGCAGGCGTTTGATGAATGTCGGGATAACCAGATCATCATCTCGGCTGTTGCGCTTACCCTGCAAGGTTCGTGCGGGGTATTTGATCCGGAACGGTTGTACAAAACCGGCAGCCTGTCGGTTTCGAACGGAAAGATGACCTCAAGCGCAGACATGACCGGCCATCGGCTTTGGTCCCCGAAACCTGCCGGGGACCGTCATTCCAAGCAGGTTCAATAGGTGCGGATCAGTCCGACCAACCGGCCTTGAACCTTGACCTTCTCGTCGGGCAGGACGCGCGTTTCATAGGCCGGGTTTGCAGCCTCCAGCGCGATTGCATTGCCGCGGCGGAAGTACCGCTTGAGGGTCGCTTCCTGATCCTCGACCAAGGCAACGACGATGTCACCGTTATCCGCGGTCGAGGTTTCCCGAATAACGACCACATCACCGTCATTGATGCCAGCGTCGATCATCGAGTCGCCGCGAACTTCCAATGCATAGTGCTGACCCTGTCCCGAAACCATGGGGCCAGGAACGGCCACGTGATGCGAAACATGGCTGATCGCTTCGATGGGAACACCGGCTGCGATCCGGCCCATGACTGGCAACTCCAGCGCGTCCACCGATACAGGTTCTACATTCGCAGGGCGAGGGCCCTTGGGCCTGTCGCCTTCGATAACGCGGGGCGTGAAGCCGGCCGTCGGCTCGCCGCCAAGGCTTTCGGGCAATTTCACAATCTCAATAGCGCGAGCGCGATGGGCAAGGCGGCGGATAAACCCGCGTTCCTCCAATGCGGTGATCAACCTGTGAATGCCGGATTTCGACCGCAGGTCGAGAGCAGCCTTCATTTCATCAAAACTGGGCGGAACACCGTCCGCCTGCACGCGTTTGTGGATGAATTCCAGCAAATCCAATTGCTTCTTGGTCAGCATCGCTCACACCTCGTCGTTCATGCGTTTTCTTTTGTTCTACGCATGTTCACGTTTTGTGTCAACAAATTTGAGAACATCCTAGATCGGCAGGTATTCAACCATTTCCCCGATGTCGCGCGCCGGATCGTGTGGGGCACGGACCAACAGCGCGTTGGACTGGGCCAGTACACTGAGAAGGGAACTGTCCTGATCTGCGCAAGCTTCGATTCCGGCATCAGTGACCACGGCGCGCATATAGTGTTCGCGCGGTCCGTTCTCCGGCAGGAGACCACTCAGCCGTGCTGTGCGGAAGGGGGGCAGCACCTGTTCAAGCCCCAGCATCCGGCGCACCATCGGAGCCAGAAACAGATAGCCGCAGACCATGGCGCTGACCGGATTACCCGGTAATCCGACCATGGCCGCTTCGCCGATACGACCGGCCATCAGGGGTTTTCCGGGGCGCATTCGGATCTTGTAGAAAGATTGCTTCATCCCCAACCCCTGCGCGACGTCCGACACGAGGTCATAATCGCCAACCGACGCCCCGCCGATCGTCACGACAAGGTCTGCACCCCGCGCAAGTTCGAAGGCGGTTTCAAGCGATGATACTGTGTCGCGTGCAATTGGAAGCACGCGAACCAGAGCACCCAATCCTTCGAGCATTGCCTGCAGGCCGAATGTGTTCGAGGCAATGATCTGATCCGGGCCGGGTTCTTCCCCGGGCATGACCAACTCGTCACCGGTCGAGATGAGAGCGATCACGGGCCTGCGTGAGACCGGGGCTCGATGGATATTCATCGCGGCCATCAAGGCAACATCTTCAGCGCGGATCAAACGCGGTGCGGATATGGATGTGCCAGCCTTGAAATCCACGCCAGCGGGTCGGATGTTCGTTTTGGTGCCGGGTGTTTCCGTGATTGTCAGAAGATCACCGCGGCGGCCTGTATCCTCTTGAATCACAACGAAATCCGCGCCATCGGGCACGGGGGCGCCAGTATAGATTCGAACTGCCTGTCCGGGGCCTACAGTGCCCTCAAAACGACGTCCGGCTGCTGACTCGCCCACAACTTTGAACATGGCGTGCGGTTCGACCTCGTCAGATTTGACTGCATAGCCATCCATCGAAGACGCGGCAAAAGGCGGTTGGTCCCGCGTTGCCGTGACGTCCCGCGACAAAACACGCCCTGCGGACTGGGCTAGTGGAACCTCTTCTGCCGTCAATGGCCCCACAAGATCGAACAGCAGGGCGCGCGCCTCTTCGACAGTAATCATTTTGCCTCGTAACGCCCTGATTTACCGCCATCTTTAAGCAGAACGCGAATGCCGCCTATTTCCATCGCCTTATCGACGGCCTTGGTCATGTCGTATACCGTCAAGGCGGCTGTCGATACGGCGGTCAGCGCTTCCATCTCAACCCCGGTCTGGCCCGAGGTCTTGACGGTGGCCTCGATCAGAACACCCGGCAGATCCGGGTCAA
The DNA here is from genome assembly GCF_059612005.1 of Ruegeria sp. CDSA141. Lineage (NCBI taxonomy): Bacteria > Pseudomonadati > Pseudomonadota > Alphaproteobacteria > Rhodobacterales > Roseobacteraceae > Ruegeria > Ruegeria sp. CDSA141. Next base: position 695,250 of record NZ_JBXWPT010000001.1, read on the forward strand.
GTGTCAGCTCGACCGCCACTTTGGTCACCGGCAGAGGGTGACACAACGGAATAAGGTCCGGCGTTTTCTTGGCGCCCATAATGCCGGCCAAACGGGCAATGCCCAGAACATCGCCTTTCTTGGCGCGGCCTTCCGAAATGAGTTCAAAGGTTTCTGACGCCATCTTGATGTGACCTGCGGCGACGGCGACACGATCTGTCACGTCCTTGGCCGAGACATCGACCATATGCGCCTGACCTTGGGCATCGAAATGGGTCAGCGGCATCACATTACTCCGGGGATCAGCGGTTTAGACAGGATGTGACGCGTTGCCGCTTCGACATCGTCCTGGCGCATCAGACTTTCACCGATCAAAAAGCAGCGGGCCCCATACCGCGCTATGTCCCTCAGATCGTCTGGCGTGCTCAGTCCGCTTTCGCAAACGATGGTGCGATCGGCGGGCACCAGCTTGGACAGGCGACGCGTCGTGTCGAGCGTTGTCTCGAATGTCTTCAGATTGCGGTTGTTGATACCGATCAGAGGGCTTTTCAGTTGTGCGGCGCGTTCAAGCTCTGCTTCGTCGTGGACTTCGATCAGAACGTCCATCTCCCAATCGAATGCAGTGTTTTCCAGTTCAGCCGCCTGATCATCACTGACCGAGGCCATGATGATCAGAATACAGTCCGCACCCAGGGCGCGTGCTTCGACCACCTGATACGGGTCGTACATGAAATCCTTACGCAAAGCGGGCAGAGATGTCGCCTCGCGTGCTTGCGTCAGGTACTCTTTCCTGCCCTGAAAACTGGGGGTGTCAGTCAGGACGGACAAACACGCCGCGCCACCATCTTCATAAGCCTTTGCAAGAGCGGGTGGATCAAAGTCAGGTCTGATCAGACCCTTGGACGGGCTGGCTTTCTTGATCTCTGCGATCAGGCCATAGCCTTGGCGAGATGCGGATTGCAGAGCCTTCGCAAATCCACGTGTTTCCGAGGCGGCCCGTGCCTCATCTTCCAGTGTTTCCAAAGATTTCTGGGCTTTGTCCGCCCCGACTTCTTCCAGTTTGTAGGTTTTGATTCTGTCTAGAACGGTTTCGGTCATGCGGCTTCCTGTGTCTTGGCGGCCAAGGCCGTGATTTTGTTTTTGGCATTGCCACTGTCGATACTGTCAGCAGCCATGGCCACGCCTTCGCGCAGATCGTTTGCGGCCTCTGCGACGACCAGAGCGGCGGCCGAATTCAGCAGCACGGCATCACGATACGCTGACGGGGCACCGTCCAGCAAAGCCCGGAACGCAACGGCGTTTTCCTCGGGTGTGCCACCGATGATTTCTTCGAAAGGATGCACGGGAAGACCTGCGTCTTCTGGGTGCAGTTCGACCTCTTTCACGATCCCGTCTTCCAGGGCGGCGACCCAGCTGATGCCGGTGATCGTAAGCTCGTCCGTCCCGTCCGAGCCATGCACCAGCCAAGCCCGGTCCGACCCCAGCAGGCCAAGCGTTTCGGCCATCGGGCGGATCAGATCGCGGCTGAAGGCGCCGGTCAATTGTCGTTTGACGCCAGCAGGGTTGGTCAGGGGGCCAAGAATATTGAAAATCGTGCGCGTTCCCAGTTCCTGCCGGGTCGGCATTACGTGGGCGATGGCAGGATGGTGCATTGGCGCCATCATGAAGCCAATTCCGACGTCTTTCAGCGCGTTCTCAACGACTTGTGGGCCAACCATGACATTGATGCCCATCTGGCCTAATGCGTCCGCCGCGCCGGATTTAGAACTCAGGTTGCGATTGCCGTGTTTCGCGACCGTTACTCCAGCACCGGCCACGACAAAGGCTGTCGCGGTCGAGATATTTAGGGTGCCTTTGCCATCGCCACCGGTGCCTACGATATCCATCGCTCCCTCAGGTGCGTTCACGGCATTGCATTTCGCGCGCATCACGGCCGCGGCCGCAGCATATTCATCGACCGTCTCACCGCGCGTCCGCATGGCCATGAGCAAACCGCCGATCTGGCTGGGCGTGGCTTCGCCATCGAACAATATGGCAAAGGCCTTTTCGGCCTCATCACGAGTCAAAGGGCGATCGGCAGCGGCTCCGATCAGCGGTTTAAGCGCGTCGCTCATGCCGGGACTTTCAGTTCTTGCAGGAAGTTCTTGAGAAGGGCGTGGCCGTGCTCGGATGCGATGGATTCCGGATGGAACTGCACACCGTGGATCGGCAATTCCTTGTGTTGCAGTCCCATGATGGTGCCGTCTTCCAGCTCGGCCGTAATCTCCAGGCAATCGGGCAGGGTCTCGCGCTCGACCACCAGCGAATGATACCGGGTTGCTTCAAAGGGTGAGGGCAGTCCGGCAAACAGGCCTTTGCCGGTGTGCTTCACCGTGCCCATCTTGCCATGAACGATCTCGTGACATCGAACCACCTTGCCGCCAAACACCTGACCTATGGTCTGATGGCCCAGGCAAACCCCCAATAGTGGTGTTTTGGTTTCGGCAGCAGCTTGTGTCAGTGCAAGACAAATCCCCGCCTGATCCGGGTCGCAGGGACCGGGGCTCAGCAGGATGCCGGCAGGGTTCATGGCCATCGCTTCCTGCACATCCAGCGCATCATTGCGACGAATGACCATTTCGGCACCAAGTTCGCCTAAATAATGTACCAAATTGTAGGTAAACGAGTCGTAGTTGTCGATCAGCAGCAGCATATGGGCACTTATCTTCGCTTGGGCATTTCGGGCTGGCGATGCAGCCCCGGGCCACGGTATAATGTCCGCACATACATGCTCAGGCTTGAGCGGCAGCGTCAAGAGGACATACCGTTTCTGACGCGTTCAATTGGCCGAGCGCCACACCAGATGGCGCAGAGCTGGACGAGGCAGATGAAAGAGGCGAAAGGCAGGAAAATGGGCGGATTTTTCGGAGGAATGGTCGCTGGGGCGGTCGTTGTTTTGATCTTGGGTGCGGTCGTATCTCTCAAGACGCCGATGGTGAATACCCCGGTTGTCGCAACCAAAGCACCGGCGCCGACGATTTCTGAAACACCCGAGGCTCCGGCTGAAGTGGCTGAGGCTGGTTCCGATGCTGACCTCGTGGAACTGGCTCCGCGTGCGCCAGAAGCCGCCGATGACGCCGGCGAGGATCTGGCCGATCTGTCGGGTCTGGAAACATCAGTCGATTCTCAGCCAGTTGTTGGCGCGGCAACGGACGCGCTGAACCAACCGGAAGCAGCAGGTGCAAATGAAGTGTCTTTTGTGACCGAAGCACCTGCCGCCCTGCCAGAGCCAAGTCAGGTTCCGGCGATTCAGCCAGACGATGCGCTGCCTGCCGTAAGTGATGAAACACTGGCCCCGCCAGCAGAGCTCGAGAACACCGAGGTGGCCGTTCTTGCTCCCGAACCAGACCCTCTGCCACAGGCCGTGCCAGAACCGGAGCCAGAGACGACAGAGGCCGAAGAACAGAACCCCTTTGAAAACAGCCCGATTGCTGTGGAAGGGGATGAAGACACCCTGCCACGCGAACTGCCGCGTATTGCTGCGCTGCCCCAGATCGGGGGTGAGCAGGAAGCAAGTGCCAGTTCATTTATCGGAAAACGTGTCGCACCGTTGACGGAACGCGATGATGAGCCCGTCGTGGAACAGGCCTCGGTTGAACAGCCGAAATTGGCCAAACCGATCGAGCGTTTTGCGGCAAAGTTCGAAAACCCCGAAGCCAAGCCGTTGATGTCGATCATTCTGATTGATGACGAGGGCGCTTTCGGGTCCGAGGCGTTGCAGGACTTTCCGTATCCGATCAGCTTCGCCGTGAATCCATCGGATCCTGACGCGGCAGAAAAGATGGCACGTCACCGCGAGGCCGGGTTCGAGGTGCTGGCCCTGGCGGATTTACCCGAGGCGGCAAGCGCACAGGATGCCGAAGTGTCGCTGTCGGTGTGGCTGGATACCCTGCCGGAAACAGTAGGTATTCTGGAAGGCGTGAACAGCGGGATTCAGGGCAATCGCAAACTGGCCGATCAGGTCGCTGCGATTGCTGCGGGAACCGGCCGGGGGCTGATTACGCAGGACAATGGGCTCAACACTGTGCAGAAGCTGGCAGCCCGAAACGGAATTCCGTCCAGTGTCGTTTTCCGTGATATAGACGGCGCACGGCAGGACCCCAAAATCATGCGCAGGTTCCTGGATCAGGCCGCTTTCCGTGCCGGTCAGGAAGGGACAGTGGTCATGCTGGGGCGCGTGCGTCCCGAGACGATTTCAGCCCTGTTGCTGTGGGGGCTGGAAGATCGGGGCAACCGTGTGGCAATGGCTCCGATCTCGGCTGTCATGATGAAACAGGTGCAGTGAACCGCGCAGAAAGCAACGATAAGGGGCGGTGATCATCTGATCGGCCGCCCTTGTTTTTTTAGCCGTTTCCGTTCCCGGTGAACCGGGCGGCATCTGCCGCGGCGCGCCGTATGGCGTTGGATTTATGAACGGTTTCCATGAACTCGGCTTCGGGATCGCTGTCATAAACGACGCCACCGCCGGCTTGGATATAGAGTTTCTGGTCTTTCACGATGGCCGTGCGCAGGGCGATACACATGTCCATGTCGCCGCCCGCGCTGAAATAGCCGACGCCGCCGCCATAGACGCCGCGCTTTTCAGGCTCCAGCTCGTCGATGATCTCCATCGCGCGAACTTTGGGCGCGCCCGAGACCGTGCCTGCCGGCATCCCGGCAAAGAAAGCGTCCAGCGCGTCTTTGTCTTCGGCCAGTTCGCCCACCACGTTCGACACAATGTGCATCACGTGGCTGTAGCGTTCGATAATGAACTCTTCAGTCGGACGCACGGTTCCGATCTTTGAAACGCGACCGGTATCGTTACGACCCAGATCCAGCAGCATCAGATGCTCGGCCAGTTCTTTCTTGTCGGCCAGAAGATCAAGCTCGTTCGCCTTGTCTTCCTCTGGCGTCGCGCCGCGAGGGCGGGTGCCAGCGATGGGGCGAATGGTCACTTCATTGCCAAACACACGTACCAGAATCTCGGGGCTTGCGCCCACGACCTGAAAACCGCCGAAGTTGAAATAGAACATGAACGGCGACGGATTCGTGCGCCGCAAGGAACGGTAGAGTGCGAAGGGCGGCAGCGGAAAATCCTGCGTCCAGCGTTGAGCCGGAACAACCTGGAAAATGTCACCCGCGCGGATGTATTCCTTGGCCTTTTCAACCGCCTCCATATAGCCGGACTTGGTAAAGTTCGACACCGGTGCGGCGACTTCGCGCGCGTCACCCAGATCGCGGGTTTCTGCGGGCATCGCACGTTCCAGATCCCGGACCGCATCCATTACACGCTCAGCCGCCTGCGCATACGCAGCTTTGGCGGATTGACCGTCACTGGCCCAGGCGGGTGAAACCACTGTTACCTCACCCTTGACCCCATCCAGCACCGCGATGACAGACGGGCGCAGCATGATCGCATCGGGCAGACCCAGGGGATCGGGGTTCACATCCGGAAGGTATTCCACCAGCCGAACCATGTCATATCCCAGATACCCGAACAGCCCGGCAGCGGCCTGGGGTAAGTCATCGGGCAATTCCATTCGGCTTTCGGCCAGAAGCGCCCGCAGGTTGTCCATCGGGTTGCCATCTTGAGGCGAGAACGCCTCGGAATCGAAACGGGCCGAGCGGTTCAGCTCAGATGTTTCGCCGCGACAGCGCCAGACCAGATCAGGTTTCATACCAATGATCGAATAGCGGCCACGCACCTCACCGCCCGTCACCGATTCCAGCATGAACGCGTCTTTCTGCGCGCCCGTCAGCTTGAGCATCAGTGACACAGGTGTGTCCAGATCGGCGGCCAGACGTGTGTAAACCACCTGGTTTTCGCCCGCTTCATAGGCGCGCGCGAAGGTGTCGAATTCGGGTGTCAGGGCCATATTGGTCTCGTTTAAAAGCTCGCCTGCACGGCGTTCAGAGCCTGCTGATCCACGACGGGGCGCGCCCGGGTCTGGGCATCACGCACGTAGGCGTTGAAAATATTCTGTGCCAGAGCCTGATCCATCTGTGTGCTCAAGGCATCATGCAACTGGCGCAGTTCATCCGTATCTTCCGGAGGCAGGATTTCATCCAGACGTACAATCCAGGCCGCTCCGTTGCCGCCAATAACGCGCAACTCGCCGGGTTCCATGGCGAATACTTCGTTCATGAAATCGGCAGGAACGTCATCCAGAAACGCGGTACGGGTCAGGGCGTTTTCGACGCGGAAGGGCAGACCGGTCGTGGCAAAATCACCGTCAGTGGCCAGTTGGTTCAGTATGGCATCCGCCTTTTCCCGCAGGGCTTTGTTGGCCTCGGTCTGTTGCCAGGCCGCAGCGACACGGTCGCGTGCGCTCTCCAGTGGTTCTGGGCGGCGCGGCAGAACCTCGTCCAGGCGCAGGGCAAAAACTGACCCGTCTTCGAGGAATGCGATTTCAGGGAAATCCCCTTCCTGCACAGCTTCCGCGGCCGCTCGGAACCCGTCATATGCCGCAACGCCTTCAGCGCTGTCGCGGGTCCAGTCGATCTGACCCAGTTCCATTTCGGTTTCTTCAGCCAGTTCTTCCAGAGTGGCACCGCCGGCCAGCATGTCGTTGATATCTTCGGATTGCGCCTCGATAAGACGGCGGGCGCGTTCCGTCGCCAACTCTTCCCGAAGTGCCGGCTCGGCCTCTTCAAATGGAACATTGTTCGCGGCCAGTGATCCGTTGACACGGAACAGGGCCGGACCAAACACCGAAGGCAACGGGCCTACGACTGTGTCAAGCTCGGCCGCAAATACGGCGTCCGCAGCATCGCCCAGATCCTCACGTGTCACGTCGCCCAGATCGATGTCGTTGAGTTCAAGATCGCGATCCCGAACCAACTGTTCAAAGGTCGTGCCACCAACTTCAAGCTGCGCCAAAGCGTCATTGGCGGCCTGTTCGTTCGAGAAGTTCAGGCGTTCAACCAGTCGGCGTTCGGGCTGGTTGTATTCGTCGGACCGTTCTTCATAAAGTTTCCGCAGCGCGTCTTCGTCGATTTCCACCGTGTCAACCAACATTGCAGGCGACAGAATCGTATAGCTAAGTTTCTTGGTGCGGGGCAGCGTAAACTGGTCACCGTTGTCATCATAGAATGTCTGGATCTGCGCATCCGTTGGGTCGGTCACGGGTGTATCCAGCGCTTCGGTTCCAACGGTTGCGACCGTAAAGCTGCGCCGGGCACCGATGTAGTCGACCATCGTGCCCGTCAGCGTTGCCGGCATTTTCACGCCGCCCATGATTGCGCCCTGTACGATCGTTCGGGCGGATTCCTTGCGCAGATCGGATTCGAATTCGGAATCGGTCATGCCGACCTGTTCCAGCTGAAAGCGATAGGATTCACGGTCAAAAGTTCCGTTTACACCCTGAAACGCCGGAATCGAGATGATCTCTTGCTGAAGATTCTCATCGCCGATGGAAATCCCAAGCTGACCGACCTCGTTATCCAGCGCTGCCAAAGCGGTCAGGCGGGCAAGGGCGTTTCGGTCCAGACCGAGCTCGCGAGCTTGCGACATCTGCAAAGGTTGCCCGGATTGTGCTTCGACCGCTCGGATCTCGCGCTGCAATTCGCGCACATAATCTTCGACCGAGATGCTTTCGTCGCCGACTTGCGCAACTGTGCGGATCGTCCCGCTGAGGTTGACCGCGCCGAATCCCGCAAGGCCCAGCATCAGCAGGCCCATCAGAATCCAGACAAAGGTTTTCGAAAGACTTTTAGCGCCTGCGGCCATGATGCCCTCTTGTTTTTTCGGCAGAGTTCTGCCCTGTCGGTTGCGGCCCTGAATACGACGCACACCGCCGAGGGGCAAGCTTAGAAGGACAGGTCCTGCAACCGGTCGAACAATTGACCCAGCCCGGCCCGATCCAGATTGGCAAAAGCAATGCGAACCTGTCGTTTTCCGGCCGGGTCATGATCCGGCATGAACATGGTGCCGGGTAACAGCAGCACACCTGCTTCGCTGACCAGACGACGGGCAAACTCATCCGACGGCATGTCAAACGGATGTTCGAGATAGGCGAAATAGGCTCCAAGTCCCAAAAGTCGCCACCCCCGGACTTCAAGCGCCGGAATCCCTTCTGCAATGGCTGCGCGGCGGTCCAGAATTTCATCGCGCTCGCCGGCCAGCCATTGCGACAGGTTTTGCATCCCCCATAACGCTGCGAACTGGCCGATCTGGCCCGGGCAAATGGCGACCGTGTCCAGAAATTTCTCCACCTCGGCCAACAGCGCCGGGCTTGTCGCGATGGCGCCAACCCGGTGGCCCGTCAGACGATAAGCCTTGGAAAAAGAGTACAGGTGGACAAGGGTTTCGTCCCAGTCTGGTTGCTGAAACAGATCATGAGGGGGGCCACTGCGACTGTCGAAATCGCGATAGGTTTCATCGACGATCAGGCGAATCCCGGTTTCACGGGCCAGCTTATAGAAGGTCCTGACAAGTTCGGCAGGGTATTCGACACCGCCCGGATTGTTGGGCGTGACCAGTGCAATGGCGCGGGTCTTGTCCGTAATCAAATCGCGCGCACGCTCTGGATCGGGTAGAAGGTCATCGCCGGTCGGCAGGTCCACGGCCTGTACTCCGGCCATGTCCAACCACATTTTATGGTTGAAATACCATGGGGTTGGCAGAATGACCTCATCCGCTTCGCCGGTGATCGCCGATATCACGGCCGAAAACGCCTGATTGCAGCCTGATGTGATGGCGATCCGAGGTGCATCTACCTGTGCGGCATAGTGAGAACTGATCTGCGCCGCCAGTTCAGCGCGCAGATCGTCATTGCCCAAAACTGGGCCATAAAGATGTGCGCTGTCTTCGCGAACGGCAAACTCGGCCATGGCCTGCCGCAAGGCCAGCGGCGGCGGATCGACCGGGGCCGCCTGGCTTACGTTGATCAACGGGCGGTCGGATGAGAACGCAACGCCCTCGACCCATCGGCGTGCCTCCATCACCGGAGGTGCGAATGTTGCGGCGGTACGGCTGAGCGTCATGTGCGGTCTACTGTTCTGGAATCAATCGGTGCCGCGATACGGCTCGACATATTGAAGGGCCATATCCCATGGGAAAAAGATCCATGTGTCCTGGCTGACCTCGGTGATGAAGGTATCCACCATCGGGCGGCCCTTGGGTTTGGCGTAAACCGTTGCGAAATGTGCCTTCGGATACATATCCCGCACCAGTTCCAGCGTCTTTCCACTGTCTACAAGGTCGTCGATGATCAGAATACCGGTCCCGTCGCCCATCAGATCGACGTCCGGAGCTTTCAACACCTCTGCCTCACCCTGTTCCTGATGGTGGTATGAACGTACGCTGATCGTATCGACTGTGCGGATGTCCAGTTCGCGGCTGACGATCATTGCAGGCGCCATGCCCCCGCGCGTGATCGCGACAACACCCCGCCAGTTGCCATCATCGGGCCCTTGCCCGTCAAGACGCCAAGCCAGTGCACGCGAATCGCGATGAATTTGGTCCCAGCTGATGTGAAAGCCTTTTTCGTGGGGCAGGCGGTCTTTGGCGCTCATGTTTTTAACCTTTTTCAACGTCCGGTGCGTCAACGGCCTTCATGCCGACAATATGATACCCGGAATCCACGTGCAGGTTTTCACCGGTTACGCCGCTGGACAGATCCGACAACAGATACAGGGCCGAGTTTCCGACATCGTCAATGGTCACGTTCCGACGTAGGGGAGAGTTATATTCATTCCACTTCATGATATAGCGGAAGTCACCGATACCACTGGCGGCCAGAGTTTTGATCGGGCCGGCTGAAATAGAGTTCACCCGGATGCCATCCTTGCCCAGATCTTCAGCCAGGTATTTGACCGACGCCTCAAGCGCGGCCTTGGCAACCCCCATCACATTGTAATGCGGCATGACCTGTTCGGCCCCGTAGTACGTAAGCGTCAAGGCACTACCGCCTTCGGACATCATCTTTTCTGCGCGCTGCATCACTGCTGTGAAAGAATAGACCGACACATCCATCGTCAGTTTGAAATTGGCGCGGCTGGTGTCGACATACCGGCCGCGCAGTTCGTTCTTGTCAGAAAAGCCGATGGCGTGAACGACGAAGTCCAGTTTGCCCCATTTCTCTTCCAGTGCCGTAAAAAGCGCATCAATAGATGCCTCGTCACTGACGTCGCAGGGCAGAACGATTTCGCTCGCCAATTGCGCCGCCAGTGGGTCGACGCGCTTTTTCAAAGCGTCGCCTTGATAGGAAAAGGCCAGCTCGGCCCCGGCATTCGACAAGGCGCGGGCGATTCCCCATGCTATTGATTTGTCATTGGCCAGTCCCATGATGAGGCCGCGCTTGCCGGCCATCAACTGATTTGACATGTTCGGTTCTCCGCCTGTCTTCGCGTTATGTTGAGTTGGTTTATGCCATTGGTTGCGTTGCATCAAGGCCGTGCGCTCTTGCCCGCAGCGGGTTCTCGCCTTAGGTTCGTCGTTAATACTTTCCAGGGGATGGAAATGACCGAGCGTGATGGCATCTTTGCTGGCTCCGATCCGTTTGAAATAGCGGCCCGGTGGTTGGCTGAGGCTGAAGAAACCGAACTGAACGATCCGAATGCGATTGCGCTTGCAACCGTTGACCCGGATGGCTTGCCCAATGCACGCATGGTGTTGTTGAAGGAAATCGAAGCGGATTCGTTTGTTTTCTTTACCAACTACGAAAGTGCCAAAGCCAGAGAACTGGACACCGCCGGAAAAGCTGCGTTTGTGATGCATTGGAAATCTTTGCGGCGTCAACTTCGTGTTCGTGGTACAATAAGTCGTGAAAACGGGCCCCAGGCAGATGAGTATTATGCATCAAGGTCATTGAAAAGCCGGCTGGGCGCGTGGGCTTCAAAGCAGTCGCAACCGCTTTCGAGCCGGACAGCTTTGATGGCAGAGGTCGCAAAAGTGACCGCGAAACTTGGGCCGAATCCACCGCGTCCGCCATTTTGGGGCGGGTACAGATTGACGCCTACAGAGATTGAGTTCTGGGCCGATGGAGCATTCCGCTTGCATGATCGGTTCAGATGGCAACGAATTGAGCCGGGATCGGCGTGGCATGTTGAAAGGTTGAATCCATGACGTTCACGTGTCGTGAAATGCAACAAGCAGAAAATAAAGGATTTTTTCAGCTTGAATTTGCCTGCCATTCCCATAAACAACAAACCCTTAACGAACTGTTGATATTCGCGATGGGAAAACCGTGCCAGAAGACCTGAACAACATGTACCGCGTCCGTGGACACGTAAAATGGTTCGACCCTGCCAAGGGTTATGGCTTTGTTGTGTCCGAAGAGGGCGGCCCTGATATCCTGTTGCACGTGAATGTTCTGCGCAATTTCGGCCAGAGCTCGGTTGCGGACGGTGCCAGCATTGAAATCATGACTCACCGCACGGACCGGGGGGTTCAGGCGGTAGAGGTTGTCGCCATTGATCCGCCGGCGCGGACCGACTCGATGATGCTTGCCGACTTCGCCGAGCTGGATCCGGAGGTTATTGCAGAAGCGCCCCTGGAAGCCGCGCGGGTAAAGTGGTTCGACAAAGGCAAAGGTTTCGGATTTGCGAATGTCTTTGGGCGTAACGAAGACGTATTCCTTCACATTGAGGTGTTGCGCCGCTCGGGGCTCGCTGATCTTCAGCCCGGCGAAGCGCTGGCCATGAGAGTGATCGACGGCAAGCGTGGCCGGATGGCCGCGCAGGTTCTGGCCTGGGAAGCAGCATTGGATAGCTGAACCGCATGAAACGGATTCTGGCAGTCTTGACCATATTCTTAACGTTGTGGGCAGGAAGTGCTGTTGCTGCATGCAGGTCGGACCGGGTGACGCTCAGAAATGACAGTGCGACGGTGCAGTTTAACGTCGAAGTCGCTGTCACGCCGCAGGAGAGAGCCCGCGGATTGATGTTTCGCGAATCGTTGCCGACTCGATCCGGCATGTTGTTCGTGTTTGATCCGCCGCAGCCTGTTGCCTTCTGGATGAAGAACACCCTGATCCCGCTTGATATGATTTTTGTGGATCGCACCGGTTTGGTGACGCGTGTGCATGAAGGGGCGATTCCGGGTGATCTTACGCCGATTGAAGGGGGCGATTCCGTTTTTGCGGTGTTGGAAATTAATGGCGGATTGTCTGCGCGCTACTCCATCGCGCCCGGGACAGAGATGAAGCACGAAATTTTTTCGCAAGGACCCGCAATTTGGCCCTGTTAGGGCTTTTCAAATCAGATCGGCATCGTTAGGAAGGCGCACGGTCCGGGGCGTGGCGCAGTCTGGTAGCGCACCTGTTTTGGGTACAGGGGGTCGTAGGTTCGAATCCTGCCGCCCCGACCATTTCCATCAAGCTAATTCGGCGAGCCTCCCATTGACTGGTAGAGCTCGCTGATGGCCTGGTCCAAAACCTTGCTTTCAACTGGAACTTCAACTGCGGTGCCGGATTTTTGCGGCACGTGGAAGAAAACGCGTGCGTCTACGCGATATCCGGCGTTTGTTTTCGTTGATGTAAGGCGCATGACACTTTGAGGAAGATCCTGCGGATGGCCGTCATAGTTCAGATTCAGATAAGCCGTCGCCTTGGGAGGCAGGAATTCACTGCATTCAAAAACTTGATTCCTGATTTTCTTGAAAGACTCGCCGGGGCCCGAACAACTGGTTTCAAACGTGTCGAACAGTCGCTGAGGGAAGGTGTCAAACTGTGCGCTGCGTGACGCGATGGGCACATCTTGTGGTGCGCACGCCACGATGCAGGCTACCGCCGGGATAAAACGAAGCAACTCCATTCGTTTGAGTCTCCTCCCTCTTGGGGGCACCGTTTTGTGCAGGGCGCGGGTCCGTCTGCCCGAACGGTGTTGATTCTCGTTCAGCGTAACCAGCATGCCATTAGTTGATCAAATGCTGATAACTATGCTGGTAAAAACGGGAATTCGTTATGAGACTTCCAAGCGCCGGCGGAAATTTGCCGTGGATGAAGCTGTGGAGGAATCGCCGCCCGCTCGCAGACGGGCTTACACAACGGTCAGGTCAATATAAAAGATTTCAAAAATGACCGAAAAAGGGCGTTGACCTACTATGGGAACATACGTCAAATTGTATGAGCCAACGAGAGTGCCACAATATCTGGTGTTTAAACCGGAAAAGGCAGCGGGCGAGGGTCGGATAAGCACAAGCGATTTACGTGCGGTCGCACTAGCGGCTTTACGCTGTCTCAGGCAGCGAACAGTACCTTTTTGCACGCTTCTCAGGGCGTTGTGGGCGACACCCTGCAACACAAGATTTGGTGTCGGGAATCGGAAATTGAGCTGTATTAACCAGGGCTGCGGACATGAAGATTGAAAGAAAATTCACCAAATCGGATCAGGACGCCTATGCGGAACTGAATTTTGTGTCCGCAACGTCTGAAATCCGAAATCCGGACGGTACAATTGTTTTTCGGCTGGATGACGTCGAAGTCCCTTCCAGCTGGTCGCAGGTCGCAAGCGATGTAATTGCGCAGAAATACTTCCGCAAGGCGGGGGTGCCCACCAAGCTCAAGAAAGTGAAAGAAAAAGATGTTCCCGAATTTCTGTGGCGCTCGGTTCCGGCTGAGGGCGCAGAGTTCGAAGGAGAAACATCGTCGAAGCAAGTGTTCGACCGTCTGGCCGGTGCCTGGGCCTATTGGGGCTGGAAGGGCGGCTATTTCTCGACCGAGGAAGACGCGCGCGCCTATTTTGACGAGATGCGCTATATGCTGGCGACCCAGCGCGCGGCACCGAACTCTCCGCAATGGTTCAACACTGGCCTGCACTGGGCCTACGGCATCGACGGACCGGCGCAGGGGCACCACTATGTCGACTACAAGACCGGCAAGCTGACCAAGTCGAAATCGGCCTATGAACATCCGCAGCCGCATGCCTGCTTCATCCAGTCGGTTGATGACGACCTGGTTAACGAAGGCGGCATCATGGATCTGTGGGTGCGCGAGGCGCGCCTGTTCAAATACGGCTCGGGCACCGGGACCAACTTCAGCCATCTGCGTGCAGAAGGAGAGGCGCTGTCGGGTGGCGGTAAGTCTTCGGGGCTGATGGGCTTTCTCAAGATCGGCGACCGCGCCGCTGGCGCGATCAAATCAGGCGGGACAACCCGTCGGGCAGCAAAGATGGTGATCGTCGATGCAGATCACCCTGACATCGAGAAATTCATCGAATGGAAGGTGATTGAAGAGCAGAAGGTAGCCTCGATCGTTGCCGGATCGAAGATGCACGAGAAGATGCTGAACGGCCTTTTCGAGGCTATCCGCACGTGGGACGGCGCGCAGGAAGATGCCTACGATCCGAAAAAGAACGACGCGTTGAAAACGGCCGTTCGAGAGGCAAAAAAGGTCGCGATCCCGGAGACTTATGTCAAACGCGTTCTGGATTACGCCAAGCAGGGCCACGACAGCATCGAGTTCCCGACTTATGATACAGACTGGGATTCGGACGCTTACAGCTCGGTCTCGGGCCAGAACTCGAACAACTCGATCCGCGTGACCAACGCGTTCCTGACTGCTGTCGAGAAAGACGCGGACTGGCAGCTGATCAACCGCACCGATGGCAAAGTCGCAAAGACCGTCAAGGCGCGCGATCTTTGGGAAAAGGTTGGTCACGCCGCATGGGCTTGTGCTGATCCGGGCATCCAGTTCCACGACACGGTCAACGAATGGCACACATGCCCCGAAGATGGTGAGATCCGAGGCTCGAACCCGTGCTCGGAATACATGTTCCTTGACGACACGGCCTGTAATCTGGCGTCGATGAACCTGCTGACCTTCCTCAAGGATGGAGAGTTCCAGGCAGCGGACTATATGCATGCCTCACGCCTGTGGACCCTGACGCTGGAAATCTCGGTGACGATGGCGCAGTTCCCGTCGAAAGAAATTGCGCAACTGTCCTATGACTTCCGCACCTTGGGTCTAGGCTATGCCAATATCGGCGGATTGCTGATGAACATGGGCTACAGCTACGACTCGGACGAGGGTCGGGCGATCTGTGGCGCGCTGACTGCGATCATGACCGGCGTGGCCTATGCGACCTCGGCCGAGATTGCCGGTGAGCTTGGCCCGTTCACAGGCTATGAGCGCAACGCGGACCACATGCTGCGCGTCATCCGCAACCATCGCCGTGCGGCGCAAGGCGTGACAGACGGATACGAGAAACTGGCGGTCAAGCCAGTGCCACTGGATCATGGCAACTGCCCCGACAAGCGTCTGGTCGATCTGGCCATGTCAGCCTGGGATGAGGCGCTGAGCCTTGGTGAGAAGAACGGCTATCGCAACGCGCAGGCCACCGTGATTGCTCCAACCGGCACCATTGGTCTGGTGATGGATTGCGACACCACCGGGATTGAGCCTGACTTTGCACTGGTGAAGTTCAAGAAGCTGGCCGGTGGCGGCTACTTCAAGATCATCAACCGCTCGGTGCCTTCGGCGCTGGAAAAGCTGGGCTATTCCTCGTCGCAGATCGAAGAGATCGTATCCTATGCCGTAGGTCACGGCACCATCGGCAACGCGCCGGGGATCAACCATACCTCGCTGACCGGTCACGGCTTTGGCCCGAATGAACTGGCAAAGGTGGACGCCGCATTGGAAAGCGCCTTCGACATCCGGTTCGTCTTCAACCAATGGACACTGGGTGAAGATTTCTGCACGGGCGTTCTTGGCATCCCGGCGACTAAACTGAACGATCCGACCTTCGATCTGCTGCGGCATCTGGGCTTTACCCGTGCGGATATCGAGGCAGCCAATGACCACGTTTGCGGAACCATGACACTGGAAGGTGCGCCGCATCTGAAGGAAGAGCACTACTCGATCTTCGATTGCGCCAATCCGTGTGGCAAGAAAGGCAAGCGTTTCCTTGGAGTTGGCAGTCATATCACCATGATGGCGGCGGCACAGAGCTTCATCTCGGGTGCGATCTCGAAAACGATCAACATGCCGAATGACGCGACCATCGAAGACTGCCAGAAAGCCTATGAACTCAGCTGGTCGTTGGGTGTGAAGGCCAACGCGCTTTATCGTGACGGCTCGAAACTGTCGCAGCCGCTGGCGGCTGCACTGGTCGAGGATGACGACGAGGCGGCAGAAGTGCTGGAAAGCGGTTCGATGCAGGAAAAGGCCGTCGTCCTGGCAGAAAAGGTGATCGAGAAGGTTGTGGTCAAAGAGATCATCCGCAGCCATCGCGAGAAACTGCCGCATCGCCGCAAGGGCTATACCCAGAAGGCAATCGTCGGTGGCCACAAGGTGTACCTGCGCACAGGTGAGTTCGAAGACGGTCAGTTGGGCGAGATTTTCATCGACATGCACAAGGAAGGCGCTGGCTTCCGGGCGATGATGAACAACTTCGCCATCGCCGTGTCGGTTGGCCTGCAATATGGCGTGCCGCTGGAAGAGTTCGTGGATGCGTTCACGTTCACCAAGTTCGAACCGGCGGGGATGGTGCAGGGTAACGATTCGATCAAGAATGCGACGTCGATCCTGGATTACATCTTCCGCGAACTGGCCGTGTCCTACTTGGATCGCACCGATCTGGCCCATGTGAAACCCGAGGGCGCTACCTTTGACGATCTGGGTCGCGGTGAAGACGAGGGTGTCTCGAACGTCTCTGAAATCAGCGAAAGTGCCGCGTCCAAGTCTTTGGAAGTGTTGAAACAAATCAGCTCGACTGGGTATCTGCGTAAGCGCTTGCCACAGGATCTGGCTGTGTTCAATGCTGGCCAGGCTGAATTGAATGGCATGGCCGAACCCGCAGCTGCTTTCGAAGAACCGCCAGCCGAAACGGCGGTGGCCACCAGCATGGACGCCCGCACAAAGGCCAAGATGCAGGGTTATGAAGGTGACCCTTGTGGTGAATGCGGAAACTACACGCTGGTGCGCAACGGCACCTGCATGAAGTGCAACACCTGCGGCGCGACAAGCGGGTGTAGCTGAGAACAACGCCCCGGCACCCCGGGGCGTAGGGGTCGGACGCTGCCCTAGGTAACCGACCCCGACGAACACGGAGAAAGGACACAAAACTTACCAATTGACCTTTCTCCACTCGGCCGACATGCCCGTGTTGGCCGGGAACAGGGTGGGGCGGAATACTTGCTCCTTCCCACTCTTTCACGGAACGGGTGCGCTCGTTCCATGCGACGTCCAGGCCGCAGGCAAAAAAATACCGGGCGGTCAACGAAATGAGCCTGGATGGCGAAACTGACAGGGGGCTTCGGCCCCCTTTCTTTTTTGCGCCGAGCTGCTCGGATAAGCGCAGTCTTGCCGGATCAGGCAATGCCTTTCGGGCATGTCCCGCCGAAAAGGGTCTGGCGGAGTTTTGCCCGGCGGCGCTTCGCGACTCCGACTCGGTCAAACACGCAAGGATTGGCGCGATTTCCTCCCGATCGCGCAAAACGGGTGACGCGCGCGGCTGTTGCGGTGTTTCTGGGGCCTGTCCGGACGAAGACATAATCAACCTATCCAGGAGGCACCAAAATGAAACCGCAGTATTTGATTGGGATTTCCATCGCTGCTCTGACCCTGCCGGGAGTGCTCTCGGCGCAGTCCACAACCGATGCCAATGGCGATGGCGTTCTGACCATCGAGGAAATCCAGGCCGTGTTGCCCGACGTTGACGCCGACACGTTCTCGGCGATGGACGCAAACGGCGACGGGGCGCTGGACGCTGATGAGGTGGCCGTTGCGCAAGAGGCAGGATTGCTTCCGCCCAGCAACGGATAAACAAGAAAGGGCGGCCCGACACTCATCGGGCCGCTTTTTCAGATGCTATATCGGCAAGTGAATGTTGAACTTTTCCCGAAGCTCCGCGTCAAGCAGCGGGTCGAACCGGGCCGCTGACGGGGTGGACAGTATCTCTTCCTTGCGGGCAGTTGCCTTTTCAACCAGATCCGGCTTGCCGAGCTCCACCCACTCCTTGGGAGAAGAGCGGTCGCCAAACGTCGGATAGACATAGTCAGCCTGCATCCGGCTGAGGGTTGCATCCGTTCCCAGATAATGACCAGGCCCCCCCATGCATACGGACGCGATCTGATCCAGTGCCAAGGTTTCATCCGTCACTTCGATCCCGCGCACACAGCGCTGTGCCTGACCGATCAGGTCGTCGCTGAGAATGAGGCTTTCGAAGCAGAAGCCCAGCAGAGAAGCGTGCATACCAGCGGCCTCATAAACCATGTTCAACCCGGACAACCCCGCCATCACGTTCGAGCACATCTGTTCCCATCCGGCTTGCATGTCAGGCAGCTTCGAATCTGATGCACCGGCTGCTGCGCCTCCCGGCAAATCGTAGAAACGGTGCATCTGGGCACAACCTGCCGTCAACAGGGCTTGTTCACCCGAACCGATGGACATTGCGCCAGTTCGCAGATCAAGGCCAAAGGGCCAAGTGCCAAAAATTGCGGGGGCACCGGGGCTTACGGCATTTACATAAACCAGACCAGCAAGGCATTCCGCTGTCGCCTGGGCGATTGCACCGGCGATTGTCGATGGCGCGGTGGCACCAGCCATCCCGGCTGACAGCAACAGCACCGGCATACCGGCCTTGATGCACTCCTCCATCACTTCACAGCTTTCTGTGGCGAATTTCATCGGCGGGACGACGAAGCAGTTCGAGTTCGAGACAAAAGGGCGCTCGCGATATTTGTCTTCGCCGCCCGCGATCATGTAGATCATCTCCATCGCGGGGGCGACGTGGCTTGGTTCCGTGAAGGACGTGCCGATATGTTTGAACGTTCCCGAACAACTTGCGTAGATCGTGTTCAGGTCCATTTCCAGGTTGTCGGCGATATCGCGACAGACCATGGGGCGTTGAACAAAGTGAATATTGTCAAGCTGCTGGCAGATGCGTGCGGCATCATGCAGGTCTTGCACGGTTGAATCGCGATATTCACGACCATGAACGTCGACCATGGAAACGGCGGCGCCAGCCGTGCCGTAATGTACTTTGGTACCTGCCAGTTCCAGATCGGTCTTTCCATCGCGGCTGTACAACGTAACCTTGCGGTTCGCTTTTGCGATCGTGTCTTCGACAAGGGCACGGGGAAAGCGGATGCGGCCATCATCACCCAAAATACAGCCTGCACCGACCAAAAAGTCGATTCCGCTTTGCGGAGCGTCGGCAAGACCAATAGTCTCAAGTGCTGTCAGGGCGGCCTCGTGGATACGTTCTATCTGTGCCTGTGTCAGGACATTCAGAACACCGCCTTCCATACCGGGGCGCACGGGGCGCAGATGATCAGGCAATGCAGTGGCACGGGCCGCGCGACGCGCTGCGCGTCCGCCGCTGCGCGAGGTGTTGCGGGATTGGTCGTTCATTTCTTTTTCCGATCGTTGAGAGATGTTTGGGGAACTGGCTAATGGCCGCTTACGGCCGCCCTCTCGCTGCACGCCCCCTGTCCGCACCAATGGTGCGGCTGATCAGGCTGATTTTCCAGTCGTGGTCCGTCATTCCGCCTCTCAACGTTTGGCGCAAGAATTCCAAAACACGGCGACGCAATCTGTTCTGTTTGCGACCTCAACGGAATTTACTTCAGCAAATATCTGCCCAACAAAACTCTGACGGATTTCTGAGACAGATTTTCTCCCGCGATGACTGAAATCTGTTATACTGCATTCACTTACCCTTGAGCTTTACGTGCAGGGAATTGAATTCCGACAAAAGCGATCCCAGTTAATTTTGAACCTAACACATGATCTGAAGCCCGAGCGAAGTTGCGTTGAACCAGACTTTTAAACCTCTTCCTGCCCTGATTGCTGCGGCTCTGATCGTCAGCGCCAGCTCTGGTTTGGCAGAGGATTGGACGGGTGGCTACGTAGGGCTCAGCTTTGGATACGCGGATGCGGATGGACCGGGGGGATCAAGCGGAGATGACACTTCTTTTGGGGCGCATGTAGGCTATGATCAGGACTTCGGGAATTTCGTTCTTGGCGGTGAACTTGAATACAACCGCCTGTCCCTGAACCTAAACCAGTCTCAGGGAAGCCTGGACAGCATGACCCGTTTGAAACTGCGTGGCGGGTACGATTTCGGCAGTGCGCTGGGGTATGTGGTCGTTGGCGCGGCACGGGCCGAAACATCCGTCGATAGCGATACCGCCGCCGTTTACGGAATCGGCATTGCTTATCCGATTGGTGAGAATTTTGTCATCAGCGGTGAAGCGCTGCGGCAAGACTTCGATGATGTTACCCGATCCACCGGTGGCTTGGATTCCAACGTCTTCAATCTGCGTACAACATTCCGTTTCTGACAAACGGTCTATTCTGCTGCGTGCTTCCTCGCAAGTTGTGACGCGAAAGTACAAAGCGTTTTCAGTGCCACTGCAAAGCGTTCATCCTCCACGGTCATGGCAACCCGTATGTGCCCGGTAGCAGCCTTGCCGAAGCTTTCGCCGGGCATGACGGCAATTCTGTGTGCGTTCAGCAGCGCGTTGGCAAACGTGTCCCCCGACAACCCGGTCGCGCGGATATCCAGCATCAGATACATGGCACCCTGCGTAGGTACGAGGCCTACGGTGTTTTGCGAGGCCAGTATATCCATTGCCAGGGCACGTCGACGGCGGAACGGGGCGGCGATCTTTTCTTCCAGTTCAACATCTGCGGTCAGCGCATAACTGGAGGCATCCTGCACGAACCCGGGAACGCCGTAGGTGGTGTGGGTGGCCAGGTTGATCAGATGGCTGATGACCTCTTCGGGGCCGACGACCCATCCACACCGCGACCCGGTCATGGCGTGGGACTTGGACATGGATCCAACCACAAGTGTGCGTTCTGCCATGCCGGACAGCGTACGCGGAGAAATGTGTTCGCCGTCCCAGACCTGCGTGTCGTAAACCTCATCCGAAATCAGCCAGAGATCGCGCCGCTGGCAGACATCGGCGACCTCCTCCAGCGATTGACGGGAATAGACCACACCGGTCGGATTGTTCGGCGTGTTGATCAACAGCGAAACAGCGCCTTCAGCAGCAGCGTCGATCCACTCGGCTTTGGGCTGGAAAGCGTCTTCAGCGGTGGTTTGAACCGCGCGGGCAACAGCGCCAACGCCCCGAATTGTTCCGGGATAGGTGGCATAGTAAGGGTCGAGGAACAGGCCCACATCACCGGGGTCGCACACGGCCATATGTGACGCGAACAGGGCGGCTTGCCCGCCGGGGGTGATCAGAACGTTCTTCCGCGAGGTCGGAACACCAGTGCGGGTCTGAACCCGTGCGGCAACCGTGTCGCGCAGCAGGTCTGTGCCGGGCACCATCGCGTAACCTGTATGGCCGTTGCGGGCCGAGAGCTCCATCGCCTGAAGAATCGAAGGGTCGGTTCGGGTGTCATGTTCACCGATTGTCAGCTCGGTTACGGCTAGTCCTTCGCTCAGCATCCGGCGGGCGCGGTAAAACACGTCCCAGCCGTCGCTGCCGCCGCCGGTGATCTGCGTGATGCGTTCAGACAATTTCATACCATCGCCCCTGGTTGCCTTGCGCTGAATGGGGCAGAGCAGAAACGGTTTGTCAATCAGCTTCGCGGTGGCAAGGTCGCCTGAAGTTTTTTAGTCAACGACGCGCGAACGAGGTCATATGAAACCGTCAAACGATGGCGCAGCTCGTCTGTTTCGGCATCAAACGGCAGGCGGACCCAGCTACGGTGAAAATAGGGGGCTTTCATTCCGACACCAGCATCGATCACCATCTGCGCCGTTTCAACGTCGGGCGTTTTGACCGACACGCCGTCATTTGCAATTCCGATACAGGCAAACATCTTGCCGCCGATTTTCCAGGCGTCATGCCCGCCGCCCCACGGGTCCGACAGCTCGGCTCCGGGGAGTTCTTTGCAGATGGAATTGACGTAGTTTCGATCCATGACCGGCACTGTGCCGAAGCGTTCGAGTAAACTCAATGCTTGGCTTGAGGGTGACGCCATGATAACCGATGGGACATGAACCCGGTGACCTGCATCATTATCTGCTGCATTACCTGCTGATTTATCAAGCGGGCCGGTTTCTTTCGTTTTCATCCCTGAGACAAGTTGCTAAGCCCGCGCCAACGCGCAAGCCTTTGCTGTTTCCTAGGAGCCCGACCGATGACGACGATCAAGCTGCACAACACGCAGACGCGGACGAAAGAAGACTTCGTACCGATCGATCCTGAAAACGTGCGGATGTATGTCTGTGGTCCGACGGTCTATGACCGCGCGCATCTGGGCAACGCCCGCCCGGTTGTGGTGTTCGACGTTCTTTATCGTCTGTTGCGCCATGTCTACGGCGCAGAACACGTGACCTATGTGCGCAACTTCACCGACGTGGACGATAAAATCAACGCGACCGCCCTCAAGCGCAAGCAGGCCGGGGCCGAAGGAACGCTCGAGCAGTTGGTGCAGGAACGATCTGATGAAACCATCGGCTGGTACCTGCATGATATGGGTGCTTTGGGCACGTTGGAGCCAACCGAGATGCCGCGCGCGACCCAGTACATTGCTCAGATGATCGCAATGATCGAAGATCTGATCGCCAAGGGCCATGCCTATGCTGCCGAAGGCCATGTTCTGTTTGCTGTCGACAGTTGGAAAGAGAGCTACGGAAAACTGTCGGGGCGCTCGGTGGACGACATGATCGCAGGCGCGCGGGTCGAGGTGGCGCCCTACAAGAAGAACCCGATGGATTTTGTTCTGTGGAAACCGTCGACTGATGAACTGCCGGGCTGGGACAGCCCATGGGGGCGGGGACGTCCGGGGTGGCACATCGAATGCTCGGCCATGAGCTATGAGTTGTTGGGCGAGAGTTTTGATATCCACGGTGGCGGAAACGACCTGATGTTCCCGCACCACGAGAACGAGATCGCGCAGAGCAAATGCGCGCATCCGCATGGTGAATTCGCGCGGGTCTGGCTGCACAATGAGATGTTGCAGGTCGAAGGCAAGAAGATGTCCAAATCTCTGGGCAATTTCTTTACCGTGCATGATCTGCTGGAGCAGGGCGTTCCGGGCGAAGTGATCCGGTTCGTTTTCCTGCAGACGCATTATCGCAAGCCGATGGACTGGACCGAGAAGAAGGCCCGTGAGGCAGAGGCGACGCTGCGCAAGTGGCGGGCGCTGACATCAGGCATCGAACCCGCCGCCAGCGCGGCACCTGAAGTGATCGCAGCGCTGAGTGATGATCTGAACACAGCAGGTGCCATGGCCGAGCTTTACCGTCTGGCGTCAGATGGTGACGCCGCGGGATTGTTGGCAAGCGCACAATTGCTGGGCCTGCTGCTGCCTCAGATGGGAGGTTGGGCGGACACGACGTCCATAGACCTGAGCGGCCATGCGGACCGTTTGGCGAAGGCGCGCGCATCTGCAATGCAAAACAAGGATTTCTCAGAGGTCGATCGCCTGAAGGCGGCGTATCTTGCGGCGGGGCTTGAGGTTCGAATGAGCAAGGAAGGTGTCGAACTGGTGCCGGGCGCGGGCTTTGATGCGGCCAAGCTGGAGGAGGTCTGATGACCAGAGAACGCCTCTATCTTTATGACACCACCCTGCGTGACGGGCAGCAGACGCAGGGCGTGCAGTTTTCGACCGCTGAAAAAGTACAGATCGCACAGGCGCTGGACGCATTGGGGGTGGATTACATCGAAGGCGGCTGGCCCGGCGCCAACCCCACCGACAGCGCGTTTTTCGAAGCGGCGCCAAAGACCTCGGCCCGGTTGACGGCCTTTGGCATGACCAAGCGGGCGGGGCGCTCGGCCGAGAATGACGACGTTTTGGCAGCCGTGATGAATGCGGGTACGCAAGCCGTCTGTCTGGTTGGCAAGTCGCATGACTATCACGTGACCCATGCGCTTGGTATTTCGCTTGAAGAGAACACGGAAAACGTTCGTGCTTCGGTGGCACATATCGTTGCGCAAGGGCGCGAGGCGCTGTTCGATGCGGAACATTTCTTTGACGGGTACAAGGACAACCTGGAATACGCGACCGAAGTTTGCCGGGCCGCACTGGAGGCGGGTGCGCGTTGGGTTGTGCTGTGCGACACCAACGGTGGCGCGTTGCCGTCCGAGGTCGGGCGGATTGTATCAGAGGTGATCGCAGCAGGCCTGCCGGGTGAACGGTTGGGTATTCACACCCATAACGATACCGAGAATGCAGTAGCCTGTTCACTGGCGGCCGTCGAAGCAGGTGCCCGGCAGATTCAGGGAACGCTGAATGGTCTGGGTGAACGCTGTGGCAACGCGAACCTGACGGCCCTGATTCCGACATTGCTGTTGAAGGAACCCTATGCGTCGCAGTTTGAAACCGGCGTCAGCCCTGAGGCGCTGGCCGGGCTGACCCGCATCAGCCGCATGTTGGATGACGTCCTGAACCGGGTTCCCAGCAAGCAGGCGGCTTATGTCGGCGCGTCGGCTTTTGCGCACAAAGCGGGGTTGCACGCCAGCGCGATTCTCAAGGACCCATCGACTTACGAGCATGTGGACCCGGCGAGCATAGGCAATGAACGCATCATTCCTATGTCGAACCAGGCTGGTCAGTCGAACCTGCGCAAACGCCTGACCGAAGCAGGGTTGAGCGTTGAATCCGGTGATCCCGCATTGGGCCGAATCCTTGAACGGATCAAGGACCGTGAAGCGGATGGGTATTCCTATGACACCGCACAGGCCAGTTTCGAACTGTTGGCACGGGATGAACTGGGGCAACTGCCAGAATTCTTCGAGGTCAAGCGCTACAAGGTCACCGTTGAGCGGCGGAAAAACAAATACAACAAGATGGTCAGCCTGTCCGAGGCTGTCGTTGTGGTGAAAGTGGATGGTGAAAAGAAACTGTCGGTCAGCGAATCCATGGACGAGTCTGGCAACGACAGGGGGCCTGTGAACGCGCTGGCCAAGGCGTTGGCGAAGGATTTGGGTCAATACTCGCAGATTTTGTCGGACATGCGCCTTGTCGATTTCAAGGTCCGTATCACCCAGGGCGGCACCGAGGCGGTGACACGCGTCATTATCGACAGCGAAGATGGTCAGGGGCGACGTTGGTCGACCGTTGGCGTAAGCGCGAACATAGTTGATGCGTCCTTTGAGGCGCTGCTGGATGCGATCCAATGGAAATTGGTCCGTGATTGTGATCCGCAAAAGGCAGCGGCCGAGTGAGCGTGGTCTTTGACGATGATGTCAAAGCCTGCGCCGCACTGGTGCAGCGGGCTGATCCTGACAGGTTCCGCGCGACGATGGCGGCTCCGGTGTCGGCCCGGTCGGTGTTGTTTCCGGTCTATGCGCTGAATGTTGAAGTCGCCCGCGCGCCTTGGGTGACGCAAGAGTCCATGATCGCCGAGATGCGGTTGCAATGGTGGCGCGACGCGCTGCAGCAAATCGCAGAAGGCACCGCAGTTCGGAGGCATGAGGTGGTGACGCCTCTGTCCCGGGTCCTCTCGCCGCATCTGGCAGGTATTCTGGATGAATATGTCGCTGTAAGGCGTTGGGACATATATCGGGATCCGTTTGAAGATCAGGAACATTTTGACGCTTATATCAATCACAGTTCCGGGTCGCTTTTCGTGGCCTCAGCTCAGGCGCTGGGTGCGGCGGAGGAAAGCGTGCTGCGCGATTTCGGGTACGGAGTCGGTGTGGCAAATTGGTTCCGCGCCATTCCCGAACTAGAAAAGCGGGGTCGCGTTCCTTTGCTTGATGGTACGACGGGTGGCGTTCAGCAACTGGCACAATCTGCTTTGGACCGATTGCGCAAGGCGCGATCAAACCGGGACGACATAGCGCCTGATGCGCGTCCCGCGCTGTATGCAGGTTGGCTTGCGGAATGGGTTCTGAAGCAGGCCATCGCCCAGCCCGAGCGTGTGGCGGCAGGAACGCTTGAACAAGGCGAAATGCGTCAGCGACTGTCCCTGATGTGGACCGTCGGCAGCGGGCGCTGGTGATCAGACGCGTTCGGGGTCGGCCGGGCGCAGTACCAGCCACAACAATGCACCGCCTGCCAGAGTCAGCAAAGGGATCATGGCGAGGTTAACAGCATTCCACCCCTCGATTGCAGAGCCGCCTGAGCAGTTCATCAACCCGCCCGAGGCCAGCGATGCAAGTGTCACACCACCAAACACCAGAAGGTCATTGAGGCCCTGCATCCTACCACGCTCTTGCGGTTCATGAGATGCGGCCAGCATTGTGGTAGCGCCGATGAAACCAAAGTTCCAACCAATGCCCAAAAGAACAAGGGCGACAAAAAAGTTTCCAAGTTCAACGCCTTGCAGCGCAACCACCCCTGATGCGGCAAGAATGGTCAGGCCCAGAGCGACGATCTTTTCAACGCCAAACCGGGCAATCAGGTGCCCTGTGAAGAAGCTGGGGACATACATTGCCAGCACGTGACTTGTCACGATATCCGCCGCGTCATTGGCCGAAAACCCACAACCGACAACTGCAAGCGGTGTCGAGGTCATGACAAGATTCATCAGCGCATAAGACACCATGGCACAGACGATCGCGACGGCAATGCGGGGCGTTTTCAACAGCTCGATCCGTGACCGCCCCTTGGGTTCATCGGCCGCAGGTTTCGCAGGCGTGGGAATGTCGAGAAAAAAGAACAGGGCCGAGCCTAGAACGTTGATCCCGATTACAGCCATATATGTACCCAGAAAAGGGATGACGTAAGCTTCAGACGTAAGCTTCACGATCTGTGGACCGATGATGGCGGCCGCCAATCCGCCCGCCATGACGTATGAAATCGCCTTCGGGCGGTAATCGTCTGACGCGGTGTCTGCTGCTGCAAACCGGTAGAACCCGTGCGCACTCATGTAGATACCAGTCAGCAGGCTGCCGACAAGAAAGATGGGGAAGGAACCAAGGAACAGGCCATAGGCTCCGATCAGCCCGCCCAATGCGCCGGCGGTTGCCCCAACAAGAAACCCGACGCGACGGCCCCATTTTTGCATGATGGCCGAGATCGGCGTGGCCGCCAGCATCGATCCCAGAACGATCAGGGATATCGGCAGTGTCGCCAAACAGGGGTTCGAGGCCAGCGACTGACCTGCAAGTCCGCCAACGATGAACATCATGGGCATCTGCGCGCCCAGTATGGCTTGGGCAGCCACCAGCACGGCCACATTGCGTTTGGCCCGTCGGTCGTCCGGAAGGGTTGAAACCATGGTCATGGGCGAATGGTTATCGGCTAAGTGTTTGAGGCACAACCGGGTTGCATCTGCGTCACATGCGCCTAACGTGCCCGAGATAGCAGAGCAGGGAGGCCGCATGTCCGTAGGCCGCATCATCGAAACACCGGACTGTGTTGCGGAAGGGGCCGAATGGCTGGCCCAATCCTGTCCGCGCATGGCCTACGCGATGGATCAGACCGGCCCGTTGCCGCTGCGCCGCCGCCCTGACGGGTTTGCGCAATTGCTGAGTGCAATTGTCAGCCAGCAGGTGAGTGTGGCTTCGGCAAATGCGATCTGGAAACGGCTTCGGGATGCCAAGCTGACCGGCCCGCGCAAGATCATGTGGGCGACGGATGAAGAACTGCGGGCAGTTGGCCTGAGCCGGCAGAAGATCAGATATGCACGGGCTCTGGCCGAAGCACGCATCGACTATAAGGCACTGCGCGATGCAACTGACGCAGATGTCGTCGCTACATTGACGCAAGTTCCGGGTATCGGTGTCTGGACAGCCGAAATCTATGCCATGTTTTCACTGGGTCGTGCGGACGTCATCGCACCCGGTGATCTCGCCCTGCAAGAAGCAGCGCGTATCCTCTATGACCTGCCTGACCGTCCGACAGACAAGAAATTGCGCATAATGGCCGAGGCCTGGTCTCCCTGGCGTTCGGTTGCGGCGCGGGTGCTGTGGGCCTATTACCGGGTTGCAAAACAAAGAGAAGGGATCAGATGACACGGGTTTTGAATGCGCTCCGGAAAGAGCCTGTTTCGGGAGACACGCGCTCGGTCGTGGTGTTCGTGCATGGCTATGGCGCAAACGGTGCCGATCTGCTGGGTTTGGCCGATCCGCTGGGCGAGCATCTGCCTGACACATTGTTCGTGGCCCCGGACGCGCCCGAGCAGATCCCCGGAATGCCCAATGGGTATCAGTGGTTCCCGATCCCTTGGATCGATGGGTCTTCCGAGGATGAGGCCCGCCGTGGTATGGAAATGGCTGTCGAGGACTTCAACGCCTTTCTGGACGCGCTGATGGTGGACGAAGATGTGCTGCCCGAACAGGTTGTTCTGTTTGGTTTCAGCCAGGGCACGATGATGAGCCTGCATGTCGCACCACGCCGGGAAGATCCCGTGGCCGGGGTTGTAGCCTTTTCAGGCCGTTTGCTGGAGCCCGATCTGCTGCCGGATGAAACCGTCAGCCAGATGCCTGTCTTGCTGGTGCATGGCGACGCTGATGACGTTGTCCCGCCTCAATCATTGCCGGAAGCGGCCGAAGCCTTGCAAGCTGCTGGTTTCAAAGAGGTCTATGCCCATGTCATGAAAGGCACGGGGCACGGTATCGCGCCGGATGGGCTCAGCGTGGCGCTGGCCTTCATGCGCGACAAACTGAGCTTGTAAAAGTGATCGTCGTGCGACCAATGATGCGGGAGGATGTGGCCGAAGCGTGCCGCATCCTCAATCAGGTCATCGAGATTGGAGGCACAACCGCGTTCGAGGTTCCGTTTTCCGAGCCTTTGTTCGCGCAAAGCTATATGGAAGGCTTGGATAAGATATGCTGCCACGTTGGCTTGGATGAACAGGGTGACGTGGTTGGCTTTCAGTGGTTGGGTACGCATGACACGTTGCCTGAGGATTGCGCGGACATCGCCACGTTCACACGACGCAGACCCGCACTTCGTGGTGCTGGACGTGCCCTGTTTCGGGAAACGATCAAAACGGCCGCCGCATTGGGGTTTCGTGCAATCAATGCAACAATCCGGGCCGATAACATTTCGGGTCTAAGTTATTATGAAAAAATGGGTTTTCGGGATTACTCGATCGCTTATGGAGTGCCGTTGCGTGATGGCACGCCGGTAAACAGAATCTCGAAACGGTTTGAACAGGTTCAGTCCCACAAGTGACCTTCGGCGAACTCTACCGAGTTTCCGGCCGGATCGCGCACATACAAGGACCGTGCGCCTCCGGGCCAGTCAAACTCGGCGTCTACCGGAATATTCCAGTCCAGAAGGTGTTTGCGCATCGCTGCGATGTCCGCACCCGACAGCACAAGACACACATGTCCGGGGCCGCGCGCACCATGAGGCGGAACGGGCATGTCGGGGCTGACGGGCGGTTGTTCGGTCTTGTCGGGATTAAAAATCAGCAGCACCGATCCGCCGATGCGATAGAAAACATGGCGATCAGCAACACGTTGAATACGCTCCAGCCCAAGAACTTCACCGTAAAACTGCTCTGCCGCGTCCAGATCGTCGACGTAGAGCGCCGCTTCCAGAATGGCCGACGGGGCCGGGATGTTAGGCGTTATCTTCATGACCCCAGTTTAGCAGATCAGGGCAGGGTCTGTCACCGGCGCGGGCGACGGTCGCGCTTGCGTTGCGGGGCCGCGTTCAGCGTCGGCATTGGCAGACTGTCCCAGCGCCCGGGTTCAAGATCATCCAGGGTCCAGTCTCCGATGCGGTACCGGATCAGGCGCAGGGTCGGCAGGCCAACTGCCGCCGTCATCCGCCGCACCTGTCGGTTCTTGCCCTCGCGGATGGTCAGTTCAAGCCAACTGTCCGGCACGGTCTTGCGGTCGCGGATCGGTGGGGTTCGGGGCCAGAGCGCCACGGGCTCGTCGATCTGGCAGGCCTTGGCAGGGCGGGTCAGGCCGTCCTTCAATTCGACCCCGTTGCGAAGCGTTTTCAGGGCAGCCTCGTCGGGGATGCCTTCGACCTGAACCCAGTAGGTCTTGGGCATCTTGTGCTTTGGGTCCGAAATCTGTGATTGCAGCCTTCCATGATCCGTTAGCAGCATCAAACCTTCACTGTCACGGTCCAACCTTCCCGCCGGATAGACACCGGGCAGATCGATGAAATCGGACAGCGTGCTGCGTGGGCTATCCGCATTGGCGCGGTCCGTGAACTGCGGCAGCACGTCATATGGTTTGTTGAAGCGAATGAACCAGGACATGACCCGCGCATAGCCCGAAGGGCGCCCCCGGCGCAAGCTGTGGATAACTGTCATGTGCCTGTTACGGATTCGCTTTACCCAGTCTGCGACATATTGTGGAAACTCAGGGCTTGTCAGAGCTTTAACACGATATATAGTTATTAAAAGACCGGGGCGGGTGCTCCCCGCTCTGGTGTCACAAACGGGCAGCTGAGAGCGAGGAGCGATTCTGTGATGGACGGAGACTTCAGGACCGAATTTGTAAGGGAGCCGGGTACGCTCAAACAACACCCAGCCCTGGTTTTGAACGCCGATTATCGCCCCTTGTCCTATTACCCGCTGTCACTGTGGCCTTGGCAAGAAGCGATCAAGGCCGCCTGGTTGGACAGGGTGGATATAGTGGCTGAATATGACGAAGTCGTTCGCAGTCCGAGCACCGAAATCCGAATACCTTCGGTCGTTGTTTTGAAAGACTATGTAAAACCCAGAAAGCGCGTGGCCTTCACGCGCTTTAATTTATTTTTACGGGATGAATTCCGCTGCCAGTACTGCGGCAGCCGGGACAACCTGACCTTCGATCATGTGGTGCCGCGGGCCGCCGGTGGTGTGACCAGTTGGCAGAACGTGGTGGCGGCGTGCAGCCCGTGCAACCTGCGCAAAGGATCAAAATCGCTGCGCCAGGCCCGGATGACCTTACGCAAGCCGCCGCGCCAACCTGATGCCGAAGCGCTGCGCAATATCGGACGGAAATTCCCACCGAACCACCTGCATGAAAGCTGGATCGATTTTCTTTACTGGGATGCAGAGTTGGATCAGTTCTAAACCGCCCGGGATTTCCACGCGGCCAGCCAGATCAGCACCAGTATGGCAGAAGCAATGGCGTTCCAACCTGCCATCGAGATGCCGAACATCTCCCAAGGGATGTCATCGCAACGCACCAAAGGCGCGGACATGATTTGATCAAACAGATCGTCAGTGGACAGGCCGCTGATGCTACCCGATGTGCAGCTGCTTGGACCTTCCCACCAGCCTTGCTCGACTCCGGCGTGAAATGCACCCACAGCCGAAGTCGCCGCCGCAGCTGCCGCGCCCAGCAACGGCAGGAAGCGCAGCCTGGGCAACACCAGCGCCACTGCGCCAATGGCGATGGCCACCGCATGAGGATAGCGCTGCCAGATGCACATTTTACATGGTGCAAGCCCGCCCAGATGCTGAAAGCCAAAAGCGGCCAGAAGAAGGGCCAATGATCCAAGACTTGCCAGTGCGACAAGTTGCGAACGTCTTGTCATAAGTATTTCACCACCAGAAATCCGCCAAACAGGAGGATGATGAACAGAGTGAACATTAGCCCCAGGCGCTTTTCGATGAAATCGCGTATCGGCTCACCGAATCTCCAGAGCAGGCCTGCGACAAGGAAGAACCTCAAGGCGCGGGCCAGAATCGAGGTCGCTATGAAGGTTCCAATCGGCATGCCGGTCCAACCCGACATAATGGTGATGACCTTGTAGGGGAAGGGGGTCACACCAGCGGCCAGAACGGCCCAGAATCCGAAGTCGTTGAAACGGGTATTGAATTCTTCCATGGCATGGGCTTTCCCCATGGATTCCAGAATGGGCTGCCCGATGCTTTCATAGAAAAACGCACCAATCGCATACCCCAGCATGCCACCCAGAACCGAAGCCACCAGCGCCACGGTTGCGATCAACCATGCCCGGGACGGGCGGGCCAGAATCATCGGAATCATCAACACATCCGGAGGGATCGGAAAAAACGAACTTTCGATGAAAGCCACTATGGCCAGCGCCCACAGCGCGTGAGGGTGTTCGGCCAGACGAATGGTCCAGTCATAAAGCGATCGTAACATAAAGCACTCAAATCCCGTTCTCGGTCTGGAGCTAAGCCAAACCATGCGTCTGACGGACCGTCAACAGCCGAGGTTGAAACAAATGGATTATTGGATGGTTTTTGCCTCTGGACCTTCGCTTGGATGAGCGCTAATTCAGTGTCCGTGGCCCAAGTGGCGGAATGGTAGACGCAGGGGATTCAAAATCCCCCGGTAGTGATACCGTGCCGGTTCGAGTCCGGCCTTGGGTACCAAAGTAAAAACAGAGGGTTAGGGGAACCTACCCTCTGTTTTTTCTTTTCGGGGTTTTGGCTTGCTCACACTTTCGACTTAAACTCTCACGTTCTGACCCCGTTCTGTTCCGGCAGCAAAAAGTGATTGCTCAATCGTGAGTCGTTGATCTCAAGTACGATTATGCTTGGCTTGTCCTGCGAATTTGAAGCGAAGTGAAGACAGGCTGGTCATCCAGCTAACCTTGGCTGCAGGTGCTAAGTCAACTTCTTGAGCTCAAGCCGTCAGTGAAATCCGAGACCGATGAGCTTTTTCAGCGAGTCCAGGTGCGGACATTCAGAAACGCCAAAGGCACCCGATTGTGACCTACGGTTTTAATGGAGAACAAAGGTTTCGTGGTGTTCTTGTCCGAATCTAATCACTCTCGTAATCAAGAAGATCTTCATAAGAATAGACTGAGGAGATTTCGCCCTCGAGACCCGAAACAAAATTGGGGTCTTTCGGCAAGCATCCGATATCGCAGATTTGTCGTACTTCCATTCGCTCCGTATCAACGTACCACAAGCGTCCGCCTGGCGTTGCTACAAAGCCGTCGATACCTTCATCTTCGTCTGCCTCAATGTCGGCAACGCTCGGAACTTCAGCACTGTATTCTGGGTCAAACCCCCCGTGCGTGTGGTAAGACAAGACAAGTGCCATGCCATCTTCATCTTGATCCCAAACGCAACTTTTATTGTCACCTGGCTGAGCGGCGGTGGCAACGAGTTTTCCGGCTGCATCATATGCAAGGTAGCCACAATATTCTGTGTCATTTTTGAACGAAATGCCCTGAAGGCTGGACAATGTCGCTTTCGCCAAGCTGATTTCTTCCTGTGATTGGGCCATGACGGCCACGGGCGACCAGAGTGTCAAAACCGCAATTACCGTACGAAAACAACACGTGGCATCACGCATACTGTTGGCAAGACCAAAATGATAAGCCGCGAACGGAATGCAAAGAACCAACAAAACAGTAAAAGTAATCTCGATCATATTTCCCCCCTATTTTCAAAACCCTACAATCCGCGCGGTTTGGAACTGCGAAGGCAACCAGCAGGCGTTCCACCTGTACCTGCGTAGGCCGTCAGTTTACATGTTCGACAACCCCACGCCGTCAAGCTTCTGTGGTCACTCGAAGTGTCTATCTTCCATCTGCAAGCCTTACCCTTACTGGCCCCGTTCTTCGAGCTATGACAAAAAACAATATCGCAATGCAAAAAGTTCCGACCAGTATTGCCGCGATCAGCCAGGCGTCAATCCTGCTTTCCGACAATGTGATCGTCTTCAGGACGCTGCCCCTTATTTGTAGGCATCATTAAACAAAGTTGATAGAGTTTTGATCCCCCGCCTTCACGGGCGTGAGAGTTCGAGTCTCTCCTTGGTACCACACCCAACATATCAACCGCGAAGGCGTCAGCAAACAGCCCAGAAGCCTTGATCAAACTGCTGACCCCGCCTTTGATCTTCATGTCGTAATTGAGGTGTTCTGTAATCTGCTACGAAAGCCACAGCTTTCTCGTCCTGCATCAGCAGAAAGGTCATCTCATCTTCGACAGAATAGAACGTGGCTTCGCTTTCGATCGAGCTGGTCCTGATGCACTACTTGTCAGATCCGCCAGAACGTTCAAGCGTGACATGCCCTCCGACCACATCCGAGACGCGGTTCGCGCTGTCTCGAGGTGAATTGCGCCGGAGAGGAGGTCAAGTGTTGGATTTGGAGCGTTCGGAGGGACCCACACTGTACCCGATGAAGTGATGGGGAAAGTTAAGGATTTAACCTCAAATATGCGAATTGACGCAGGTCAGGCAAGTGCTGGCCTTGACATTGAGGGTATCTGAATGAAACCTCACAAGGGTTGGGAGAAATTGGAAAATTCAAAGAGTTGTAGCCGTTGCGATGCGGGCCGGTTTGTATTATCGGCACGCTTCTCTGAGCAAGGCGATCAATCTGATTTCCAACTGCCAGACAAAAAAGTGGGAGTTAACAAATGAAAAACAGCAGCAAATTGAGCGTCGGCGCCTTCGTCACGGCAGCCCTTTTGGCTCCGGCGGCATATGCCGAAGAGTTCATTACAATCGGTACCGGCGGTGTAACCGGCGTTTACTATCCGACCGGCGGCGCGATCTGTCGTCTGGTCAACAAGGGCCGGAAAGAGCACGGCGTGCGCTGCTCGGTCGAATCGACCGGTGGTTCAGTTTACAACATCAACACCATTCGCGAAGGCGAGCTGGAGTTTGGTGTGGCCCAGTCTGACTGGCAGTACCACGCCTACAACGGCACCTCGAAATTCGAAGAAGCTGGCCCGTTCGAAGGCCTGCGCGCCGTGTTCTCGGTCCACCCCGAGCCCTTCACCGTCGTGGCCCGTGCCGATTCCGGCATCACCAACTTCGAAGACCTGAAGGGTAAGCGCGTCAACATCGGCAATCCGGGTTCCGGTCAGCGCGGCACCATGGAAGTCCTGTTGGGCGAAATGGGCTGGACCACCGACGATTTCGAACTGGCGACCGAGCTGAAAGCGGCTGAACAGTCGGCAGCCTTGTGCGACAACCAGATCGACGCGATGGTTTACACCGTTGGTCACCCCTCGGGTTCGATCCAGGAAGCCACCACAGCCTGTGACTCGGTTCTGGTGAACGTCAGCGGTGAGGCCGTGGACAAGCTGGTCGGCGACAACTCGTTCTACCGTACCGCAACCATTCCCGGTGGCATGTACCGTGGTTCGGACGGTGACACCGCGACCTTCGGTGTCGGTGCAACTTTCGTGACCTCGGCAGATGTATCGGATGATGCTGTCTATGCGGTCGTCAGCTCGGTCTTTGAAAACTTCGATGATTTCAAAAAGCTGCACCCGGCATTTGCCAACCTCAAGCCCGAAGAGATGATTGCGGACGGCCTTTCGGCTCCGCTGCATCCGGGTGCCGAGAAGTACTACAAAGAAAAAGGCTGGATTCAGTAAACCAGACCTGACGCAGGGCGCCCAAGAGCGCCCTGCACAAAACCCGTAAGAAACGGGGTTTAGATGGCCGTAAAATGGCCGCGACGGGGAGACATTTAATGAATTCCGACACTCAATCCAATCGTCCGCTTTCCGAAGAAGAGCTTCAGGATCTGGTTGCATCTTCTGACGCAGGAGGGCGCAATCCGGTCGGGAACGTGGGCGTTTTCCTGGCGATCGTGGCCGCGATCTGGTCAATATTTCAAGTTGTTCTGGCTTCGCCCCTGGCGAACTATGTCTTGCCCGGAAGCGTCGTGAACAATGCACGGCAATTCCACCTGGCTTTTGCCCTATTTCTGGCTTTTGCGGCCTATCCGGCGCTCAAATCCAGCCCCCGGAACTATATCCCGATTCAGGATTGGATCATGGGATTGGTGGGTGCGTTCGTCGCGCTGTACGGCTATTTCTTTTACGACAAGATCGTCAATGCGGGCGGTTTGGCTGACGACACCGACAAATGGGTTGCGTTGCTTGGCTTGATCCTGCTGTTCGAGGCTGCGCGCCGTGCGCTTGGCCCGGCCATGGCAATCATTGCAACGATATTTTTGGCTTATGTCTTTTTCGGTGCCTCAGAATGGGTGCCTGAAGTTATCCGCTGGAAGGGCGCGAGCCTGAAAAAGGCGATGAGCCACATGTGGATCACGTCAGAGGGCGTGTTTGGTATCGCACTGGGTGTTTCCACGAAATTCGTCTTCCTGTTCGTGCTGTTTGGCGCATTGCTGGATAAAGCCGGGGCAGGGAACTACTTTATCAAGATGGCCTTTGGGGCCCTGGGCCACCTGCGTGGTGGTCCGGCCAAGGCGGCGGTTGTGGGTTCGGCTGCGACCGGCCTGATCTCGGGTTCGTCGATTGCCAATGTTGTCACCACCGGCACATTCACCATCCCGTTGATGAAACGTGTCGGGTTCAGCAGTGAACAAGCGGGCTCGGTCGAGGTTGCCAGCTCGGTCAACGGGCAGATCATGCCGCCGGTGATGGGGGCCGCTGCATTCCTGATGGTGGAATATGTGGGCATTTCTTACGTCGAGGTGATCACCCACGCCTTCCTGCCTGCCGCGATTTCCTACATCGCGCTGGTCTATATCGTGCACCTTGAGGCGGTGAAGCGGAACATGCCCACACTGGGCGACCGCGATGTGCATCTGGCGCGGACCGTGGTGGGGATGCTTGGGTTCTTCCTGGTTTTTGCAGGTCTTTGCTATGGATCACAATTCCCGGTGGATGCCGTGACAAGCTTGGTGCCGTCGGCGGCCGGTCTGGTGTTGAGCCTGATTATCTGCGCGGTATATGTCGCCCTGCTGTTTCTGGCTGCCCAGGTGCCTGACTTGGAACCGGACGACCCGAACGCAAAAGAGGTTACGCTGCCGGTTATCGCTGATATCTACAAGGCAGGTCTGCACTACCTGCTGCCGATCATCGTTCTGGTTTATTTCCTGATGATCGAACAGAAGTCACCGGGCCTGTCTGCCTTCTGGGCCACATCGCTGCTCTTTGTCATCCTGCTGACGCAGAAGCCGCTGAAAGCGATGTTCCGAGGGCAGAGCAACCTCTACAACAGCTTTATCGATGGTGTTGCTGACCTGTGGCAAGGACTGATCGACGGGGCACGCAACATGATCGGCATCGCGCTTGCCACGGCAACCGCGGGCGTGATCGTGGGAACAGTCACGTTGACGGGTGTTGGTCAGGTGATGGCCGATCTGGTCGAGTTCCTGTCGGGCGGCAATCTGATCCTGATGCTGGTCATGGTCGGGCTGCTCAGCCTGATCCTGGGCATGGGTTTGCCGACAACGGCGAACTATATCGTTGTCAGCTCGCTGATGGCTGGGGTGGTTGTTGAACTGGGTGCGCAAAGCGGGCTGATCGTTCCCCTGATCGCCGTCCATCTGTTCGTTTTCTACTTCGGGATCATGGCCGACGTGACACCTCCGGTCGGACTGGCCAGCTTTGCCGCTGCGGCTGTGTCGGGCGGCGATGCAATCAAAACCGGTTTCACCGCGTTCTTCTACAGCCTGCGTACCGTGGCGCTGCCCTTTGTCTTCATCTTCAACACAGATCTCCTGCTGATCGATGTAACGTGGGTTGAGGGGATTCTAGTCGCCATTTTCGCGACCATAGCGATCCTGGTGTTTACGGCTGGAACGATGGGGTATTTCCTGACCCGCAGCCGGATTTATGAAAGCATCGCCCTGATTTTCGTGGCATTCGCCCTGTTCAGGCCGGACTTCTTCATGGACCGCATCGCGCCTCCATTCCAAACGGTTGATCCGGCCGCGTTCGAAGAGACAATCGGTCAAACTCCGCCCGGAACGGAGGTACGGTTGGTGGTTTCCGGACCTGATTTTGACACGCTCGAGATGGTGGATACCACCGTCGTCGTCACCGTCGGAGAAGAGGAAGGCGGAGCCGCACGGGTCGAGGCAATGGGCCTGCTGATGATCCCCGAGGATGGGTTGGTCAAGCTTGAAGAGCCGCTGTTCGGCACACCTGTGGCCGACGATCTGGGAATCTTCGATTACTATGGGGATGAGGCCGTGCGCCTGACTTCGGTCAGTCTGCCGTCGAGCCAGCCGCCGAAGCAATTGGTTTATATCCCGGCGATGATCCTTCTCGGCCTTATCGCTTTCCTGCAACGCGGTCGTGCCGCAAGACAAGGAGTGCCCGCATGACACGTTCTGTTCTGTGTGCCGTTGATATCAGCAACGGCGAGATTGATGCGCCGGTCCTGAATAAAGCAGCTGCGCTGGCGGATATGGAAGGGGCGCAACTTGACGTCGTGACCGTGTTGCCTGATTTCGGGGAAAGCTGGGTGTCGGGTTTTTTTGAATCCGGTTTTCACGACAAGGCATTGGAGGAAGCGCAAGCCAAGCTGACTGCGTTGTGCGTATCGACCCTGGGTGCTGAGCGAAACAAAAAAATCCGCCATGTCGTAGCGACGGGAACAGCCTATCAGGAGATCCTGAAAACGGCCGAAAGCGCCGGTTCCGACCTGATCGTGATCGGTGCTCACAAACCGGACTTCAAGGATTACCTGCTCGGTCCGAACGCCGCGCGCGTGGTGCGGCATTCCAACGTTTCCGTTTACGTGGTGCGCTGACCGCGAAATCAGATCCAGTACGCAACTGTGTTGAAACGCCGACGGCAGTCCGCTGCCGTCGGATAGTTCAGGAAGCATCTGTGCAGCAGCTATTTCAATAGCCTGTCATTTCCAGATAACCAACGCCTTCGTGGCTGCCTGTGACTGTAACCGGGCCTTCCCAGTATTCGAAACGCGTACCCATCCACGCGTCTGGCGTCAGGGCAGTTACCGCGACGTCTATGCCTCGACTTGAAAGCAGGACGCGCCACTGCGTCGGGACTTCGCGCCCGGCGACCTGTTCGGTCGCAAGCGGCTCAAGCCTGACGGATCCGGTGGGAATCGCCTCGGTACTGCCGTCTGAATTGATCCATGTGGCCGAAGTAAAATCGCCACGACCGCCGCGCAGGCGAAAGGCCATCAGTTTGTCTCCGTCCTCAAAGCTGAGAGAAAACCAATCCCAGCCGGTTTGATCCTCGGCCAGGGGTTGCGAAGACCATTCCCGGTCCAGCCAGCCCTGACCAGTGACGCCCATATCGCCGTCCGGCAGATGCAGAACGCCCTCAACTGAGTAGAAGGGCTGCGAATAATAATAGCTGGCCTGCCCGTCGGCTGATTTGACCGAATGGCCGGCGTTGCCGTGAAACACCAACGGGCCTTGTGCCGTCAGCGCAAGATCATACCCGAACTCTGTGCCGTTTGCTGTCAGGGTCAGGGTGTCAAGATCAGGTCCGGCCATGCGCCATTCGTCGATCCAGGCCTCGAACGGTTGCGCCGTAACCCCTGCCTGCCCGATCCCCCCACGCGACAGGCGTTCAGCAAAGTAATGGGCTTTGGGCGTGGTGGCCGCTGCATGGCCCATCCAGATTTGCGGGCTTTGCCAGCCATCAGCTTCAAACGGTTTCAGGGCGGACCGAAAAAGGGTCCATTGAATGCCATAGTCGCGCCCGTCTTCGCCTTTGAGGTTGGCCGTTAGATACCACCACTCGATCCTATAGGCGGGATGAGGTCCATGGTCTTTGGGAAAGTCGAATTCGAACCCCGCCTGTGGTATCTCGAATCCTTCGGCCGATCCTCCAAGACCAGCATAGCCCTGTGCCCAAAGCGGCGATGGGCAAAGAAGCGCAAGAATGACCAAAAGGGCTTTAACGTTCATTGGCGAACACTCTCAGCAGATCGGCAGGGGGCAGACGCAACATACGCAGCGCGGGCAGGGTGGCGGCAATCAGGGCGGCCAGCAGGGTCAGCAGGAACAGCCAGAGCCAATCCCACGGGAAGACGAACATCGGTAGCCGCCAGCCAAAGGCCTGTACATTGATCACTGCCAAAAGAACCCAGGCAAGGATCAGACCCAGCGGCAGTGCCAGACAAGTGGTCAGAGCGGCAAGCAACACGCTGCGCAGCAGCTCCAGCTGTGCCAATTGGGTCCGGTTCAGCCCCAGTGCCCAAACCGGGGCGATTTGCGGCAAACGTTGTGTCCACAAGGTCAGCAAGCTTGTAAGTATGGCAAAACCTGCAACGCCCAAAGTCAGGATATTCAACGCGGAAGTGACGACAAAGGTTTTCTCGAAGATTGCCAGCGATTGAGCCTTCATGGCGGCCTGCTGAACCACGCCCTGACGCGGCAGGGCGAAACGGTCCCGCAAGGTTTGCGCCATTTCACTCGCCTGCTCGGGGTTCAAACGGATGCCAAACCGTCGGGTCTCTGCCCCCGGCGCGATGCGGTCAAGCTGGGCCATCGAAACAATGGCTTGCCCGGTCGGGTTTCCATAATCCGAATACACCCCGGCTATGGTCAACGCGTGATCCGGGGATAGCGTCAGCGTATCTCCGGGCCAGAGGTTCGCGCGCCGTGCCAGTTGTTCGTTGATCAGAACCGCGTCTCCGGCCATGACGTCTTCCCAAACGGTCGCGGTTGCCGAAATCAAGGGCCAGTGCTGCCGATAGGTCGGATCATCTACGACCCCGTACAAGAACAATGGTCCTGTCTCGAGCGACAGTTCCACGTTGCGAATTGGCAGGATGGCGTCGACCTGTGGTCGCAGCCACTCGGTGATCTCGCGCCCTTGTTCTTCGTCACGGACGGTCAGGTAGAGCTCCGAAGTCAGGCGTTGGTCGAGCCAGCCGACAAAGGTCAGCCGGAAACTTGAAACCATTGTGCCCACACCGATATTTGCTGCAAGCGCAAGCAACAGGGCCATCAGAGCAAGCGACAGCCCGGGCAATTGTGCACGCATGTCGGCCCAGACCCACTGCGCCACGGCACCGCGTGCCCTGTGGGAAAAGACAGAAAGCGCGAAGGTCAGAAGCGATGGTAACAAAAGGGCAGCACCGGTCAGCAACCCGGCCAACAGAATGAAGCCGGCCACCAATCCACCGATGCCGAGATAGGCGATAGTACCTCCGGTGATCAGTGCCACGCCAAGTAAACCTGCCAGATGGCGTGCGCCCGCGTTGTCCTGCCAGGCTTGGACACCAGGCCCTGCCAGCAGAGGCATACGAGATAATCGCCACAGCGCATGGCCACTGGCGATCAGGGTGCCGAAGAGTGCCATGGCGATCCCGGCAAATACCCAATGCGGATGCATCGTCAATTCTCCGGTCACAGGGGCACCGTACAGGCCGCGCAGGGTCGCGGCGACATCGGGCAACAACGCTCCGGCCAGAAAGAAACCAAGCAGCAACCCCATGAATCCACCGATCAGGGCCAGAACCGTCAGCTCAGTCAGGATCAAAAAGACCAGCCGCCGCATGGAAACACCCAGCGCGCGCAATGTGCGGATCATGCCGCGGCGTTGGGCGAAGGCCAGCCCGACAGTACCGTTCACGATGAACAGGCCAACGGCAAAGGATAACAGACCAAAGGCAGACAGGTTCAGGTGAAAACTGTCCGTCAATCGTGCGGTATCGACTTGCGAGGAGGGGCCGGAGCGCTCCAGTTCAGGTGCGATCTCGGTCAGGGGGGGGCGATCACGCGGTTGATTGGGCAGGACAATGAGGCGCGAAATCAAACCGGGTTGGTTCAGCAAGGTTTCCGCTACGCCGATATCTGTCAGAATAACATCAGGGGGCAGCGCCGTGGTGAATGAAACTGGAGGAAGGTTGCTTTGGTCGCGGAACAGAGGCGCGAGTTCTTGCGCGATCAGGAGGCGCCCTGGAGCGGTCAGCATGTCAGCGGGCTCGGGCGGCGCGACGCTTTGCTCTGCCTCGGTCATAGCTGGCAAGGCGGGGTAGGCGACCATGTCCACGCCCATCAGACGCAAAGTGCGGCCTGCGATCCGATAGGGGCCTTCCAGAACGGCCGCTACCTGCCAGCCTGAGCGACGCAGATCAACGTAACGAGTGACCGGGATCAAACCAGATGGATCGTGCAGTTCGTCGAACTGCCCAAGGGCGAGTTGCGCGTTGGCCCGGGCATAGCTGGCACGTGCTTCGGCATTGATGGCCTGAACCGCGGACCAAAGACCCGTGGCCAACGCGATGCCTGTCAAAAGCGTCGCAAGTTGCAACCAGTGGACCCGCCAATGTGACATCAAAGCCTGAATGATGGCAGTTGTCATTGGATGCGACCACCGCATAGCTGGACGTTTCGATCCAAGCAGGCCGCTATCTGTTGGGAATGGGTGACCAACAGAAGTGCTGCGCCGGTATCGGCCACCAGTGCCAGCATCAGATCCAGTACTTTTGCGCTGGCGGTTTCATCCAGATTGCCCGTGGGCTCATCCGCCAGCAGCAGTTTCGGGCGCGCAGCCATCGCACGACCAATCGCCACCCGTTGCTGTTGCCCGCCGGACAGGTTTTCGGGATATCGGTCCAAAAGATCCGACAGGCCCAGACGTTCGATCAGCTGTGCGGTCCACCCAGCATCTTCGGAACCCGCAAGGCGGGCATGAAACGAGAGGTTTTGCGCAACGGTCAGGGATGGGATCAGGTTGAACTGCTGAAACACCAGCGAGACCTGCCTGCGCCTCAACTCGGCCCGACCGGCATCGTCCAAAGGGGACAGAGGCGTACCGTTCAGAGTGACTTCACCGCTGTCGAAACAGTCGAGTGCAGCGGCAAGGTTTAACAGAGTGCTTTTGCCACTGCCGCTTTCTCCGGTCAGGGCCAGAGTTTGCCCGTGATCTAGGGTCAGCGACACGTCACGCAGAACCGGACGCCCGCCGGGATAGGTTTTCTGAACACGGTCGATGGTCAACAGCATGATCTGGCCTTTTTCTTCCAAGGATGTGCAACGGAATTCCAAACTGTCCAGTGCGGACCCGCACCCGGTTCCATTCGCCGCAGGTTGTCATCACGAGCGCCGGGGTTGTGCCCTGCACCTCAAAGGGTCATTCTGCCCGGACGGTCCACTATCGTAAATCAGGATGAAAAACATGACGTTGCTGCATCAGATCGTTTTGGGCAGTACTTTTCTGGCGCTCTGCTTCGTGGTCGAGATTCTCTTGTTAACCTGGTGTACTGTCACGATCATTAAACGAGATGAGAAATGGTCCGCCAAAGGAGTGTTTTTCGCAACGGCAGCACCGATCGCAGTGTCTTTGGCGTTTATCGTTGCCACGCATACGATTCAGGTCTGGATCTGGGCCATCGTATGGGTGTTGCTTGAGGTTCTGCCGGATTGGAACTCGGCCATCTATTTCTCGTTGGTGACGTTTACCACTCTGGGATACGGCGATATCGTTTTGGGCGAAGGTTTGCGTATCTTCGGATCTTTTGCCTCGGTTGCAGGTCTTTTGGCTTTTGGTCTGTCGACCGCTTATCTGGTGGCGATGATGACGCGCGTCTTTCAGGAGAAATTCTTTTCCTAAAGGATTGGCGCAAACAACCGCGCCAAGGGGGCGGCAAACCGGATATACGGTGGTTGCTGGGTCAAACTGCGCGTCAATTCATAGCTTGCCTCGAAATCCGCACGCAGCATGTGATCAACAGCCAGCGCTGCGCGAGAATCGAAAAACAGGGCCATCGCCTCAAAGTTCAGCCGGAAGGACCGGTTGTCCAGATTTGTCGTGCCGACCGCGGCCAGCGTGTCGTCAACCACCAACACCTTCTGATGCATGAAGCCGTCCGTATAACGGAACACACGCACGCCGCAGTCGCGGATTTCGTCGAAATAGGCAAAAGCAGCCAGCCAGGGTAGCCGATGGTCAATCACATCCGGGACAAGGATACGAACGTCCACCCCGCGCATCGCTGCATGTTGCAGGGCGGTCATGACGTCGATGTCTGGCACAAAATAGGGCGATGCGATCCACAATCTTTCTTTCGCCTCGGCGATTGCCGAAAAGAACATCATGGCGCCGGTTTCGGTTTCGTCTCCGGGTCCGGTGGCCACCAATAGGGCATTCATGTCTTGCTCGGCCACGCTACCTGCCCAGTCGAGGTCATCAATCAAGTCTTCATCACGGGCCCAATGCCAGTCTTCGGTGAAGATGAGCTGCAATTGCCGGACGATGTGGCCGGTCATTTTGATATGCGTGTCGCGCCAATGGCCGAAATGCGGGTCTTCTCCCAGGTATTCAACGCCCACGTTGTGACCGCCGATAAAACCTGTTTCACCGTCGATAACGACGGTTTTGCGGTGATTTCGGTAATTCAGCTGAAACCGGAAATTCGGGCCGCGTTGACGGCGAGGGTCGGCCACGTCAATTCCCGCATCGCGCATCGTGTCCAGGTAGGTGCTTGGCAACCCATAGCTGCCGACAGCATCGATCATGAAACGGACATGCACCCCACGTTTCGCGGCCTCGATCAGCTTGGTCTGAAGCTTGCGGCCCAGCGCGTCGTCTCGGACGATGTAGAACTGGATCAGGATATAGTTCTTGGCCTCGTCTATCGCCTCGAAAATGGCGTCAAACGTTGCCTGACCATCGATCAGGAGCTGTGCTCCATTGCCACTGGATACCGGAAGGTGGGCCAGAAACTCGAATGGTCGTGGATTGATCGGCATCGTGGACGGATCAGGTCGGGAATAGTCGGCAAAGGTCTTGATCCCTTCGACGACCCGTTCGCTTTGCTGGCGCGAGATGCGATAGCCGCGAAACCTGTGGTGCCCCAGAAACAGGTACATCGGCACCGCAAAGACTGGCGCCGATACCAAAAAGACCACCCAGCCAACGGCTCCTTGTGGGGTGCGCGCGGTTTGTGCAGCGCGCACCGAAAACACAAATGCAGTTGCATATAGCGAAAAAACAAAGATGGATACAAGCAATGTCCACATGGGCGGTAAGTCTTTCGGGCCGTTCAGTTTCCTCCAGTGTAGACCCGCGACCAGTCTTTCGCCATATCGACAATGACCCAGCCTTTGTCTGGCCCCTGATCCAGACCGTCTACCAACCGCCCAATCGGGCTTTCCCGATCATAGGCCCATTCCCGCTCGGCATCCGTATGGTGGATCAGAACGCCCAGACGTGGTCCATCGCCTGAGGTTGTCCAGTCCAGCATGGCGAAATCTCCATCTGAATTTCCTCCGGCCAGAATGGGGCGTTTGCCGATTGTGCGTTCGATGTTGATGGGTTTGCCTTCCTTGTCGTCGATGAAGGCAATCCCGGGGGCTTTGACGACAGTCGGGACGCCGTCGACATCTTCGAAGGTCGAATTTCCATAGGTGCCCAGAATCTGTTCCGGCGGGATGCCATAGGCCTGTTCCGCAAAGACCCGCATGAAGTGAATGCCGCCGCCCGAGACAATATAGGTCTTG
This sequence comes from Ruegeria sp. CDSA141, assembly GCF_059612005.1. Taxonomy (NCBI): domain Bacteria; kingdom Pseudomonadati; phylum Pseudomonadota; class Alphaproteobacteria; order Rhodobacterales; family Roseobacteraceae; genus Ruegeria; species Ruegeria sp. CDSA141. Next base: position 740,135 of record NZ_JBXWPT010000001.1, read on the forward strand.
AACCCTTCGTCCCGCAGATAGCGCAACAGCTCGACCATGGGCTGATAGGTCATCTGGTCATAAGGCAATCCGGTGTCCGGGTGACTGGCTTCGGCCAGCCATTGCGCGACTGCTGCCTGAAACGCCTCGACAGTGGTTCCGGAATGCGATGCGTTGACGACTTCGATCAAAGCATCGTGACCGCCTTGAAGAACGGTCGCAAGATCACCTTCGGCAGCGGCTTTCAAAGCAGGTGTGGACAGGATCGAAGGATCCTGTTCCGCCAGCTCAGAAAGCCTGTCCATGGCGAAAATGAACTGGAAATACACCGGCTGTTCAGCCCAGAGTGTTCCGTCATTGTCGAATACTGCGATCCGGGCTGCCGGGGTTACATAGCTTGCGTTTTCAGGGTCCGTCACCGCCTCGACAAATTCAACGATACGGTCCCGCGTTTCCGAGTCCGCCCATGAGGGCAGCGGATCTGCGGATGCCGTGACGCTTGCAAATCCATTCAGTACGACTGCAACAGCCAATGCTAGGGGCGCTCTTGTCATGGCTTGTTTCCTTCGACGCATGTTTTGGTAAAAATACCGTTGTCAAAACAAGAAACCCGCAGCGCCGTTCAGGTGCTGCGGGTTCAGGTGTCGCGAATTTACTTGGAGCCGACCTGACTGAAGATCTTGTCCTTGGCGTCGCCAATCGTAAAGCTGCCCGGCTTCTGACGCGGAGGGAACTCTTCGAATGTTTCCAGGAACTTGCCCACATATTCTGCCGCAGGTAGCAGCAAATAAACACGGTCTATATACCAATCCCAATAGGTGTTGGAAGTGATATTGGCCCGCTCGTACGGATCGCGGCGAAGGTTGAAGAGCAACGGAATACGCAGTTCGGTCCAGGGCTCAGCCCAGGCTTGCAAAGTCTGCGGATAGCGGTGCTCAAGAAACACTGCTTTCCAGTCATCATACCGCAACGCAGTCAGGTCACCATCGTCAGAGAAGTAGAAAATCTCGTGACGCGGGCCTTCATCTGTTTCACCGGTCAAGTAAGGCAGGAAGTTGTATCCATCCAAATGCACTTTGTAGTCTCGTCCGCCGCCAACTTCGGCTACGGTGATCCCTTCAAGCAGCTGTTTCTTGATGTCTGGATTTCCCGCAACCGCCAAATAGGTCGGCAACCAGTCCATGTGATGCATGATCTCGTTGCTGACCGAGCCGGCGTCGATTTTGCCGGGCCAGCGTACCATTGACGGAACACGCCAACCGCCTTCGTAGTTGGTGTTCTTTTCACCACGGAACGGTGTCATTGCCGCATCCGGCCAGGTGTTCATGTGCGGGCCGTTGTCGGTGGAATAGTGTACGATCGTGTTATCCGCGATCCCAAGTTCATCCAGCAGGGCAAGGAACTGGCCGATATGCATGTCATGCTCGATCATACCTGCTTGGTATTCATCCATATGCTTGCCGGCGATTTCGTCGGCTTTCGTGCGCATTTCGTCTTTGACATGAGTACGGAAGTGCATTCTGGTGCCCGACCACCAAACAAACCACGGAACACCTTCTTCCGTTTTGCGCGTAATGAAGTCGAGCGCGGCCGCAACCGTTTCGTCATCCACCGTTTCCATGCGCTTTTTGGTCAACGGGCCGGTGTCTTCGATCATCCCGTCAGCACTGGATTTTATGACCCCGCGCGGACCGAACCGTTCGCGGAATTCCGGGTTTTGGGGGTAGTCTTCGTTTTCAGGCTCTTCCTCAGCGTTCAGGTGGTAGAGATTTCCGAAAAATTCATCAAACCCATGATTGGTCGGCAACATCTCGTCCCGATCGCCCAAGTGGTTCTTACCAAACTGACCGGTTGCATAGCCTTGAGCTTTTAGTAGGCCGGCAATCGTTGGATCTTCAACCTGCATGCCCTCTTTTGCGCCTGGCAAACCAACTTTGGACAATCCGGTACGGAACACAGACTGGCCCATGATGAACGAGGACCGACCAGCCGTGCAGGATTGTTCACCGTAATAATCGGTAAAGATCATGCCTTCTTTGGCAACCCTGTCGATATTGGGTGTCTGATATCCCATCAGACCCATGGTATAAGCCGAGATGTTGGATTGACCGATATCGTCGCCCCATATCACAAGAATATTGGGCTTTTGATCCTGCGCCCAGGCGGGCACGGCAAGGGCAACAGTTACGGTCGCCACTGCGAACCGGCGCAGTGTTCTGCGCCAATTATCTGCAATCATTCGTGGAGATGACATGAAGTGCTCCTGATTAATCGAGTCTTAACGACCCTGAAACGTGAAGTTTACTTGAAGCCGCTAGCTTATACTTTGAAGCTGCAAGCAAGTTGTTGATTGCCCGAATAAAAAACAGATACTTGTTCGAGCAGCGAACACAGCTATTTTATGCGATGAAACGTATCGAAAACTTATCATATGATCATTTTGAAAGATACAAATGTTTGATTCTGATGAGGATATGCGGATTCTGACCCAAACCGACTGGTTTGGCGCGCGCGATTCAAAGTTTCAGAATGATCTTATGACCGTCGCAATTCACAGAGCCTTCGATTCCGGAGAAACCCTTTACCACCACGGCGACCGGGCCAATGGTATTTTCGCGGTGCTTTCAGGCGCGCTTCAGATCACCGCACCTGCCGATGACGGACAGGAATTTGTCTTGCATCAGGATGGATCGGGTTTCTGGATCGGGGATCTTGCGCTTTTCGCCGAGGCGAAACGACTGGTGAGCGTCGTGACAACGCAAAAGACCCGCACGTTGTTTTTTCCCAGTTTCCGCGTGGAAAGAATGGTTCAGAAAAATCCGGAATACATTCGTGATTTCTATGCGTTGACCCATGATAACATGAAGACGGCACTGCGTATCATGGCCAACCTTGCGGTTACGGGGTCTGAAAAGCGTCTGGTGCTGCGTCTGTTGCATCTTGACGAAGGCACTTTGAAATCAGATGGGTGGATTGTCGTGTCTCAGGAAGAACTTGCTGAAATGGTTGCGGTATCTCAGCCGACGTTGCACCGACATCTGCATCACCTGGCGGATCTGGGCCTCGTGGAATTGGGCTATGGCCGACTGAGGTTGATCGACAGGCGCAAACTGATCAGCAGCTGTCAAAGTTGAAATCTAAGGGTTGAGTGGCGGCAAGGATTCGCTCTTTCGTTCTTTTGAGCTGTTCAACGCACTTAGGTTTTGCATGGCAGCGTCCCAGTCTTCCGGGCCGTTTGTGGTGGTCGATGAATACCGCACTGCACCGATCTGCATCAGATTGCGTTCAAGATCCAGGGAACGCTCAGGGTGAGCGCTACGTGACTTCCAAAGATCCAATGCCTGATAAACCGCTGGCAAGTTCCGCGATTGCAAAGCTGCCCGCAGTGAATCGACGGCATATTTTTCCGAGGCAAGGTACTTGCGCTGCCGTTCAATTTTCCAGGTTTTATAGCGAGGGCGCAGAAATCGCCCAAAAGCCCAAAGCGCACATACAACAACGGTTAGATAAAGAGCGGACTTGAGGACGGTCCGCGCGTCAGGCGGCTGTCGTTTGGGGGGAGCCAGTGTAAGCTGGGTCGGGGTAAGTGATGCCGTTTCGATCTGACCGGTGTCCAGATTGAACCAGTCGATCGAAACCGCCGACAATTGTATGTCGCCGCCATCTTGGGCGATGTACACGGTTTCTTCGACACGTTGCCCGGACAGGACGCCTCGGTCTTCTGTTTCTGAAAACCGGGGCTCTTTGGGATAGGCACGAAGCAGTGGGCTTTGATCTTGTGGCGTCAACGCTGGGATTGTCAGAGCTGTGGTGCCAGAGATCTGCGCGCTTATCACGCGCGTGATGGAATCGCCTGCCTGCATATCGGTCGGGCCGTCCAGCTTCTGATCAAGAGAGAAACCGGTTGCGATGATCAGCGGGTCAAGCCCTTGAGCGCCATCTGGGATTTCTGCATTGAGCTGTATGGGAGGAAGCGTCACCGAAACCTGGACCGGTTCATTGGACGGCGGATCGGCAAATGTCACGACAACCTCATGCGCTTCGAACGCGACCGGTCCTGGTGCCAACGGATACAGGCGATAACTGCGCTGCACCCCCGACCACGTCTCTCCGTCCACCGTTTCGCTTACCGGACCAGAAGCCCTTTCAGGCAGGCGAACCAGGATGTTTTGCTGCTCCAATGATGGAAAGGTGGGCGGTTGCGGCATGAAGGTCGGAACCAGAACCTTGATGCGAACAATTGCGGGTTGGCCTACGATGACGGCTTCGTTCGGGACGTCTACTGAAACCCGAGGTTGATAAGTTGAGCTGTCCTGAGCAGACACGGAAAGCGGCAGAAACAGAATGAAGACAACAAGGTATCTCATTCTGTTTGATCCTGGTTTTCCAAAAGGAAGCGGTTTTTCAGAAAGTCCTGCATATCCGTGTCGATCATACTGATCCATTGGTCGGCTGACAGTGACTGCGGCCCGTCTTTGGCGGCTTGAACCGTGGTGTCACTGCCGCGTGCTGCGTCGTTGTCAAACACCGTATCATCTGCACCGATGCCAGCCTCTTCCCCCGTATCGGACTGTTCGCGCGTCGTTTCGACATAGTCCAGGATGGCTTTGGATACATCGAGATTATGCTGGGCTTCAGGCCAGTTGGGACGACGTTCCAAAGCTGCCTCGAACGCCGATATGGCTGGGCGATATTCGCGGTTTCTTATTCGGGCCATACCTTCGGCAAACGCAGCTTCCGGCGTGTCCAGCTTGGAAAAAACGGACGATGCCTCGGCGTATTGACCGTCCCTGAGATAGGCATACCCCCTGTGATATGGGTCTTCGAACACCTCAGCCGCTTCACCAAACCGTTTTTGGTTCATCGCAATCTGGCCTTGTTGGTCGGGGGTGAAAAACCAGTCTCTCCATCCTTCTGCGCGCGCTCCGGATGTGGGCAACACAATCAAAGCCAGAATTGCCCATCGGACCACCCAGCCTTTTCGGAACCACAGCAGAGACAGCAGTGCAGCAGGCCAGGCCAGAATCCAGCCCTTATCCTGCCAGTCCAGGCGATCATCGTCATCCAGGGCGGCAGTATAGGCTGATTGAATACGGCGCGTCAGCTGAGTGACGTCCCGGTCGTCGTTCGAAAACGCCACCACCGATGCATTTTGGATGCTGTCCAACTGAGCAATTCGACCACCGACAGGCAGCATAGTGAGGAAGAAAATTTCAGTATTCGAGGAGCTTAACCCAGATACCTGAGATGGATCGAGGTCGTCGAGCACGAACAACACAGCGCCCGGGCTATCGCTGTCATTCAGAATGGACTGAGCCAACTCAAGCGCATCGGCTGCGGCATCGCCATCCTTCGGCATTACCGCGGGCGTCAACCCCTCAAGCAACGGACGGAGTATATTCGCGTCTTCTGTCAACGGGGCAACTCGGTGCGGCGTTCCTGCATATGCGATCAGGGCGGTTCGAGCACCGGCGCGTTCGTTGATCAGATCGGAAATCTTGAACCGTGCCCGATCCAGCCGGGATGGCGCAAGGTCCGAGCTTTCCATACTATCGGTGACTTTGAGAGCGATCACCAACGGGGCAGTGTCCGCGATCAGCGGGTTGGGTGCGCGTGACCACGTTGGACCTGAGGCCGCAAATATGACAAGCGTTGCAATGATCATCGCAGCATCAATGGGCTGCGTGCGCCGGGTGTCTTCTTTGCCCAGCAACAAGGCTTCTGCAAGATGCGGGGCGATCCCTGTCGGCAGTTTGGTTTCTGCCAGCGGTTTGGATCTGATCCTCCACCACAGCGCAAGGATGGGGATGAGAAGCAGCAGGTAATAGCCTCGGATAAAATGGAAATCAGCCAGATCCATTGTCAGACGACCCCGCGGTGCCGCTGGGTGAAATGGAACCCGGCCATGCTGACCATAATGACGATCGACGCAAATAGTAACGGAATATGGGCAAGGCTACGTTTGGGCCGATAGCTTTGTGTTTCCACAATTCTGGGGTTCAGTTCATCAATGCGTTCATAGGTCTGTTCGAGGGCCGAGGCATCGTCGGCAAAGAAATACTCTCCGCCCGTACGCGCGGCTATGTCCTTCAAAGCCTGCAAATCCACACGATCTTCACCCGTTGCATTCGGGTCTCCGACACCAATCGTATAGACAACTACGTTCTTTTCCGCAGCAATTGCCGAGGCATTGACCGGTGTCATGCGACTGGATGTATCGGCGCCATCGCTGAGTACGATCATCAGGCGTTGCTCAACCTCGCTGGACTCAAAGGTTCGAATGCCAAGTCCGATGGCATCGCCCAAAGCTGTGTTCGGACCCGCCATGCCAACTTGAGTTTGGTCCAGGAACCCATTCAAACTGTTCAGATCTTCCGTGAAGGGCGCTTGAATGAACGCGCGTGTTCCGAAGATGATCAACGCCATCCTGTCGCCATCTCTTTCAGAGATGAACTGTTTCAGAACTTCTTTGACCGCCTCCAGCCTTTGCATCGGTGTACCGGACCCGGACTCGAAGTCCCGCTGATCCATCGAGCCAGAGATATCCAGCGCCAAAACCACATCTCGGGCAGATTTCTCTATAACGATGGGGTCGCCCAATCGTTCCGGACGGGCCAGCGCCAGAACCAGCAGAAGCCAAATCAATACCACGTTGGCGGTTTGAAGCCAGGCACGGCTGCGGATAATTGACCCGGATTTCGGCTCGGCGCCTGCTGCTTGCGCAACGCGGCGGAAAAACGGAATGCGAATAGACGCGGTTGTTTCCCGCCGGGGTGGAGCAATGGCGTAGACCAGCACCGGCAGCGGCAGCAGCAAAAACACCCACGGTGCAGAAAAGGAAACCATCACGTTCCCCGATGCAGTTTATGGGACTTGACCCAATGCCGAGCAAGTTGTGTCAAGGCGCGGTTTGGCGGAAGGTCCTTGTACGGCGCTACGAGCAGTGATTGCCCAATGTCAGATAAAAAGATTGTATCATCAGATGTTTGCGAAAGAAAATTCAGCCAATCATCCCCATGAATTCCTGCGACTTGCCTGCGCGGATATGCGACCAACGCGGTGCGGCGAAGGATTTCGGCAACTTTTGCCGACGTGATATCCGGGTTTGCCAGCTCTGCCAGCGCATGGTGTCGATACGCGTTTGCCTGTCTTCGTCGGACGAAAACAACACTGACTAGTACAACAAAGCCAAGCAGAATAACAGCCAGCGCCAACCACCCCCATGTCTGCGGAAGCATCGAAACAGTCGCAGGTTCTGGTGTCGGCTCGAGCATATTCAGCAGATCAACCAGAGATTTCCCTGTCGTGTCGATGCTCATTTCTGCCCCCCGCGATGCCCGAACAGATACAGCAACTGATCCAGAGCAGGTTCCGCCGTTGTCAAAGGAACAACCGGAAAACCGTATCGCCGGGACCAAGTATGCAGTTGGTTCAACCTGTCTTCCATGGATTTGCGAATTTTCCCGGACAATTCGGGGTCGGCGCTGTCGATTTCGATCTGGTCTTTCCCGTCCGAGACCGTGAGTTTCAGATTGGGCGCCAGTACCTTGGCTGTTCTGTCAGAAATATTGAACACGATCAGATCGTTTGAGAACGCAATACGGCGCAGCAAGGACTCCGATCTTTCGTCAAGCCCGTCACAGTCGGAAAACAGGCAAACCAGCCCGTTGGTTTGGGACATACGCGCGGCTTCGGACAACATGTTATTCAAAGCCACGGTTGGTTGCGGGTTCAAGGCAGCGTGCAAGGCCGAATTGGCAGCCCCGATTGATGACAAAAACCGCATAAGCGCCGCAGCGCGGCGCTGTGGCCTGTGTTCTGCAACGCTCGTGTCGCTGAAGACCAGGCCTCCAACACGATCGCCCTGATCGAGAACGCGATGCGCAGTGATTGCGGCAGCTTCGGCAGCGATGACCGACTTCATGTACACTTCTGTTCCAAAAAACATCGAAACGCGCTGGTCGACCAGCAGCAGGGCAGGGCGGTCTCGTTCCTCGGTATAGACCCTAACATGGGGCTCCCCGGTTCGCGCCGTGACTTTCCAGTCAATTGTGCGGATATCGTCGCCCGGTTGGTAGTTTCGCAATTCTTCGAAGTTTAGGCCGCGTCCGCGCAGGCGTGATGCGTGTGTTCCATTCAGGATCGACCGGGCGGGCTGACGTGGCAAAAAGCTCAGAGCACGAGAATGCGGTTCCAGACGCAAGAGGTGATCCGCACTGACGTGAATGCGGGGATCATCGGGATATGTTGTGGATTGATGCACTCGGCCAACCCGAACCGTCAGGGCAGCGCGACGAGACGCAGGATTTCCGCGATCACGTCATCTGCCGTTTTGGCGTTCCCCTGCGCCTCAAAACTCAGCGTGATGCGGTGACGGAACACGTCATGTGCTATGGCTCGAATATCCGCAGGGTCCACATAATCGCGCTGGTTCATCCACGCATGCGCTCGACCGCATTTGTCCAATGCCAATGAGGCACGCGGGCTGGCGCCGATTTCGATCCAGCTGGCCAGTTCTTCGCTGAGCGCCGCAGGCGTCCGGGTCGCCTGAACCAGATCGGCCATATAGCGGTCCATTGCATCCGAAACATGGATCTGCCCAATTTCCGAACGCGCTGCAAAAACGGCGTCCTGCGGGATCGTCGGTGGTGGCTCGCTTGACGCGCCTTTCCCGGCCGCGATCTCCTCGCCCCGTACCATTCGGATCACTTCAACCTCATCCTCGACCGGCGGATAGGTGATCTGAACATGCATCAGGAACCGGTCCATCTGCGCTTCGGGCAGGGGATAGGTGCCTTCTTGTTCAATGGGGTTCTGGGTTGCCATCACGATGAACAATGGTTCCATTTTGTGGGTGGTTCCAGATACCGTGACCTGCCGTTCTTCCATCGCTTCCAGCAAAGCGGCCTGCACCTTTGCCGGTGCCCTGTTGATCTCGTCAGCGAGGACGATGTTGGCAAAGATCGGACCGGGTTCAAAGCGAAAGGTGCCGCCCTCATCACTCTGTTGAAACACCTCGGTTCCCGTCACGTCTGAAGGCAGCAGATCAGGCGTGAACTGGATCCTGCTGAAATCCGCATCCAGATTGCGTGCCATCGCCTTGACTGCACGTGTTTTGGCCAATCCGGGCAGACCTTCGATCAGAAGGTTTCCGTTGGCCAGCATCCCGATCAGCAGTCGGTCGATGACCTCGGTTTGCCCGATGATGGACTGGCCCATGCGGGCCTTGAGATCAAGTATCTGATTAAGTGCATTCATGGGTGGTGGTCCAATCGGTGCCAAACTGGAAGAATTGAAGTGATAACGGAACAGGGGTTAAGCCGGTCAGGAATATCCCGAAATGTCGGAATGTTAGCAGGCTTTGACGGACCGATCTACTGTGAATGCCTGGCGGTGAGGTGGCGCAAATCGTTCCTCAGTTCCTGTCGTATGGGCCCGATGTTTGGCGCGTCTCGCAAACTGTCCAGCCAGTGGGGTTGAGGCGCCTGTCCTGCGGCCCTGCTCCAGGTCAGATCCCGCAGGATTTTCTGTGCACCGACGTCAAGTGTGTCAGGAACTTCGAAATCATTCAGGGTGGCCCAAACGCCGCTCCACAAGCGTCCCACGGACCAGGGATTGTATCCACCGCCACCCAGAACCAGAAAACGAGGCGAAAGAGACTTCAGCGCCGCGACCGTTCGCCAATGCGCGTTGTTGGACAGGGTCAAACGCGAAAGCGGGTCTTCGGCCACGGCGTCGGCTCCGCATTGCAGGACAATCGCTTGCGGTTTGAACGCTTCGGTCGCTGGCAGGATCAATTGATCCAGAATGGCGGCAAATTCGTCGTCGTTCAGATGTCTTGGAACGGGCAGGTTGAAGGCCGCGCCACCGGCGTCTTCCTCAAGTTGGCCCGTGAACGGCCATCGCCGCGCCTCATGGACCGAGATCATCCGGACTCTGTCCGACCCGTGAAACGCAAGTTCAACCCCGTCGCAATGATGGGCGTCGATGTCGACATAGACCACGCGCTCTATGCCAGTGTTCAAAAGGGACTGTATCGCCAGAACCGGATCATTCAGATAGCAAAACCCGTTCGCCCGGTCCGCAAGGCCGTGGTGTGTACCGCCCGCAGGGTTGAAAACGATCCCGCCGTCCCGGATCAGTTCGGCGGCCAACATGGAACCACCGGCAGCGGTTGCAGGTCGGCGGTACATCTCGGCGAAGACCGGGTTCGACAGAGTCCCCAAACCGTATCTTTTCCGTGTTTCGTCCGTGACATGCTGGTACGCTTCCGCCTTTTGCAGGGCGGCGATATAGTCCGGCGTATGAAACGTTTCCAATACACCGGGTTTTGCGCAGGGGCTGACGCGGTAGTTCTCGGACGTCAACCAACCCAGTTCGCGACACAGATCGATGACGGTTGAAACCCGCGGGATGGCCAGCGGGTGCTTTGAACCGTAGGTCGAGTTGCGGTAGATATCCGATCCGATGAAAAGGGGGCGCTTCATGACCTAGCTTGTTGTGGCCTGACTGTTATCCTCGCCCAACCTGCCATCCAGAGACATCAGTATGGCGACCGGCCGAAGTGCCGGGATGTGGCTGAAAACGATCAGGATGCATACTGTCAGAGGCACACTCAGAAACGCACCGATCAGGCCCCAGACCGTTGTCCAGAAGGTCAGGGCCAGAATGACAAGAAAGGTCGACATGTTCAGGGATCGACCAAGCATGGCCGGATCAAGGAAATTGCCGATCAGGAATTGGATCGTTCCACATCCCAGCACGATGACCAGAAAGGGGATGATCGTTTCGAATTGAACAAGTGCGATCATAGCCGGAAAAAACACGGCTATGATCGAACCGATCGAGGGGATGAAGTTCAGGGCAAAGGTCAGTACGGCCCAGGTTTCCGCGTATTCCAGACCAAGCGAGCGGAAAACCGTGTAGCTGATGGTTGCCGTTATCAGGCTGATCAGGGTTTTGACGCCGACATAACGCTGCAAGCTGACCGAAATCGCATCGAGCATGGTGGAAAACTCGGCTGCGGCGACGGGATCTCCGGCCGCCAGTTGGATCTTTTTCCGAAACGCCAGTCGTTCGGCCATCAGAAAGGCGACATACAGGCTGATCAGGAAAAACTGGTTCAACAATGAGGTGGCGCTGCCCAGCAATACGCGTGCGACATAGGACATGTCGATACTGACCAGATTGTCACGAATGAAGGTGGTCACGTCGTTGCCGACCAGTCCCGTTACACGCTCGACCGCACCATCGAACTGGTTTTCATAGGTGCTGACGGAGCGTGCAAATTGCGTCGCCTGACTGCCCAGCACGTACATGATCATGAACAAACCCGCCAGAACGACGGTCACACCGGCGACATTGGCCAGCCAGACCGAAGCGCGGGTCACGGCTACGACGCGATCGCTCAGCGCTATGATCAGAACATTGACCAGTAGCGCCATGGCAAGCGGGATCAGGAAGTTCGCACCGGCATAGAGGCCCAGCACGATCAGTGTCGCGATGATGCATGTATCCCGGACAACGGACAGTCGAAGCCTGGGTCTAACCGTGATGTCTTCTTGATCCGGGGTCATTCGGAATCCTGTTTCTTGCAAAAGCAGCGCCCATTTTCCATCCTGCGTGACCCAATCCTGCACGCGAGGCCAGGTTTATGCAATGCGTTCAGGCGTTTGTTGGCCCTCATTCGCCAAATAGATATTGATGACGGGTTCTGTGTTCCATTTCGGCAGGTTAGGGTTGCAGCATGACCACTGCCGCGAATCCCCTGTTTAGCCGACCTGTTCGGGCGCTTTGGCTGTCGATCCGCCGGTTCAGCAGAAAGAACGGCTTTGTCATGAGCAGCCATGTCGCCATGTCGCTGATGATGGCGCTGTTTCCTTTTGTGCTGTTCACCGTGGCGCTGGCAGGGGCGTTGTCGCAAGGCTATGTCACGGATGAGTTGATTGACCTGATTTTCGGAGCGTGGCCCAAGGATGTCGCCGATCCCATCGTGGCCGAACTGCGGGCCGTTCTGGCCGGATCCGGCTCGGGTGTTATCACCTTGGGTGGTCTGCTGGCGATTTATTTTGCCTCCAACGGCGTGGCCGCCGTACGTGCAGCCATGAACCAGGCCTACCACGACGAGGACAGTTGGCCATTCTGGAAAACCCGGCTGCTCTGCCTGGTGCTGGTCATTCTGGGCGGGGCGGCCATTTTGATCATCGCCGCGGTCGAGGTGGTTTTGCCAGTCTATACGAAACTGGTGGCCGAACACACAGAAGGTGCCGTGGCCAACTGGTTTTCAGTGGATCGCCTGCGCTGGACGTTTACCGTAGCGGTTCCAGCGGGCACGGTTCTTCTGGCACATCTTGTGCTGCCAACCCGCAGGCACAGCCTGATGCAAATTCTGCCCGGCGTCCTGCTGACTTTGGCCTTGTGGGCGGCCGGTGGATGGGCTTTTTCAATTTATATCAGCCAGTTCGCCACCTACAGCGCCACCTATGCTGGATTGGCGGGGGCTATGGCGGCATTGATTTTCCTGTATCTCTATTCCGCGATCCTGATTTTGGGGGCCGAATACAATGGTGCATTGATTGATCTGCAAAAAGCCTCTGAAGGAGATATGGCATGAGATTTGCCCTGATACTGGCCTACCTTGCAATCGCTGGCGAAATTCAGGCGCAGACGCCAGAGTATGTAGGTTCAGATCAGTGTACCGGCTGTCATCAGCAAGAAGCCGAAGCCTGGGCTGGGTCACACCATGCGCTGGCGTGGACAGGTACCACTGACGGCACTCTTGCGGCCGATTTTGACGGAACCCGGTTCGATCATGACGGTATGGCCGTCCAGTTCAAACGTGAGGCAGGCAGGTTCTCGGCCAGTGTAACGGAAAAGGACGGTGTAACGAAGGAGTATGACGTTCATTCCGTCGTTGGAATCGAACCCTTGCAGCAATACCTTTTTGAGACTGAACCGGGCCGGTTGCAAAGTTTTGACGTGGTTTGGGATACCGAGCAAAAGCGCTGGTATCACCTGTATCCTGATCAGGACCTGCCGCCTGATGACGGGTTGCATTGGACGGGCCCCTACAAGAGCTGGAACGCGCGCTGCGCCGAGTGTCACGCCACGGGATTTGAAAAAAACTACGATCCTCAAACCAGAACCTACACCTCTCAACAGGTCGAGATCGGGGTTGGGTGCGAGGCCTGCCATGGGCCGGGGTCTGCACATATCGATTGGGTCCAAGAACAGGGGTCTTCAGATGGCCTGGGCGACGCCGGCTTTCTGATGAGTTGGGGCAAAGGGCGGGCCGAAGAAGAAATACAGCAATGCGCCGGATGCCATTCCCGGCGCGAGGCGCATGGCAATGGAAACCCGGTTCCGGGAACCCCGTATCATGATGCGTATAATCTGGCTGTGCTGCGCCCCGGTTCGTATCATCCTGACGGGCAGATACTGGATGAGGTTTACGTCTATGGATCGTTCCTGCAATCCAAGATGTACGCGCAGGGCGTGGGATGCATGAACTGTCACGAACCGCACAGCGCAGAGTTGAAGGCCGAAGGAAATGGAGTTTGCACGCAGTGCCATTCATCCGCCGGAAACCCGGAGTTCCCGACCCTTGACCTCAAGGAGTACGACACCCCCGAGCATCACAAACATCCGGCAGACAGCGAAGGGGCGCAGTGCAAAAGCTGCCATATGATCGAGCGGACCTACATGGGTGTCGACGGTCGACGCGATCACAGCTTTCGCATACCGCGACCGGATCTGGGGCTGGGTGTTGATGCCTGCACAGACTGCCATCAGGGCGAAGATCAAGCTTGGGCTGCCGACCAGATAAAGGATTGGTTCCCAGGCTCGCCAAATCGGAGCGCGCATTTCGGGACGGTTTTCAAGGCTGCGACCGAAGGGCAGCTCGACACGCCCGAGGGTTTGCTTTCCGTTGCAATGGATGCGTCGCAGCCGGGGATTGTGAGAGCGACCGCCGCATATCTTATGCAGCCGTTTGGCTCGCCAGAGATGGCCGCTGTCACGGCGCCGCTTTTGCAAGAAGATGACCCGCTGATACGAGCGAATGCAGTGGCGCTACAGCGTCAGGCCAGCGCGACAGATCAGGTGCAAAGACTTGAGCCCTTATTGTCTGATCCTTTGCGAAACGTGCGCATCGCTGCCGCCAAAGAGTTCCTGAGTATTCCTCCGCAGGCTTTGACACCTCAGCAACGGGCTTTAACCGGGAAGGGCATGTCAGAATGGCAGGAGTCGATTTCGAATAGGCTGGATGCCCCGGAAACCCACCTTGTACTGGGGGGCATGGCGTTGACGCTTCGCAACGCTCCTGCGGCGGAACAGGCCTTTCGCGAAGTTGTGACGCTGGACCCGCAGCGGGCCGAGGCGTGGCCTATGCTCGTGCAATTGGTGCAGATCAATCGCGGTCCGGAAGCTGCGCGAGCCGCCTTGCAAGAGGCATTGGACAAGTTGCCCGATGATCCGGCACTGCGGCAATTGTCGCAACAACTCAGCCCTTGAACCGGCATATACGTGCCCGATTTGCTCCATCTTCACGGCAAGATTCCCCGCTAACAACATTTCAGGTGTGCTGTTCAGAGGTGATGGATGTCTATTGAAGTGTCAAAGCAGAGAGCAACGGATGTACGATCTATTTCGTTGGCGCAACGTATTGAAGAGTTGCGCAGCCGCGAACCTGTATACCTGACCCATGGTGACACATTGATGTTGCAGGGCATGGCGGCCACGTCGTTGCGCGAACAACGCCTGAGCGGAAATCGCATTCGGTTGGATGATTAAGAATCGCCGCGAAACCCTGTTGCAACAACGAATTTTTCCGAACTGTCCGAGCGTGACGCAGGCGGTTTGACGTTGGTAACTTTCTGAAACTTCTGCTTTAGCAGTTTTTGCAGATCGCCTTCGGCACCACCGGCGAGAACCTTGGCTACGAAGGTTCCGCCTTCTTCCAGAACGTCAAACGCGAAATAAGCTGCCGCTTCACACAGCGCCATGATTCGCAGGTGATCGGTCTGTTTGTGACCAGATGATGCCGCAGCCATATCCGACATCACTACGTCTGCCTTGCCGTCCAGCCAGTCTTTAACCTTCTGGTCGGCGTCATCTTCCATGAAGTCCAGAACATGGATTTCGGCGCCAGCGACCGGTTCGACCTCTTGCAGGTCAATGCCCAGCACCGATCCGACCCGTTTGCCTGATTTCTCGCCCAGCGCGTTCACCCGCTTGACGGCGACCTGACACCAGCCACCAGGCGCGCAACCCAAATCCACCACGCGCGCGCCGGGCACCAGAAAGCGGAATTTGTCGTCCAGTTCCAGAATTTTATATGCCGCTCGCCCACGATATCCATCGGCCTGAGCGCGTTTTACATAAGGATCGTTCAACTGCCGTTCGAGCCAACGGGTCGAGCTGAGCTTTCGCCCACGTGCTGTTTTGACCTTCACCTTCAGGTCGCGCTGCCCGCGGCCCGAGTTGTTTTTTCCACTTGGTGTTTTCGCCATCAGAACGGTCCGTCTTCCAATACACCGTCCGCGCTCATCTGCGCATACAGCAAACCCTCGCGCAGCCCCCGGTCCGCCACCGAAAGGCGGTCAGTGGGCCAGCAACGGAGCAAAGCCTGCAATATGGCCGAACCGGACATGATCAGGGCTTGCCGGTCTTCACCAATTCGAGGGTCCCGGCGCCGCCCATGAGGGCCGAGTTCTAAATACCCGCGTATGACTTTGTCAATCTGATCGCTGGTCATGCGCAGCCCGTCCACTTTGGTCCGGTCATATCGCTTGAGGCCCAGATGAGAGGCCGCAACAGTAGTGACTGTGCCGCTGGTGCCGACGATCTGAAACCCTACGCGCGCCTGTTCGTCCTTATAGGGTGCAAAATCGGCAAGGTTTTCCTCGAAAAACCAACTCATCAACGCAAAACGGGCGGCGTCATTCTCGACATCATTGAACTGGTCCCGCAGCGTGGCAACTCCCAGCGGCACACTGATCCAATCAACGACCTTTGCTGCCGGAAAGGGGCTGTCGGCAGGGTGAAACCCGTGGTGCAGCCGCATGATTGCTGCTGGCCGGTCGCGACGCGGAACGGACGAGATGTCTATCCAGACCAATTCGGTCGAGCCACCTCCTATATCGACGACCAGCAACTGCTCGGTCTTGGTTGAAACCAGCGGGGCACAGGAAATCACTGCCAGACGGGCTTCTTCCTCGGGCTGAATTATCTCAAGCGTAAGGCCGGTTTCGCGCTTCACCTGCCGGATGAATTCGCGCGAGTTCTTGGCGCGGCGGCACGCCTCGGTCGCGATCAGACGCATCCGTCTGACCTTGTTGCGTTTCAGCTTTTGCTGGCAGATTCGCAAAGCCTGAACGGTACGAGCCATGGACGCCCGCGACAGCCGTCCGGTGCGTTCCAGACCCGCGCCCAATTGCACGGATTTGGAGAAGCTGTCTACCACATGGAACCCACTGCCCTTGGGCTGGGCGATCAACATGCGGCAACTATTTGTACCCAAATCCAGTGCCGCGTAAAGAGCATCCGGATCGGGTCTTGCCGGCGCGGGGCTTTCGACCGCTTTCGGGAACGCGCCCGCACCTTTGGGACGCTTGGGCGCCATCGTTACGCCCTCCGATTTTCGAGTTACCCCGACCCTAGGCGGGGGATTGCCGACGTGCAAGTGATTTCAATTTTGAAATTAACGTGCGTGTCACATGCCGTTCATACTCAGGTGCGATGGGCATTCATGGAACCCTCAGCAGGATTCTTTTCGAGCTTACAGCCAGATATGGAGATTAACATGAAAGACGATCACACCCTTTCCTTTGATGAATACGATGAAATCATAAGCCCGCGACCTGAAGAATGTGACTTTGACCGCGTTGTCGAGCGCGCGTTGTCGCGTCGCGGATTCATGGGTGGCGTCCTGGCGATGGGCAGTTTCGCTGCCGTTGGCGGCTCGATTCTGCCGACTACTGCGCGCGCTGCGGCAGATCGTTTCTCGTTCGAGGCGATTCCGGTTTCGACGGCTGACGAAGTGATTGTGCCTTCGGGTTACAAAGCCGAGGTCATAGTGCGCTGGGGTGATCCGCTGTGGTCGGATGTGCCTGAATTCAATCATGCCACCCGAGGCACGGCAGCCAGTCAGGAACGCGCATTTGGTGACAACACGGATGGCCAGGATGTGTTTTACCACGACGGTCATGTTCTGCTGGTGGTGAACAACGAGTATACCAACCGCGACATTCTTTGGGGCAACAATCCGGACGCCAAGGCAGCATCCGATGACGACGTTGCCAAAGGCATGATGGCCCATGGCGTTACCATTGTGGAAATTGCCAACAGAGATGGAAAATGGGGTATCGTAAAGGACAGCCCGTATAACCGCCGTGTTACACCGCAGACCGAGATGACCATCACCGGTCCGGCCGCGGGTCACGACCTTATGAAGACCGCCGCCGATCCGTCCGGCATGACGTGCAAGGGAACATGGAACAATTGCGGAAATGGCATGACACCGTGGGGCACGTATCTGGCCTGTGAAGAGAACTTCAATGGTTACTTCTCGGCTGAGGATGAAAACCACGAAACCAGCCCTGAACTGAAACGCTATGGAGTATCGGCAAGCGATTGGGGCTATGGCTGGGCCAAGATCGACGACCGTTTCGACGTGTCCAAAAACCCCAACGAACCAAACCGTGCCGGATATGTCGTCGAGATTGACCCGACCGACCCGACATCGACACCGCGCAAGCTGACAGCGCTTGGGCGCTTCAAGCACGAGAACGCGGAAACCGTAGTCAACAACGATGGTCGCGTCGTGGTTTACATGGGCGATGATGAACGCGGAGAATTCCTGTACCGCTTCGTTTCCGATGGCGTTTACGCAGCCGGGGTGGACACGAATGCGCTGCTTGAGAATGGAACGCTTTCGGTCGCCAAGTTCAACGATGACGGCACCGGTGAGTGGATCGATCTGACACCTGAAACCAGCGGGCTTGCATCGCAGGCCGAGGTTTGCATCCACACGCGTCAAGCCGCTTCGGCCGTTGGTGGCACGACAATGGACCGCCCGGAATGGGTGGCATCAAACCCGAATGCACCCGAAGTCTATTGCTGTCTGACCAACAACAAGAACCGTGGTGTCAAACCGAATGCAGGGGGCGACGATACCTCGGCCAACGGCCCGAACCCGCGGGACAAGAACAATTACGGTCAGATCGTGCGTTGGCGACCGGACGGTGGTGATCATACCGCTGCCGGCTTCGGCTGGGATCTGTACGTGCTGGCAGGCAATCCCACCGTGCATGAAAATGCCTATGCCGGATCCGAGAACGTGAACGCCGACAACATGTTCAATTCACCCGACGGATTGAAATTCGACACCAATGGTTTGCTCTGGATTCAAACCGACGGAAACTATGGAAACGAAGGGGACTTCGCCGGTCAGGGCAATAACCAGATGCTGGCAGGTGACCCTGTCACGGGCGAAATTCGCCGCTTTCTGGTTGGCCCGAATGAGTGCGAGGTCACCGGTCTCAGCTGGTCTCCAGATCGCCGCACAATGTTTGTCGGCATTCAGCACCCGGGCGAAGACGGCAACAGCCACTGGCCTGAAGGCGCTGACTCGGTGCCGCGTTCGGCCATTATCGCCATTACTCGCGAGGATGGCGGTCTAGTCGGTTAAAGCCATTTGGCCCATCAATTCATGCCTCGGACGGTTTCTTCCGTCCGGGGTTTTTCTTTTTTATGCAGCGCTTTCATAGTGACGATGAGAATTATGATATGCGCGTTTTCCGGAAAACTGGGTAAAAGCCACGTACCCTACAGTAGGCGCAAAACGTCGTTTGGAAAGCGCCGTGTGTCGAAAATCGACCGACCCAAGCCTACATTGAAGTTTAGAACCGGCCCATCGGGTTAGGAGGAATCACAGCAATGCCTGACGTCACCATCGTGTATTGGCGCGACATTCCCGCTCAGGTCATCGTCGGCAAAGGCCGTCGTGGCGCAAAGCGGCAGTTGGAAGAACGGTTTGAACAAGCCATCGACCGTGCCGCGATGAAGGTGAACGCCAAGGACAGTGATGCCTATCTGGCCGAATGGCGCAAAGCCGAACCTTTCGCGGTCGAAGGCGATCCTGCCGAGATTGCCGAAGCCGAAGCTGTGCGTCTGGAAACGGAATACGATCAGGACCGCGTCAAAGCGCTGATCGCCAATGACGGTTGGGCATGAGCCCCAGACTTTATGGGAGGCCGAAATGGCTTTGCTGAACTTCAAGAAACGTGATGTGGTCGAAAACGGCCCAGTAAATCCGACCGTCGAAGCCTTTTTGCAGGGCTATTCGATCGAGGTGATGCCGCGCACCGCCGAAAAGGTCGAGGATTTCCGCCCGCTGCTGCCCGAGGGAACACGCGTGTACATCGCCCATATCGAGGGCACTCCGATCGAGGATATGGTCAAGACCGCCAAGCGGATCGCGGCCGAGGGGTATCCGGTGATGCCGCACTTTCCGGCGCGGATAATCAAAGACGCGGCCACCCTGGAAAACTGGATCGCCATGTACCAGGGCGAAGCAGGTGTCGAACAGGCGTTGTTGCTGGCCGGTGGTGTTGCCAATCCGCACGGCGATTTCGACAGTTCGATGCAGTTGCTGGAAACCGGTCTGTTCGACAAGGCGGGATTCAAGCGCCTGCACGTGGCCGGTCACCCCGAAGGTAACAAGGACATTGACCCGGACGGCTCGACCAGAAACGTCGATGACGCGTTGCGCTGGAAACAGAAGTTCAACGAGACCACGGACGCCGAAATGGCGCTGGCCACCCAGTTCGCCTTTGACGCCAAGCCGATCATCGCCTGGGCCGACAGCCTGAAAGAATCCGGAATTGATCTGCCGATCCATATCGGTATCGCCGGTCCGGCCAAGCTGCAGACTCTGATCAAGTTCGCCATCGCGTGCGGTGTTGGCCCGTCTCTGAAGGTGCTGCAAAAGCGTGCCATGGACGTCTCCAAGCTGTTGTTGCCCTACGAGCCGACCGATGTTGTGACCGAACTGGCCAACCACAAAGCGGCCAACCCGGATTTCAACATCACCAACGTACACTTCTTCCCACTTGGCGGCATCAAGACCAACGCCAACTGGGCCATCAATAACGGCGGTGCCTCTGCACAGCCTGTAAACTCCTAAGGAACGGACATGACGCGTACAGTCGTAGAATCAAAAACAAAAACAGCCGTCCTGGGCTTTGACGAACCGTTCTGCGTGATCGGTGAGCGGATCAATCCGACTGGCCGCAAGAAACTGGCCGCCGAGCTGGAAGCGGGCGATTTCTCGACCGTCGAGAAAGACGCGCTGGCGCAGGTAGCTGCGGGAGCAACCGTTCTGGATATCAATGCGGGCGTTGTCTATAACTCGAACCCCAATCCGAACGAGACCGAGCCGCCGCTGATGCGCAAGATTGTCGAACTGGTTCAGGGGCTGGTCGAAGTACCGCTGTGCATCGACTCGTCGGTTCCAGGTGCGCTGGAAGCGGGTCTGGCGGCGGCCGAGGGCCGTCCGCTGCTGAACTCGGTCACCGGCGAAGAAGAGCGTCTGGAGCTGGTTCTGCCGCTGGTCAAGAAATACAACGTCCCGGTTGTTGCGATCTCGAACGATGACACCGGTATCTCGGAAGATCCCGATGTGCGTTTCGAAGTGGCCAAGAAGATTGTCGAGCGCGCGGCTGATTTCGGGATTCCCGCGCATGACATCGTGGTCGACCCGCTGGTCATGCCCATCGGTGCGATGGCAACTGCTGGTCTGCAGGTGTTCGCGCTGGTCCGTCGCTTGCGCGAAGAGCTGGGCGTAAACACCACCTGTGGTGCGTCCAACGTGTCGTTCGGCCTGCCGAACCGCCACGGCATCAATAACGCTTTCCTTCCAATGGCGATGGGCGCTGGTATGACCTCGGCAATCATGAACCCTGTTGCCTTGCCTGTAGGGCCCAAGAAGATCGCTGAGAAAAAGGCCGAGATTGAAGCCAAGGGTGTCATTCTGCCTGCGGACATGGATGATGAAACCTTCTGCCAGCTGTTCGGTCTTGGCTCGACCAAGCCGCGCGCCGGCAAGGAAATGGAGGCCATTCGCGCCGCCAACCTGCTGACCAATAATGACCCCCATGGCGGTGAGTGGATCAAGTTCAACAAAGCGCCGGACGAGGCGGGTACCGCGGGCCCCGCAGGTGGTCGTCGCGGCGGTGGCCGTCGCCGCCGCGCCTGATTGGGGCGGAACAGACTGCAAAGGCCGGGCCCTGTGCCCGGCCTTTTGCATTTGACCCTGATCAATGCCGATTTGCCACAAGGTTTCAGAATACCCTGATCCAGGATGCAACGATCAGGTGCCAGCATGAGGAAACATCATCCCCCAAAGCTCTCAGATGCAGATCTGAACAAAAGGCTGAATAAAAGGAACTATTTCGATCAGCGGATCGAATTGCAGACAAGGTTGGCCAGAATTCAGCAAGCCTTTCTGTTTCACGGGATCAAGGGCGTGTTGGTGTTCGAAGGCTGGGACGCTGCCGGAAAAGGGGGAACCATTCGCCGGATCAGTCAGGCTTTGGACCCGCGCAGCTTCAAGGTCTGGCCCATCGGCGCGCCCCGAAACTACTACCTCAACCGGCATTATCTGCTGCGGTTCTGGGAACGCCTGCCGCCGTCCGGTGCGATTTCCGCTTTCGACCGCAGCTGGTATGGTCGGGTTCTGGTGGAGCGAATTGAAAAACTGACCCCGGAAACGCGCTGGCGGGCCGCGTATCAGGAAATCAATGACTTCGAACGAATGCTGGTTGATGACGGGACCAGGATTGTAAAACTGTTCTTCCACATTTCACAAGAAGAGCAGATGCGCCGTTTTACCGAGCGTCTGACAAACCCGATGAAACGTTGGAAGCTGACTTACGAAGATTTCAGAAACCGTGAAAAATGGGATGTCGCGGAAGTGGCCGTTGACGAAATGCTGGCACGGACGTCGACAGAAATAGCCCCTTGGCACGTGATCCCATCCAACAACAAGAAATATGCGCGGATCACAGCCATGAAGGCCATTGTTGAAGCGTTTTCACAAGGGATTGATCTGAACCCCCAGCATCTCGATCGCCGAACTTTGGAGGCGGCGGGCGCCGCCTTGGATGTCGACCAGTCCCTGATCGACAGCCTGCGGGCGCGAACCGAGTAAAACCCTTGATGAAGGTGGACGACGATCTGACTTGATCGTTCGGATGCTCTGATGTTATTTCAGTTGGCGCGGCGGGTATGATGTAATGGTAGCCTGTCAGCTTCCCAAGCTGAACGCGCGGGTTCGATTCCCGCTACCCGCTCCAGCAACAATCTGTAAAACGTTGTTAATTAGTCAAAAAGCAGACGCTTTGCGTCCTCATCGCCGCCTTCGCGGATCTCAGTATCTTTAAGATAGCGCGTATTTCGATGGTCCTGTTCAAAGGAATGACAAAGCCGGCGTTACCTGTTGAGGCCAAGCAGAGACTCTCTGCCTACGATGTGGGTTGGCAGTTCGACGGATGTGCCGGGTGAGTTGGATTCGATCATCTGTATCAACGCCAAAGCAGCCTTGCGTCCCATTTCACGATGAGGGACATGAACAGTTGTCAGTGCAGGGGCGACGATGCGCGCAAGCTCGATATCATCAAATCCAGTGATGGAGACATCTTCGGGCACCCGAAGTCCCATCTGCTGAGCTTGCCGTACCGCGCCGACTGCCAGAACGTCGTTGCCGCACAAAACCGCGGATGGCGGGCGGTCGCTCGACATGAGGTGCTTGAATGCCTCGGCACCACTTTCAATCTCGTAGGAGGTTTCGGTCACGACCAGATCGTCTTGCGACAGGCCATGTTGGGACATCGCGTCTTTTATACCTTGGATCCGCAGGCGCGCACGATCATTTCCCTTACTGATGCCGGAAATCGTCGCCAGACGCGTGTGGCCCAATTCGATGATCCTGCTCGCCAAAGCCTCCATTGCCCGTCTGTTGTCAAATCCAATCGAAGGTATGGGTTTGTCCGGCAGGAAGGACCACGCAACCAGGGCCGGCACTTTCTGCCGTTCGAGATAGTCGTAGATTTGCTGGTCACGGTCGTGCCCGATCAGCAGAAGCCCGTCGGCACCCCGGGCAACCAGTGTTCGGATCTGATCTTCTTCTGCGGCCGGCTGGTAGGCTGAGCTGGAGACCAGCAAGGTGTAGCCCTGTTTGTGGATTTCCTCTTGAAATGCCTGCAAACCCCTTGCGAAGATTGCGTTTTCCATTGTCGGGATGATAGCGCCAATAGTGAAAGAACGCCGAGCGGCCATCACACGCGCTGCAAAGTTCGGCGTGTAGCCCAGGGAATCTACGGCAGATAAAACACGCTTTCGCGTTGCCTCGACAACCTGTTGCGGGGTGTTCAGGCACCGCGACACGGTGGCAGTTGAAACGCCTGCTGCCTTGGCAACGTCATCCAGCGTCGGTGCGGACCGATGTTTTGACATTCTCGAACTCTCAATTTCGGTTCGCCTAAGTTAGTCGCATTTTTCCAAGGATGAAAGCGTTTATGTAAGCGCTTGCATTTTTGATGTAAGCGCTTACAAAGACAATTGAGCCGATTCTGAAGGGGGTCCCGGAAATGTATCTCGCTGCATCAGTCATCGTTTTTGCGATCTATTTCGCAAATGTCGCTTTGGGTGCTTTTGCGAACAATGCGTTTCTTGGTGACGTTGGAGAGATGTTGGTTCTGTTCGCGGCCTCGATCTTGTTCGTTGTCGCAATTCTGAAAAAGGAAGCTGACCGGAACGCAAAAGACGGCAGCTGAACTTTTGCTTGGGAGGGCAATTGATGAAAACCGACAAGACCGAACTTGCATCGGCCGAGCGCCGCAATTTTCTAAAACTGAGCGCCAGTGGCGCATTCACGGCCGCATTAGTCGCCGGGGCAGGGGGCGTTTTGTGGTCTTCCGAGGCTGCCGCGCAGACCGCGAAGGAAGAGAGCGAGCGAGAGAAGGCCGCAGACCACGTGATGACGGTGGCCACGGCCTATGTGCTTGGCGCGTCGCGCAGCTACCCGATCATGCAGCTGGATCTGAAGGAGAACATTCAGAACGCCACAAACGGAAAGGTCTATGTCAAACTGGCCCCCGGCGGTCAGCTTGGTGCGGGTGGCGCACTGGTCCAGAAGGTGCAGGGCGGCACCATTCAAGCAGCGCAGCATTCGCTGTCAAACTTTGCGCCATTCGCGTCGACAGTCGACCTGATCAACATGCCGTACCTGTGCGGCTCGAACCAGCGTTTTACCAACCTTGTCCATTCTGACACGTGGAAAAATGAGGTTCACCCCAAGGTCGAGGCCGCAGGATTCAAGGCTCTGTTCTATGTAAACATCGACCCGCGCGTCGTTGCGGTTCGTCAGGGCGGCAATGCAGTGCTCACCCCCGGTGATATGAGCGGGATCAAGTTCCGCGTGCCGGGATCGAAGATGCTGCAACAGTACTATCGCATGGTCGGTGCCAACCCGACGCCCGTAGCCTGGGGCGAGACCCCGTCGGCCATCAAGCAGGGCGTTGCGGACGCGCTCGATCCATCGGTTGGCGCGCTCTATGTCTTTGGTTTCAAGGATATCCTCAGCCACGTGACCTTCACGCAGGCGGTCCCGGATAGCCAAGTTTATTCCTGTAACCTGGAATGGTTCAACTCGATGCCCGCCGATGTACAGGAAGGCATCATGTGGGGGTCAGAAATGACCAGCCATCAGAACCTGTCCAAGGTTCCGTCGGCTCGGGCTTATGCGATGGCCGAGCTGAACAAGGCAGGGGTGCAGTTCCACTCGCTGAGTGACGATCAACTGGCGGAATGGCAGGATGCAGGCGGGTATCAGAACGCCGACTGGGACCCGTTCAAGACGGAATTGGCCGGATCGATGGACAACTTCGAGAAACTTGTCGAAGCGGCCGGCACTCAGGGCAAATACTACGTCCACGACGCCTAAAGCCAAACCGGTGGACGCCTGACGGGCGTCCACGACCTTTTCTTGCAGTCAGCCCGACAACAACCCGCCACGGCAGGCGCGGGCGTGGCTGTCCTTTCGCCGGAGGATCAGATGACCATTCTTCAAAACATAGACCGGAACGCAGAGCGCTGGTTGCTGTTGGTGTTCTACGTGATGCTGGTTATCACCATGGCCATCGAGGTGTTGCGGCGCGAGATTTTTGCCTATTCGTCGATCTGGGGCGAGGAAATTGTTCGGTATTCCTTCATCTACCTCGCCTGGATTGGTGCCGCGGCTGCGGTGAAAGAACGGGCCCATATCCGGATCGATGTGATCATGCACTACATCGGGCCGCGCCCCAAAGCGCTGCTCTATATATTCGGCGATCTCGTGATGTTCGGCGTGGCCATCATCGCGCTGTACTGGTCGTATGAGGCGGTTCACGTTTCGGCCAAATTCGGTTCGGTCACGGATGGGCTTCGGGTATCGAAAGTCTGGTTCCTTATGGCCGTGCCCACTGGGTTTGCCCTGATGATATGGCGGCTGATCCAATCCTTCCTGCGTGACCTGAAATCTCTTCGTGACGGCACCCCCGTCTTCGAAGGCGACAAGCTGTTTGACTGAGGAGAACACGGATGCTTTGGAACTCCCTCAATCAAACCGTTGAACTGGGCTGGGATTTTTACCTGCCAGTCATCCTGTTCGTTGGTCTGATCGCCTTGGCCGTGCCGGTTTGGGCCGCCATTGGAACAGCCGCGATCGTGATGCTGGTCATGTCCGGGGACCTGCCGCTCAGCCTGGTCGGAGAAAGCCTGTTCACAGGTATCGACGCATTTGCCCTTACGGCTGTGCCATTGTTCATCCTGACCGGGGACGTTTTGGTGCGGACCGGTCTGTCGCGCAAATTCCTTGATGTTGCCGAGGCGCTGACGTGCTTCGCCAAAGGCGGGTTCGGTTCGGCAACGGTTCTGGTCTGCGGTATGTTTGCCGCGATTTCAGGGTCGGATGCTGCCGGGGCGGCGGCGGTTGGTCGGATGACAATCAACCGATTGGTGGAAAGCGGGTATCCGCGCCCCTACGCCTGTGCTCTGGTCGCGGCGGGGGCCTGTACCGGCATCCTGATCCCACCATCGATCGCCTATATCATCATCGGGCTTGTGCTGGGTATATCTGCCTCGACCCTCTTTCTGGCGGCATTGATCCCGGGTCTGGCCATCTTGGTGTCTATCTTGATCACCAACATCATCATGAACCGCCTTTATGCCTACGAGGGCGGCGGCGTGATGACGATGGGTGAATGGCTGTCCAATCTGGGCAAGGCGCTAAAGTCGGGCTGGTACGCATTCATCGTGCCGGGGATCATCTTCTACGGCATTTTTTCGGGTCGCCTGACGCCGACCGAGGCGGGCGCAACGGCCGTTGTTGTCACCATAGTCATGGGCTTCATCCTGCGCACTCTGTCACTGGCAGACTTTCCTTCGATGCTGGTCAGTTCGGCCAAGGTGAACGGGGTAATCCTGCCCATCATCGCCTTTTCGGCCCCACTGGCCGAGGCTCTGGCGATTATGGGTGTTCCTCAAGGGTTCGTGGCATCTGTGACATCAATGACTGACGATCCGTATCTTCTGATCCTGTTGATGATCGGTATCCTGATCGCAGCGGGCTGTGTGATGGAGACAACGCCAAACATCGTGATCCTGGCACCGATCCTGAAACCGCTGGCCGACAATATCGGCATGAATGAAATCCAGTTCTGCATCATGATGATCACCGCGCTGGGAGTGGGCTTTATCACGCCGCCATTGGGTCTGAACCTGTTCGTCGTATCTGGCATTACCGGTGAGTCCATTCTGAAGATTGCCGTGCGGGCCGTTCCTTTCGTATTGACCATGCTCATCGTGGTGATCCTGATCGCCTACGTGCCTGCTGTGTCGACTACCTTGCTTCCTGAAATCTACCAATAGGACCTGCTGAACATGCCTCGTGAATATTTGAAAAAGGCGACTTTAACCGCTCAATCACATGCCTCGGAGGTGCATGATACGGTCAAGACCATCCTTGCCGATATCGAGGCCGGTGGCGATGCCAAGGCGCTGGAATATGCCGTCAAGTTCGACAAGTTCGAAGGAAATGTCCTGATGACGCAGGACGAGATTGATGCAGCCATCGCGCTGGTGCCCGAAAAGCTGAAGGCCGATATCCGGTTTGCCCATGACAACGTTCGGCGCTTTGCGGAAACGCAGAAGGCAACCGTGTCGGACGTACAGATGGAGATCGTTCCCGGTTTCGTTGCGGGGCAAAAGGCGATCCCGGTGGATGCGGCAGGATGCTACGTTCCCGGTGGGCGATACAGCCATATCGCCAGCGCTATTATGACAGTGACAACGGCCAAGGTCGCTGGGTGCCGTCATATCACCGCCTGTTCTCCTCCGCGACCGGGCGAGGGTGTTGCGCCTGCTATTGTCTATGCCGCGCATATTTGCGGAGCCGACAGCATTCTGGCCATGGGCGGTGTACAGGGCGTGGCCGCCATGACCTATGGCCTTTTCGGACTGCCGCGCGCCAATATCCTCGTGGGGCCGGGCAACCAGTTCGTGGCCGAGGCCAAACGCATTCTCTACGGCAAGGTTGGTATCGACATGATCGCGGGTCCGACCGACAGCCTGATCCTAGCCGACAGTTCCGCGGACGCCCATGTGGTGGCAACCGATCTGGTCAGTCAGGCCGAACACGGGTACAACTCGCCCGTCTGGCTGGTGACGGACGATCGCGACCTTGCACAGAAAGTGATGGGGTTGGTTCCGGTTTTGATCAACGATCTGCCAGAACTGAACCGGGAAAATGCCTCGGCCGCGTGGCGCGACTATGCCGAAGTCATTGTCTGTTCCGACCGTGAAGAGATGGCCGCCTGTTCCGATGAATATGCACCAGAGCACCTGACGGTTCAGGCCGAGGATCTGGATTGGTGGCTGGATCGCTTGACGTGTTATGGCTCGCTGTTTTTGGGCGAAGAGACAACAGTTTCATACGGAGACAAGGCAACCGGGACGAACCATGTTCTGCCAACGTCAGGTGCGGCCAGCTATACCGGTGGTTTGAGCGTTCACAAATACATGAAGATCGTCACCTGGCAGCGGGCCACGCGTGAAGGATCGAAATCCATCGCCGAAGCCACCGCACGGATTTCCCGACTGGAAGGTATGGAAGGTCATGCCCGTGCGGCGGATGTGCGTCTGGCCAAGTATTTCCCTGATGAACAGTTCGATTTGACCGCTGATGGATGACCCGCGCGTTTTGTTTGACCTGACGGGCCGGGTGGCTTGTATTACCGGCGCCAGTTCGGGGCTGGGGCGGCAGGTGGCGCGGACGCTTGCCGCAGCCGGCGCGAATGTTGTCGGCGTGGCCCGGCGCGGCGACGCCCTGGCGCAGATGCAGGCCGAGATCGGCGACAGCGCAGAAGCGGTGATCGCCGATGTTTCGGATCGTGACGGAATGGGCGAGCTGGTGCAGACGATCAACTCGAAGTTTGGAGCACCGGACATCATTGTACATGCGGCTGGGGTCAACACACGCGAGGCTGCCGACGATGTTACTCCTGAAGGATGGGATACCACGCTTTCCCTGAACCTCAGCGCGCCGTTTTTCCTCAGTCAGGCCATGGTGCCCGAGATGAAAAAGAAGGGGTGGGGGCGTATCGTCAATTTTGCCTCGCTGCAAACAACGCGCGCGTTTCCGGGCGGAATTGCATATGGGGCCGCCAAGGCCGGGATCGGACAACTGACCCGGGCGATGGCCGAGGCATGGTCGCCCTTCGGCATTACCGCCAATGCGATTGGTCCGGGTTTCTTTCCCACCGAACTGACGCAGGCCGTATTCGACGACCCCGAACGCGCAGAGCGGAACGCCGCACAAACCTGCATTGGGCGCAATGGACAGATGCAGGACATCAATGGGCCGATTCTGTTTTTGTGCTCAAAAGCGTCCGACTACGTCACTGGGCAGGTTCTTATGGTTGATGGAGGGTTCACGGCCAAATGAAGGCGCTGGTTTATCAAGGTGTGGAACAGATGGTGTTCGGTGATGTGCCGGATGCCCAACCGGGGGCTTCGGAACACCTTATCCGGGTCGAGGCGGTCGGCATCTGCGGGTCGGACATGCACGCCTATCTGGGCCATGATGCGCGTCGTCCGGCGCCCCTGATCCTTGGGCACGAGGCAGCTGGTGTGATTGTTGACGGGAAACGCGCCGGTGATCGTGTGACAATCAACCCGCTGGTCAGCTGCGGTCAATGCGCGGCCTGCCTTGCTGGTCGTGAAAACCTGTGCCCGGATCGCCAGATCATCTCGATGCCGCCGCGTGAAGGGGCGTTTGCTCAATATGTCACCATGCCTGCCAGCAATCTTGTCGAAGTACCGCAAGGTATTTCGTTTGCGAAAGCTGCGCTGGCTGAACCTTTGGCGGTAAGCTGGCATACTGCCCGGCTAGGGATCGCGGCTCTGCATCCAGCGATGGACCGTCGCGCATTGGTGATCGGCGGTGGGGCCATCGGCCTTGCGGCGGCCTTGGCCTTGCGAGCAATGGGCGTCGACGATGTTACCATCGCGGAACCAAATGAGCTGCGTCGGAACTACTTGGCGAAAATCGAAAGTTTTGCGTTGGAGGGTTCAGCCAAAGGGACTTACCCGTTGGTCATAGACGCTGTGGGATATGCCGTGACGCGGTCAGTTGCCTCGGCCCTGGCCGTGCCGGGGGGCGTGATCGCGCATGTTGGTTTGGGTGAAGATACCGGTGGTCTGGACATTCGTCGGATGACCTTACAGGAAATCACATTCATCGGGACTTACACATACACCGCCAAAGACTTTCGCCAGACGGCTCAGGCTATCTTTGACGGGCGGCTGGGGGCTCTGGATTGGATTGAAGAACGAGCCCTGGCCGACGGCGCGCAAGCGTTTTGCGATATCCGATCTGGCGCTGTGGCCGCACCCAAGATTATCCTTAGGCCCTGGGTATAGAACTGACAGAACTGGAGACCTTCATGTACACAAAAATACTGGTCCCGTTAGCTTTGGATCACGGCATATCGCAACACACGCTGGAAATCGCGCGGGCCTTGTCAGGTAAGGGCGCGGAAATAATTGCGCTGCACGTCTACGAGATGCCTCAGGGATCGGTCAGCGCCTATCTGGACAAATCCGTTGTCGCTGAAGGCTTCGAACGGGCCCGTTTGCAATTGCTGCAAAAAGTCGAAGGGCTTGATGGGGTGACGTCCGAGATTGTCAAAGGCCATACCGCGCGCTCTATCATCGACTACGCCAGAAGCAACAATGTCGACTGTATCGTAATCGGCTCGCACAAGCCGGACCTGAGCGACTACTTCCTGGGATCGACCGCCTCGCGCGTCGTCCGCCACGCCCCCTGTGCCGTGCACGTGCACCGAAGGGCCTGAATTCATCAATCGCGCGTCTAGCGCCCCAAACAGGACCAAAAGCTGGATCATGAACATAGACAAAAAGATCACCGACGATCTGGTGGCGAACGATATCTCGTTTGTCACCACTGTCCCGTGCAAGCAATTGGCAGGTGTCATCGCGGAAATCGATGAGCGTGATGGCATCTATCACATCCCGTCCAACAAGGAAGACGAAGGGATGGGCCTGTGCGCCGGGGCGTGGATGGGCGGCAAGCGTCCCGCGATCATCATGCAGAACACCGCGATCGGGGTCACGATCAACACGCTGGCGACGCTGATCCAGTATTACCGGATGCCGCTGCCGATGCTGATCTCGTACCGGGGCGAGCTGCGCGAACCCATTGCCTGCCAGGTCGAGATGGCCGTTCACACCAAGGCGCTGTTGTCTCAGTTGAACATCCCGACCTACCACTTCCACCATCAGGCGGATGTCGAGGAGCTCGACGCGATCCTGAAATACACATTCATGTGCAACAAGCCGGTCGCCATCCTGACCGACGCCAATTTCTGGGGAGGCTATGGCGACCAATGATCCGTTCTGAAATTCTGAAGGAAATCGCTCCGATCCTGCGGTCTCAACTGGTGGTCTGCAATATCGGCATCCCCAGCCAGGAACTGCATGCCATCGACGACCAGCCAACCAACTTCTACATGCTTGGCACCATGGGGCTGGCGTCTTCGATCGGTCTTGGGCTGGCGCTGTCGCAGCCGAAACCGGTGATCGTGATCGACGGGGATGGCTCGATCCTGACCAATTTGGGCACCCTGCCGACCATCGCAAACAACGTGGCTGACAACTATATCCTGCTGATTGTTGACAATGGCTCTTACGGCTCCACCGGGGATCAACCGACCTATGCGGGGCAGAAGACCTCGCTGGCCAAGATGGCCGAGGCCGCCGGGTGTGAGCGCGTGATCGAATGCGCCGCCGAAGACACCGGACGTGTGCTGCAAGAGGCGCTGGATGCCAAACAGATGACCATCATCGTCAGCAAGTGCGAAAGCGGCAATGCCAAGATGCCGCCGATCACGATGGATCCGGTCGTCATCCGCGACCGATTCATGAAGGCCGTTCAGGCCTGATGGGCGCAAGCGCCATCCATTGCGCCGAGGACGCCCGCCGCCTGGCGCGGCGGCGTCTTCCGTGGATGGTGTTCGACTATATTGATGGTGCGGCCGGGGTCGAGGTGGGTGCCGGTCGCAATCGGTCCGCTTTGGATGCAATGACCTTGCACCCGCGTATCTTGCGAGACGTTAGCGAAAGATCTCTTGCAAGTTCCTTGTTCGACCGGCCCGCGAGACGCCCGTTCGGTATCGCTCCGATGGGCATGTGCAATTTGTCCGCGCCGGGTGCCGACTTGATGCTGGCCCGCATCGCCGCACGCCATGAAGTGCCGCTCGGGGTTTCGACTGTCGCCTCGACCGCGATGGAGGATCTGATCGTCGAAGCTGAAGGCCATGCCTGGTTCCAGCTGTACTTCAGCGGCGATGGCAGCGGCACGTTCAAGCTTGTCGATCGCGCCAAGGCAGCGGGGTACGAGACACTGGTTTTGACCGTGGATGTGCCCGAGGTTGGCCGACGCCCGCGCGAACTGCGCCATGGGTTCAAGATGCCCTTCAAAATGGGTCCCAAGCAGGTGATGGATTTTGCCTTGCACCCTCGGTGGTCCTTGCCGGTCCTGCTGAAAGGCAAGCCGGAAATGGCGAATTTCCACATGGATGGCTACGATTTCGACCGGACCGAAAGTCGCGCCAAGGCCACGTGGGAGACATTGGCCCGCCTGCGCGATCAGTGGGCCGGGAAGCTGGTGGTCAAAGGCGTATTGGATGCAGGCGACGCGCAAAGGCTCAAGTCAGCAGGCGTGGACGCCATTCAGGTCTCAAGCCATGGTGCACGCCAGTTGGAAAGTGCGCCCGCGCCGATCACGGTTCTGCCCGAGATCCGCAAGGCCGTGGGTCCGGATTACCCGCTTTTCTACGACAGTGGACTACGTTCTGGTGAAGACGCTCTCAAGGCACTTTCGAATGGGGCGGACTTCACCTTTTTCGGCCGCATCCTTCAGTTTGCAATTGCGGCCGAAGGCGAAGAGGGCCTCGAGCAGCTATGGTCGATACTCAGCGAAGAAATGAGCATCGCCATGGCCCAGCTTGGCGTCACGTCGCTGGACGAGGTGCAAACATCGATCTGACATATGTGGGGCGAACGACCCAAGGAGTGCCCACAGGTCGTTCTGCTACTGGTTCATCCGCGCCGCCTGCGACGCCGTCCGCCACCTGCTTCGGTCTCGCCGCCGGTGTTGAAGCTTGGGTTGGGCAGTGTGACAACTTGGGCCAGTTCCGGGAACGGATCCGTCTTGTGCGGGATCGCATTGGCGGCCACGAAGTGATCCTGAAACTTCGGCTCAATGGCGGTTTCGATCTTGGTGATCTCGCGCACGACGCGTTCGATCTCGGCGCGCGATCCGATATTGCACAGTGCAATCCGCGCGCCGGTACCTGCGGCGTTGCCCGCGCTCGAGACTTTCTCCAGCGGCGCATCTGGTATCATTCCCAGCACCATGGCGTGTTTGGTCGAGATATGCGCGCCGAACGCACCGGCCAGAACCACGCGATCCACCTTTTCGACATTCATTTCGTCCATCAGCAGGCGTGCACCTGCGTACAAGGCAGATTTCGCAAGCTGGATAGCACGGATGTCACCCTGCGTGACCGTGATGCGGGGGCCACCATCGGCGCTGGCATCGTGGATCAGGTAGGCGTGTGTGCGACCTTCAGGCACGCAACGGGCAGTGCCGGTCTGTTCCGCTGATCCGATCAGGCCGCCTTCGTCCAGCAGGCCTGCGATACGCATCTCGGCCACTGCCTCGATGATTCCGGATCCGCAGATGCCCGTGATCCCGGTTGTGGCGATCTCCTGATCAAAGCCTTTTTCGTCCGACCACTTCTCGGACCCGATGACGCGGAACCTGGGTTCCTTGGTGACAGGGTCGATCTCGATTCTCTCGATTGCGCCGGGCGCAGCGCGCTGGCCAGAACTGATCTGAGCACCTTCGAAGGCAGGCCCGGTGGGCGAGGAACAGGCGAGCACGCGGCTGGTATTGCCCAGCAGGATTTCGGCGTTGGTGCCGACGTCGACGATCAGAACCAGATCTTCGGACTTGCCGGGTTCTTCGGACAGGGCAACCGCCGCGCAATCTGCGCCCACATGGCCCGCGATACAGGGCAGGATGTAGACCTGCGCGCGTGGATTCATGGTTTTCAGATCCATCTCGCGCGCGGGCAGCGACATGCTTTCCGACGTTGCCAGCGCAAACGGCGCCTGACCCAGTTCCACCGGGTCCAGCCCCAGCAGCAAGTGATGCATGACCGGGTTGCAGACGAACACCGTTTCCACGATCAGAGAGGTGTCAATGCCTGCCTCTTCGGCAATCGATGTGGCCAGGTCGTTGATCGCCTCGCGCACTGCCTTGGTCATTTCCCGATCGCCGCCGGGGTTCATCATGGAATACGAAACGCGGCTCATCAGGTCTTCACCAAAGCGGATCTGTGGATTCATGAGGCCAGAGGAAGCCTTGACCTCGCCGGTTTCCAGATCGGTCAGATGTGCGGCGATTGTGGTCGAGCCAAGGTCGATGGCCAGACCATACAGCCCGCCTTCATGCAGGCCGGGCCAGATTTCGACGATACGCGCCACGCTGTCCTTGTGACCTTTGTGAACCGCCACGGTGACTTCCCATTTACCCTTGCGCAGCACCGGTTGAAGTTTGGACATCAACGTCAGGTCCGCCGTGACGGCTTCGATGTCCCACTGCTCGCGCAACGCCCGCTCCAGCCGTTCCAGATCGCCGGTGGGCGAGTGCATGTCGGGCTCTTCCACCACAACGAAATAAAGGCGTGTGGCCGGGTCCATCGTGATGGCGCGTGCGGCGGCCGCCTTGCGAACGACCTGACGATGTACCTGGCTTTCCGGCGGTACGTCGATCACCACGTCGCCCTGAACAGAGGCCTGGCAGCCCAGACGGCGGCCCGGTTTCAAACCGCGCTTGTCGTCATAACGCTGTTCAACCGCGTTCCATGCGCTCAGCGCGCCCTCGGACACCGTGACGCCGTGCTTGGGAAATTCGCCATAGCTGGGTGTGATCTGGCACTTTGAACAGATGCCGCGGCCCCCACAGACCGAATCCAGATCCACCCCCAATTGACGGGCTGCCGTCAGAATAGGGGTGCCGACGGGGAAGTGCCCACGTTTTCCGGACGGGGTGAAGACGACAAGAGGGTCGGTGGTCATCAGTGACATACCTTTTCATATTCGCGCGTGTTCCGGGCAAGATATGGGTTTGAGCGCAAAGGGAAAGGGCTATCAGCGGCACGATCTGAACAACGAGCGTCGTTTTCTTCGACTGCTTCGGCAACCAGAGCCACAGAGTTGCCCCCAAGGGCTTTCCCTTTGGTTCAATCCATGTAATAGGGTCACCGCCAAACGGGCTTTTGCATGGGGTATTCAAATGCAGATTCGTGAGGCACTCACCTTTGACGACGTTCTCCTGGTTCCGGGCGCATCTTCTGTGCTTCCGGCAACGGCAGATACCACTACGCGTGTGACGCGCGAGATCACCATGAACATCCCATTGCTGAGTTCGGCCATGGACACCGTGACCGAGGCGCGCATGGCCATTGCCATGGCACAGGCGGGGGGTATCGGTGTCGTTCACAAGAACCTTTCGGTGGATGAACAGGCGCGCGAAGTCCGCCGGGTCAAACGGTTTGAATCCGGTATTGTCTATAATCCCGTGACGTTGCGGGTGGACCAGACATTGGCCGACGCCAACGCGCTGGTGCAGCGCTATAACTTCACCGGTTTTCCGGTCGTGGACGAGCAGGGCCGCGTGGTGGGTATTCTGACCAACCGCGACATGCGCTTTGCAAATTCGGACGATACGCCGGTGCACGCGATGAT
Source organism: Ruegeria sp. CDSA141 (assembly GCF_059612005.1). Taxonomy (NCBI): domain Bacteria; kingdom Pseudomonadati; phylum Pseudomonadota; class Alphaproteobacteria; order Rhodobacterales; family Roseobacteraceae; genus Ruegeria; species Ruegeria sp. CDSA141. The sequence continues at coordinate 775,547 of NZ_JBXWPT010000001.1, forward strand.
GACTTCGGAAAATCTGGCGATGCTGCAGGAACCTGCCGATCTGGAAGAAGCCAAAAGCCTGATGCGGGCTCGTCGGATCGAAAAGCTGCTGGTTGTGGATGGTGGCGGTAAGCTGACTGGTCTTCTGACGCTGAAAGATACAGAGCAGGCTGTTTTGAACCCAACCGCGTGCAAGGACCGTCTGGGTCGCTTGCGGGTTGCTGCCGCGACGTCGGTCGGCGATGCCGGTTTCGAACGGTCCGAGCAATTGGTGGATTCGGGTGTCGACATCATCGTCGTTGATACCGCTCATGGTCATTCTCAGGGCGTGCTGGACGCTGTGAGGCGGGTTAAAACCCTGTCGAACGAGGTTCAGATCATTGCCGGAAACGTGGCGACCGGCGAGGCAACCAAAGCGTTGATCGATGCGGGCGCCGACGCGATCAAGGTGGGTATTGGTCCGGGCTCGATCTGTACCACTCGGATGGTGGCAGGCGTTGGTGTTCCTCAGCTGACGGCGATTGGCGATTGTGCGGCAGCAGCGGGCGATGTTCCGGTCATTGCTGATGGTGGCATCAAGTTCTCGGGTGACTTTGCAAAAGCGATTGCAGCCGGTGCATCCTGTGCCATGGTCGGGTCGATGATTGCAGGCACCGACGAAAGCCCGGGTGAGGTGATCCTGTATCAGGGTCGTTCGTTCAAATCCTATCGCGGGATGGGCAGTCTGGGCGCAATGGCGCGCGGATCCGCGGATCGCTATTTCCAGAAGGACGCGGCCAATGACAAACTGGTGCCCGAAGGCATCGAAGGGCAGGTGCCCTACAAAGGCTCTGCCAGTGCCGTGATCCACCAGCTTGTTGGCGGCTTGCGTGCTGCGATGGGTTACACGGGCTGCGCAACTGTTGAAGAGATGCGCAAGAACTGCAACTTCGTGAAGATCACGGGCGCGGGTCTAAAAGAAAGCCACGTGCATGATGTACAGATTACACGTGAGAGCCCGAACTACCGGGTAATGTAAGTCATTGAACAAGATACACGGCACCCACGACCGGGTGTCGTGCTGTCAATTGGATCGGCCCATCGAGGCCTGTTTCTGCCGAGGTATTTCGCGATGACGCCCGCTGCCCGAGTTCAGGCCTCGATTGAAATTCTAGATGACATCCTGTCTGGCGCACCGGTGGAAAAAGCTCTGACAGGCTGGGCGCGGCGCAGTCGCTTTGCCGGATCCAAGGATCGAGCGGCCATTCGCGATCACGTATTCGACGCGTTGCGACGCCAGCGCTCGTACGCGGCGTTGGGAGGGTCCGATACCGGACGCGGTTTGATGATCGGTGCGACGCGTGCGTCAGGCGGTGATCTGGCCGAGTTGTTCACCGGCAATCGTCACGCTCCGATGCCGGTTCAGGAAACGGAAACGGCGCGGGATTTCGCGTCCGAAGCCGAGAAATATGACATTCCGGAGTGGCTTTGGCCTCGGTTTGCTGCCTCTCTGAACGACGCTTTGGTTCCTTGTGCAATGTCTTTGCAGAACCGGGCACCCGTTCATTTACGGGTCAACTTCCATAAAACCGATCCGAACGATGCCATCGAAGCCTTGAAGTCCGAGGGTATTGTCGCCCATCCGGTTCAGATTTGCCGCACTGCCCTTAAAGTGACAGAAGGGGCCCGGCGCATTGCCCAAAGCCAGGCTTATGCCCGGGGCCTGATCGAGCTTCAGGACGCCGCAAGCCAGGCTGTTGTGGCCTCGCTGGATCTGCGGCCGGGAATGCGTGTTCTAGATTATTGCGCGGGTGGCGGTGGCAAGGCGCTGGCTCTGGCAGCATACGAGGGCGTTGAGGTGTTCGCGCATGATGTGAATCCTGGCCGAATGAAAGACATCCCGACCCGGGCAGAGCGAGCAGGAGCAAAGATAACCACCCTGAACACCGCTGCACTTTCGGGTCTTGATCCGTTTGATGTGGTTTTGGTGGATGCTCCGTGCTCTGGCAGTGGATCCTGGCGACGGGCACCAGCCGGGAAATGGGCGTTGACCGAGGAACGGCTGCGGGAACTCACGATCATTCAGGCTCGTGTTTTATCTGACATAGCGCCTTTGGTGCGACCGGGCGGCCTGTTGGCTTACGCAACTTGTTCGGTTCTGATGGACGAAAACGGTTCGATCATAGCCGATTTTCTGGAACGCCATTTCGGGTGGAGAGAAACCTACCGGAAGGCGTGGCGCGTAACACACGAATCTGATGGGTTCTTCACGTCGCACTTGACGCGCTAAGTTTTCGGGAAATAACAACCTAGGGTAGACGGTCGCATTTCGAACACCGTTAAGCGGGTATTAACCAATTTTGGCCGTTATAGCCGATAACTTTGCGCCCGAGCCGTTTATGTCTGACACAGCAGAATTTTTCAGTGACCCTTCCCTTGTCCAAACGCCCTCTGCCTCTCGTCTTTGGTCGTTGGTGGGGTTGGCATTATTGATCAGTTTCGCACCTGTGGTCGGGCTGCTGCCACCGGATTGGACCATGGGCATGATGGTCGCGGGAATGTCCGTTCTGTTCGTAACGTTGTGCGTCGTGATCAAGGGTCAGGTTGCTGCCAGGCAAGCGCAACAAGCCACTGCCGTAATGGCCGCCTTTGTGGAACAGGAAGAATCACCTTTCCTGATCGCCAATGCCTATGGCGACATTCTGGCGTCCAACACACCAGCACGAAACCAGTTTGGGGCGGCAAAAGGAGCCAGCCTTGCATGCTGCCTCGGATCAACTTTCCCAAACCCTCAGGTGGTTTTGTTGAGGTTGCAATCTCAGGCCCGATCACTCGGGCGGGCTAAGGAAGACTACTGGATCAGGGGAAACACGAACAGTGTAACTGTGCTTCAATTGGCCCCCGACATTTTTTGCTGGCGGTTTCACCAGTCAGACCATGGAAGCTGGCAGTCGATCAATTTGCCGGTTCTGACAATAGGATGCGCGAATGATGTGGTGTGTCCAAATCCGGCGGCAAAAAGGTTGCTTGGGTCCCGTCCCGGTGGTGTTCGCGACATCTTCTGTGATGCTGACCCACAGATCGGAGCTTCGAACATAATCAAGTCACTGGACGGGATGATTCAGGTTGCTGTGACTGAACTTTCCCGTACCAGCAAAGAGCGAAGCCTTGGTTTGGTGCCGCTCATCCAGACTCCGGCACCCGGGGCCAGTTCGTCTTTTGCAGACCTTCCGGTTCCGGTTCTTACTCTTTCTCCCGAGGGGGCCATTCTGAATGCCAACAGGTTGGCGAATAAGCTGCTGGGAAACGAAAACCTCGAAGGCACCAATATCACTTATATCATGCGGGGCCTGGGGCGCCCCATTCTGGACTGGCTTGCGCGCACAGCCTCGGAAGAAGAAGCCCAACGTTCTGAGTTTCTTCAGTTGACCAGAAAAGACAAAGAGATCTTTGTGCAGGTCACGTTGAGCCGTGTTGTTGTTGATGGCAAGATTTCTCTGATTGCGGTTCTGAATGATGCGACCGAGTTGAAAACTCTGGAAGCTCAATTCGTTCAAGGGCAGAAAATGCAAGCTGTGGGCCAGCTGGCTGGCGGGGTTGCACATGATTTCAACAACCTGCTGACAGCCATTTCCGGGCACTGCGATCTGCTATTGTTGCGCCACGATCAGAATGACCCGGACTACGGGGATCTGGTGCAGATCAATCAGAACGCCAACCGGGCCGCTGCGTTGGTCAGCCAGCTTCTCGCATTCTCGCGCAAACAGACCCTCAGGCCCGAAGTTCTGGATTTGCGGGACACGATCTCGGACCTAATTCACTTGTTGAACCGGTTGGTTGGCGAGAAAGTTCAACTGACTCTCAGCCATGATCCAGTATTAAAGCCGGTTCGGGCGGACAAACGGCAGTTGGAACAGGTGCTGATGAACCTGGTCGTCAACGCGCGCGACGCCATGCCGGACGGGGGCGAAATACGTATCGAGACCGAGGTGTTGAACCTGACGCAACCGCTCAGTCGCGACAGGGCAACCGTAAAGCCTGGGGAGTACGTTACGGTCAGGGTCGTGGACAGCGGTGTAGGGATACCTTGCGACAAACTGCAAAAGGTTTTCGAACCCTTCTACACGACAAAGCGCACGGGTGAGGGCACGGGACTCGGGCTTTCGACGGCCTACGGCATCGTCAAGCAGACAGGCGGTTTCATCTTTGTAGACAGCGCTGTGGATCGAGGCACCGAATTCACGGTATTCCTGCCGGTTTGTGCCACGGTGGCAGAAGCTGAGCAGAACTCTCCGGCTCAACCCGAAGCACAAAGTGCGCGCCAAGGAGAAGGCGTGGTACTTCTGGTTGAAGACGAAGCTCCGGTCCGCGCCTTCGCGACCCGGGCCTTGCGGCTTAAAGGCTATACCGTGCTGGAGGCGGATTCGGCCGAGGAAGCATTGCGCCTTCTGGAGGATTCGACTTTGAACGTTGATGTATTTGTAACGGATGTGGTCATGCCCGGCATGGATGGGCCGACCTGGGTGCGGAAAGCTCGGGAAACACGCCCGGATGCCCGTGTGGTCTTCGTATCGGGTTATACCGAAGGCGCGTTTGGGGATTCAGGGCCCGAAATCGCCAATTCGACCTTCCTGCCCAAGCCGTTTTCACTCAACCAGTTGACCGAAGCGGTTTTTCAGCAGCTGAATTGATCTTCTTACAAGGCTGCGTCGTGGAGCGCGAATTCCTCTGCGTGCCTTCTTCGAAATCTCTGCAGAGTCTCAGGCGTCAGTGTCAGGTCACCCGATGGTGATACATTCTCATGTGGCAGGTCGATTTGTACATTCAGACGCGCTTGCAAGAAGTCGAGAATTTTGCCCTGATGCTCGTATTTGAAGATATGAGTGGCGCCTCGACCATTGCTGCGGGTACGGAAAAACTGGCTTTGGCTGCCAACATCGGCAAAATCTGGGCGCGGATTTGTCATATAGGCCTGCACGAACGCGTCAAAATTCATGTCTCCGGTTGAATGGGCGTGGCCGGCCAGGTCTGCGCGACTGCGAAATCGATACCAGCTACCCAGCCAGTCTACGGGTTCGCGAACTACAGCCATGATTTCCATCTCGGTATCGTACATCTTCAGAAAAATATTCTGGAAAAACCGATCATATCTGCGCACCGGAGCGTGCTTTAGCTCTGGCGGGTGCGTGACGACAAGGTCAGCGCGATCCCTCAACGCCTTGTGATACGCCGTGCTGCCGGTTTTAGGAACAGCAAGGAAGGCAAGGCGTTCCTCAAAGAAAACAAGCATTTAATTGCTCCAACTGTCACACGGCTATGCGCGCAGATTGTCGTAAACGACTCCTTAACACAATTGCAGAAGACTAAATCCTGTAAGTTTTTATTGAAATGTTCACTTTTTGGTCCCATAAAGAACAAGAGGCGAACAAAGCAGCGATTGCCGCCCGATCAAGGGTGTGACAAAAGGGAAGGCGACAGGATAATGGCGGATCTTCTGACAATGAGCGACAAGAAAAACGCAGACAAGCAAAAGGCGCTCGACAGTGCGCTGGCCCAGATCGAACGGCAGTTCGGCAAAGGCTCGATCATGAAGCTGGGCGAAGGTGCCACGCAGGATATCGAAGCGAGCTCGACCGGCTCGCTCGGGTTGGATATTGCGTTGGGAATTGGCGGCCTGCCGATGGGGCGGATTGTCGAGATTTACGGCCCGGAGAGCTCGGGCAAGACGACTCTGACGCTGCATTGTATCGCGGAACAACAAAAACGCGGCGGCGTCTGTGCCTTTGTTGATGCCGAACACGCGCTGGATCCGCAATATGCCCGCAAGCTGGGCGTTGATCTGGACGAACTTCTGATCTCGCAGCCCGATACCGGTGAGCAGGCGCTGGAAATCACCGATACGCTTGTGCGTTCTGGTGCGGTCAACATGGTCGTGGTCGATTCGGTTGCGGCGCTGACACCGAAATCCGAACTGGAAGGCGACATGGGGGACAGCAGTGTTGGCGTACAGGCCCGTCTGATGAGTCAGGCGATGCGGAAGCTGACGGGTTCGATCAGCCGCTCAAACTGCATGGTCATTTTCATCAACCAGATCAGGATGAAAATCGGCGTGATGTTTGGCAGCCCCGAGACAACGACTGGCGGTAATGCACTGAAATTCTACAGTTCGGTCCGTCTGGACATCCGCCGCATCGGCGCGATCAAGGACCGGGATGAAGTCGTCGGCAACCAGACCCGCGTCAAGGTTGTGAAGAACAAGGTTGCGCCACCCTTCAAGCAGGTGGAATTCGACATCATGTATGGTGAAGGCATCAGCAAGATGGGCGAACTTCTGGATCTGGGTGTCAAAGCCGGTGTGGTCGAAAAGTCTGGATCGTGGTTCAGTTACGGTGACGAGAGGATCGGGCAGGGTCGTGAGAACGCTAAACAATACCTGCGTGACAACAGCCGCATAGCGTTGGACATCGAAGACAAGATTCGTGCGGCTCATGGGCTGGACTTTGACATGCCGCCGAGTGCCGCCGAGGATGATGACATCCTCGAAGCCTAACAGCCGCTGACCGGAGGCTGGGTTGTTTCCGGTTTTGCATTGAGAAGACGATAAAAGAGGCGGCCCGTCGGGCCAAGGCCCTATAGGTAAATCTTGAAAGAGGCTGAGAGTTCAGCCTCTTTTTCTTTTTTGCTCCGATTGAGACGATGGAAAACTGACACTAACTAACAGGCATTGGATTTTGGTGCAGTGAAAGACCTCACAACGCGAGAGCGACCGACATGGAGGTAGTTGGAAAAAGGCATTACCTTCAAAATTGAGTATTGAAGCCAGCAAAGATCTGCCATTTTGCCTGCCCTGGCCCTTTGCTCGCAACTGAGTACTGCGGTTCGACAAAGACGTTGTAGGTGATGTCCTTCTTTTTGAAAACTTGCCCTATACCCAATCCGATTGGCACATTATAGCTGTCCGATTCAAAATCGTAGGTCATTATTGGCGCGGACCTTAGGTATGTCCCTCCACCGAGTTGGTAGAACAGAAAAGGTTGAAAAGCTCCGATATTTACATCCTTTGCATCATTGTCTCCGGCAAAACTGGCTTGCCAAGTCAGAAGGTAACCGTATTGGAATATCGGTGACGACGCGTTGAACAATACGTTCGCGATACCGGCTGACCATTTTTTAGATCCGGACCCATCCGTCGAACCTGTTGGCGCGGTTAATTGAGGACCAACACCAAAGCTAACAGCCGGATTTCCAATATCTATAAGGTAAGCGGCAAAAACGTTGAGGTCACCAACGCCCGTCGTTTTCCCACTTTGTGCCGGGAATGAATTTAAAGGCAAAGAGGCCCTCAGAACCCAATTTGTGTTCCCCAAGCTCAAAGGTTGCGCATACCTGAGCCAAAACTGATTGCCAGTTTGGTCCGTTCCGGAAATATCGCCAATATAATAGTTCTGAACGTTGACCGCTTTGAAATTTGCAAGCGGATTATTCGCCTGAGCTGCTGTTGAGGCCGCGTCGTTCTCCTGTGCAACCACAGGATTACCTGTTGCAGTAGATACTCCCAGAAAAACGAAAAGGCTAAAGAAGAACCTGGCAAGGAAATTCCGGGTCGAAGTTACATTTGTACCTGAAGCCTTCAGATTGGTCTGCACCTTGCTACTCCTTGACCCACTCGACTGTGTCATCGAAGTGTCGAGGCGTCGCATGGCGACGCCCCAACCATTTGCATCAATTCCCGGTTGGAAGGCTCAGCGAGAACCCGTCTTTTTCCAGCTGGTCCCGGACGTTCTGGAAACGCTGGTAACCAGTGAGCGTGATCGGACCTGCATAGGATTCGCTCTGTACAGGGCGCGGCGGGAATTCGATGTAGGTTTTTACCAGTCGATCAAGCTCACCGGCCAGTGTCGGCAACGTCCAGGTGTTCTCACGCCCGGTGGTCATGAAGATGTCATAGCGCTCCATCGGATCCTCCCACGGGTTGAACACCTGCGGCACAGTTGCGATGTATTTCTCTGCACCACGCCATCCTAGTTCGGCCGCCGGGGATTCGGAGCCGGCCCGCGCGCCGTTGTAGCCACGCATGTTGAAGACAGCCTTCCATTCGTTAACACGTATGGCACCTGGTGTGAGCTCGTTTTCGGTGAAGTACGCCCAAGAGTATCGCTGCGGATCAGCCTCTCCGAACAGAACCGGCGCCATGTCGATGCTGTCAAAGATTGTGGGCTGACCTTCCCGGTCTTCGGTTGGCAGTGGCACTCCAGCAAGGCTGGCAAAAGTGGCCATCAAGTCAGTGCCACCGGTAATGTCGCTCGACTTCGAATCCGGCGCAATTTTTCCTGTCCATTTGGCGAAGAACGGTACGCGGTACGCTCCTTCCCGGTCGGTTCCCTTAGTGCCGCGAAACGGTGTCATGCCGGCATCAGGATGCACGTCCTGCCACGCGCCATTATCGACAGTGTAAATGATCAGGGTGTTTTCCCCAATTCCGAGATCTTCCACCTTGTCGAGGATTTGACCAGTGTGAAAGTCAAGCTCGACCACCTTGTCGCCATACTTGTTCTTTACTGCCGACTTGCCCACAAAATCAGGCGACGGCAGGTTGGGCTGGTGGTTCGCAGCCCAGTTGATAGACATGAAGAACGGCTGGTCCAGGCCAGCAAGACGCTCCAGTTCCGCCACCGCCTTTTCTGCACCGATCTTGTCCAGCGCAGCCAGATCAGCGGTTGTCATGTCTTCAATGGTCAGCACTTCTTTGGCGGGTTCTCCAGCTACACCTTCGAAGACACCAGTGGTGTTCTCTTTGTAAAATGCCCGCTGATCATCGGACATCTGCACATTCCAGTCGTCCAGAGCATATGTGTACGCGTTCAGGTGATACAGGAATGTGTTCTCCATCTTGTCGTAGCCATGGGCAATTGGCATGGCGTATTCTGCTTCACCGAGATGCCACTTACCCATGAAGTAAGTGTTGTAGTCAGCCTGCTTCAAAACAGACGCAATCGTCCATTCTGCCGCCGGCAAACCACCACCTTGCCCCTGAAAAGCGACCGTCGTCATGCCCGAGCGGTTCGGGTAACGCCCAGTCTGCATTGCTGCACGCCCCGGCGTGCAAGAGGATTGAGCGTAGAAGTCCGTGAACATCATCCCCTGCTTGGCCATTTGATCAAGGTTGGGGGTGTCCATGCCACGCGCTGCGCCACCATGATATGCGCCAAGATCCCAATACCCGGTATCATCTGATACGATCAGAATGATGTTCGGCTTGCTGCCGTAGGTCGATAGCGATGTCGGATCGAAATCCTGAGCCGTTGCGGAGATCGCAAAGGTACAAAAGAAAGCAGCCAAAGGCGTGGCAACTTGGCGACGTTTAATCATGTTTGTCTCCTCTTCGGGAAAAGAATCAAAGTTAAGAAATTGCGCCCTTTTAACGGTCTATATACCGTGCAGGACACAACGCTCCTTGGGCTATTCCGAATAGCTTCCTATTCTTTTGGGTAGATCAGACTTTCGAAGCGCCGTTTAATCACCCAAAAAAACTAGACGATGCTTCGACTGCCTTTAGATGATCCTGGAGACCGTTATCAGGAACTTCTTGCGTCGTTTTAAAGTCCAAACCAACGATCCACTTATTTGATCGATCTAGCCCACGAATAGAGCTTGTTTTTCCCGCAAATGAGTTTGACCGCCTCATATTCACCGAACGTTGTCAGTGGAAAGCGGCAGAGAACCAACAACTCAAGTTATGATATTTCGATTCTAGAATTTATCAAAATTTCCTCTTGTACGAACCCAGAAATAGACTTCGTCAAACGTGGAGGAGAAAGAACTGGGCCGACTACTACAGAAAGCGGAGAGAGATATTGGTACGAATATTTTCGACCGCTCAAATGCTAAAGTAAACAACGGCTTTGCGCTTGACTAGATTAGAAACTGAAGAGATCCCGATCATAGACAAAGCCCTTTGCAATACCGAGCTTCATAGCGGGGCTCTTGTGTTCTTTTACCATGAGGTCGGGGTAGTTATGCGCAAACCTCAAGATGTCCACCAGCTTCATAACCATGACCGGATTGTAGTACTGCTTGTAGTACCACAGACTTCTGCGGCCCGAGGTTGCCAAGCCACGCTCAAATCCCATGACCTTAGTTCGTGCCCGAGCGTGATACATGTCTACCGGATGCGTTCCCGCCCGAACTGCGAACTGGGCCATCTGGGCAAAGTCTAATTGTGTCGGGTCAGTGCGGAAAATCACCCTCTTATGCGGCTCATTGATGAAGTGGAATGGATAGTGAATGCCGGCCGTTTCAGACTGACCGGTATGATCCATTAGCAGATCCCTGATATCGTAGAGCGCCATATTTCCAAAGAAGGTTTCCAAAAGTACTCTATAGCGCCGTCCTTTGGCCTGGTGACAGCCTGATCACCGTCTCCAGGCAAGAACCCTGCCTGACGCATCAAATGCTCCGCGCGCTCAAACTCCCTGTTACCATCAGTCACAAACCCCAGGCGCCGCGGATGGCTTTCATTCTTTGCTATGGTGACGTCTGCAATCCGCACCAAGCTCTTCTGCACTTCATTTTTAAACACAGCCAAAAAGGCTGAAGAGACACCCGTATCGCGGTCAACTGAAAAGTTCAGCAGTCGATACTTCTTACCGATCTTCTTCTTGAGCAGCATGATATGCGCAAACTCGGCCGCGTCTTGTCGAACCCTCGCGGCCTTCTCAAGGAGCCTGATATCGTCATCAAGCTCTCTAGGCTTTTTGTTACGGTGCCACCTACTTGATTTTGGGTTGGTCGTCTCGTGTCGTTTGCAAATGAACTCGATGTACTCACTGGCAAACCAAATCCGAGCTTTCTCTCGCATAGAACGAGGCTTGTCTTTGTCACCGACAATGTCCATCGCACTCGACGGCAAGCGGGTGAATGTCGGGATCAACATCTGTTGTAGACGCGATGACATACTTGCTATCATTGTGGACGGTGCACATTTGGCGCACTTCTACAAGTTTACGAATACCTTTGTCGGGCCAGTTCACCTGAAGGATTTGTGTGTCCGTGGCGAAGTGAGGACTATTTCCTTCAAATACTTCGGGCAGTCGCTTCTCCCGCTCTGCTGCAAAGGCTTGGCATTGCTCGTGGATGAAGTCGATCTTCGAATAGACTTCCGGAAGTGATGTATCGAGGTATCGTGAGATAGCTGAAAGCGTCACGCCATTAACCAGCAATCTAAAGACTTTTCCATTTAGATCTCTACGCTTTTGTCGCCTCGTCGAGCGGCCAATCGAAAAGGTCTTCTTGCACGCTCTGCACTGATATCTTGGATCTCCTTTGGCCGTTTTGCCGAACTTTCGATACCGGCTGGGCATCAGCTCAACGGTCGCTCCGTGATTGACACAAACAACACTCGGACAACTTTCACGTTGTGTTCTTCTGTTCAGGCGGGAGAGCCTTGCGTGTTTTCCGCCAGAGCTTTGTTGGATTTGAGGATGCTAGACCGTCCGCAACTTGGGCAAACATAGGTGCGCTCACCTCCAAACCCGGAGACCTTGCCCCGCGCCAAGTTTGAACCCGGAGTAGCTGGTCGGCCGCGCCCATCTCTTGGGTCAGGAAATACGCCGTAAAGGTCACAAAGTGGGTTGCGGCAAAAATTGACTGAGAAACCTCCAGGCAGGCGAGGAAACCGAGTTCTTATTTTGTTCGAAGATTTTCGCGAAGCCTTCTTGCGTTCCGGCACGTCACAAGCTCATATTTCTTAACGAAAACGACCAGCAGCCTAGCTGCTGGTCGAAAGCTCGTAAATATTTATCTATAGCGGCTTGTCGTCGGGCCGCCTTGTTTCGTTCGGGCACACCTCTGCTGTGGACACTCCTCTGACGGGGGGATAAACCTGCGGAGACCAAGATTTATGTGCGCCGAGAGAGCCCTATGCCAACCCTGAACGACATCCGATCGACCTTTCTGAACTACTTTGAAAAACAGGGGCATGAGGTCGTGGCGTCCAGCCCGCTGGTGCCGCGCAACGACCCTACGCTTATGTTCGTCAATTCGGGCATGGTACAGTTCAAGAACCTGTTCACCGGCCTGGAAACACGTGACTACAAGCGCGCCACCACAGCGCAGAAATGTGTGCGTGCTGGCGGCAAGCATAACGACCTCGACAATGTGGGCTACACTGCGCGCCACCATACATTCTTCGAGATGTTGGGGAACTTTTCGTTCGGTGATTACTTCAAACACGAAGCGATCCCGTTCGCGTGGGAACTGATCACCAAGGAATTCGGAATCGACAAGAACCGCCTGCTTGCTACGGTCTATCATACTGATGACGAGGCGTTTGAAATTTGGAAAAAGGTCGGTGTTCCCGAAGACCGGATCATCCGCATCGCCACCAGTGACAATTTCTGGCAGATGGGTCCGACCGGCCCCTGCGGCCCGTGTACCGAAATCTTCTACGATCATGGCGACCACATCTGGGGTGGCCCTCCGGGATCGGCCGAAGAGGATGGCGATCGATTCATTGAAATCTGGAACGTCGTTTTCATGCAGAACGAGCAGTTTGAAGACGGCTCGATGGTCGAACTCGACATGCAATCGATCGATACGGGCATGGGGCTCGAGCGCATCGGTGCGTTGTTGCAGGGCAGCCATGACAATTATGACACCGATCTGTTCAAGGCACTGATTGAAGCGTCGGCCGATGCGACTGACGTGGATCCTTACGGGGATCAGAACGTGCACCACCGTGTGATTGCGGACCACTTGCGTTCGACCTCGTTCCTGATTGCGGATGGCGTGATGCCGAGCAATGACGGCCGCGGTTATGTTCTGCGTCGCATCATGCGTCGTGCCATGCGCCATGCTCACCTGTTGGGTGCCAAGGATCCGGTCATGTACCGACTCGTACCGTCACTCGTACAACAAATGGGTGGGCACTATTCAGAGTTGACCCAGGCACAGCCATTGATTGAAGAGACTTTGTTGCTTGAAGAAACCCGCTTCAAGCAGACGCTGGATCGGGGGCTGAAGCTGCTTGACGACGAAGTATCTGGCCTTTCCGAGAGTGCGCCATTATCCGGTGAAGCGGCCTTTAAGCTGTACGATACTTATGGCTTCCCGCTGGACCTGACGCAGGATGCGCTGCGTGAGAAGGGCCGGACGGTTGATACAGACGGTTTTGACGCGGCGATGGCGAAACAGAAGGCCAAGGCACGAGCTGCCTGGGCGGGGTCGGGTGAAGCTGCTGATCAGGCAGTCTGGTTCGATGTTCTGGATACCGCCGGGGCGACCGACTTCCTTGGCTATGACACCGAGAAGGCTGAAGCTCAGGTTGCTGCTTTGGTTGTTGACGGCGCTTTGGTTGAAAAGATCGATGCAGGCGACAGCGGCTGGGTCGTGGTGAACCAGACCCCATTCTACGGCGAGGCAGGTGGCCAGGTCGGTGACACTGGCGAGTTGCGGCGCCTAGAAGATCGCGATCACCTCAGCCGGGTGGAGGACACCAGGAAATTCGCCGATGGGAAAGTCTATGCACATAAGGTGACGGTCGTCAGCGGTGCTGTGTCAAAAGGTGATGCTGTCGAGCTGGAAGTCGATCATGCGCGCCGCACTGCAATCCGGGCCAACCACTCGGCCACGCACCTGCTGCATGAAGCACTACGGGAAACGCTGGGCGACCACGTGGCGCAGCGCGGCTCGCTGAATGCGGCCGATCGTTTGCGGTTCGACTTCAGCCATTCCAAAGCGCTGAGTCTTGAGGAAATCCAGAAAGTCGAACGTGAGGTGAACGACTTCATCCGCCAGAACTCGGCTGTCGAGACACGGGTCATGACACCAGATGATGCGCGCAAACTGGGCGCGCAGGCATTGTTCGGTGAAAAATACGGTGACGAGGTTCGTGTTGTTTCGATGGGCAAGGCGTCTACGGGCAAGGGCCATGATGGCGAGACATGGTCGATTGAACTGTGTGGCGGTACCCATGTGCGCCAGACGGGTGACATTGGCACGTTTGTCGTGATGGGGGACAGTGCAAGCAGTGCCGGCGTGCGTCGCATCGAAGCGCTGACCGGGGATGAAGCTTTTCGGTACCTTTCGGCGCAGGATCAACGTCTTGCAAAGGTGGCGTTGGAACTGAAGGCGCAGCCGGACGATGTTGTGGCACGCGTGAAGGGCCTGTTGGAGGAACGCAAGTCACTGCAGAATGAAGTGGCTCAGTTGCGTCGTGATCTTGCGATGTCCGGCGGGGCCGGGAAGGGTGGTGGCGCCGAGGCACGTGATGTGAACGGAGTGAAGTTCATGGCACAGGCCCTCAGCGGTGTATCCGGGAAAGATCTTCCGGCATTGATCGACGAACACAAGGCTCGACTTGGGTCAGGTGCGGTGCTGCTTATCGCGGATACAGGCGGCAAGGCTGCGGTTGCGGCCGGCGTTACCGAAGACCTGACAGGGACCATTTCGGCGGTCGACCTGGTCAAGGCCGCCGTGGTGGAATTGGGCGGCAAAGGCGGTGGCGGTCGTCCGGATATGGCTCAGGGCGGCGGCAAGGACGCGTCGAATGCGGATGCGGCGATCAAGGCCGCAGAACAGGTTTTGGGAGGATAAGATGGCGGCACTTTGGATTGCGCATGTAACGGTGACTGATGCCGAGGCGTACGGAAAATACGCTGAATTGGCAGGACCAGCCATTGCCAAGCACGGGGGAGCCTTCATCGCCCGTGCCGCGCGTTATGTTCAGTTGGAAGGCAAGGAGCGACCACGTAATGTCGTCGCCCGGTTCCCATCGCTTGAAGCAGCGGTCGAGTGTTACAATTCGGATGATTATCAGCAGGCACTGAGTCACGCACGCGAGGCAAGTGAACGTGAATTGGTTGTGGTTGAAATCACAGAGTGATCGCCAGGTTTCACGACTTGAAACGTCGTTTGCCGTAGAGTCTGGCAACGAATAGGCAATCATCTGCTTATGTCAAAATCGATCAAGGAAACTCAGCCCGCAAACATGGGCTGAGATTAATTTTACATTATTGCAGGCACTTACGTGATTTTGGTGCCGCAGATTTTAGAGCTTCGCGCCCGAATTGTGGCCGAGCCATCCAATTTCTTGCGCGAAAAGGTCAGATTAGCGGACGAAATTTCGCCCTTTTTCCCCTTCAACTTTTTAGGTGATTGCTTGGGCAGGGTTGTTCGCAGATAGTTTCATGAATCGGAATGCGACCCTGTTTGACGTGCGATCGTGCGAAAAACACCGGATTGGGGTACAGGCATGAAACACTTTACAAATCTGGCCAAACGGATTGGTTCCAGACTTTTGCCGGTTTCGGTGCGGGTCGTCAGCATCTGTGTTTTAGGCATCTGCACCTTTGCCATGACCTCGGTCGCGCATGCGTCCGGGATTGGGTTTATCCCAAGTGTCGCGTCTTCACCACCTCCGTCCGGAGCCGCCAACTTGTGCGCTCAATACAATTGGGCCTGCGCAGGAAAGCGATCCGTATCCTTGTCCAGTCAGCAAGAACTGAAGGTTGTCGAACAAATTAACCGGCGTGTGAACAGGTCGACCCGCGAAGTCACCGATCAATCTCAGTACAAAACGACCGAGCGATGGGCGCTGCCCACCGCCAGGGGCGGTGATTGTGAGGACTTCGCGCTGTTGAAGAAAAGAGACTTGATCCATGCGGGGGTCGATCCAAGCAAACTCTTGATCGCTACTGTTCTGGACACGCGCCGGGTGCCTCATGCGGTGCTGGTGTACCGCTCTTCAAACGGTGATTTGGTTTTGGACAACCTCACAAACCGTATCAAACCCTGGACAGCGACGCGGTACCTGTTTCTTCGTATGCAAGACCCGAACCGGCCCGGAAGTTGGGTTGGTGTTTACGGGCATAGCTGAGGAAAACTGAAAACCTTTTTTGAGAAAGTGAATACCGGTGCAATCGAATCTTGCACCGGTATTTTTGCTTCCACACTAGAACGTTTCGCCGCCGCCTTCACCTTCGCCGCCGCCTTCACCTTCGCCGCCGCCTTCACCTTCGCCGCCGCCTTCACCTTCGCCGCCGCCTTCGCCGCCGCCTTCACCTTCGCCGCCGCCTTCACCTTCGCCGCCGCCTTCGCCACCGCCGCCGCCTTCGCCACCGCCTTCGTTTTCACCACCAGTGCCGCCACCTTCACCGCCAGTGCCACCGCCTCCAGCGCCAGTGGTGCCAGCTCCACCGCCTGAACCGCCGCCACCACCGAAAGCGGGGCTGCTGTCGGCAGTCTCATCAGACGGACCATCACCGGACCGCTGATCACTTGCGCCGATCGATGCTGTCGGAAAATCAGAAAGCAAGTCTGCAAGTGGCGTACATTCAGCTCCGACACGCGCAAGAATTTGTTCGAAATCGTGCCGGCGCTGAATGTATCGGATCATACCCGATGTTACAGCGTCGCACTCACATAGAACCTGCGCGGACGCAGCGGATTGTCTGGCCGTTTGAATCGTACACGTCCCGGCTGCGAATGCTTCGCCAGTGGGCGAAAATAAAAAAGTAGTGGCTACAAAAAAAAGCGGGATACTGCTTGATTGGACACCCATTTGAAACTCCTCGAAACTCGATATTCAACTACGTGTTCATATGAACCACCGATGCGCCGGTGTTTATGAACCACGTCACACAACTGGCATATTTTCACCTTAAATGGGTCTCAATCACAATACGTGGAGTGGGTGAGTGGCAAAATCTTAATGCAACTTAAAGCAGAAAGAATTCTCTTTTCAAAAGAAAACCGGGCGTATTGCCCGGTTGTCTATTTTTCATCTTTTGTCCGTTTGGACGCAAAAATGCCACACTGAGGCAATTGTTTCTGATTGCGACGGCGGGTTGCCCGAATGATCAGGCCGACTTGGCCATCCGCTTCCGTTCGTGAGGATCGAGAAAGCGCTTGCGCAGGCGTACAGCGTTGGGTGTGACCTCGACCAGTTCATCGTCGTCAATATACGCAATCGCCTCTTCCAGTGAGAACTGAATGTGGGGTGTCAGGCGAACGGCGTCGTCTGAACCGCTGGCGCGTACGTTGGTCAGTTTCTTGCCTTTCAGCGGGTTCACTTCCAGATCATTGTCGCGAGAATGCTCACCTATCACCATGCCTTGATAGACATCCGTTTGGGGGCCGACAAACATCCGACCTCGCTCCTCGAGGTTCCAGAGGGCATAAGCGACGGCCTGACCTTTTTCCATCGAGATCAGAACGCCCGCCCGACGCCCCGGGATCTGACCTTTGTGCGGAGCCCAGTCGTGGAACACGCGGTTCAATACGCCCGTACCGCGCGTGTCGGTCAGGAACTCGCCGTGATAGCCGATCAGGCCGCGGGACGGTACGTGGGCAATGATGCGGGTCTTGCCAGCACCTGCGGGGCGCATTTCGACCAACTCACCTTTGCGTGCGCCGGTGATCTTTTCGATCACCGAGCCGGAGTATTCATCATCCACGTCGATGGTGACTTCCTCGATGGGTTCCAGACGTTGCCCGTTTTCTTCGCGGAACAAAACCTGCGGGCGCGAGATGCTGAGTTCGAAACCCTCACGGCGCATGTTCTCGATCAGAACACCCATCTGCAATTCGCCTCGGCCTGCGACCTCGAATGCCTCGCCGCCGGGCGTGTCGGTGATGCGGATCGCAACATTCGATTCGGCTTCTTTCATCAGGCGATCACGGATAACGCGTGACTGAACCTTCTTGCCATCCCGACCGGCCAACGGAGAATCGTTGATCCCAAAAGTAACGGTAATCGTCGGCGGGTCGATGGGTTGTGCAGGCAGGGCTTCTTCGACCTGCGGAGCAACAAGGGAATCTGCCACTGTGGCTTTGCTCATGCCTGCGATGGTGACGATGTCACCGGCTTCTGCCACGTCGATGGGCTGCTGTGCCAGTCCGCGGAATGCAAGTATTTTCGAAGCGCGGAAGTTTTCGATCACCGTTCCATCGCGGCTGAGCGCCTTGAGGTTGTCGCCTGCCTTAAGAGTGCCGCTTTCCACACGACCTGTTAGAATGCGGCCGATGAACGGATCGCTGCCCAAAGTTGTGGCCAGCATCCGGAACGGCTCGTCCTTGTGCTCGACCTGCTTGGGGGCAGGGACGTGATCGACGATCAGGTCAAACAGGGCGCTCAGGTCCTTGCGGGGGCCGTCCAGCTCCATGTCTGCCCAGCCCGAACGGCCCGAGGCGTACATCGCCGGAAAGTCCAGCTGGTCGTCATCGGCACCGAGGTTTGCGAACAGGTCAAAGCACTCGTCCAGTGCGCGGTCAGGTTCCGCGTCCGGTTTGTCGACCTTGTTCAGAACCACGATTGGGCGAAGACCCAGAGCCAGGGCCTTGGAGGTCACGAACTTGGTCTGCGGCATCGGGCCTTCTGCGGCGTCAACCAGTAGGACAACTCCGTCGACCATGCTGAGAATGCGTTCCACTTCACCGCCGAAATCGGCGTGGCCGGGTGTGTCGACAATGTTGATGCGGGTGTCTTTCCACTCGACCGAAGTTGCCTTGGCCAGAATGGTGATACCACGTTCGCGTTCCAGATCGTTGCTGTCCATGGCGCGTTCCGCCACGGACTGGTTTTCCCGGAACGCGCCGGATTGTTTGAGCAGCTCATCCACCAGGGTCGTCTTGCCGTGGTCAACGTGAGCGATGATTGCGATATTGCGCAGGTCCATGAGAGGTCAGCCTTTGAACGGGAAGTTGCCGCGCGCATAGCGCGGCGCGACAAAATATACCAGCCCTAACCGTGGATCAGTGACCAGCAGTCTTGGAAAAGAGGTGAATGATCAGGATTCCCGCCAATATCATGGTAAGGCCAAGTACCGCCGGCCAATCCAGTTTTTGACCGAAAACGATGAAACCGATCACGGCGATCAGAAAAATTCCCAGACCTGACCAGATCGCGTAGACAATGCCAACAGGCATGAATTTCAGCGTCAACGCCATGAAGTAGAAAGCGACTCCGTACCCCACGACCACAAGGACGGACGGCCAAAACCGCGTGAATTGTTGACTGGCCTGCAACGCGGTGGTGCCAATGGTTTCCGCAATAACGGCTAGCATCAGATACAGATACGCTTGGGGCATTTGAATCCTCAAATGGGGAAGACACATCGCGTTGAGCATGAAATTGAAGGTCTGAGCAAGGTAAATTTCCATCTCGACCAGGTAGAACGTCAGCCGAGGTCAGGTATACCTTACTGTTCTGAAAATCGAAATAGTGTAATGTTCTCAACATATTTTATCTTTTGTTAGGCTCTAGACTCATTGATTTACAGCCAGAACAGCACGGTGGCTGCTAGAGCGATGGCCGACAGGAAGACTTTTGG